>NZ_CANLUG010000001.1:0-909340 GCF_947494225.1 uncultured Psychroserpens sp.
GAATAGTTCGCATTATTACCTGTAATCTCTGTGTTTTTTAACGTTAAATCTATACTCGTTAGACCATCTGGTGTACCATCGTCACAAACTTCTAATGCTGTAGGAACAACAAGTGCAGGGAGAGGGTTCACTATTAAGTCAAAACTACCAACATTGCTACAACCTGTCGATGTATTGGTAATATTAACAAATATTGTTTGTGGCGTACTAGTGTTTGAATAAAATGTAGGGTTTGGTATAGCATTAATACCATTTTCAGCATCTGCTAATAATTCATGATAAGACACTGTTACGCCTACTTGTCCATTTATGGCTTCAATATCTTTGGTAGATAAATCAAATACTTCAACTTCATCTCCTGGCAGATTATAATCGCACAATTCATAATTAGATATTGCACCAACCGCAGGAATCGGATTAATCAATAATACCAGTTCTACCGTATCGAAGCACCCTGAAATATCATCTTCTAATCGCACATACATTGTTTGGGTATTGGCTGCTGTATTAGTATACGGACTTGCCTGCGGATTAACACCGTCTGTGGCATCCATTTGAGTTTCGTGATATGTCACGGTCACACCTGTTTGTCCTCCTAAAATTTCAGCGTCTTTAGTGGTTAAATCAAACATTGCGAAACCATCGTTGTTATCGTCGCAAATTTCATAAACGGTAGGAACGATAGGAACTGGAATAGGATTAACTCTTAACTCCAGTGTCGTCGTATTAAAACAACCCGCATCTATATTAGCCTCAACTCTTACAAATACAATTTGATTATCTACAACCACATTTGTATAAGGAACTGGTAAAGGATTTACGTCGTTATTAGCATCATCTTGAGTTAAATGATAAGACACCGTTACTGTTGTTGCATCTAATGCACCAATAACTTCCCCATCTCTTTCTGTTAACGTAAACATTGCGAACCCATCATTATTATCATCACACTCGTCAATTGGGGTAACAGCATCATTGATTGTTAAATCACTAAAGACTAAATTAAAAGAGGTTAAATCAAAACATTCCTGAGTATTTTCAGCAATACGAACGTGAATAGGTTGAGGATTAGAAATATTAGTATAAGGACTTGGCAATGGGTTGACATTGTCCATTGCTTCCTGCGCTGTTAAATGGTAGGTAATGACATAATCATTTGGATCTTGAGTTCCCAATACATCATCATCATTATCTGTTAGCATAAATTCCCCTGTTCCAGAAAAACTACAAATGGATAAATCTGGAGGTGTATTAGCAACAGCATTTGGTTTAAACTCTACAACAACTGAATCTGTTGCCTGACATGACCCTGAGAAAATAACATCTACCGTATAAATTCCTGGTTCGGTAACATCTAAAGTTGAAGATGTTTCTCCAGGGATTTCAACGGCATCTAGATACCAAACGTGTGTTGCAGTAGGTGCTTGAGTATCTAAAGTAATTGTTGCTCCTCCACATTCTGCTGTACCCGCTGCAATTGTAATATCGTCACCTAAATCACCACCTAAATTAAAACTTCCTGCTTCTATAAAAACCCCTGAGTCTAATGCTGTATCGGATGCATCAGCAACAACTAATTTAATAGTATAATTATTTCCAGGAGTTACTGGCGACTGCGCCGTAAAAACTGCAGTTCTACCATCGAAACTCATTGGAGGCGCATTATTTCCTGTGTAGCCACCGAAAAACTGTTCATTAATTGCGGGGCAACCTGGATTTTGCGGGTGAATATTTGTTACTAATATTGGTGTGTTAGTTCCTGGTAAAACAGCCAAATTTGTTGTTACTCCAGTAGCTAAATCGGTTAATAGGAAAGCGAATGCATCAGAAAAAGTACATTCAAAAGTTCCACCAGTACTACCATTATATTCTTCAGAAGCCATTAAAAAGTCAAAACTTATGCTATCTGCTAATGGCACAAAATCGAATTGAATTATAGACGCGTTATTTGAATTTATACCAACTGCCGCATCTAATTCGGCATCTCCAGGCCAACCGCCTCCACCGTCACTTAAGGCATTATTATTAGGACCTCTAACTCGGCTAGCATCACCTGAAGTCATTAAAAGTCCATCAGTAAATGGAAAGATACTACCATCATTTGCAAAGTATCCTATTCCATTATCGTCACTAAAATTCGTACCTGTTGACCAAGTAATATTACTTACTTGAGCGCAAGGACTATCAATTAAAACATCTTGAACCAATTCCTCTACGGTAAACGTGGTTTGGTCTACAACGATATTTTCGCCAAGAACAAATACATTTATATCTCTAGAAACAGAACACCCTAAAGGGTTAGTATCGGTAACTGTAAGAGTAACATCATATGATCCGGGAGCTGCAAATATATTTGAAACGTTGGTTCCTGTTGCTGTATTAGTATCATCAAAATCCCATTCATAAGTTGCACCTGTACCATCATCTGAAAACGTTGCACTACCAACAAAATCTACTTGATCTCCTGCATTAATAAGGATAACTCCTCCTCCATTTGCTTCTGGAGTTGTAGAATCTATTGAAGGTGTAATTGTTTGACAGGGTACTGTACAAATAAGCTCGGCTTCCCATCCTGTTGTTGTGCCTGTACCATCAGAAACAAACTCAAAAGTAATACAGCCGCTCATATTTAGTAAACTTGCTACAATATTACCTGGGCCGGCAACTCCTGAATACGTTCCTATAACTGGAGCAGATGTACTATCTCCATCATAGACTGTTAAAACATCGACATTTAACTGGGTACTAAAAGACGTGAAATTTATAATCATAAATTCGCCCGCATTTTCCGGACAAATTGTTGTCACTAGATTCTCATCACTCGAATAAGCTCCGCCAGGACCTCCAGAATCAAAAAACAAATCAGGAGCACATCTATTAAATGTACCGTCTTGCATGTTTAGATCTTGTCCAAACGAAAAATATGATAAAAAGATAAAGAGTATGTAAAGCTTTTTCATAGCGATTTAAATAGTTTTACCTTTATTACAAAACTTACGCGCTTCACTTCAAAATACAGGTGAAGACTATAACTATGAATGAACTTTACTCAAAAAAAAGTAAACAGAAGTCAAGTTATTAGGTAGAGGTTTTTAATAATAAGAGCGAAATTTAGTAAAAATTAAGTAATTACTTCTTCTAATTCATTTTAAAAATAACAGTTTAACACTAAAAAACCCTAACTCTTATTCTAAAATAACTCGCTGTAAAGATTTTTATTTCATTAGAATTATTTAATTTCTATCGTTATGTTATTCTTAAAATCTATTTTTTGAAGTTTTTGTTGCGTATTTTTGCAAAAATTTGTCCTATGAAAAACTATTCAATTTCAATAAAAGAAACGACCAATCCAACCATAATAAAATTTGAAACTAACCAATTTATTACACAACATGAAAGTTTCGAATTTAACAATATTGATGAGGCAAAATCATCGCCTCTTGCTCAACAATTGTTCTACCTACCATTTGTAAAGAAAGTTTACATTTCTGGAAACTTTATTGCCATTGAGCGTTTTAACATTGTTGAATGGTCCGACGTTCAAAACGAGGTAGCGACTCAAATAGAGAGCTACTTAAATTCTGGAGAAGCTGTTATTACAGCTAGTGAGACTAAAAAGAAAGTACCTGTTACCGTTTACGCAGAAAGCACACCAAATCCGAGTGTCTTAAAATTTGTAGCCAATAAAAAACTAGTAACTAGATATCACGAATTTACATCTATTGATGATACAGCGTATGCTCCTTTAGCAGCCAAATTATTTCATTTCCCTTTTGTGAAAAGTGTATTTATTGAAGAGAACTTTGTGTCTATAACTAAATTTGACGTGGCCGATTGGAATGATATTACGATGGAACTTCGAGAGTTTATTAGGTCATATATTGAAAATGGTGAGGAAATTATTAATCCCAATGCTCCAGAAACCAAACAAAAAAGTGATGCACACCTGGACGCAAAATATGAGGAACAGGATGATGTTTCTAAAGAGATTATTAATATCCTTGAAGAATATGTTAAACCTGCTGTAGCCAGCGATGGTGGAAATATTGAGTTTCAATCTTATGATCCTCAAGAAAAAAAGGTCAAGGTTATATTGCAAGGTGCGTGCAGTGGGTGTCCTTCTTCAACGTTTACTTTAAAAAATGGAATTGAGAATATGCTAAGGGAAATGATGAAAGGAAGAGTAGAAACTGTAGAGGCTATCAACGGTTAATTTCAATTATTATTTAGTATCTTTAACATTCAATTTTTAACAAAAAAAATAAAAAGAATGGCAGTATTAAAAGTAATTGAAGTGTTATCTAACTCGGATAAAAGTTGGGAAGATGCTACAAGGAAAGCGGTAAAACAGGCATCTAAAAGTGTAAAAAACATCAAATCTGTTTATGTTCAAGATCAGAGCGCCATTGTTAAAGGGGATGACGTCACAGAATTTCGAGTAAATTTAAAATTGACTTTTGAAGTAAAATAATTCACATCAGTTAATGCCATATATTTCATGGCATATTTATTGTTATAATAAAGAAAAAACACTAATTATGATAAAATCAATTTTTTTAACGACAATGGCTTTGATGTTGTCGTTAAGTGCAACTGCGCAAGATCCAGCACGACAAAATCTAACATCTCCTGGATTGATCTATGCTTTCGATTTGAATGACAATTCGATTATTGGAACACCTTACATAGAGAATGACTTTATGCCTGGTAAGATTTCTGCTGATAAAGATGGAAAATTATTCAGCTTAAGGTATAATGCCTTTAGTGATGTTATGGAGATAAAAAAGGATAACAATGATATTGAAGCTCTTAATAAAGACTTATTAAATGTTACTATCACGTTTTCTAAAGGTAATAAAGCATATCGAGCTTATAACTATGTAGATTCTGACACTAAAAATGGAAAAAGAGGTTACTTTGTAGTATTATCGGATGCATCGAGTAAAAAGCCACTTCTAGCAAAAGAAGTGATTAAGTTTACCGAAAAGAAAAAAGCATCTAGTAGTTATGCAAAAACGAAGCCTGCTCAATATAAAAGAAAAGACGATGTATACTATACTTTAAATGATAAAGGAATAGCTATTAAAATACCTAGCAAGAAAAAAGATATTGCTAAGGCTTTTCCAAAACATTCAAAAGCGATATTAGATTTTATAAAATCGAATAAAATTAAGACTTCAAAAAAAGAAGATTTAATGAAATTAGTTGATTATATTAATACACTCTAATACAATTAACTATTAAAAAAACCCGAACGTTTTAAATAAAAATGTTCGGGTTTTTTTATTAATATTATAGTCTAATTAAAAACTATATTATGGATGTACAAAAATGGATAGATAAAGGGTATGAACTTATAGTAGATTTTGGCCCGAAAGTATTAGCGGCTATTGCGATATGGATTATTGGTTCTCTAATAATTAAGAGTTTACTGAGAGGCGTTAGAAAGGTTATGGAGAAAAGAGATTATGACGAAAGTCTCAAAAAATTTCTCTTAAATCTTTTAGGTTGGGTATTAAAAGTAGTTCTTATCGTTGTTGTTTTGGGAACAGTTGGTATTGAAACGACATCCTTTGCTGCAATTTTAGCTGCAGCTGGTTTAGCAGTTGGCTTAGCACTACAAGGTTCTCTTGCTAATTTTGCTGGAGGTGTTTTAATTATGATTTTCAAGCCTATAAAAATAGGTGATCTCATAGAAGCTCAAGGTGAGTTAGGTGTTGTTAAAGAGATTGAAATTTTCACAACAAAACTATTGACTCCAACAAATAAAGAGGTTATTATTCCTAATGGAGCGTTGTCTAATGGTAATATCGTAAATTATTCTACAGAAGGTATTCTACGTCTTGACATGGTTTTTGGTGTAAGTTATGATGCTGACATAAAGGAGACAAAGGATATCCTGATGTCTGTTTTAGAATCTAATCCCCAAGTATTAAAAGACCCTTCTCCATTAGTAAACGTAACTGAATTGGCAGATAGCTCTGTTAATTTTGCTGTAAGACCATGGGTGAAAATTGAAGATTACTGGGATGTTCATTTTAGCACACACGAAAAAGTAAAAATAGCTCTTGACGCTGCTGGTATTGAAATACCATATCCTCACGCTGTTGAAATTCAGAAAGAAGGCTAAGATTTTGGTTTTAAAGCTATAAAATCTTTTAAATAAAAAGGTTCAAAATAGGCGACATCTTCGATGTCGCTTTTTTTATATTTTTCATATGATAAAGCGCTCATTTCGCCAGCCGATGGAAGTTTTCCTTCAATAAAAATTGCGTTTGGATGAGATATAAGCTTCTTTGTTTTTTCAACACCATTACCTATAAAATAAACCTTTCCTTTTGATAAGTAGTCTGAAAAAGATTGCTCATTTAAAATTTGTGCTTCAATAGATCTAATTGCATTGTACGAACTATCAAATACCGCCGAATAAACTTCTAAACGCCTAGCGTCTAACATTGGTACAATAAAGGCATCAACGGCCTTTACTTGATACGCTAATGCTTGTAAAGTTGATACAGAAATAAGAGGAACATCAAGAGCATAGCTCAATCCTTTAGCAGCAGAAACACCAATACGCAGTCCTGTGTAAGATCCAGGCCCTTTACTCACAGCAACGGCATTGATATCACTTCTTTTCATTTGAGCAGATTTAAGGACACTATCTATAAATATGTGTAACGATTCTGCGTGAGAATAATTAACGTTGTTATCCTCCTTTAAAACCAAAGTCTCTCCTTGTTTAGAAAGAGAGACTGAGCAGTTTGTCGTGGATGTTTCTATATTAAGTATGACAGACATTAAACTATATTATTTTAGTCTTCACTTGTGGCGACTTCCTTTTTTTGACTGGCGCCTTTCTTTTCTATTTTGTCCCCAGATTTCAATGTTTTAGAAACAACATTATAAGGCCCTGTAATGATTTCATCACCTTCTTCTAATCCCGAAATAATTTCAATATTTGTATCATCCTGTATACCTGTTTTCACTACTCTTAATTTAGCAATGCCATTATTATTTACAAATACACATTCGAATTTCTCTTCATTTTCAGGTTTAATTTCTTCAGATCCTTCAACAGCTTTAAAATCTTTCTTAACTGAAGATGTATCTGTTTTAATTACGATTGAACTAATTGGAACTGCAACTGTTTTATCTCTTTCATCTGTAATAACATCAACTGTTGCTGTCATTCCAGGTCTAAACGGTGAATAATTTTCAGGTTTTCCTTCAATTAAATCTTGATATGATTCTTCCAAAATTCGAACTTTCACTCTAAAGTTAGTGACTTGATCTGCTGTTAAGGTTCCTGCAGCAGAGTTTGCTATTTCAGTAACGATTCCTTTGAACTCTTTCTTTAAATAAGCATCCACCTCAACAATTGTAGAGTCACCAATTTGAACTTTTACAATATCATTCTCGTTTACATCAACTTCAACCTCCATATTATTAAGGTTAGCAACCCTTAAAATTTCGGTACCAGCCATTTGCTGAGTTCCTACAACACGTTCACCCAATTCTACATTAAGCAAAGAAATTGTACCACTCATTGGCGCGTAAATTGTTGTTCTACTTAAATTGTCTTTTGCTTCGTTTACAGAGGCAGCAGCACTTTGCACGTTATAATATGCAGAACCTCTTGCAGCCTGAGCAGTTTCAAAAGCAGCCACTGATCTATCCCAATCAGCTTTTGAAATAACACCTCTATCAAAAAGTGCTTTATTTCTATCATAATTTGCTTTCGCTTCCCTAAGTGATGCTTCTGCCTGATCTAATCCAGATCTTACATTTTGATACGAGGCTTGTGATCTACTTACTGCAGATTGAATTAAATCTGGGTTTACACGAACCAAAAGATCTCCCTTTTTAACTTGTTGTCCCTCTTTAAATGGTAAATCCAAAATTTCACCTGAAACCTCACTTGAAATTTTAACTTCAACTTCAGGCTGTATTTTTCCAGTGGCCGAAACAGTTTCTACAATATCTACAAGAGCTACTTTTTTAACACTAACTTCTTTAAAATTACCTTTTTTACCAAACGCTCCCATTTTTGCTGCTGCCATTAATAAAATAATAAGCAGTACAAGAACACCGATAATAATTTTTGTCTTTTTGGTCATGGTTTTAAAACTTTAATTCTGTTGCAGGAATTCCGAAATATAATTCGAGAACCTTTAACTTAAATATATAATCATATTTTGCACGATTCAATTCAATTCTTGCATTATCATATCTTAGTTTAGACTGACTAAAATCAAATGCATTGGTTAATCCTACGTCATAACGTTCTTTAGCATAGTCATACGCCAATTGTTGCGACTCTAATGCCGATTGTGCAGCCTCATAAGATTTTAAAGATCCCTTAGCATCAACATAGGCTTGATATACTGTAGATTCTAAATCTAATTCGGCTTGTTCTAATTGAAATTTAGTACGTTCTAAATTAATTTTATTTCTTTTCACATTAGCCTTTGTAGCAAATCCATTGAAAATTGGAATATTTAAATTGAGACCATAGCCAATACCATCATTTTGATAAAGTTGGTCTACGAATGGATCTGCCGATACTTCCTGAACTATTGTATTCGGAAACTCCGATACTACAGATTGACCTGTAGCCTGTACGACACCAATTTGTTGCGTGGTAGTCGGGTTATCAGGATCTACAATTTGCGTAAAAGAAGTCGTATTAGCATAACGTGTATTATAACCAAAAAACGCAGAAACAGTTGGCAGGTTAGCGCCTTTAGCGATCTGCAAATCCTTTTCAGCTAAGGCAACATTTTGCTCAGCTATTTTTATTTCTGATCGTGTTTCTTTGGCTTGTGCTAAAATTTCAGACACATCTTTATTTGAGATGCCTGCATCTATAATATCATATCCTCCATCTTCAATATCGAAGTTCTCGTAGTCTTTTACTAATAATAGTTGTGCTAAACTTATAAGTGATATTTTAACACTGTTTTCAGCATTAATAATAGACTGTTTTTCGCTAGCATCTGTAGCTTGGATCTCTAATAAATCACCACGAGGTAATGAACCAGCTTCTACGAGTTGTTCTGTTCTTTCGATTTGCTCATTTGTGACTTCGTTTTGAGATTTCAGAACTTCCAAATTAGCCTTATTTAATATAACTTGAAGATAACCATTGGCTACAAAAAGGGAAATATCATCCTTCATTTTATCTAAGCGATATTGACTAGCCAATTTTGATATTTCGGCACGCTGTACGGCTCTTATATTTCTAAGGCCATCAAATATGGTATATCCTAAATTAATACTTCCATTTGCTGATAAAAATGTAGTTGTTTGGGCATTGTTTGTTACAGGGTTAAAACTAAGTCCTGTATTTTCTGATACGCCAGCTCCAGCATTTATACTTGGTAAAAAGTTTCCTTTCGCTGTGAGCATTTCAATGTCTGCAGATTCTAAATCTAATTCACTTTGTTTAACCGAAATATTATTTACCAACGCATGTTCAACGCATTCAATTAAGGTCCATTTTTTCGTTTGAGCCTGAAGGCTAATTGTTATTAAAACAATAAATATGCTGACTATTTTTTTCATAATTATCTATATGTCTCTATAAATATTAAAGTGTTACATTAAATGTTAAAATTATTGTTGGGCAAATTGAGGTAAGCCTTGTACTTGGTTCCAAACCTTTATTTTATCGTCTTGAGATATTCCACTTTTTATCTCCACATAAATACCATCACTTATACCTAATTCGACATCTTTTCTTTCGTATTGTTGGTTTCCTATTTCGATTTCAACAAAAGGCTTTTTAGTGTCTTTATCATATTGAATCAATGCTTCTTTAACCGCTAATACTTTCTCAGCCTTTTCTAAAATAATAGAAGCGTTCGCACTTAAACCTGCTCTAATAAATGTAGAATCTATACTTTTTAATGAGCCTTTAATTTCAAATTGTATAGCCCCATTCTCTGCAACACCTTTAGGTGCGATATAATCTAATACTGCATCAAACTTCTCGTCTTCAATTGCACCAACAGTAATTTCTAATGGTAGACCTTCTTTTATTTTTCCAACTTCACTCTCATCAACTTTACCTTCAAAAATCATTTGCCTTACATCGGCCAATGATGCGATAGAAGTACCTTCGTTAAAGTTATTAGCTTCAATAACTTGATTTCCTGCTTTTACTGGAACATCTAACACCATTCCAGACACGGTTGCTCTTACCTGAGTTTGAGCAACATTACCTAAGCCAGAGGTTGTTCCCGTCTTGATAATATCATAATTTTGTCGTGATTGATTCACATCAATTCTAGCTTGCTCCACACGTTGTTTAGCTTGCAAATATGTATTGTTAACTTGGTCAAATTCATTCGCTGCAATAACCCCTTTTTCAAACAGCTCCTTTTGTCTGTCATAAATGGTCTTTTGAGTTTTATAGTTAATTTCGGCCGTTTGCAAAGCATTTCTATTTGAAGCAATATTATTTTTTGCGCTTGTTAAATTCGAGACATTCGGGATAACTCTAATTTGGGCAATTAAATCGCCTTGTTTCACATACTCGCCTGCTTCAACAAAAACTTCCTCAACAACCCCAGAGATGTTTGGTTTAATTAATATTTCTTCTTTAGGAACAATACTTCCCGTTGCAACAGTTTTAACAACAATTGTTTGTTCTGATGGAGCTTCTGACGTATACGTCACAGGGTCTTCTTGGTTTTTCATCCATAAATAATACAATGCGCCTCCAAATATGACAACAATTAATACTAATATAATTATGGTTCTAGTTCTTTTCATGACTGATAGTTATTGTTTTATGATTACGACACATAAGGCCATAAGTTGATGATTATATAATTTTATTCTATTCTTAATGCGTCTACAGGCTTCATTTTTGTCGCTCTATTTGCAGGAATCAAACCAGCCAGTAAACCTGAAACCACTAATATGATTAAGGCTGTAAATACAACTTGCATACTAACGCTTGGATTTGCAAAATTTTCAACTGGCCCAACACTATCTAAAATAGTGTTCATCACCCAAATTACCAAAGCGGCAAAGGATACACCAACCATTCCTGATAAAATAGTCAACACCAAACTTTCTTGTAATATTTGTCCCTTAACCATCCATGGTGTAGCTCCTAATGCGCGTCTAACACCAATTTCTTTTGTGCGTTCTTTTACAACGATAAGCATGATATTATTAATTCCAATAATTCCAGACATTAATACTAAAGCTCCAACAAAATATCCTACAAGTGTAAAAATTGTAAATAAGCCTGTGATTCTAGCAAATCGTTCAGATAAGTCGAAATGACCAATAGCGCGATCATCTTCAGGATGTACTTTATGTCTAAACTTCATTAACTCAAAAACCTGCTCTTTGATTGAGGTTACTGGGACATCATCTTCTGCTGTTATCGCCATCCAACCTACACTTTCGCCCCTATTAAAGGCTTGACCAAATGTGGTAAATGGGATATAAATTGTACTAGCTTCCTCTTCATTATTACCTTGACTATTACTCATTTTAAAGGTACCAACAACCAAAAAATTGACACCATTAATCTTGATATAAGATCCTAAAGTTTCTTCATTCTTGTCATATAGTCCTTTCACAACTCCAGTTCCAATAACGCATATCTTACGTTTGGATTCAATATCAGAATAACTAATGAAACGACCTTGGATAATATCCATAGGTTGTTGTTTTATATACTCTGGATAATCGCCATAGATTTCAAAAGCACCTGTCTTTGTTCCTCTAATTACATTATTATTCCCTCTAAAGCCTCCCAATTGATTTCGTGGTGACACATATTTTATATTCGGTATTTGCTCTTTGATTGCGGCCACATCTCCAATTTTATAATTAAAGAATCGGCCTTTAGGTAAACCTTTGTATGGTTTTGAAGTTCCTTGAGTCCACATAAACATGGAATTTGTAGCAAAATCACTAAAACCTGCCGTTGCTCCATTTTTAAGACCGTTAGTTAAAGCCAACAATAACACGAGAATTGCAATTCCCCAAAAAACACCAAATGCGGTTAGAAATGTTCTAACTTTGTTTGCGTTTAATGCTTCTAATATTTCGTCCCAGCGATCTCTACTAAACATATTATTCGTCTCTTAGTGCTACAATAGGTTTAATTTTTGCTGCGCGATATGCCGGAATAAATCCAGCAATGGCTCCTGCAAAAACTAATAAAAACACGGTAGTTAAGGCAATATTAAAATTAACATTAGGATGCTTTATAAAATCCATTTCTATATATGGTCCTGCAATTTCTACTAGAGCCAATCCTGCAATTAAACCAAACAATCCTGCTATCAAGGTTACAAAAATAGCCTCTTGCAAAATCATTCCGACAATAGACATTGGCAATGCTCCTAATGCTTTTCTAATACCAATCTCTTTAGTACGTTCTTTAACGATTATGAGCATAATATTGCCTACGCCCACTATTCCTGCTACTATCGTACCAATACCAATAAACCAGAAAACGGCTTGAATTGTTCCTATTAGTCCATAAATTTGTTTAGCTTCCTCCAATGTATTAAACACTCTAATAGCGCTAGTGTCTTCAGGAGATACAGTGTGCATTAACTTCAATTCGTTCTCAATGGCATTGGCCATTCCATTAGAAAGTTCTACGGCTTCATCAAAGCTATCAGACATTTTTACCGTAAATAACATATTTCTAATATTATCACCTGCATTAAACACCTGTTGTGCGGTAGATAATGGGATATAAATTTGTTGTTCTTCCCGATCTCCTCCTGGATCAATAAATACGCCTATAACCTTAAAGTTCATTCCAAAAATTTGGATGTTCTTATCAATTGGATCTTCATCTTTAAACAAATCTTGTTTTAATCGACGCCCCAACACGGCTACCTTTCTGTTATCTTCAATATCTGAAGGGTTTACAAATCGTCCTGATTCCATGTCGGCATTTTCGATAAACTGATGATCAGGCATTGCTCCTCTCACACGATAATTCCCTGTTTCATTTTTATAAGCAACCTGAGCTCCCCAAATAGGATACAAAGACGTTTCGTATTCAATATGATCCTCATATTTTTGAGAAATTATATCGAAATTGTCATTTTTCATTTGAATATAACGTCCTGGATTTAAGCCTTTGTAACCTTTTGTAGTCACTCCAGTCCAAACCGTAATCAAATTAGTGGCATCACGTTCAAATTGTGATTTCACACCATTTTCGATACCTTTACTAAAACCAAGGAGTACAACCAATATAAATATTCCAGAAGCTACTGAAAGCCCTGTTAAAAACGTTCGCAATTTATTCTTGCTCAACGTTTCAAATATTTCTTGCCAACGTTCTATATCAAACATGTTGTGACGCTCTTACTTGTTTTATTTCTTTATCATCTATAATTAACCCATCTTTAAGATTAACGATACGCTTTGTCATTTGAGCAATATCGTGTTCATGTGTTACCACTAAAATGGTTTTTCCTTCGTCATTAATGCCTTGAATTAATTCCATAACTTCATATGACGTTTTAGTATCTAATGCACCAGTAGGTTCATCGGCCATAAGTACTTTTGGGTCACTAGCCAATGCTCTGGCAATTGCCACACGTTGTTTTTGTCCACCAGATAATTCACTAGGTAAATGATGAGACCAATCTGCTAGTCCAACTTTTTCAAGATAATGCATTGCACGTTCTGTGCGTTCTTTACGCTTAATACCTTTATAATACAATGGCATAGACACATTATCTAGTGCACTTTTATAGGTGATAAGGTTAAAGGATTGAAAAATGAATCCAAGAAATTCATTTCTATATTTAGCCGCTACTTTTTCGTTTAGATCTTTAATAGGGACATTGTCAAGAATGTATTGCCCTTGATCTGCTTCATCTAGCATTCCTAAAATATTAAGCAATGTAGATTTTCCAGATCCCGACGAGCCCATAATGGATACAAGTTCACCTTCTTTAACATCAAAGTTAATGCCTTTTAAAACGTGGAGTGAATTACTCCCCATATGGTAAGATTTGTGCAAATCTTTGATTTGAATCATAGCATGGATGGTTAATTCTCACAAAACTAAGTAAATCCCGATAGGGTTTATGCTAAGTATTTGTTAAGAAATATATTTTGATTGATATATAAAAGACGACTAAGCCTTAAAAATGTTACAGTAAAACAGGTATTTTATTCTGTTTCTTTTTTTCTTCGGAAAAAGTTCCAATATATTAAAAAGCCTATACCTGCCATTAACAGGTATGGAATAGCCATTAAATACATGATACCATCATTGACACCTTCTGCAGTGGTTTGACCTTCCTCACTCTCTAAAACAGCGCGGCACATAGCACATTGTGCATTTAAATATCCCGAAAAAAGGAATGCAAAAAGCATAAGAACATAGTGTCGTTTCATAACTTAGGCATAATAGGGTGAAATCATAATATATACTATAACTCCAGATACAGCTACATACAACCAAATAGGAAATGTGATTCGAGCAATTTTTTTATGGCGTTCAAAATTACTTGTAATTGCTCTTACATAGGTTATAAGCACAAATGGAATCACTACAATTGACAAGATAATATGTGTTATTAAAATAACATAATATACATACCTAATAGCATCTTCTCCCCCAAATTTGGTAGAATCACTCGTCATATGATAAGCAACATACATGGCTAAAAATGCCACAGACAACAATATTGCAAATTTCATTAAACTTTCGTGTAATTTCCGTTTTCCACTTTTAATCGCCCATAGTGCCAAACTTAGTACTAAAGCCGTAACAGCATTTACGGCTGCATAAATTGGAGGCAAAAAACTTAGTGGTTCAACGTCAAATCCAAGTTTACGTAAATTAACACCAAATAAGCCTGCCACTACCAATGGAATAGCAATTGACAAAATAAGAATCCACTTATTATATTTCTTTTCGTTAGAAAGGTTTTCATTAGTACTCATAGCTTCAATCTTCTTTTAATAATTTAGCAATATCAGCTTTAAGCATGCTTATTTCTTCTGTTTCTCCATCGTCATCTTCTTTTTCTTCTTCACTAATAATACCTTTATAGAAAATTTTAGGGTTTCCAAAATTATCTTGTCTAGAACGCATATACCCATTTTTATCAATTAGAGCAAAATTTCCAGAGTGCTCAAATCCACCTTCTACATTTGGATTCTCGCCAGCGTAAATATTGAAACCTACATTTGCCAAGTCATATATAGCCTGTTGTTCTCCTGTCATTAAGTGCCAATTTGGGTTGGTAACTCCGTAGTTATCAGCATATGATTTTAATACCTCTTGTGTATCAAACTCAGGGTTTATGGTAAATGAAGCTACGCCAAAATTTTCAAAATCTGAAAACGTGTTTTGTATCTCAACTAGGTTTCTATTCATTCTAGGACATATAGTAGGACAGGTTGTAAAGAAAAACTCAACAACATAAACCTTACCTTCGTAATCTTTATTTGTAACGGTTTTACCATTTTGGTTAACAAACGAAAAGGCGGGTACCTTTTTCGGTTCTCCGTTAATTTCCAGGAACATCAAATCTGAAACAAAACCCTTAGCATCTTTGGACACATCTTTTGTTCTGCTCTCAGTTCTAGTAACATCTCCACCTTTTATTCGATTTACGATTTTAGGAATAAATATAATTCCGAAAACCAATAATATAAAGGCAATACCAATGAACGAGTAATTTGTTTTTTTAGAGCTCATATACCAATGTTATTTTTTGTCTGTTTTTATATCTTCTTTTCGTCTTGCCGATGAATCAAATTTACCCTTTCGTTTTTGACGATATTCGGTAAACAAGATTCTTAGGTCATCACTCATTTTATTTTTAACTTCAGCTACTTCTATACAGTCGTAAGAATATAATGGGTAAGCAGGTATTTCCTTTTTTATTTCTCTTTCTTCTCTATCGTCTAGTCTTCCTCTTTGTTTTACATCTTTATCTACAATAAAGACATGATCTGTAAAGAGTTTATCGTCTAGGCTCTCTTCTGTTTTAAGACTATTAAATAGGGTTTTTATATCGTTTGGTTGTCCAAACACATAATGCCAAAATCGCATGTCATCATAATTATTAATTTCCTTTTGTAAGGCTTTTGCTTGTGCTTCAGTTCCTTTAGGTAATACGATAACAATTTGAAATTTTTTAAACCCTTTAAACTTATCGTAGACTAACTCTTTCAAATTAGAAGCCGCAATGACATTTTTAACAGGATCATTTCCAAAGAAACCTAGAATAGTAATATGGTCTTCGAGTAAAACATCATCTTCAGTGTTAGATGAGAACAATTGTAAATCAGACACATCTTCATCTACAATTTCTAACGGATCATAATTATGAGTGGAAGGATACAGCATTAATAAAAAACCAACGGGTAAAAAGAACAGTATTCCTAGTATTACATTCCGTCTTATCTTGATTGTTTCCATATAACAAATGGTACTAATTTTTATTATTAAATGCGGTTCGCACAGTCAAAAAACACAAATTATAATCTGTTTTCTTTCAAACACATTTGGTTGTGCAAAAATAAAAAAGACGGTTTAAAAAAACCGTCTTTACTTTATTTTATATTACCCATAAGGTGTTAAAAATCTTTTTTTGTATATCCGGTTTCCCAGACACCTTCAACATAACCTCCTTCTTGCAAAAGGATAAATACTAAATAGCATATTAAAAACACAGCAGTCCATACTACCATTCGTCTTAATGCCTTTGTTTCATCTCTCATGTGCATAAAATCCCATGTAATATAATAGGCTTTTACAATGGTTAAAATAATGAAGATCCAATTTAGAAGTTTCATCCCAATAACCTTGGTCATCAAAGATTCTGGTTTATAAATACCTAAAACTACTTCTATAGCTGTAATAATTGTTAAGAATATTAATACGCCCCAAATCTTTTGAGTATTGGATTTAAACTTAACTAAACCTTGAAAAATTGCTAATTTATGTTCGTGTGCCATTTTAAATTTTTATTGTAATTAAACTAGGTAGAAGAATGTAAATACAAATACCCATACTAAATCGACAAAGTGCCAGTAGAGACCAACTTTTTCAACCATTTCATAACTTCCTCTTCGTTCGTAAGTACCTAAAATCACATTAAAAAAGATGATAATATTTATCACAACTCCCGAGAATACGTGGAAACCGTGAAAACCTGTAATAAAGAAAAAGAAATCGGCAAATAATGATGTTCCGTACTCATTAACATGAAGGTTAGCTCCTTCTACAACAAGTTTACCATTATTCTTTATTTGCATAAGAGATTCTTCCCTACTCAATACGGTTTTTTCGCCCTCTTCATTAATGGTTTGCGTCCTAACTAAAACGTTCGGGTGCGACTCTAGTCCTTTATAAATTTCTCCAACTGTAAATGTTGGTAATGTTCCTTCTTGAACAAACCAGAGTCCATTTTTACGGTTGTGCTCTGACCTATACTTTTCTTCTGCTACTGCGAAGTCACCAAGAGCAACACGCTTAAATTTTTGTTCACCTTCAACAGTTACATACTCACCAAATTGTAAAATATTTCCTCCTTTGGTTTGTACAGCACCATAATCACCTTTAATAAATGTTCCCCATTCCCATGCTTGAGATCCAACGAAAATAAGACCTCCAATAATGGTTAAGAACATATACAATGTTACTTTAGCCTTGTTCATGTGATGTCCAGCATCTACAGCTAATACCATTGTTACAGATGACATAATTAAGATAAATGTCATAAAAGCCACATAAATCATTGGGTAATTCCCATGAAAAAACGGAACGTGAGTAAACACCTCATCTGCTATTGGCCATGAACCAATAAATTTAAATCTTGAAAATCCGTAAGCTGCTAAAAATCCAGAAAACGTTAACGCATCAGACACGATAAAAAACCACATCATCATTTTACCATAACTTGCCTTTAGAGGTTTATTTCCTCCGCCCCAAGTTTTGCCTTCTGTTCCAGTATTTCCTACTGTAGTATCCATATAAAGCATTTAGTTGTTAAAAGTTGCACAAAAATAATCATTTTATCTATCTAAAAAAACATCCGTTTCTAAAATTTAAAAACATACATCCTTACTAGTCAAAATCACTTGTTTAAGCTTATAAAAATGATTAAAAAATTAAACCAAATATGTTAAAAATAAAAACAAGAATAGCCACAGTATATCTACAAAATGCCAAAAGGTAGCAGAGAGCTCCATACCTAGCATATGTGTCGCTGAATATTTTTGTTTAAAATGATTATAAATTACGACGATTATTGAAATCAATCCAGCAACGACATGTAAAATATGTACCGCTGCAATGATGTAAATAAAACTCATGGTCACATTAGACGTCTTTCCTGTAAAATGATAACCTGAATTTACGATTTCTTCGAAGCCTTGAAACTGACTTATTATAAATCCAACTCCAAGTCCGAAAGTAAGTAACAACATAATTGTTGTAAGGCTTCTATTGTTGTTTTTTAAGGCTTTTTTAGCCGCAATAAAAGTTATGCTACTAATAACAATTAATGCACAACTAATCAAAAAGGATTTTGGCATTGTAAAGTCATGAAGCCAATCTTCTCTTTTTCTGCTCACCAAAACGGCACTCGTTAAACCAGCAAATGACATAATTAGTGAGCCTATTCCAAACCAAAGCATCATGCGTTTAGCTCTATTAGTCTTTTCTTCTATAGTTCCTTCTGTTAAATCCATTTTATCTTATAAATTTATCTGCAACATATACAATTTGCAATAAGGTGATATACGAGACGCTTGCCAGCATTAGTTGTCTTGCTGCCTTAGAGGTTCGTTTTTTAAATAATTCGAAAGCATAGTACAACATAAATAGCCCAAGAGCAAAAACAATTATCGCCGCAACGATTGATAATTTCAAATCTCCAGTTACACCAAATACAGGGACAATAGATACTAATATGGTCCAAATCGTATACATAATAGTTTGTACAGCGGTACCTTTATCTCTTTTTCCTGTGGGTAGCATATAAAATCCACCTTTCTTATAATCTTCAAATAAAAACCAGCCAATAGCCCAAAAGTGAGGAAATTGCCAAAAAAACTGCAACGCAAATAATGTTCCCGGTTCGATTCCAAAATCATTTCTTGCTGCGACCCAACCTAGCATAAATGGAATAGCTCCAGGAATAGCGCCAACAAATACGGCTAAGGGCGTTCTTGTTTTTAATGGTGTATATACACAAGTATATAAAAAGATTGAAATAGCTCCATACATAGCCGTTCTTTCATTAATTATATACAACACAACAATCCCAAGAATCGTGAATAAGCTAGCAATAATAAATGCCGAACGTACACTCATTCGACCTGCCGGAATAGGTCTGTTTTTAGTGCGATCCATCAAGGCATCTAAATCTTTTTCAATAATTTGATTAAAGGCATTAGATGCTCCTACCATAAAATAGCCTCCAAAGGCAAGTAATACCAGTGTGTAAAGGTCTACTTCTATTGCACCAAGTAAATATCCAGCGAGTGCAGAAAATACAACACTTACAGAAAGTCTTATCTTAGTGATTTCTTTAAAATCTGAAATTATTGAAGCCTGTTTAACAGATGATTTTGTAGTACTCAATACTCGTCCTTTTATTGCGTTTGCAAAGATACTCTGAAAAAAGCTTTTGGGCAATTCTAAACATAATTAAAATCAACATAGACGTATAATACTTTCAGTACTAAAATAACGCTAAGTTTTAAATCTGAATTTAATGATTGTAAGTTTCCGTATCTTTAGGAGACTTTAGATTAAAATCTTTACACTATGAAACGTATCTCTACTCTTATCCTTTTGGCTTCCTTTTTCTTTGGAAATGCCATCTATGCACAACGCTTTGACAATGTTAAAATAGAAACAGTAAAGGTTTCTGACCATGTTTATATGCTTATAGGTGCCGGCGGAAATATTGGTGTTTCTGTAGGCGATGATGGTGTGTTTGTTATTGATGATCAATTTGCACCTCTCACCGAAAAAATACATACAGCTATTAAAGCACTTAGTGATAAACCCATTAACTTTTTAGTAAATACCCATTATCATGGCGACCATACAGGCGGAAATGAGAATATGCAAAAATTGGGTGCTACAATTATTGCTCACGATAATGTAAGAGAACGTTTAGAGACAACCCCAAAGCGCGATGGGTCTTCTCAACCTAAGGCTGCATTGCCTGTAATTACTTTTAATGACAAGATGAGTATTCATGCCAATGGTGAAAAAATTGGTGTTTTTCACGTTGATAATGCGCATACAGATGGTGATGCCTTATTGTATTTTACAAAAAGTAATGTGCTACATACAGGAGACACTTATTTTAAAGGACGCTATCCTTATATCGATTTAAAATCTGGAGGAAGTGTTAATGGCTATATTGAAGCTGCCAAATTGGGCTTAAAACTTATTGACGACGACACCAAAGTTATTCCAGGTCATGGTACACTATCAACTAAAGACGAGTATCAATCGTTTTTGAGCATGCTGGAAGATTTAAGAACAGCTGTGCTTAAAGAAATAAAGGCTGGTAAAACTGAGGACGAAGTAGCAAAAAATGCAAGTGTTACAAAAAAGTATGATGACTTAAACTATGGAACGGGTTATATTAACTCTGAAACGATACGTCGTACATTTTACAGAAGTCTGAAGAACTAAACGTCTTAAAAATCATTATACCAATTAAATAAATCGGTTCTTAACCCAACAGTGAACCAAACGGTATCTGTATTTAATGCTGCAGCGGTATTGGTTTGCGGATTATAATTTCTGAAGGTAATATTGGTAAATAATCTGAGGTTCGTAACTGGGTTAACAACATACCCTCCGCCTAAATCGGCCTGAAAAACTGTTGTAGTATTTCCCTGTCCTACAGTAATTCCAGTATCTGCATTTCTATCAATTTCACTTCTGTAGATATTACTTCCATAGTTGAAATCATCATTGCCATCATTGAAATCAAAACCACGTTTTCCGAAGATAAATTTAGCATCTGCAAACCAACGTTTATAATGATAGCGTCCAATGGCAATAGCTTCACTAAAATTTGCTCCCCAAAGATGAGCCATAGGTTGATTGTTATGGGCATAATTTAATACAATAGAATTGTGAGAATATGTATAAGGTCTCACTCTATTGTATTCTAACTGAAGTAATAAATTATCAACCTTGAAGGCATTGAAATATTTAATACCTAGTTGATAGCCAAATTTATTTTTCCAACTTTTTTCACCTCCTGTAATATCACTTATTGAAAACTCATCAAGAATAAATTGTCCGTAAAGATTTACTTTATTATTCCATTTATATTTTGCCGAAGCTCCCAATATAGCGTTTCCTGCATCTTGACCAGTAGAAAATTCTATTGCTCGATAAAAAAT
This sequence comes from uncultured Psychroserpens sp., assembly GCF_947494225.1. Classification (NCBI taxonomy): domain Bacteria; kingdom Pseudomonadati; phylum Bacteroidota; class Flavobacteriia; order Flavobacteriales; family Flavobacteriaceae; genus Psychroserpens; species uncultured Psychroserpens sp. Next base: position 21,403 of record NZ_CANLUG010000001.1, read on the forward strand.
AACTGGGTTTAAATAATTAATATCGAAACCTCTATTATTGTCATTGCTCCAAAGTACAGATTCAAATAAGCCAATATTTAAACGTTTTGAAACATTCCAACTTAAATAGTGATTGGCCATATATTTTGTTAAAAAAGCGCCATCTTCCCTTACTTCTGCTCTAACATCTCTAAGCCACATCCAAGTATTGGTATATTTTATTTTCCAAAACTTAGTGTTTAATTTCAAAAATGGATATGGACTCGTGGCATCACTTTGTAATAGTGATCTATAGCCATCTCCAATAAAATTCTTACCGTGTCCAAATTGAATATTTATAAAACTAGCAGGTGTATAAGACAAATATGCTTCTGCTACAGGGTAATCAAAACCATCATCTTTAAATATTTTTGCTAAACCTCTTCCGGGAACAATTGGTTCTCCACCAGCCGCTGTAAGTGCATTTGCATATTCGTTAAAATATTGAGCAAAACGACCTTGACTCTCATAAATAGATGCCGAAAAATTAAATTTTTTCCCAAGTCCACCTTGAATAAATATCCCTCTTGTATTGTTATAGGTTGTACTAAAATCGGCTTCAGTGTCTTTTCCCAGTTGCAAATCAAACACAGGATCAACTGTAAACCAATAATCCTTACCTTGTACCTGTACTAAATGCTCATTCCACAACTTTCTGCTCCACCACGCATCACTCCCTTTAACTAGCGCTTCTTTTTCGGCTTTAAAGTCATAATATTTGGCCACATCTTCATAAATAAAAGGTTTTGAGGCTGTATGACTATTAGTTCCCAATCCGTTCATTTGTTGATCAAAACGTGCATAATAATTATGTGTAAAAGGAATATTTAACTGGCTACTATATTCTAATTTTTCATACTTAACGATGCTGTCATTTACATTATCAAATTCATTACTCACATCAGCATTGAGGTTTTCTACCTTTCTAATGTCTAGACTTGAGGTGTCTTCTTCTTGAGTTTTAATTTCTGAAGGGTCTTCTAACGGGATTTTAATACTGAGTGAATATTGAAAAAATGTAGGTCTACCATTATAGGTTCCTGGTGTTACTTTTGGTAAGGCTTCAAAAATGCGTTTGGTTTCATCCATTAGTTCTTTATAAACGGCATCCACATAAAGTATGGTAATCTGTCCTTCTTTATCAACTTCAAAAAGCACATTAACCTCACCTGTATAGTTGTCATCAGAAACTATTTGGGGCATCTTAAATGAGGTGTAAATCTCTGTATTCAATTTAGTATTAAAACAGGCTTTTAATGCTTCTATGGGTTGTGATTCGCAGCCTGGATAAATAGGTGATTTCTCAAAAGTTGATACATTTTGTGCAGTTAATAAACCAAAAGAAAATAAAACAATGAATAAGAAGCTATTCTTCATAGAGCGAGCGCATCACATTAGTTGTCGAAAGATACTATTTTTTTCAAAAAGCAAGCAATAAAAAAAAGACAGTCTAGATGGTTTTAGGCTGTCTTTTTTATTTTGCAACTAAAGTGATATTAATTATCTACCTTAAATACAATTGGAAGGTTGTATATTACTGAAACAGGCTTATCTCTTTGCAATCCTGGTTTCATTTGCGGAATCTTTTTGGTTAATCGTTCTGCCTCTTTTTCTAAGCTTGGGTGAGGTGCTCTTGTAAGTACTTCGGTAATATTTCCATTAGGACCTATTTTAAACTGTACTTGAATTTTTTGAACACCACTTAAGCCATGTTCTGCAGCCAAATCTGTATTGAATTTCTTTTGCACCAATCGTCCTAACTTATCCGACATACATTTTACGCGTTCCTTATTGGTTTTCTTTTTTTCACAACCTGGGTAAATAGGTACAACTTCCACACCTACCAATGTGAAAACCTCTGGAATAGTATCTACTTCCCCTGGATCAACAACGCTATCAGGGTCAACTATTGGTCCAGGAGTTGGATCTGGAGCTGTTAAAAATTCTGGAGTTTCTGGTGTTGAATCAGTATTGTCTACAACTTTTGGCGGCTGTGTTAATACAATTTTCTTTTTCTGCTGTTTAGCAGGATCTTGTTTTGGCGTATCTGGTTCTGGAATAACTTGGGTGGTAAAATACATGTCCTCATCAGGCTCTAAATAAACAATTCCATCGGTTGTAGCCTTGTGTTCAAATTGCATTTCAAACATGGCATAGGTCCCTAAGAGGCAAAGAATCAAACCAATTTGAAAATAAAGCGACGAGTTTTTTTGTAAATTTGCATCGTGCTTGTGTGGTTTTTGCACTGTTTTATTGCTCTGACCAGCAATGTTGTGCGATTTGTCAAAATCTTTCATAATACTTAATTTATAATGTTAATATTATGATAAAAACACAATAAGCATACCAAAGTAAAAATCCCATCTAATTAATTAGATGGGATTTTGAAATTTTATGATATATCTTATAATATCTAGTCTTGCACTTGGAATAGGATTGGTAAAGAGTAAGGTACTGTAACCGCCTTACCTCTTTGCTTACCAGGTTTCATTTTAGGTAAAAGTCCAATGACACGCTTAGCCTCTTTTTCAAGACCTGGATGCGGAGCTCTGGCCTGAACACCAATTATGTTTCCTGTTTTATCTATTTTGAAAATCACATTGATACGCTGTCTTCCAGATAATCCTAGATCACTAGCTAAGTCTGTGTTAAATTTCTTATTTACAAACTTGCTAATCTTGTCAGACATACACTGCTTTTTCGCATTGTTACCTTTTTCTTTTTCGCAACCTGGAAATACAGGTACGTTTTCAATTACTGCAAAAGGAACTTCAATATCTTCTTCAACCTCTTCTACTTCTACTTCTTCAACTTCAACAATTTCTTCTTCTTGATCTGTTTCTGTAGATTCAATTACGGTTTCTTCAATTTCTTTTTCATCTTCCACAATCTCTATTTCCTCAGGTACCACTGGTGGTGGAGGCGGTGGAGGTGGTGGAATAATTTCTTGGTTTGTAATTGGAATTTCTTCATCTTCAAGAGCATCCAAATCTAGTTGTCCTATATCGATGGCTTCTTTTTCGTAAGACTTATAATTGATAGTCATATACGTTAAAGCTAGCATCAATACCATACCTACTGCAAAATAAAGCGAGCTATTTCTGCTTACATCTGATTTTATATTCTTTTTAGGTTCCATGTGCTTAAAAGGTTTTAAGAATGCTAAATTAACCAATTATTTGTTAAAAAAGCAAGCTATTATTTCATTTTAACTTTAGTTTATTTCTAAATTTCAACACAACAGTTGCAAATAAGACTCCTAGACTATTTGCAAGTGCGTCATAAACATCCAATGTTCTGTAAGATGTTATTAGGTTTTGTAAAACCTCAATAATAATGCCATAAAGGATTACAACAATTGCAGATATTACTATTGCATTACGCATTTGCTTTGTATTGCAATAATTAAAAACCAGCAACGCAAATACAAAATAGGCTAAAAAGTGATAAATTTTATCATCAAAAGAAGAGCCTAAACTTGGGAAATCTCCAATAGTTGCTAAACTACCTATTGTTAATGCCAGTGCATATAAAATGACAACAGGCAATGCCCATTTTTTAAGCGCCAACAATAGCTTTGTAATCATCGGCTGATAACAAGTTATCTATTTGAGAGGCATCAGAAAACTTAATTTTTATCATCCAACCATCTCCATAGGGGTCAGAATTCACTTTTTCAGGTTCATCTTCAAGAGTTTCGTTAAATTCTGTAATTTCACCCGATAATGGTAAAAACAAATCTGAAACTGTTTTAACAGCTTCAACAGTACCAAAAATTTCTTCGATCTCTAATGTTTCGTCAACTGTTTCTACTTCAACATAAACAATATCTCCAAGTTCGCCTTGAGCAAAATCTGTAATGCCAACTGTAGCTGTATCACCTTCTATTTTAACCCACTCGTGGTCTTTGGTGTATTTTAAATCTGATGGTATATTCATCTTATAAATTGAAATTAATGTATGACTACAAATGTAATTTTTTTAGACTTTAATTACTACTTAATTTCCAAAATTGTATCGTAAGGTAAATCCAGATCTAATGGTTGTTTGTGGAAATGCCGTAGAGATTTCATATTCTGAAAATGTATAATCGAAGTAGAAAATAGCTGTGAGGTTTTTAGTAAACGCATAATCTGCGGTATACTTAAGTCCCCAAATTGTTTGACCTTGAGTAATTTGATTATTCTCAATATCCAAATACCTAATGATCGTTTTATTATTTCTTACTGAAATATCTGCTTTCATATTAAGATCACTCTTAATCACTTGTCTCGGACCTGCTAACTTAGATCGTATACGAAGATCTTTTATACGATATCCTAATCCTAAAATGTATTCATTACCTTGAATTTCGGTAAGTAGATTATTATCAAAACTCAACGATAAGATTCTATCTTTTTTCATCTCGGCTAAGATTTTAATCGAGTTTTTCATTTCAAAATCTAATCTAAACAATGGGCTAAATTGCTCTTCTAAGTTAATATTACTATAGATTGTTCCGTTTTTGAAGTTACCTGATTGATCTAAAACATCCTGGTTTTGATTTTCATAAGGTACACCTGGTTGTAACAATGTAGGATCTAAATCTAAGTTTGTTCTAAACTGATTAATTGTATAGCTAGAGCGATAACCATGAGTGATAGAGAAACGCTTAAAATTCTTTTTAAACCATTTCATTTTCATGAAGCCTGTATACTTTAATTGCCAATTTGGAATTGGTATATCTCTAAACGCCGATAAACTAATCTTATCTGGATTTGTTCCTTTATAGGCTGCTAAAAATGCAGGCAATAATACGGCTTGACTGTTTTTTCCGAATCCAAGAGGATAACCTTCACCATCAACACCGAAGTTATTGTTGCCGTAGAAATTTCTTGCCAATCGTCTAGCAACTGTTAATCTATTATTTCTAAAATCTTCAAAAGCGGCAGATTGGTTTTCATCACTTTTACTAAATGCTGTCTTTATTAAAGCTGTTGAAATATTAAAGTTTCCGAAGGAGTTTGTAATCAACCTATTGTAGGTATTACTAAAACCATCACCATTTGTATCTGTCGTATTGAAATTTTGTGTTGTGTTTTCAGAGTATACGCGTCCTCCTGTAAGGTCGATATTTAAATCTTTGATTAATTCTACATCTGCTGAAATATCTAAAATACGATTTCTGGTTTCACTATATTGTTGATTAAAATCAGGGAATACTGTAAGCCATCCATTACGTGCCGCTAAATCTCTAATATCACGTTGACTTCCAAAAGTATAACCTAATGTAGGTTTAAATGTTCCTATGAAACCAGGTGTTCTGAGATAACCAGGAAGATAAGACCCATTGTTTTCGGTGTAATTTATTTGAACACGTTTTACTGCAGTTAATAAATCAATGGCACCATCTAATATTTTAGAACCTGCGCCTTTCTTTGACTGCTGAGTGGCATTATTTGCAGTTGTAGCATTACCATCCTTAGTTAAGGCTCCTGGAGTAGCTGCTCTAGATCTTGATGTTCTGGTTTTCTTTTTGGTTAACCCAACATGTTTATATAATGTCTCTAGATTAAATGTTGAGTTAATATTATGTGTGTTGGCATTTTGGATTGAATTACCCAAGTTATAGGTTGTAAATGTTCCGTCTTCATTTTGAATTGGTAAATTACTATTCAAATCAGATCCTTTTTGCCATTGGAAATCTCCAGTATAAGAATACGTAGCGCGGATAAAACTCAACGTAGGAATCTTATTTAACGGCAATTCGTAATTAACCTGTAATTGTTGGTTTTGAATATTAGGATCACCAAGATCAAAGAAGCCATCCCAAACGTCTAGGCTTGGGTCTTGTCTGCCATTTATAATACCTCCAACAAAATAATTTCTTACAATGTTAGTATTAGCAGCTGTAAAGTTTAAACTCAAGGCTCTTGTTAAATTATAATTAATGGCATATTGCGTGTTGAAATTATAATTTCGTCTAAACAGTTCTTGTAAACCAATATTATCACCAGTTAAGTCAACTTCTCTAAATTTCTGCTTATTAAACTGCCTAATAATATCTGTATTGACAGAAAAACTGGTAGGAATTGGGTTAAAATTAAAGTCCTTTAATATTTTCCAATATTTTCCTGTAAACAGCGAATCATTCTTTTTAAAAGGTTCTATACTTTTTGGCTCAAAAGTGTAGTTATAATTTACACCAGCTCTTACATTTTGACTTAGAGAATTTTCAATTTCAAAGTCTCGTCGCTCTTCTTTGTTATAGGAATAATTAAATGTTAAGTTTTCTACATCATAAAATCTCGGTTTCTTATCTGTAGTTCTATTTTTTCTAACACCAATAAAATTGATACTTTTTCGCTTGGTATAATTCTCATTAACATTTAAAATTGAATCTCTATTGGTTGTATTATCTAATTGTGTTTGCAGTTTAATATCTCTATAGAATTCGTCATATTCTGGCGTTATAATTTGTTCTCCAACCGCATAATTAAATGGCAACTGAATGCCCCATTTTTTAGGTAATAGTTGTCCAAGGTTTAAATTGGTAACAATATCATACTGCTCAACATCTTCACGGCTTCTTTCATTTGGTCTTTGTTCTACTGAGCCAAAGCCAATTGTACTTTTTCGTCCTGTTGCACTTATATTTGCAAAATCTGCAAAGTTAGCATCCAAGGCTCCAACTGCAGCCCATCCACCTTCATTATCTAAATCGGCTAAACGCAATTCATTAAACCAAATTTCTCCGCACGCATCTGTACCACTTTGACCAGAGTTTTTTACACCAACCATAAGTACACGAACGTCCCCAAAGTTAGGATTACCTTTTATAGCGACTCTTTGCTGACCAATAGTGTATGGGTCGAACTCGGCCACTTGGGTAAGTTCTCCATTTACCAAATCGTAGAATGTAGGATCGATATTAGCCAATGTTCCGTTGGCAATACCGAGAGATTTCATTTGTTCTAAAACATCCAATTCTACATTAATCTCATTAACTTCTGGCCAGATACTTTCTGGAGTAGACATTCCTGAAGACACTTGTAAAGGAACTTCTATTTGATAGAAATTCTGGGTGAAATCATTACCCATTCTAATAAACCCAACAAGGTCGCCATCATTAAGTGTTCCTGTATCTCCTTCTTCAGCATGAATAAACATTCGCAGTTTATTATACTGGCGCATGTCTACATTTATATTTTTAAAGACTCCTCTAGAATCTTCTGGTTCTAAATCACAAACCTCAACTTGTAATGACTGTTCATTTTGTCTAATAATGTTGTTGTTGTTATTCAACTGTTCTAAAACAACACCTGGAGGTAATACATAATTACCATCATTCTCTTGAAGCCCAACAACACCAACAGTAAACTCTGTGTTGTCATTATCATTATTTGGCTCATCATCTAAGGTTAATGTGTAACGTCTCCAATCACTTCTAACGAGGTCTAAAGTTGCAAAACGTAATACTGTAGTCTCTGTAAAATCTTCTAAAAACAAACGCGCAAAACGTACAGATCTAATATCTGATATACCTCCTACAGCCGTTCTAAATGGGCTTTCTCCTATTGGAACTCTAAATTGATACCATCGCACTGATGCTGTTTGTCCGTTTGGCAAAGTTACATCTCTATCTTTTACATCGTTTATTTGAGGGTTATTAATATCGAGTGTATTTTGATTAATCTCAATTTCATATTGATAGTAACTATCAATTGTATTCATTGTATTATCCCTATTGATATCTTCAACATCTGGTTGAGGCGTTGACCCTCTATTTGTATCTGTAAACACATCTGGGGAGTTCCCTTGCTGACCGTTATATTGCTTGTAACGTTCAAAGATATTTCCTGTAGTATTTAGATAATATGTATAGTTATCTTTTGCCGGATCCGGTCCAAACAATGCACCATTAGTAAATTGTAATGCTTCTTCTGTATCGTCATAACCATCATAACCTACATCTTGATTAGTACGTTGTTCTCCACCTGTAGAAAATGTATAAATTAAAGATTGGTTTCGTGGTACTACGCTTTCATATGCGGTTTGAGGTAATAATGGTGTTATATCTCCATTTTCTGGCAATCCGTTTTCATATTGCTTTTTCCCATCTTTTAATATATCTTCTGAAATATTACCAAGATTGACAAATAACTTTCCTGACAAACCACTCGCTGGTGGTGCATTAAGGAAAGGGTCTTGTAACCAAAATTCTATATACTCAACGTTGGCTTGTTCAAAATCTGTAGAGGTTATCTGTCTTGTAATCCCTGCCCAACTAGTTGCAGGATCTAAATTGTCATTTACAGCACCTGGATCAAAGTTATATGGCCCTCTTTCTGTTGGGTAATACACCAAATCTAAGGTGTTAATCACAGTACTTTGCCCTTGAGCAATATCAATTTCAGGAAAAACTTCATCTATAAAAACACGCCTTGTATATAAATCAGAAACATCATCGTCACTAATATCATCCGGTCTTTGGTTGCTATAGAAAATTGGGTCGATTGTATACCAGTTTAAGAATGCTCTTCCATATCCATTTTCAATTCCTGGGTTATTTATCGCGTCATTTTCTGGCACACCGTTAACTGTACGAGGTCTACTAGATAAGAACCAAGATTGTGGTGATAATAAATCGATAGCGCCTTGTGTTCCTTCAAAATCATCTACATACGCCGTAGCTTCACTATTAAAATCGGTGCCTTTTGGAGCGCCTGGCGCCAAATAGGCAAATTCACCTCTTACCGAAAGATTTGAAGGCGCATCTGTATCAATATTAGGCAACTTGTTCACCAATCTTGTAAAGAACGGTACTTCTGTAGAGTAGTTTCCGTTGAATCCAAAAATAGTGTTGTTAATTGGCTCTGTGTTATAATTTGCTTTCTGTGTGATAGGACGTTCATTAAGGTTTAATAAGGTTGCACCTAGCACAAAACTTTCATTAAATTGATGCTCTACGTTAACCCCTGTAAAACGTCTTGTTTGCTGTCCAAATACAGCGTTATTTTCTACGGAAACATTAATAGGAATATTAGACGATTTTAAGGCTTCATCAATGATGTAAACACGACCTATTTGATAGTTTACAGTATAGTCTTGTCCTTCAACAAGCGTTCTACCTCCAGCGGTAACAATAACAGATCCTCTTGGCACATTGAAAGCACCTAAAGGAATCCCATCGCCTCCAGAAGATTTAAAACGACCTTTAATTTGGAACTTATTTTTTTCAGCTTCATCTAAAGCCGCTGTTTTTGTTTGTTTATATAGAATATCATAAACATACTTTTCTTGATTGAGATTGGCATACGTGTCTTGTTCATAATCCACCTCATTGTTATTGGGGTTACCATCATCATCAAGAATATCAAAAAGGTAGCGACCAAAAGGCTCTACTTTGGTAAAGATAATTTTGCCGTTTTCGGTTAACACGGTAAGTCCTGGAACAAAGTCAAAAAATCCATCACCATTTATTTGCGGATCTCTGTTGAAATTTAATTGGTCTAAATGAAATAATCTAATTAAAGGTGTGTCAATTATTTCACCATCATCAGTATTATCAAATGGTGTGTTGTTATCAAAAATAGGGAATGACGTCCCTTCAACAGGAGCAATATAATTAAGTGGTGATGCTTCTGTATAGAATATATTTAATCTAAAATCTTCTTGATCTAGCTGAAATGCACCAGTATCATAGATGTTCTTCATCATTAAATCCCATATAGGTTGATTCACATCTGTGATTGGACTCTTAAGCATTTTAACAATTAAACTTTGCGTAGATCCAACCGCAATTACAAAACTATCATTAATTCCATCTGCATTGGTATCTGGTCCATTATCTATAAGCCCATCACCATCGACATCAGAATCTGTTGCATCGTTAATACCATCGCCATCGGTATCTACACCATTATCGGCCGTACCATCACCATCTTGATCAACATCGGCAACATTAGGAATGCCATCACCATCTTGATCGTCGGCAGTTGCTGTAGAATTCACACCATCGTTGGCAAATTCACCAACTTGAAACACTTCACCTCCAATAGTATATTGGAATGCTACTGCTACAATTTCATCATTTAATAATCTCTGATTTAATGAAATATATCCCAATTGTGTGTTAAGTGTATAGTCTCTCCCTTGCTCTAATTTTCTTGCATTTTCTAATTTACCAAAATCAAACCCTTCATTGGCTGGTGTTAAAATCCCTTGCTCTGCAGTAGTGATATCTCTAACACTTGGCGATAAGAACGAACCAGCTCCACCAATATTAGTTGGATCGAAGGCATTGTTTCCGTTATCTGGAAATTGCGAACCTCCAGGGTTCAAAAAACCACCAGGAGGCACTCCTCCGTTAAGTCCTATGGTTTCAAATTCACCAATATCTTGTAGCGCTACAATATTTCTTACGTTTTCTGTTTGGTTACTTCTATTCGTTACCCAAACCTCAATTCTGGTAATTTGAATATTATTATTGATAAACGGGTAGCGACGAATAGCATCGTCATAAGAATTTCTAAAGTATTGTGCTAAGAAATAGTGCCTGTTTTCGTCATAATCTCTAGCAAAAAACTCAAACTCTTCTACTGTCCCTCCTCCTTGAGCAACAACCGATTGCGATTGCGATTTTTGTTCAGAAAAAATAGCTGTCACTCTCGTTTTTCCAAATTGTAATTCGGTTTTTACTCCAAATAAACTTTGAGCACCTGTAATTAATGAGCTATTAATTGGCATGCTCACATTACCAACTTCTATCTTTCTAACAATATCGTCTTCTGTAGGTGTATATTCTAACTTAGTAAGTTGCTGAAAATCAAAAGTAGACTCTGTGTCGTAATTTACAGTTACTTGTAAACGTGTACCTACTTTTCCTAATAAACTTAAGCTAATACGTTGATCAAAATCAAAGGTAAAATTACTTCTATTTCTTGGTGAGAATGTTGGATTATCTTGTTTTGTAAATAACACACCTAAATCAACCTCGGCAGAACCTTGTGGAATTACTTCTATAGTATTTCCTCCAAAAATAGATTCAAAGAAACTTGAGTTAACGTATAATTCTGGTATTAAGTTTTTTTGTTGATCTTCGGCTCCTTCTTTCTTTCCTTCCTTAGCGTCAATTTTTTGTTTATAGTATAACCGTTGTTGTTCCATTAACACCAGTTTTTGAAACTCGGCTGGTGTAAGAATGATTGGATAATTAATATTAAAACTTCCAACTTTTTCAGTATAAATGTACCTATCTGTTATTGGGTCATAAGTGTATTTAGAAACAATACTTTGTGGATTAGGAAATTTTAAAACGCCAAGAGAGAAACCTGTTTTTGTCGAATCTTGAGTTGCTGGTGTTGTCTGTGAATAGCCAAAATTGCTAACCAACATACATGCTAGAGCAAACAAAAGGTAACGCGATGATTTTGATATAGTAAAGTTAGTTGTAATCAAATTTTATAAATTTTTTAAAGCTTCTTTAATAATAGTTTCAACACTTGCATCTGGTTGAAGAGACACAATTTTATCCACGACACGTTCGGACTGCTTTTTAGCAAATCCTAAAACTTCTAAAGCTGATAACGCTTCATCTTTGTTGGTATTGTTTTTATTAACAGAAACTTCGTCAATATCGTAAACTTTTAGCACTTTATCCTTTAAATCTAGTATTACACGGGCTGCTGTCTTGGCACCTATACCTTTAATAGATTGTATTAGGGCCACGTCACCATGAGCAATACCTTCTTTTACCTGTTGCGGGGATAATGACGACAACATAGTTCTAGCTGTGTTGGCTCCAATACCGCTTACCGAAATTAAAAGCTTGAAAATTTCGCGCTCTGCAACAGAAGAAAAACCATATAACGTATGAGAATCTTCTCTAACAATTAAATGTGCATATAGTTTAAGCGCTTCCCTATCTGGAATTTGAGAAAACGTGTGTAATGATATATTTAAAAGGTAACCAACACCATTGCAATCTATAACGACATCTGTTGGATTTTTCTCCACCAATTTACCTTGAATGTGTGTTATCATTTACTCGCTTTCGTTAAAAACTCAAATGTAATAAAATTATTTACATTTCAAAGGTGATTATTTGGCTAAAACGCTATGATTATTAGCTTCTTTTTTTACTTTTTTGTTGTGCATCAATAACAGCAATAGCAGTCATATTGACTATTTCGTCTACACTAGCATCCAATTGTAGGATATGGGCTGGTTTTTTCATGCCCATCATAATTGGACCGATAGAGTCTGCTTTATTGAGTTCTTTAAGTAATTTATAGGTAATATTTGCCGACTCTAAATTTGGAAAAATAAGTGTATTTACTTTTTTCCCAGCTAGCTTTGAAAACGGAAATATATCTTGAAGCATTTCTTTATTAAGTGCAAAATCAGTTTGTAATTCACCATCTACAACCAAGTTTGGATGTCTCTTATGCAGATATTCTACGGCTTCCCTAACCTTAGTAGCTGTTTGGTTTTTAGAAGAACCAAAGTTTGAATATGAAATCATTGCCATTACGGGCTCCATACCAAACATTTTAACAACACCAGCTGTCATTTGAGCAATTCTTGTAAGGTCATTCGCTGATGGGTTGATGTTAATGGATGTATCACTTAAAAACATCGGGCCACGTTGAGTCATCATCACGTTAGTAGTTGCTATTCTGGTAGATCCAGATGCCAAACCAATAAGCTCTAACATAGGCTTTACAACAGATGGATAACTTCTAGAGTAACCTGATATTAAAGCATCGGCATCACCTTCGTTAACCATCATTGCTGCAAAATAATTACGCTCACGCATTAATTTTTCAGCAGAAAACAAGGTCACACCTTTACGTTTACGTTGCTCCCAATATACTTTAGCATATTCATTTTTGCGTGCTTCTTCTTCATCAGATTTTGGATCAATAATCTCTAAATCGCCTTCAAATTCAATCTCTTCCATGAGCATAAGAATCTTATCCCTTCTTCCCAATAATATTGGTATGGCAATACCTTCATCATAAACAATTTGAGCCGCTTTCAATACATCTAACTGATCTGCTTCGGCAAAAACAACACGCTTAGGGTTTAGTTTTGCTCTATTTAATAGGAGCCTAACAATTTTATTATCTGAACCTAATCGTTCTAAAAGTTCATCCTTATATTTTTCCCAATCTTCAATTGGCTCTTGGGCCACTCCGCTTTCCATCGCTGCTTTTGCAACAGCAGGCGGTACTTCAGCAATTAATCTTGGGTCGAAAGGCTTAGGAATGATATAATCTTTTCCAAAAGTTAAACGGGTTTCACCGTAGGCAATATTTACTTGTTCTGGCACAGGCTCTTTAGCCAGTTTAGCTAAGGCATATACTGCTGCCATTTTCATTGCTTCATTAATTTTGGTAGCACGCACATCTAATGCGCCTCTAAAAATAAAAGGAAACCCAAGTACATTATTTACTTGATTTGGATGATCACTTCTACCTGTAGCCATAATAATGTCGTCGCGAGTATCTATTGCTAATTGATACTTTATTTCGGGATCTGGATTAGCCATGGCAAAAACCACAGGGTTTTGAGCCATCATTTTCAACATGTCTTGCGATACTATATCAGCTTTTGATAAGCCTATAAAAACATCGGCATCTTTCATAGCCTCGTCTAGTGTATCTATTTTCCGATGTGTAGCAAATTCGGCTTTTTCCTTTGTAAGGTTTTCTCGATCATCTCTAATCACGCCTTTACTATCTAACATCACCATGTTTTCGCGCTTTGCTCCACAGGCTTGATATAATCTAGAACACGAAATAGCAGCCGCTCCAGCGCCACTTATAACAATTTTCACATCTTGAATACTTTTTTCCGCTAATTCTAAAGCGTTTAGTAAAGCTGCCGCAGAAATAATAGCTGTTCCATGTTGATCGTCATGCATTACTGGAATATCCAGTTCTTCTTTTAACCTACGTTCTATTTCAAAGGCTTCTGGTGCTTTAATGTCCTCAAGGTTAATTCCCCCAAATGTTGGTGCAATATGTTTTACCGTTTCTACGAATTCGTCAATATTTTCAGTGTCAACTTCGATGTCAAACACATCAATATCTGCAAAGATTTTAAAGAGTAAACCTTTACCTTCCATAACGGGTTTAGATGCTTCCGGACCAATATTCCCTAAGCCTAAAACTGCAGTTCCGTTAGAAATTACGGCAACCAAATTTCCTTTGGCAGTATATTTATAGGCATTATTTTTATCTTTTTCTATTTCTAGACAAGGCTCTGCAACTCCAGGAGAATAAGCCAAAGATAAATCTCTTTGAGTGGCGTATTTTTTGGTTGGAACAACCTGAATCTTTCCAGGGGTTGGTTTTGCATGATAAACTAAGGCTTCTCTACGTTTACTTTGCTTGCTCATATATGTTATGTGAATTAATCAATAATTATCGCTTCGGACAAACCGAATTACAAATGTAAGTGTTTTATGAGAAATGAAATATAAAAGCAAGAGAGATATAAAGACACTTTCGTGCACTAACTACCTAAAACTTCTCTTAGTTGATAAAAGAACCGTTCAATTAAACGCAGGTCTTCTGTTATAATTTCAGCAGAACCCAACATCTCTTGTTTAAATTCTATTTTTTTATTGTAAGATGTTACAAGTTCTTTAGGCAATTTTACATTGACTAGATACAATCCATCTTTATCAGGAATTGCCGAAATGTACATGACCTTACCATTTAAAACTCCAAACTCCGATTTTGGAAAGTTATCCACTTTGACGTTTACTGTTTGATCTATTTTTATCTTACCCGAATTTTGAGCAGGTGTTTTTAATTTAGCTATGAATGTTGAACTTTCATTGGGGATAATTGTAAACACCAAATCACCTTGATTCACTGTTTGGTTTGTATTATAATAATTTAAAAATGATACTTGTCCATTAATGGCAGATTGAAGTACATACATTTGCTCCCAGGCTTTAATTGCATTTTTTAACTGATTAAATGATTGAATGACGTTTTTTAGCAGTCCCATTTCTTCCTTAATCTGATTAATTTTGGAACCTTTAGATGTTTTGTGAGCATTACTAATTCTCTCTTTTATTTGAGAAATTGAAGTTTCAAAATTTTTATAGTTTCGTTCTGTTTGCGCATACTCAAGCTGCTTACTTTCATAGCTTTGTGCAGAAATAACACCTTTATCAAACAACGACTTATGACGTTGTAACTCTTTATTTTTAAATTCAAGTTCCTTTTTATTAATGCGTTTTTGAGCATTTAAACTTTGAAATCTTTGGTTTAATTCTGAAATCGAATATTGATTGGCAAGTGCTTCATTTGAAAACGGCTGTAACTCCTTATTCAGTTTATATTGAATATAACTATTTTCAAACAGTGCATATTGGGTATCAATGTCACCTAAAAACAATATTGGCATGCTATCAATAGGAAAGTTGACCGTTTTTTTATTGATAGTTATTGTATCTAAAACTTCTTTAAGCATGAATACGTCTTGATAATTTGCCGAGTTTTCTATAATAGCTAAAGGTTGAGATTTTCCAACCTCTTGATTATCAGAAACCAATAATGCATTTAGTTTTCCTGTTACCTTTCCATATATTTTTTGAGATGGGATTTCTGTGGTAACTACTGCTTTTGCATTTATGATATCAGGGTATTTCACGAACCAAGATATACACAAAAGCATAATTATAAGTAACATGATTAATGTGTTTCCCCAAAGAATCATCCAATTAGGTATGGCATCTAGAATGTCTTGAACTTGTTCGCTGCGAAGTTCTATATTATTGTCTGGCATACGTATATGATTTAAAACATAAGAGCATTAATGCAAATGCCCTTATGTTTGTTATAATTTAGCTACATGATGCAGCAAATGGGCATGGTGTTCTTGGGTCTCCAACCCATCCATTACATGATCCGTCAGAGCACCATTCACAGCAGAAACCTAACCCGCCTCCATGAATTTGCATTTGCTCTATTTTTGTTATAACTGTTCCCAGTTTTAAAAGATTTTTCATAATTAAAAAATTTTAATATTAATTGTCTGTAACCATTTTAAGACATTTACAGTTTATGTCTATCTCTCGCTAAAATATCTTTACTGCCCTAGTTCTAATTGGTTTTTCACCAAATTGTAATACCCTCCTTTTAAGGCGATTAATTCTTTATGGGTTCCTATTTCTGAAATGTTACCATTATTTAGTACGACAATTTGATGTGCATTTTTCACAGTACTCAATCTATGCGCAATAACCACAGCCGTTTTATCTTTAAAAAATGTGTCTAATTTTTTCATGATTACTTTTTCATTATTAGCGTCTAAGGCCGAAGTGGCTTCATCAAAAAACAAGAACTTTGGGTCTTTATAAACCGCCCGAGCAATAAACAACCGTTGTTTTTGTCCTGTGCTAAGACCAGATCCTTCTGCTCCAATTTTAGTATTGTAACCTAAAGGCAAGCTGTCTATATAATCTGAGATGTTAGCAACATCAATAGCGTGTGCTAACTTGTCTTTATCAATATGATCTTGCCCTACAGCAATGTTATTAGCAATCGTATCATTAAACACATAGCCTTCTTGCATTACTACTCCACAATGCGCTCTCCAAGTTTGTTGAGATACTGTATTTAAGTTAAATTTATCAACGTTGATTTCTCCTTGATCTGGTTGGTAAAAACGCAACAACATTTTCATAAGTGTTGTTTTTCCAGAACCACTTACCCCAACAATAGCTGTTGTTTTATTAGCAGGTATTGTAAGCGATAAATTTTTTAGTACAGGTTCTAAGGCTCCTGTGTATCTAAATGAAATTTCATGTAATGCTATAGTTGCATTTACAGGAATTGAATTTATCTTTTCTTCATCGTTTTCCTCTTCTTCCATATTGTGTATTTCTCCTAATCGATCAATAGATATTTTTGCATCCTGAATATCTCTCATGAAATCAATGAGTTGAGCAATAGGCCCATTTAACTGACCTACGATATAACTAATTGCTAACATCATACCTAAGGTAATATCTCCATCGATAACTAGTTTTGCAGACAGTACAGTAATAGACATGTTTTTAATTTCATTGATAAAGTTTGAGCCCACACTCTGTGTTTGTTCTAGGGCTAAACTCTTTGAAGCGATTTTAAATAAACGGGCTTGGACATATTCCCAATTCCATCGCATACGTCTTTCGGCGTTATGCAATTTAATTTCTTGCATTCCGCCAATTAACTCAATCACTTTACTTTGCTCATCACTTATTTCTGAAAATCTCTTATAATCTAAAACCGCTCTCTTTTTAAAAAAGAACAAAACCCATCCGAAGTAAAACACACTTCCGATAATAAATACAGCAAATATTTGAAGGCTGTAATAGCCTAAAACAAGACCAAATATTATGAGATTAAAAAATGAAAAAAGCATGGTTAAAGAGGAGGTGGTAAGTATACGTTCAATACGTTTGTGATCATTTATTCTTTGTAGCAAATCTCCAGTCATTCGTACATCAAAATATGAAATAGGTAACTTCATAAGCTTGATAAAAAAGTCTGAAATCAATGAAATATTAATACGTGTACTTAGATGAAGTAGAATCCAACTTCTTATAATTTCTAAACTAGCTTTACCAATAAAGAGTGCTATTTGGGCAAAAAGTATGAGATAGATGAAATTTAAATCTCGATTATTAATGCCTATATCTACAATACTTTGGGTTAAAAACGGAAGAATTAATTGTAATAAGCTCCCAGCCAATAGCCCAATAATTAATTGAATAATGAACTTTTTGTACCGAAAGAGGTACTTAAAAATGAAGTTAAAGCCAAATTTTTCATCATCATCAAATTCAGATTTATAAAACTGAGGTGTTGGGTCAAGCATTAAGGCTATGCCTTCTTCTGTTATATCGTTGGCATTGTTACCAATCCAAAATTTAATAAACTCTTTTTTTGTGTAGGTTAGTAAGCCTTGAGCCGGATCGGAGATATGAATTTTGTCTTTTTTTACTCGATATATAACAACATAATGTTTTTTATTCCAATGCACAATACAAGGTAGTGGTGCTTCCTTTAATTTATTAAATGACAATTTAACTCCCAATGAACGAAAACCAATAGATTCGGCAGCTTCACTTAAGCCTAACAAACTACTTCCTTCTCTGGTAGTTTCACTTAGCTGTCTTAATTGTTGTGTATTGATTGTTTTACCATAATGTTTAGCAATTATTTTAATACATGTTGGACCACAATCTTTAGCTTCTGTTTGTCTATATGTTGGGAACTTTTTCAAATTTATTCTATTGGTACTAGATTTATAATTCAATTAAAAGCGAATAATAAAGACTAAAAAAAGGCCAGGATTACTTAACAATAATCCTGACCAATGATGAATCTTATAAGATATGATAATCTACACAAAGTCCATTTTTGCAAAAGTAGTCTCCTGGACATTCTCCAAATGGACCACATCTTTGGTAAATAATATCAAATCCTCCACCGTTTATTGATTCTTGTTCTGTTTTGCTCAATTTTTGAGCACCATCTATGTTTAATAAATTTTTCATAATTAAATATTTAAGAATTATAGTGAAACATTTAAAGACACTCACTGATTATGTCTACTTCATGAGTTAACACATTATCCCCAAATAAAAATTAATTCTATTTGAGGATAATGGCTTGCTCTAATTAAGGATTACAACAAGGTCTGTTCTTGGTGTCATACTTACATGGCACACAATGGTTTCCATTACAGAACCGTTCTGTTGGACAGCCGCTACAAGTCGTTCCTGAACAAGGAATGTAATCGTAACCACCCTTAATTTGCAATTGCTCATTTTTATCTAATTGATGAGCTCCTTCAAGATTTAATAATTTTTTCATAATTAAAATTTTAAAGATTATAATTACAGTAAACATTTAAAGACACTCACTGCTTGAGTCTATTCTTCGCGAGAGAATATTTTTAAGACGCTATTGCCTTAGTATTTGATAGTATTGAAGATGCGTTTTGAAATTGTATTAAATCATCTATAAAATAGACAAGGTCTAATCTGTCGTACTCATAAGGGAATAGCTTGTTATTTATATATAAAGCAGGAGTAAAATTGACAGCATTAGCTTCACACCAATTACTTTGTTTTTCTAAAATAGAATCATAACCTGTCGACACGTTTTGAGGTTGATTCCATAACCAATTTTCAAGGTTAACATCATCACTATAGACGTCTGCCAAAACCTTTAAAGTTTCTGTTTCTCCTTTTGAATTATACACTTCAAGGAGTCTTGACGCAATCTTATATAGTTGACTGTTTTGATTAGTGACATCTGAATTAAACCGTATTGTTAGATTTATTTTATTTCCAACTTTATGTATTAACTGTTCAATATCGTTATGAGCTTTTTTACAGTAATAACATAATGGGCTTGTAACTAATACTAAATGTATTGAGGCCTTTGGGTTTCCAAAGGACAGCTCTCCTTCTATTGGCGTAAAATTTCCCAAAGTATCTCCTTCATTAAGAAGTACATTAAATAAAGAAAAATTACGCTTGAATTTATGATGCTCGATTTCTGTTTTCTCTAAAGATGTCTTTTTCTTTAATAAAGGTTTGAAAAAGCTCCAAAAGCCAATTACTGTAATTAATGCTATAAAAAACAACACTGTACTCTGGACGTCAAATGCTATTAACTCTACATAGGCTTTGGTAAAAAATAACGCCCCTATTTGAAACATGAATACAGATGCAATTACAAGACACAACGGGCACCATTTCTTAACAACGTTATATTGATAGTATATCGAGTATAATACAAAAGGAAATGCCAATAGCGTAACTATTGACATTATTGAGAAATTAGGGTTTTTACTAACAAATAGTAAAAACCAACATAAACTATAACACGAAAACACCACGATGCTAATGTCATTTAATTTGATTGCTCCCAAAATAGTAGCTCCTTTCGAATTTAATACGGCGTCACAACTTGTTTTTTGAGATAAGTTGCAAAAACTGTTTGCTGTACTTGATTGCGTGCCTAACTCGTGTCTTAACACAAATACACTTACCATAAGACCAAGACCACTTAAAAGAAAATGCACTTGAGCAAAAAGGATATTGTATGAATACATTAAATATCCTGTGAAAAGAATTCCTAAAACTATCAATATCTGTTTAGTGACTTTTGTTATTGGATTGTTAATAGCTTCCTTTACAGTTTCATCTTTCTCGATAGCTACTATTATTCCATTCCATTGCTCCAAAAATTCTTCTTTTGTAACGAATCTATTTTTATTGGTGTCAGTTAAAATTTTAATCCTATTTTTCTTCTTCTCGATTAAAGCTAGGTGATCTCCTTTGTCTATAGAAACATTAGCAATAAAACTTATTGGCAGTTGTTCGAATATGTCATTGTTGACAGCTAGCTGTAATGCTAAATTTGGTATATTAAAATGATCTAAAACGCCTGTGAGTGCATGTAAACTTGGATAAGACGGATGACTTGACAATTGCAGTTTTAGCTCCTCATTATTGATTTTAATATTATTGTTTACAAGGAGTTTTTTCAGAATTTCATATAAGTGATTTTGCATAACAATACGAGCGGTTTTTCATTTGTTATGCTGAAATTCATCAAAAAAAAATTAGTTTACTATAGCTAATTCAAAAGCGCTAGTAATTATTTCATATTCGTAATACAACGCCAATATGAACTAAAAAAACCTCTTAAATTAAGAGGTTTGTATCAAGAGGTATTTTAAAATTATATAGGAAACAGTGTAAAGTCTACAATTTCAGAAAATTCATCATAATCACATTCATCTGCCGCTCTATAAGGTCTTACAACAATTAAATTGTCATAAATATTACCTATCGCACTACCATGTATTGAAATTTGATTGACATTACATTCATTAGAATCAAAATGCTCAAATCCTATATTCATATGCGTCGTATTCATTGGATGAGCAGAAGACAAGATATTTTGAGATAAGTCGAGACCTGCCGTTACATATATCTCTAAGCAATGCTCCTCTATTAGATAATCTACGTAAGCATCAAATGTTTGATTTGGCAAAGCGCATGGCATTGGATCGCAAGGCGGAGGCGTTGGCCGCAATTTTGGTTTTCCTTGATTCTCACATGGATTATGCGCATAACCATTAAAAATATTGAACTCATGTTCAAAGGCATCCCGAAACGATTGGTTTGTTTGCTGAATGTTTAATAAATCTGATAACTTAACAATTGCGTGGTCATTGTTAAGCATACCTGAATTATATAGATTCACAAATTGATTTGCACCATCGACTTCCTTAATTAATATTTGAGCAGTCATAAAGGCAACCCATTGCATATTGTTTTCTAGTGCTTCGGCAGCGCTAATTTGAGCCTGAGATTGTGCTTTGCCTCTAGCATACATTTCTGTCTCTTGTATGTTTTGACCGTTCGTTTCGTCACTTACATTTTCTTTTTCACAAGACTGAGCATTGATTATTACTAGCAATACAAAAGCTAGTTTATGGAAATTTTTCATAAGACAACTGATTTTTTTACCCAATTTAATGAATAATCGTTTTTAAAATTGGGGGTTTCATATTCGTGCGTCATAAATTCAAATGCGTTGGTTTAAATTTCAAATTCGTAAATCAAAATATCTTCTCTATAACATAGTCTTTTCTTCTGCTTGAAACAGGTACTTTAACTTCATTTATGATGACCAACACACCTTGTTTATTGTACCTAACAACATGTTTTTTATTAACCAAATACGATTGATGACATCTAATAAAAACGTCTTCAGATAATAATTCTACTACCTTTTTTATCGACTTAGATACTAATATTCGTTCAGATTGTTTGGTGTAAAATGTTGTATAATTTCCTTCAGATTTGCAGTATAAAATATCGTCTTCATAGACCGCATAAACGTTTTCCATCGTTTTTAAAATGATTCTTTTTTTCTTAACGCCAAGAAAATATTCACTAGATATTTCAACTAATTTATCGATATCATTTTCTTCCTTAACATTTTGAATCGCCTTAAGTACGGCTGCTTTAAATTCTTCATCATCTATAGGTTTCAAAATATAGTCTAGGGCACCAACCTTTATGGCTTTTATAGCATGATTATCAAAGCCAGTTATAAATATGATATCAAAATTTTTATCTTCAATTTTGTTAAGAATATCGAAACTGGTTCCGTCTTTTAACTGAACATCCAAAAAAAGCAGATTAGGTTTTTTTTCTTTAATTAACGCCACAGCTTCTTTTACGCTTTCGGCCTCGCCTACAACTTCTATGTCATTATTAAAGTATGCCTCTAGTTTGCTACTAACATTTTGTCTAATATAAGCCTCATCATCTACTAATATTGCTTTAATCATGTTCTGAAAATTTATATGGAATTAAAAATTTAACTATAACCCCTGAATTGGATAAATCCTTTGTTTTTTTATCTAAAGTAATTACGCTTTGTTTTGTTACTTTATAAACGAATTTTGAAATTAATTGTGTCGAAACAGATTTTTGATAATCCTTGTTTAATGTTTTTAACCCAATTCCGTTATCCTCTATTGTACAAGCTATGTATTTGTCTTGTAATGCCAATGTAATATCTATTTGCCCTTTGTAATCAATTCCTAAAAAGCCATGCTCTATACTATTTTCAACAAAAGGCTGAAGCAACATAGGAGGAATACAAACCCCTTCATCTTCCTCAAAATTCTCTAGCGTAATTGTATATTCAAACTGGTTAGGAAATCGTAACAGTTGTAAATCTATATATTTCCGAAGTGACTCTAATTCACTATCTACTTCGACATAGTTATTTATTGAATTTTCTAATATTAACCTCAATAACCTCGAAAACTTAATTAGATAATCCGTTGCATCTTTTTGATTATCTCTAATTTGATTTTGAATTGCAGACAAGGTATTAAACATAAAATGAGGGCTCATTTGAGATCGTAACAAACGCTGTTGCATTTGCATATCTTGTTTTTCAAATTTAAATCGTCGCTGTCTATAATACAAGTATCCTATAATTAATACTAGTACAGAAAACCCTAACAAAGACATTAGTTTAACGTTAGTAATCTCTGCCTCTTTCTTTTGCGTTAATGCTTCCTGTTCTTTTTCATTAGCTAATTTTAACGCTACAAGTTCTTCATTTATTTTTTCTTCATGTTGTCTTTCATAATCATCGACCAATTTATTATACTCAAGACTAATCTCTTCTATATTCTTACTCGTTTTAAAATTCAACAAAAATCTTAATTCCTTATAGAAATTCACATACTCCTGAAATGAATCGGGGCGAATTATGTGCTGCGTAGAATCTAAATAAGCCTTAGCTAAATTAAATTCTCCAAGTTTAATATATGCCTCAGAAATATTATTGTAGGACTCTATTAAGTTATAATTTTTATTCCCTTCTATTTCTTTTGAAAGTGCTAAGGCAGGTAAATATTTTTCTATAGCCTTTTTGTAGTCTTTATCATAAAAATACAGTACGCCGTAATTTCGATATACTTGTCTCCTAACATCTTTAGGAACGTTTTTAAATTGATCTGCACTGTCTTGAAGTTTATAAGCCTCTTCTTTCTTGCCTAATCCATACAGTTTTTCTGCCCTAGAATTTAGAGTTATAACAAACATTGACGTGTCGGAAGATTTTTTAGCAGCTTCCAATGTTTTGGCATTATAAAACAATGATTTTTCGTGATTGCCAAGATCAAAATTAATACGCTCTAGAAAATTATAGGCATATGTCAAGCCTTTTGAATGCTCATCTTCATCTGAAATTTCTATAAATTTATGTGCTATGCTTACAGCATTGGCCATTTTATTACTATTTTCATCTGTTTCCCATGCCACCCTAAAGTATACTAAATTCCTGTCTCTTGTGTTTGGACCTTTAATCAAATCAATAGTTCTGTGAAAATAATAAGATGCCGAATCTATAGTATTTATGCGTTTATAATAATACCCTTTTAAAAAGCTGTTCTCAATACGAATTGTGTCTGGAATTTCAGTAGTATTACTAATAATCTGTTCTGCTTCTTTTAAGTATAAAAGTGTAGAATCGCTAGTTTCTTCGGCCGATAGCTTATGCAGCCTGTTTATTTTAGTAATATCAGCTTTAAGTTGTTCCTGTGTGTTTTCTTTGCCGCAACCAACCAATAACAAGATAAGAATGACATAAAATTGTTTTAGCATTTTTCCCTTTTTAAGATGTTTAAGATACCACTATTTAAACAAACAAATTACTTTCTTATAAAGCTAATATTCCTTTGTAATCCATCAAATTTAGTTCGTTTTACGGCAGATTTTTTGAAGACTTTATTAAACGTGTCCTTAGTAATTTCTTCCCAATCTTTTTTAGTCATTGTTAATAATTCGGGATGAGGATTAAACAATGGTTCGTCGTGTGCTTTTGAAAAACGATTCCACGGACAAACATCTTGACAAACATCGCAACCAAACATCCAATCATCAAATTGTCCTTTAAATTCTGAAGGTATATTATCCTTTAATTCGATCGTGAAATAGGAAATACATTTGCTCCCATCTACTACATATGGCTCTGTGATGGCTTGTGTTGGACATGCATCTATACATGCGGTACATGTACCACAATGATCTGAAACAATAGAATCGTACTCTAATTCTAAGTCAATTATCAGCTCCGCAATAAAATAGAACGACCCTACTTGTTGGGTTAATAAATTACTATGCTTTCCAATCCATCCCAAACCCGATTTTGCCGCCCATGCCTTATCTAACACAGGTGCCGAGTCTACAAAAGCCCGACCATGAACTTGTCCTATTTCATCCTGGATAGACTGTAATAGTTCTTTTAATTTCGCTTTAATTACAAAATGATAATCGGTTCCATAAGCGTACTTAGATAACTTATAACTTTCTGAGGTTTGCGTTTCCGAAGGAAAATAATTTAGTAATAAAGAGACCACACTTTTTGATCCTTCTACCAATTTCGTAGGGTCAAGACGTTTATCAAAGTGGTTTTCCATATAATGCATTTCACCATGAGCGTTAGACTTAAGCCATTTCTCTAAACGAGGTCCTTCTGCTTCTAAAAACCCTGCTTTACTTATCCCGCAAGATAAAAACCCTAAGCGTTTAGCTTCTGCCTTTATAAATTGGCTATATGTGGATGCATTAGACGTCATTAAGCTCGCTTTTCAAAACGCAAAATAGCATTTTTAGGTTTTAGCGTAATTAATGGTGTTATATCTATAGTGTCAAAATCTGGGTATATTTTAAACGTTTTTACTAATTCTGAAATTGCCATAATCATTTCAAACATGGCAAAATTGTTACCAATACATTTTCTTGGTCCTGCTCCAAAAGGGAAGTATTGCGATGAGAATTTTCGTCCTCCTTCGGCAAATCTTTCTGGCAAGAACTCATTTGGTTGTTCCCATAATTTAGGATGACGATGTATTTCGTAAACCGAGAACAGCAAACTCGATCCCGCTTTAAAGTGCATTCCGTTGTATTCGTCTTTCGCAATGTTTACGCGATCAATAAAATAGGCAGGAGGATATAATCTCATGGCTTCCTCTAAAACCTGTTGGCATTGTTTGGACTTACTAATGATAGTCATTAAATCACTGGATTCTTCTTGTATTTCAACAAGTTCATTAAAAATCCTGTCTTGCCATTCTGGATGCAATGCTAAAAGCTGACATGTGAAGGTAAGTGCGTTAGATGTCGTTTCGTGTCCTGCCGTAAATAAAATTAAAATCTCATCAATAAGTTGCTCTTCACTCATAGATGCTCCATCTTCATATTTAGCATCAAGAAGCATGTCTAGCAGATCATTTTCTTTAGTATCAGATAAACGTCTTTCATTAACAATACGTTTCAAAATATCACGAGCTTCGCGCGTTAAATTAATGTGCTTTTTAATTTCACCACTGGTTTTAAACCACCAACCTAAATAGGGTTGTCTTAATTCTTTTACCAGCATTCTTTGAGCCGTCTCCGTAATGTACTGCAGGCGATTGATGTCCTCTTGACTCACAGCGCTACTAAATAGAGATTTGACAACCGTTTGGAAAGCTAAATCATTTAAAACAGGAAATATATCAATCGTACTGTTCGCTTCAATACGCCTATATTCTAATAAAATGGCACTGTGTATAGACTGTAATAAATTCTCTAACTGCTTTTTATGAAAGGCAGGTTGAATAAGTTTTCTTTGCTTGCGCCAATGATCTCCTTCAGAGGTTAATAGGCCTTTGCCAACGTATTTGACTAAATCTTCAGTTTGGATTTTAGACTTAACGTAGTTACGTTGATTCTTTTGAAGCACGTACTCGGCAAGACCTGCATCTCTACAAAAATAAACACTCGTATTAAGTCCTATTTTTAAGCGAAATACATCTCCTAAGCTGACAAAGTTATGATGATGAAACGGTAGAGGGTTTTTTAAAATATCAAACGAATGCTTTAAGAATCGTATTAAAGGTACTGTTAGTATTTCTCGTTTATCTGACATCATAAAAGATTGACCAAAATAAAATTGGCTTATTATTAATCGCTATTTTTCGTTTTCAATTTCTTGCCTAACAAAAGCTACTGCATTGGCGTTAGGTTTTATATCTAAATGTAACTTTTGACTCAATATTTTTAAAAATGAGGCTCCTAAAAAAATAATTTGTGACGTATAATAGACCCAAAGCATAATTAAGGCCAATATACTTGCCGAGCCAAATGTAGAAGACAAATGGCTTTTGCCTAGATATGCCGTAATTCCCAACTTCCCAAGGACAAATAGAAGTCCAGTAAAAACGCCACTAATAAGGGCTGGTTTCCAATGGACTTTTGCATCACCTAAAAACTTAAACATAATGGCAAAAAGTATCGAAATAATTAGAAACGACGATACATGTTCATAGAAGATATACAACTTATACTCTTTACTTAAAAACGACATGTATTTTACTAAGTAAGCATTGGCAAATGTGCTTACAATCAAAATAAAAAACAAAACCATTAAGAGTATAAACGAATACATGTGCTTCGTGAAATATCTGAGAATACTATTTTTAGGCTTAGCCTTAATATTCCAGATATTATTAAACGCATTATGAATTTGACTAAATATTCCTGAAGCACTTAAAACTAGGGTTACAACACCTAAAATACTCGTTAGAATAGAGTTATTATTAATATGTTGATGCTTTATTATATCTTGAATTTGTAATGCTGCTGTACTCCCTAATGTATCTTTGAGTTGGGTAAATACTTCTCCAGACACAGCCTGCTTTCCAAATACAATACCCATTATTGATACAACAATTATGATTATTGGAAATATTGAAAACACGGCATAGTAGGCTAAAGCCGCACCTTTTTGAAACGTATTACTATTAAAGAAATGATTAAAAACCTCTTTTAGAAACTTTATCATTTAGACGTTATTTTTATTAGCTTCAAAGTGAATCGGTTTATCAAAGATATTAACCCCTCCTTTTACTCCAAAGTCGAGGGTTGTTACAGCATAAGCCAACGAGATGTCTTCTTCTTCGAAACGTTTTTTAATTCTCATAACAATCTCATTCATGGCGTTTAAATAATCTTTTTGATGGGTAAACTTAATCCAAAAACGAAGCTCAAAATTATAAGAATAACTTCCTATTTCAGTGAAATAGAAATCGATCACTTCATTTTTCAAAACAGCATTAATCTTATCTACTTCTTCCAAAGAAGCGCGCCTTACTAAATCTAAATCATCACCATAAGAGACGCCACTTTTAAAAATAACCCGGCGCTTACCAAAGGTCGAGTAGTTTGTAAATGTATTATTATAAATGAGCTGATTAGGCACAAAAACTTCTTGACCTGAAATGGTTTTAATAGATGTAGTAATCCCACCAATATCTTCTATCGTACCAAAAGTGCCATCTATATCGACCCAATCTCCTTTTTTAAATGGTCTTTGCATGTTAAGTAAAAACCCAGCAAATGCATTGGACGCAATATCTTTAAACGCAAAACCTGCTACGATACCAACAATACCTGCACCAGCCAATAATTTTGTTAAAACACTTTCAAGACCTAGGACTTCGAGTGCTATAAACATCCCTGATAGTAAAAAGAAAAAGTAGATAATTACAGAAATAAGTTTCGCAACATCCGACTGTTTTTTAAATACTCTAGAATAAAACCGCAATCCTAATATTTTAAAGCCTTTGGCGATAAAATAAAAAACAACAACAATTAATATCGCCAAGGCAACTTTAGGTAAATAGCCTACAAACGAATCTCCCCATTTATCTAGTAATTGATTAATATTTTTAATATCATCCATAATGCACTATCCTTTCTTTCGTTCTGTCTTTTTATAAATAAATTCAACTAAAAAACTAAATGCGATTATTCCTAAAGCAATAAAAACGTCAACTTTACTTACAGAATAGTGCTGAACTAATAAAGCTATCATAGCTAAAAAACATAAGACAGCACCAATTATAGGAATGCTCTTTTTTCCATTTATTTCTTTTGATAACTTAAATCCTGTAAAATTCACAATTGAGAAAATAAGCAGAAACCCGACGCTTCCAGCCGTTGAAATACTTTCAAGTTTTAAGGTATTTACCAGAATTATTGTAGCTATAGTTGTTACTAATAATCCAATTGGTTGATTCCAAAGTTGGCACGTAAACTGTTTTGGTAATTCGTCATCTTCTGCAATTTCGTAATTAACCTTACTTCCACCATATAATGATGCGTTGATTGCCGAAAATGTAGAAATCAATGCTGCAATTGTAATAATCGTAAAACCTACTTTACCTAGCATAGGTTTTGCCGCTTCGGCCAAGACGTAATCTTGTGCTGTAGCAATTTCACTAAACGCTAAAGATCCAACGGTTATTGCTGCAATAATTATATACAAGAATATTACAAAAATAACAGACCAAAAATATGCTCTTGGTATGTTCTTTTTAGGGTTTTCTATATCTGGTGCAGCATTTGCAATTAATTCAAAACCTTCATAAGCGACAAAAATTACCATTCCGGCTGTGAGTAATTTAAAAGGTGATTCCCAATGTTCTGGAGACAATTGTTCTAAATGTGGGTTTCCAAATAAGCCGTAGAGTCCAAAGCCAACAAAAGACAGTAAAATAATTAATTTTATGACAACAGCATAAGACTCTATTTTTCCAACAACAACAATACTGTAATAGTTGATAAATGCAGCTATGAGTACAATTGCCGTAGCATATATGTGTGAATCAACGACCTTGTCTCCCGTAAGTTGTAATAAGTTTGGAGCATAAGACCCAAAGGCCGAAGCATATAATGCCAACATAATAATGTAGCTAAACCAAAGTAAATTATTAATCCCTCCACTAAATAACCCAATACCAAAACCTTGGTTTACAAATTTAACTGTACCTCCCCTGTCTGGGTATTTCAAGGATAATTTCACATAGCTATATGATGTAATTAGCGCAATTAAACCAGCAATTAAAAATGAGACAGGAGTTCCTCCTTTAGCGAGTGCAGCAGCAAGGCCAAGCACGGCAAAAATTCCACCGCCAACCATACCACCTATTCCGATAGACATGGCTTCTTTTAATCCTATTTTTTTACTCATAATTTACAGATTTAAAAATATGCTTTACTACTCCACTATAAGGTATTTAGAATAACCCTCCTTGAATTGGCCCTTTAATCTTACCCAGATGCTTATACGCAAGCTCGGTTACTTCTCGTCCTCGAGGTGTTCGCATAATAAACCCTTGTTGAATTAAAAAAGGCTCATATACCTCTTCAATAGTTTCGGCGCTCTCACTTACAGCGGTTGCTAAGGTTGTAATCCCCACAGGACCTCCTTTAAACTTATCGATAATTGTTTCCAAAATTTTATTGTCCATTTCATCTAAACCATGTGCATCTACATTAAGTGCCTCTAGAGCAAATTTTGCAATTTTAATATCGATACTTCCATTTCCTTTTATTTGGGCAAAGTCGCGTACTCTTCTTAATAAAGCATTTGCAATTCTTGGCGTTCCTCTGCTTCGTCCAGCAATTTCAACTGCAGCTTCCATTGAGATAGGCACATTTAAAATAGAAGCACTACGCTGAACAATTGTTGTCAATAATTCTGTGTTATAATATTGAAGTCTACTTTGAATTCCGAAACGTGCTCGCATTGGAGACGTTAATAGTCCCGATCGCGTTGTAGCTCCAACGAGAGTAAACGGATTTAAATTGATCTGAACCGTCCTAGCATTTGGTCCAGACTCGATCATAATATCAATTTTATAATCTTCCATTGCTGAATATAAATACTCTTCAACAATTGGGCTTAAACGATGTATTTCATCAATAAACAAGACATCGCGATCATCAAGGTTAGTAAGTAAGCCTGCGAGGTCTCCTGGTTTATCTAAAACAGGGCCAGAGGTTACTTTGATACCAACATTAAGTTCGCTTGCCAAGATATGTGCTAAAGTTGTTTTACCAAGACCAGGAGGGCCATGAAACAAAGTATGATCTAGGGCTTCGTCTCGACCATTAGCTGCTTGAACAAAAATTTGAAGATTTTCTAAAACCTGATCTTGACCTGTAAAATCATCAAATGATAAGGGTCTTAATTTTTTTTCTACATCTAGTTCTTCTGGAGAAAAATTATCGTTTGTTGGATCTAAGTTTTCATTCATGTTTACAGCTTGCTAGTAAGGACATCCCTTTTAAGGATTATCAAATCAAATTTAATAATAACAAATTACATTATGGATAGTTTTTGAATTGAACTCCCTTCAATTACAATAAAAGATATAGCGCTCGAACCAACTCTTGATTTTATGACATTGCTTTCAGTTTTATTTTCTTTTATTGAGAACGCATCATCCTCGCCAGGAACTATTGGAATAAGATAATCATCCGAAAGTTTTAGAAATCTATTCGTTAATCGCACATAGCGTTCATATTTGTTATACTCATCGCAAATGTCAAAGTGAATGGTAAAGTCTTGTTTTATTCCATTAATCTCAACAAATTGCTTTTTAAGATTATACCTTTCGTCATTCGTATTCTTGTATGCGGTTTCGAAATAATTAATAAAATATTCCGAATACTCTTCTTTTAATTCATAAATGATTCTGTTGTCTTCGCTATGCTTAATCTTGTTTTGACATGATAAACAGAATACAAAAAGAAAAACACAAAATTTAAACCTAGGCATACTCAAATATAATGAAAAAGACCTTTAATGTATGTACACTAAAGGTCTTTGTTTATTTATAATATACCTTACTTAAAAGGTCTTTAATTAATGTTGTAATTCTTCTTCGCCATCATACAATGGTACATTTTGAGGTACGAAATCATCATCGTGACCTGGTTTACTATAATCATAAGCCCAACGATGTACATGAGGAATCTCACCTGGCCAGTTTCCGTGCATATGCTCTACTGGCGCTGTCCATTCTAATGTATTTGATCTCCATGGATTCTGTACTGCTTTCTTTCCGTAGAAAATAGAGTAGAAGAAATTCCATAAGAATACTAACTGGAAGACTCCACCTACTATAGCAAACATTGTAATCACAACATTCGCATTTGCAGTATCATCAAATAATGGGAAATTAGAATTCGTATAATAACGTCTTGGTAAACCTGCCATTCCTATAAAGTGCATTGGGAAAAATACCCCATAAGCACAGATTGCAGTTACCCAGAAATGTAAATATCCAAGATTTTTGTTTAGCATTCTACCAAACATTTTAGGGAACCAATGATAGATTCCTGCAAACATTCCATAAAGTGCTGAGATACCCATTACTAAGTGGAAGTGTGCCACAACAAAATACGTATCATGTACATTTATATCTAATGCACTATCACCTAAAATAATACCAGTAAGACCACCTGTAATGAATGTTGATACTAAACCGATAGAGAATAGCATAGCTGGATTCATTTGAAGGTTACCTTTCCAGAGCGTGGTAATATAATTAAATGCTTTTACTGCGGAAGGAATTGCAATTAACAAGGTTGTAAATGTAAATACTGAACCTAAGAATGGATTCATTCCTGAAATAAACATATGGTGACCCCAAACAATCGTTGATAAAAAGGCAATGGCTAATATGGACATAACCATGGCGCGATAACCAAAGATTGGCTTACGTGAGTTTGTTGCTATAATTTCGGAAGTGATTCCTAAGGCTGGTAATAATACAATGTATACTTCTGGGTGACCCAAGAACCAAAATAAGTGTTCAAACAATACCGGAGAACCACCTTGGTAATGTAAAACTTCACCTTGAATAAATATATCAGATAAGAAGAATGATGTTCCAAAACTTCTATCCATAATTAATAATAAAGCCGCTGATAATAAAACAGGGAACGATACTACACCAATAATAGCAGTTACAAAGAATGCCCAAATTGTTAACGGTAGTCTTGTCATAGACATACCTTTAGTACGTAAATTGATAACCGTTACAATATAGTTTAACGATCCTAACAAAGACGAAGCAATAAATATTGCCATTGAAACTAGCCATAAAGTCATCCCTGCACCAGATCCACCTTGAGCCATTGGTAATGCACTTAGAGGAGGATAAATTGTCCATCCAGCCGCTGCAGGTCCTGCTTCTACAAATAATGAGATAACCATAACCACACTAGAAAGGAAAAATAACCAGTATGAAATCATGTTTAAGAATCCTGAAGCCATATCACGTGCTCCAATTTGCAATGGAATAAGGAGGTTACTAAACGTACCACTTAACCCTGCAGTTAATACAAAGAATACCATGATAGTACCATGTATGGTCACTAATGCTAAATAAATATCTGCATCCATAACACCTCCAGGAGCCCATTTACCTAGTAATGCTTCAAACAATACATTAGGTTGCTCTGGCCATGCAATTTGCATACGGAACATTATTGACATCAAAACTCCAATAACTCCCATAATAGTACCTGTAATAAGGTACTGCTTAGCAATCATTTTATGATCTTGACTAAATATATATTTAGTAACAAAAGTCTCTTTATGATGATGTCCGTGATCGTCGTGTTCGTGAGTATCTGCGTGTGCTGACATAATCTATTTTCTTTTAAATCTTTTTAGTTAGTTAAGGAATTTTTGAATGTTTTTTGCTCTTTCATCCAAGCGTCATACTCTTCTTGAGTTTCTACAATAATTTTCATTTGCATATTGTAATGTGATTTTCCACAAATCTTATTACATAGCAATAAGTAGTCGAACTCATATATAACATCCTGCGTTCCTACAGCCTCAATAGCTGCTCTATTCTTTGCTCTAATCGCGTTAATGTTTTCAACTTTTTCAACGATATCAGGATTCTTACGCATCTCTGCAGTAGTCACTGTTGGTGTAAAACCAAATTGTGTAATCATACCAGGTACGCAATTCATTTGGGCTCTAAAATGAGGCATATAAGCCGAGTGTAATACATCCTGAGAACGCATTTTAAATAACACAGGTCGTCCTACAGGTAAATGTAATTCTGTTACAATCACATCATCTTGTCCATTTGGATCAGACTCATCTAGTCCTAAAATATTAGCACGATTATTATCAATAAGTCTTACATTAGCCATTCCTAATACATTATCTTCTCCTGCATAACGCGCTTTCCAGTTAAATTGCTGCGCATACAACTCAACAACTAATGGATCATCACTTTCATCAACATTCATAATGCTTGTCCATGTAAATAAACCATAGATGATTAAACCAGCTAACACAATAACAGGAATAAATGTCCAGATAGCCTCTAATGTATTATTATCGGCATAGAATAAGGCTTTACGCCCTTTTTCTCCTTTATATTTAAAAGCAAAATAATGCAGTAAAAACTGAGTAAAAGTTTGAACAATAAAAATGATAACCATTGATATGATCATCAAATTGTCAATTTGAACACCATGCTCTGACGCAGCATTAGACATTAAAGGTTGGTCTCCCAAATACCAAAAACTAGCAATAGTTATGGCATAGATGAAGATTAAAAATCCCATCATTAAATACCCGTTAATTCTATTGTCTTTATCTGTAGCTACTTGATCATTTGAAGTGCCTACTTGAGCTAAATCAAATATCTTAACCATTTGCCAAATGGCAACAGCTATGAAAAGTACTATTATAATTGTTAAAAAAGCAGTCATTGTCGTTTCTGTTCTTTATAAATTTTATTAATAATGGAAATGTTCACTTTCCTTAATGAAAGGATTTCGTTTTGGTTCTAAAGACGCCTTGGTCAATGCTGTAAACACAATGAATATAAATAATCCAGCGAAAAGAAGTATTGAACTAATTTCTGGAATACCGATAGACCATTGATCTCCAACTGTAGCAGGCATAATCATGTTAAATATATCTATATAGTGACCAACTAAGATTACAATCCCTGCCATAATAACAAACCATGGAATACGTTTGTAATCACTATTCATTAATACAAGTAATGGGAATACAAAGTTCATTGCTACCATACCTATAAATGGTAATTGGTAGTCTTGGAACCTCGTCACAAAATAAGTTACCTCTTCTGGAATATTTGAATACCAGATAAGCATAAACTGAGAGAACCATAGATATGTCCAGAAAATACTAAACGCAAACATGAATTTAGCTAAATCATGTATATGGCTATCATTAACCTTTGGTAAAAGTCCTTTAGATTTCAAGTAAATTGTAATCATTGCGATTACTGTAATACCACAAACCATCATTCCTGCAAGTACGTACCATCCAAATAATGTTGAGAACCAGTGAGGATCTACACTCATTATCCAATCCCATGACATCATAGATTCTGTGTATAGGAAGAACACTAAAAATGCAGCAGAGATACGGAATGTTTTCTTAAAGTTTTTATTATCATCTGCTTTATCTTGAGCAATTGAAAATTTACGAGAGAAATGTCTATATAAGTACCAACCACCAACAAAGATTAAACCTCTAATTAGGAATCCCCAATAGTTCAACCATCCTTTCTTACCATGAACTAGTTTATCAAATTTATCACTATCAGGATCGACCATATCAGGATTCATCCAGTTAAATATAGCATCATGTCCAATAAAATGAGAAAGAGAAGCAATCAATAAAACAATTAATGCTCCTGGTAACATATAAGCAGTTATGCCTTCCATGACTCTTAAAAGTAGTGGAGACCAACCTGCTTGAGCTGCGTACTGAACCGCATAAAATGCTAATACACCAAGTGCAATCATAAAGAAAAAGAATGCAGCAACATATAATGCAGACCAAGGTCTGTTATGCATTCCGTGCATCACATGATTCACATGTTTTGTGTGTTCGTCAACTTCAGCATGCCCTCCTTCTGTTGCTTCAGACACAGCATGTGATCCTTCTGTAGCATGAGCATCGCTATCCGCTGCCTCATGGTGACCTGCATCTTCTCCATGACCACCGCCATGATGAGATTCATTAGCCAACATAGTTTCTACTTGTTCGAAAGTTTTGTTAGATGTGAAAAAACCATAAGCAACGCCAATTGCACCTATTATCATTAGGCCGATTGCAGCTGATTTTAATTTACTTGAAAATGTATACATATCTATATATAATCTTTATCTATCTTATTTTTCTAAGTCTGCTTTAAGTTTCAATACGTAATCAACAACTTGCCAGCGTTCCTCTTCATTTAATTGGTTAGCATACGAACCCATTGTATTTTTCCCATAATAAATAGTATGGTAAATACTACCAGCGGTAATTGCTCTTCCTGCATCATCGTAACTAGGAACCCCTAATATTTTTTCTCGCTTCACTAAGTTTCCTTGTCCGTTACCTTTTTTACCATGACAAATTCCACAGTAGATATCATATAATTCTCCTGCTCTTGGGCTATCAATTTGAGTAGAATCTAAAGGACTCGTCAATGTTTCTTTTGCAAGGATATAACCTTCGTTGGTGTTTTCAATTTCAAACGGCATATGTCCTCCTCTTGGAATTGAACCTTCAGCAGGTATTAGCGCTTCCATATCATTCTTTAATATCTCTTTGCCATCAACCATAACTTTAGCCTCTTGGTAAGTTTCATAACCTACAGGCTCATACATATTTGGCATAAACTGGTAATTAGGTCTTGTATCCTTTTTACAGGCAACAACACTTGCAAATACCATGAGTACTACTACTATTTTAAATAAGCTTTTCATCTTTATCAATTAATGCGCTTTATCAATTAAATTAATTTCTACTGCTCCAGTTTCTTTCAATAAATTAGAGAGTTCTTGTTCGTTATCATGAACTGCGATTTCCATTAAAAAATGATCATCTGTTGTTCTTGGGTCTGGATTTTCAGCTTTCTTAAATGGCCACATTCTACTTCTTAAATAAAAGGTGATAACCATAAGGTGGGCAGCAAAAAATACAGTTAACTCAAACATAATTGGTACAAATGCTGGCATGTTTTCGATATAGCTAAAACTTGGTTTTCCACCAATATTTTGAGGCCAATCTTGAATCATAATGAAATTCATCATAACAATTGCCACAGTTAAACCAACACAACCATACATAAATGATGCAATAGCTATTCTTGTTGGAGCGAGTCCCATAGCCTTGTCCAATCCGTGAACTGGAAAAGGTGTATATATTTCTTCAATATGATGGTGTGCAGACTTAACCTTTTTAACGGCTGCCATTAAAACATCATCATCTGTATAAATAGCGTGAATTACTTTTGAAGCTTCCATGTACTATTTTTAGTTTATTAATTTTTTAGCTTGACCAGACCAATCATCACGTTCTGCTCTTCCAGGGAAAGAACCAGTGATAGCATCTAGTAAGTCATATTCTCTTTTTGTCATTTTACTTACTTGTAAAAATGTATAGATACCAATACTATTAAGTACTTCTTCCATTTTAGGGCCAATACCATTTACCTTTTTCAAGTCGTCGGCTGTTTGTGTATTAGAATCAAACGCTCCTATACTACCTAATAAGTCATTAACTTTAGCCGAATTATCTTCTTCTGAAACTGCTTTAGGCACTTCAGTATTAACATTCGAAATAACATTCGAAGTTCTAGAATCTGCTCCAGTTCCAACTAAACTGTCTCCACGTTCTCTAATGTTTTTATAACGTTCTCCAGAAGACTTCAAAATCGTCTTAACTTCTGCTTGAGCAATTACAGGGAATGTTCTAGCATATAATAAGAAGAGTACAAAGAAGAACCCGATCGTTCCAATAAATATTCCAATATCAACAAAGGTTGGCTGGAA
Source organism: uncultured Psychroserpens sp. (assembly GCF_947494225.1). Lineage (NCBI taxonomy): Bacteria > Pseudomonadati > Bacteroidota > Flavobacteriia > Flavobacteriales > Flavobacteriaceae > Psychroserpens > uncultured Psychroserpens sp. The sequence goes on from NZ_CANLUG010000001.1 coordinate 58,691, forward strand.
CATTGTCCATGAAGAAGGTAAGTAATCTCTATGTAATGACGTTACAATAATTACGAAACGTTCAAACCACATTCCTACGTTTACAACAATAGAAATAAAGAATGAGAACATGATACTTGTTCTTAATTTTTTGAACCACATGAACTGAGGAGAGAATACATTACATGACATCATCATCCAATACGCCCAAGCGTAAGGTCCTGTTGCTCTATTTAAGAATGCATATTGTTCATATTCAACTCCAGAATACCAAGCAATAAATAACTCAGTAATATATGCTACACCAACGATAGAACCAGTAATCATTATGACAATATTCATTAACTCGATGTGTTGTACTGTGATATAATCTTCAAGACTACATACTTTTCTCATAATAATGAGGAGCGTATTTACCATCGCAAAACCAGAGAAAATCGCTCCAGCAACGAAGTAAGGCGGGAAGATTGTTGTATGCCATCCAGGAATAACCGAGGTAGCAAAGTCAAACGATACAATGGTGTGTACAGAAAGCACTAATGGTGTTGCCAAACCTGCAAGTACCAATGATACTTCCTCAAAACGTTGCCAATCTTTAGCACGTCCTGACCATCCAAAACTCAATAATGAATAAATTTTCTTTTGGAAAGGCTTTACAGCTCTATCACGAATCATCGCAAAATCAGGTAATAAACCAGTCCACCAGAATACCAATGAAACTGATAAATACGTCGAGATTGCAAATACATCCCAAAGTAATGGAGAGTTAAAGTTTACCCAAAGCGAACCAAATTGGTTTGGTATTGGTAATACCCAGTATCCTAACCATGGACGACCCATGTGAATAATTGGGAATAAACCTGCTTGGACTACCGAGAAAATTGTCATTGCTTCTGCAGAACGGTTAATTGCCATTCTCCATTTCTGACGGAAAAGTAATAGTACTGCAGAAATTAATGTTCCTGCGTGACCAATACCAACCCACCAAACGAAGTTAGTAATATCCCAAGCCCAGCCAACGGTTTTATTTAAACCCCAAGTTCCGATACCTGTAGAAATTGTATAGATAATACACCCAATTCCCCAAAGGAAAGCGACAAGTGCTATTGAAAATACAATCCACCAAGATTTATTTGCTTTTCCTTCAACAGGCGCTGCCACATCTACCGATACATCGTGATATGATTTTTCTCCTGTAACTAAGGGTCTTCTAATAGGTGCTTCGTAATGAGACGCCATAATCTATTATAATTGTTTCTTAATTAATTTTTATGCTTCTGTTGTATTTCTCACTTTAGTATGATACTGAACATTTGGTTTAGTACCAACACTTTCTAATAAGTGATACATACGATCATCTTCTTTTAGTTTTGCAACTTTACTGTGCTTATCGTTGATATCTCCAAACACCATCGCTCCACTGCTACAAGCTGCAGAACACGCTGTTTTGAAATCACCATCTTTAACTGGGCGTCCGTCACGCTTAGCATCAAGAATTGTTTTCTGTGTCATTTGAATACACATAGAACATTTTTCCATCACACCACGAGAACGTACAACGACATCTGGGTTTAATACCATACGACCTAAATCGTCATTCATGTAGTAATCAAACTCATCGTTGTTGTTGTATAAGAACCAGTTAAAACGACGTACTTTATACGGACAGTTATTTGCACAATAACGTGTACCTACACAACGGTTATATGCCATATGATTTTGACCTTGACGACCATGTGATGTTGCCGCTACTGGACAAACAGTTTCACAAGGTGCATGGTTACAATGTTGGCACATTACTGGTTGGAATACTACTTGAGGATTATCTGCTGGATCTTCTAATCTAGCAAATGTAGATAAAGAACCGTCGCCTTCACCATCACCAAATAGATAGTTTCCTAATCCTAATCCATCAGCATCATCTTTTTCAACAAGATCTTCTTCGAACGTGTCATTAGATGAGTAATATCTATCTATTCGTAACCAGTGCATATCACGGCTACGTCTAACTTCTACTTTACCAACTACAGGCACATTATTTTCAGCATGACATGCAATAACACATGCGCCACAACCTGTACAGGCATTTAAGTCGATTGATAAGTTAAAGTGATGTCCAATTGAACGATCAAACTCATCCCATAAATCAACTTTCTCAGAAGTTACTTCAACAGGTTCGTGATTTAAAGATACCGTTGGAATAGCATTCCAATGATTTCTGTCTTTAGAGTTAAAAATCTCTAATGTCGTTTCTCTTACAAGATCACCACGACCCATTAATGTATTTTGCAACTGCGTACAAGCAAATTCATGCTCGCCACCAATATCTTTTAATGAGACATCGGTTTGAGTTGTATTAAAATCTTTATAGAAATGGTATGCATTCTTTCCAGTTTGCATATCCGCTTTTAAACCATCTTTACGACCATAACCTAAGGCTAAACCAATAGAACCTTGTGCTTGCCCAGGTTGAATAATAACAGGTACTGTCACAGGAACTCCATTTACAGTTAACTCTACTAAACTAGAGTTTAAGCCTCCATTTGCAACATGCCAGTTTTTAACTTGATACTTCTCTGCATCCTTAGCAGACATTGTCAAGTAGTTATCCCAAGTTGTTCGTGTTAAAGGATCTGGTAATTCTTGTAACCAAGGGTTATTAGCTTGCTGACCATCACCCATACTCACTTTAGTATATAGTGATAATTCTAAACCTGCACCAGGCTTAGCAGATGCTAAAGCTCGTGCCGCACTTCCTGCTGAAACAGCAGAAGCAGTTGGTTCTGCATCTGCAGATGAATCATCGGTAGATGTATCAGCATCGGCAGTTGTATCTACAGTTTCTGTAGCAATACTGCCAACATAAACACCATCTTGTAATGCTTTATTAAAAGATGATCCTGTTAAAATATTACTTCCCCAAGCCTCTTTTATGTACTCGCGATAGCTTTTATCACTACCTGTCCATAATAATAACGCTTGTTGGAATTGACGTGTATCAAACAACGGACGAATTGTCGGTTGCATTAAACTATAATGTCCTTTTTTAAGCTCAACATCTCCCCAAGATTCTAAATAGTGAGGTGCAGCAGCAACATATTGTGAAACCTTAGCCGTTTCATCTGCTTTCATCGAAAACAAAATCGATAAGTCTGTCTCAGCTAAACCTGCAGCAAAATCTGATGCATTAGGTAAAGTGTACATTGGGTTAACACCACTCATGATGATACCACCAACACGTCCAGCTTTCATATCTGCTACTAACTTAGAAACAGATGCGTTATTACCTTGTCTTGTTAATATAGGAGTCTCTGGATCAAACGCTTTACTTCCAAGGGCTTCATTGATGGCAATGGCAACCGTTTGCGCATTGACATCCTGAATACCTGTTACTAAAACACCGTTACCTCTAGCATTTTTTAATTCTGAAGCCGCCTTTTGAACAGCTGTATTTATATGTTCTGGTAAATCTACAGATACTGCTCCACCAACCACTTCGCTATATAATTTAGCTAAAGCAAGTTTTTGTTGCGTTGGTGTTAATGGCACACGTTTATCTGCGTTCGCGCCAGTAAGTGACATATTAGATTCAAACTGAATGTGGCGTGACATTTTCCCATCTTTAGGAACACGACCTTGTGCATATCCAGCGTCAAATCCTCCACCTTGCCAATCTGATAAGAAATCGGCTCCAACAGAAACAATAGTAGTTGCTTTTGAGAAATCGTAGCTTGCCATTCCACGTGTACCATACTGAGCTTGATATGCATCTAGCGCAGCAGATTCTGAAACTGCATCATAAACCACGTGACGAACATTTCCGTATTTCGCTTTAAATTCTGCAATTAATTTTGACGTTGAAGGACTTGCATACGTTTGTGTTAGTATTACAATCTCCTTACCAGCATTCATCAAGTCTGTTAGACTTTGATTAGTCTCAGCATCAAAGGTTTCCCAAGAAATAGCGCTTCCACCTTTCATTGGGCCTTTAACTCTTAAACTATCATATAGTCCTAAAACAGAAGCGTTAACTCTTGCATTAGCACTATTATTTGTTTTTGCTAAGTTGTTGTTTTCAATTTTGATTGGACGACCTTCACGTGTTTTTACTAAAACACTAGCAAAATCAAATCCGTTTGCAATTGTGGTTGCATAGTAGTTCGCTACACCAGGAGTAATAGACTCTGGTTGCACTACATAAGGAATTGATTTTATTACAGGTCCTTCACAAGCTGCTAAAGATGCAGCAGCAGTACTAAAACCTACATACTTCAAAAAGTCACGACGCGTAGTAGAAGAGGCTTCTAATGTTTCTTTATCTCCTAAAAATTCATCAGTAGGAATCTCTTCAACAAATTCATTTTGTTTTAGCGTCTCAACAATAGAGCTATTCTCTTTTAGCTCTTCAACACTTTTCCAGTATTTCTTGTTTGATGACATATTATATAATTGAATTACTTCTTATTAAATTTATTAATAGTGACACTTACCACATTCTAGTCCACCCATTTGAGCGACAGTAAGTTTGTCTACACCATATTTTTTAGATAATTGCTCATGTATTTTAGTGTAATACGCATTATCTTTTACATTTACATCTGTTTCTCTATGACAGTTGATACACCATCCCATCGTTAAAGATGAATATTGATATACAACTTCCATTTCCTCTACAGGACCATGACATGTTTGACATTCTACACCAGCAACAGTAACATGTTGTGAGTGATTGAAATATGCAAAGTCTGGAAGGTTATGAATTCTAACCCATCTTACTGGTTTAGATTCTCCTGTGTAGTTTTGACCATCCCATCCAACAGCATCATATAACTTTTGGATTTCGGCATTGTAATCTTTATTAAATTCTGCTAGACCTTGTTGTTGCGTCTCAGGAGACACTTCAAACACAGATTTGTGACAGTTCATACAAATATTAAGTGAAGGAATACCAGATGTTTTACTTACTCTAGCAGATGAGTGACAGTACTTACAGTCAACACCGTTTTCACCAGCGTGAATTCTATGTGAGAAATGTATTGGTTGTACAGGTTCGTAACCTTGATCTACACCTATTTGAGATAAATATCCATAAACAAAATATGCACTCGCTAATAAGAAGAAGATTGCAGTCACCAATACTAAAAATTGATTTTGAACAAAAGCTTTCCATATTGGAAGGCTCTTATCTTTAGTAGCAGCTTCAATCCCTTTTTCTTCGGCAAAACGATTTAATGTACGTCTTACTAACACTAAAGCCATTGCTAATAATGCAAATAACACAGCTAAAGCGCCTAAGATTAATTTGTTTGAGATTCCTTCTGCTTGAGAAACCTCTCCACCTTCAGGTTTAACATAACCTGGACAATCAGGAGAAGATTGCGGATTTAGTTCACAAGGATCCACAGCCGTAAAAGCTAAAATATCTGTAATATCCTGATCTGATAAAGCAGCAAACGCATTCATTGGCGTCTGACTGTATTCATTGTAAATCTTATTTGCATAAGCATCGCCAGAACTAATTAAATCGGCACTATTTCTAATCCATTTATTTAACCACTCTCTATCTAAACCTTGATCTTCTTCCAAACGCGCCTGAACATTTCTCAACGCAGGACCTGTCATAACACGGTCTAGGTTGTGACAAGAAGCACAATTGGTATTAAATAAAGCTTTTCCTTTTGAAATGTCGCCTTCTTGGGCATTAAGTGAAGTGGAAAACGTGAGTAAAATAACCAGTCCTAAATAAGGAATCTTTGAGGCTAGTTGACGGTAAATCACCTGTATCATATTGTTAGTTGAATTATCTTCTAAACTTTGGTATGATTTTTTCATTATTACTATTGAAAAAAACGTTTGTAAAATCTCATGCAAAAATAACATATAAAGTCGATTTTGGAAATGTTACAGAACTGTTAATTGATAATTTATAAGGATTCTAAATAATATTTTAGCCGCCAATTTAGTTATTAATTTTAACTCTGGAAACAACAGTCAAAAAAAAACGTTTTCTTTGTACTAAATTTCAAAAATTATGAAAGTAAATAATCTCAAAATAGCAGTCTTAATTTTAGCTTTCTTGACTATTGGAAACCAGACCTTTGCCCAAGATGGAACGGTTACTATTGACCAAGACAGTGACATCACGAAGCTCTTAGAATATAAGAAAGATGTAAAAACTGCCGATTTATATAAAATACAATTAGATTTTGGATCGCGATCTGAGGCTATGGCTTTGCGCCAAAAATTTAGAAACACATTTTCGCAATGGCCGTCAGAATTAGTTTATGAAACTCCTAATTATAAAGTTTGGGTTGGAAATTTTAATACACGACTAGAAGCAGATATTGCACTCTTAAAAATTAAAAAGAAATTTTCAAAAGCTATGGTTTTCGAACCTAAAAAAGAAGATTAAAGCTAGGGCTTAGAAAACCACGATAAAGCATATAAAAAAAGCGACTTAATTAAGTCGCTTTTTTTTATTCTCTATTTGTTATGTATTACTTGAGTTTCTTTTTCACCTCAACTTCTTGGAATGCTTCTAATACATCATCCACTTGTATATCATTGTAGCCTTTAAGTTGCATACCACAATCATAGCCTTTAGACACTTCTTTAGCATCATCTTTAAAACGTTTCAACGATACCAATTCACCTGTATGAATAACAACACCATCTCTAATTAAACGGATTCCAGAATTTCTAAAGATTTTTCCGTTAGTTACCATACATCCAGCAATAGTTCCAATTTTCGAAATCTTAAAGGTTTCTCTAATTTCAGCAGTACCAGTAATCTCTTCTTTAAGCTCTGGAGATAACATACCTTCCATCGCATCTTTAAGATCATTGATCGCATCATAGATAATTGAATATGTTCTGATATCGATTTCTTCCTTATCTGCTATTTGACGTGCATTACCCATTGGACGCACATTGAACCCAATAATAATGGCATCTGATGCTGTTGCCAACAAGACGTCACTTTCGGTAATAGCTCCAACTCCTTTGTGAATGATTTTAACTTCAATTTCTTCTGTAGAGAGCTTTTGGAACGAATCTGTTAAGGCTTCAACCGATCCATCCACATCACCTTTCAATATAATATTAAGTTCTTTAAAGTTACCAAGAGCAATACGACGACCGATTTCATCTAATGTTGTATGCTTAGTTGTTCTTACGGTTTGTTCACGTTGCAGTTGTGTACGTTTAATCGCTATTTGTTTCGCTTCACGCTCATCTTCAAAGACATTGAACTTGTCACCCGCTTGTGGTGCTCCATCTAAACCTAAAATTGATACTGGTGTTGATGGTCCTGCAGCAGCAACTTCGTTACCACGCTCATCATGCATAGCTTTCACTTTACCACTGTTTTTCCCTGCAAGCACATAATCTCCAACACTTAACGTTCCTGCTTGAACTAAAATAGTAGATACATATCCACGACCTTTATCTAAGAACGCTTCTACAACAGTACCCGTTGCATTTTTATTAGGATTCGCTTTAAGCTCTAACAATTCGGCTTCAAGCAACACTTTTTCAAGTAACTCTTTAATTCCTGTACCATTTTTAGCCGAAATATCATGAGATTGGATTTTTCCTCCCCAGTCTTCAACTAATAAGTTCATTTGAGCTAATCCCTCTTTTACTTTTTCAGGATTTGCACCAGGCTTATCAATTTTATTTATCGCAAAAACAATTGGCACTTCTGCAGCTTGTGCATGGGCAATTGCTTCCTTGGTTTGTGGCATGATAGAATCATCCGCAGCCACTACAATAATTGCAATATCTGTAACTTGAGCACCACGAGCACGCATCGCTGTAAAGGCCTCGTGACCTGGTGTATCAAGGAAAGCAATTTTTTGTCCGCTATCCAACTGAACACCATAGGCTCCAATATGTTGTGTAATTCCACCAGACTCACCAGCAATTACATTTTCTTTACGAATGTAATCCAGTAATGACGTTTTACCATGATCTACGTGACCCATTACGGTTACAATAGGAGCACGTGCTTCTAAATCTTCTGGTTTATCTTCTATTTCTTCAATAGATTCTTCAATATCCGCCGTTACGAAATCTACTTCATAACCAAATTCATCAGCTACAACAGATAAAGTTTCAGCATCTAATCTTTGGTTCATGGTTACCATCATACCAAGCGACATACACGCTGAGATAATTTCTGTCACTGAGACATTCATCATCGTAGCAACCTCACTAGCAGTAACAAACTCTGTTACCTTTAGTATTTTACTTTCAGCCGCTTCTGCCTGTAGATCTTTTTCCGTTTGCTCTCTATGCTGCTCACGTTTTTCTCTACGGTATTTAGCGCCTTTTCCTTTATTAGATTTTCCTTGAAGTTTCTCTAAAGTTTCACGCACCTGTTTCTGTACTTCTTCTGCACTAGGCTCTTCTTTTACAACAGAACGTTTTCCTTGGTTTTTACCTTTGTATCCACCTCTTTGATTTCCGCCTCTGTTATTAGGTCTGTTATCACCACCAGATGGTCCTTTACTAATACGGCGTCTTTTCTTTTTATTATCAGAATCTGAATCAGATTTCTTTTCTTCTTTCTTCTTCTTAGGCTTATTAAACTTAGATAAATCGATCTTATCTCCAGCAATTTTAGGCCCAGAAAGTTTCTTATACTGTGTTTTAAGCGTTTCCTCTACAGGTTCGGCAGGAGTCGCCGGCGTTTCGGTTTTGGCCTCAACTTCTTTTTTAGGCGCTTCTTTGGCTTTTGGTTTCTCAACCGCTTTAGGCGCTGCTTTCACTGGTGCCTCTTCCTTCGCAACTTCCTTCTTCTTAGGCGCTTCTTCCTTCGGGGCTTCTTCTTTTTTAGGGGCTTCTTCCTTAGGAGCTTCCTCTTTTATAGATGCTTCTTCTTTAGCCTCTTCCTTTTCTTTCTTGTTTAAGTCGATTTTTCCAACTTGCTTAGGACCACTTAATTCTGCTTTGGCCTTAACCACTTCACGACTCTTGGCTTCTCTTTGAGCTTTCTCTTCCAATTCACGCTCACGTTGCTCTCGCAACTCTTCTTTTTCTTTTAGCTTCGCTTCGCTAACTTCTAAAGAAGCTACTTTTTTACTAGCGTCGGTTTGAAATTCGTTGGAAAGAATTACATAAACCTCCTCTGATATTTTTGTATTAGGACTCTTCTCTATCTCGACACCTTTTGATTCTAAAAAATCAACTGCGCGATCTATAGAGATGTTTAATTCCCTTAATACTTTATTTAATCTCGTTTGAGCCATAAATTGTGTAATATAACTTAAAAATATATTCTACCAAATTAACTTTTTATTGCATAAGTTTGGTATTAATCTTCGAATTCTTCTTTAAGAATTCTAATAACATCTAAAATTGTTTCTTCTTCTAAATCTGTACGCTTCACTAAATCATCAACATCTTGTTCAAGTACACTTTTTGCGGTATCTAAACCAACTTTACTAAATTCATCAATAATCCATCCTTCGATTTCATCTGAGAATTCAGTTAATTCTACATCTTCTTCAGCACCTTCTCTAAATACATCTATCTCATAACCAGTTAATTTACCAGCTAATCTAATATTGTGACCACCTCTACCAATAGCTTTTGAAACCTCTTCTGGTTTTAATAGCACTTCTGCACGTTTGTTTTCTTCATCAAGTTTGATCGAAGTTACTCTTGCTGGGCTTAATGCTCTAGTGATGAATAATTGTAAGTTATTTGTATAATTAATAACATCAATATTTTCATTCCCTAATTCACGAACAATACCATGAATTCTAGATCCTTTCATTCCAACACAAGCTCCAACAGGATCAATTCTATCATCATAAGAATCTACAGCTACTTTCGCTTTTTCTCCTGGAATTCTCACTACATTTTTAATAGTGATTAATCCGTCAAATACTTCAGGGATTTCTTGCTCAAACAATTTTTCTAAGAACGTTGGTGCTGTTCTAGACATGATAATTGCTGGCTTATTTCCTTTTAATTCAACACTTTCAATAATTCCTCTAACATTCTCTCCTTTTCTGAAAAAGTCTGAAGGTATTTGTTTATCCTTTGGAAGGATGATTTCGTTACCTTCATCATCTAACAAGATGATTGCTCTATGTCTAATATGATGAACTTCTGCTGAGTAAATCTCTCCTTCTAATTCTTTAAATTGCTTATAAATATTAGTATTGTCATGCTCGTGAATTTTAGAAATCAAATTTTGACGTAATGCCAAAATTGAGCGACGTCCTAAATCTACGAGCTTCACTTCTTCAGCTACATCTTCTCCAACTTCAAAATCAGGTTCAATTTTTTGAGCTTCAGACAATGCAATTTCTTGATTCGGTTCTTCTACTTCATCATCTGCAACAACAATTCTATTTCTCCAAATCTCTAAATCTCCTTTATCTGGATTAATAATAATATCAAAATTATCGTCATCACCATATTTCTTTTTCAATGCATTTCTTAATACATCTTCTAAAATCGCCATTAACGTTACACGATCTATTAATTTATCGTCTTTAAATTCTGAAAAAGAATCAATTAACGCAATATTTTCCATAACTATGAATTAAAATTTTATTACAACTTGAGCTTTTGAAATCGTATCATACGAAATCTCTGCTTGTTTTTTTACGGTTACTTTTCCTTTACCAACTGGCTTAGGTTCTCTTGCCTTCCATTCTAAAAGAATCTTATCCTCATTAACCTGAGTAAGTTTTCCTTCTATGGTTTCGTTCGTTGTTGTTTTCACGCTAAGCATTCTACCTAGGTTTTTTTTATACTGTCGTTTATTAGTAAATGGTGCAGCTGCACCTGCTGATAATACCTCTAACGAAAAATCCTGTTCTTCACGATCTAAGTTATGCTCTATAGCGCGGCTTATAAACATGCAATCTTCAACTAAAACCCCGTTATCTCCGTCAATTACTATTTTAATAGTGTTATCTGTTAACACATCAAAATCAATTAAAAACAAGTCTTCTCGTTGTTTTAATCCTTCGTCTAATAAATTTTTTACAGTCTCTCTGAACATTTTTAGTATAAAAAGAGCGGACTTCCCGTCCGCTCATTATTCTTTTTTCTTCAAACAACGCTGCAAATATACAACATTTTTATTGATTTTTACAACTGCCGATATGTCGATTTTTATTATTAATTTTATGTAATACAAATCAACACATCAAAAATGAAAAAAATACTAGTTCCAACAGATTTTTCACAAGAAGCAGAAAACGCTCTAAAAGTTGCCTCTCAAATAGCAAAAAAACATGGTAGTGAAATCTATTTATTACACATGTTAGAGATTCCAATGCAGGAAATTGATGCCGTGAGTACGCAAGCAGAAGTCCCTGAGGTAATGTTTTTTATGAAAATGGCTCATCAAAAATTTGAAGACATCATGAATAGTGAATACCTCGATGATTTAACTGTGCATGAAATCGTTAAGCCTGATGGTTCTTTTAATGGTATTTCTGAAATTTGCAAAGAACATGGTATTACAATGATTACTATGGGTTCTCATGGCGCAAGTGGTATTAAGGAGATGTTTGTTGGATCTAATGCCGAAAAAGCAGTACGAAACTCTGATGTACCCGTTTTAGTTATAAAAAATAGTCATGATGATTTTAGTGTTGATGATATTGTGTTTGCGTCAGATTTTAAAAACGATAACAAAGAAACCTATAGACAAGCTACAGAGTTTGCAACAGCTTTTGGGGCTCAAGTTCACTTATTAATGGTAAATACTGCTAGTAATTTTACAACCACAAAAAAAGCAAATGACCGCATCATTAATTTTATTGAAGATTACAGCTTCAAAAACTACACTATAAATATTTATAATGACGAATCTGTGGAAAAGGGTGTACTTAACTTTTCAAAACAAATTGATGCCGATTTGATAGGAATAAGTACTCATGGCCGACAAGGAATTGCACATTTCTTTAATGGAAGTATTAGTGAGGACCTTGTTAACCATGCTAAAAGACCAGTAATTACCTTTAAGATTTAATCGTTATACCGTTAAATAAAAAAAGTCTTCCATTTATAGGAAGACTTTTTTGTTGGCCCACTAGGGATCGAACCTAGACTCTTTGGTACCAAAAACCAATGTGTTGCCAGTTACACCATAGGCCAATCTCTTAAAGAGGATGCAAATTTACTACAAAGTTTTATTTGTACAAATAATTTTTTATAAAATAATTAAAAAATGGTAACGTTTACTTAAAATCTATAGCGTTTATCATATTTATTAGTAAATTCGCTCGCATTAAATAGACTATTTTTATGACACATTTCAACTTCAAGAAATGGAATACCATTTTAGGATGGTTAGCTTTTACCGTAGCTTTAATTACCTATGCCTTAACTATAGAGCCAACCGTGAGCTTTTGGGATGCCGGCGAATATATACTTACCTCTTCTAAATTGCAAGTAGGTCATCCTCCTGGCGCACCACTATTTCAAATGCTAGGTGCTTTTTTCTCAATGTTTGCCCTTGAACCTGCCCAAATAGGCGCCATGCTCAATATGATGAGCGCTGTTTCAAGTGCATTCACAATTCTTTTTATGTTTTGGACCATTACAATGTTATTGCGTAAACTGGCCAAAAATGAAGACGAAAAATTATCAAAAAATGCATCTGTAGCTATCTTAGGAAGCGCTCTTGTTGGAAGTTTGGCATTTACATTCACCGATTCGTTTTGGTTTAATGCCGTGGAAACAGAAGTATATGCTATGGCTACCCTAATTATGTCTATACTGTTTTACTTAGGACTGAGATGGGAAAGAGACATGCATGAACCAAGAGGTCATAGATGGTTAATATTAATTGCTTTTGTTATCGGTTTATCTTTTGGGGTTCACTTCATGGGATTATTAACTATTCCTGCTCTAGGACTTATCTATTTCTTTAAGAACTATAAAACAATTACAGTTACAAATTTTATTCTAGCCAATGTAATTTCAGCCGCCATTCTCTTATTTATATTTAAGTTATTATTACCTAATGCCCTTCGTTTCTTTGGCTGGATGGAAGTCACTATTGTAAATAGTATTGGATTACCTTTCCACTCTGGAACAATTATCGCAGCCTTAATTTTAATTGCAGCTTTCTATTTCGGATTAAAATATACGCGTGACAAAGGCTATAAATATGCAAACACATTAACGCTTTGCTTAATTTTTATTTTTATTGGCTTCTCATCATGGACCATGTTACCTATTCGGGCTAATGCCAATGTGATTATTAATGAGAATGATCCTTCGAGCGCAAGAGAATTGCTCGCCTATTACAACTTAGAGCAGTATCCAGAAACACATTTGTTTTATGGACCATTATTTACAGATCAGTACACAGGTTTAGATAGCAACAATCCTTACATAGACGACAAGCCGAAATATGAAAAAGATTATGAAAAAGGAGAATATGTCATTGTAAATGAATGGGAAAACACGAAACAAAATTATAATTCTGATCAGGCCGCATGGTTACCAAGAATGTGGAGCACAGAGCATGCCGAAAATTATATGATGTTTACAGGCTTATTGGATTTTAGAATCAAACCTGAATTTCAAATGGATAATGACGTGCGCCGCGTCGTAAATGAATTTAGGAGCGAAGTTGCTCAGGGAAAAATTGATTATGAAGATTATCATAGCTTCCTCAGACAATTTGGACGTGATTATCTGGACATACAGAAGCCTTCCTTTGGTGACAACCTTTATTACATGTTAGACTACCAATTAGGCTATATGTATTGGCGCTATTTTATGTGGAATTTTGCTGGTAGACAGGACGACATTCAAGGTAAATATGACGATTTACATGGCAACTGGATTAGTGGTATAGATTTTATTGACGAGAGTTCATGGCGTTTAGGGATGTCTCAAGACAATCTGCCTAGTGACGTTGCCAATAACAAGTCTCGAAACACATACTACATGCTACCTTTAATCTTAGGGGTCATAGGGTTTTTATTTGTACTTACTAGAGATCCTAAACGCTTTTGGGTACTCCTTGTTTTCTTCTTATTCACAGGAATAGCCATTCAATTTTACACCAATGTAAGACCATTTGAACCTCGTGAGAGGGATTATTCCGTAGTAGGTTCTTTCTATGTATTTGCTATCTGGATAGGCTTTGGAGTTTATGCCATTTTTGATTTGCTTCGGAAATATGCCAACTCTAAATTTTTGGCACCTGCTATCACCTTAGTTTGTCTATTTCTAGTTCCTGGCATTTTAGCAGCCGAAAACTGGGATGATCACGATAGATCGGCAAAATACACAGCACAAGCAATGGCAAGGAAGTATTTAGAATCTTGTGCACCAAACTCGATTTTGTTTACTATTGGTGATAATGATAGTTTCCCACTTTGGTATTTACAAGAAATAGAAGGTGTTAGAACAGATGTACGTGTTGTCAATACAAGTTTATTCCAAACCGATTGGTATATAGATCAAATGAAACGAAAGGCTTATGATAGTGATCCAATACCATCGCAATTAACGCATGATCAGTATAGGTTTGGAACACGTGATGTTATAATGAAATATGAACTCACCAGAGACACCATGCTCATTAAAGACTTTATAAATTTCATTTCTAATGATGATCCAAGATATAAGTTGAAATATGCAATGCAAAGTCGTGGTGAAAACCCTAACGGTTATCCAGCTCAATTGCAAAATTCAAATTATTTACCTACTTCAAACATTAGAGTACCTGTTAACAAAGACAACGTTTTAGAAAGCGGTATTGTAAAACCAAAAGACGAAGACGAAATAGTACCATACATAGATCTTAAAATTACAGCCGGAGCTTTATATAAAAACCGTCTATTAATGCTTGACATCATTGCTAACAATGACTGGAAACGACCAATATATTTTACAGGTGGTGCTTTTAGCGATGAAGATTATATTTGGATGAAAGACTACCTTCAATTAGATGGTTTGTGTTATAAATTGGTTCCAATTAAAACACCAGTAGATAGAGCAAATCCATTTGATATGGGTCGAGTAGATTCAGATTTAATGTATGAAAAAGTAATGTCATGGGATTGGGGAAATAGCGGTAGCGATAAAATCTATCATGATGTCGAAACTCGAAAAAATGGAATTACCTATAGAGGCAACCTAGCTAGATTAATGGAACAGCTTATAAATGAAAATCAATTTGATAAAGCTGAAAAAGTAGCTGATCTAGCCATGGAAAAAATGCCTGTAAACAAATTTGGCTTTTACACTCTACTTGAGCCTTACATTACAGGTTATTATGAAATAGGCAAAACAGATAAAGCCAGAAAACTTTATACAGATGTAACCAGAAAATATCAGGAAAAATTAACGTATTGGAGTGAGCTTTCTATTGAAAACCAAACTCGATATTTGGATGAAATTGTATCTGATATTGAATGGTATCGCAACCTAGTTGATGTTTTAGTTATCTATAATGATAAAGAATTTGCACTGCAGGAGACAGAGAAGTTTAATAATTACTTGAAATTATTTAAACACTTTACTGGTGATGAAGAACCAGAAACAGAACCTGTAAGAGAAGACAGAGACATTGCTAAAGATACCATTGATAGTATCCTAGGTTTGTAATAAAGAATTAAATGAAAATAGCTCCAGTAAAAACACCTATTGTTGCTAAAAAAATGTTCCCAAATTATCTTTGGGATATTACTACCAATAGTAAGGAGTTGTACCTCACTTTTGATGATGGTCCAACTCCTGAAATTACCGATTGGACTTTACAAACACTTAAGCGTTATAACGCGAAAGCCACATTTTTCTGTATAGGTTCTAATATTGAAAAATACCCTGGCATATTCCAGAAAATCATTGACGATGGTCATACCATAGGAAACCATACACATCAACATGTTAAGGGCTGGACAACCAAAACCAAAGACTATCTAAGTGAAGTCCGCCTTACACAGACCATTATTGATACCCTAAAAAAAGATGACATAAAATTGTTTCGGCCTCCCTATGGTCAAATTAAGCCCAAGCAAGGTAAAAAAATTATTAATCTGGGTTATAAAATAGTTATGTGGGATGTTCTATCTTTTGATTGGGATCAAAGCCTTTCTGAAGAACAATGTCTTGAAAATGTGTTATCCAAAAGCAAAGCTGGTAGTATCATTGTATTTCACGACAGCGTAAAGGCATCTAAAAACATGACTTATACACTTCCTAAAGTATTAGAACTTTTCAGTAAAAAAGGGTTTGAATTTAAAGCGCTCTAGATTAGATATATTCTTGAACGATTCCTATTAAGGTATTGGCATCTTGCTCACCACTATGCCTCCATTTCATCTCACCATTTTTATAAATGATGAGTGTTGGCAAACCTTTAACACGCAAGGCTTCGGCTAACTCTTTATTTTTATCAACATCGATTTTGATGACCTTTGCTTTATCACCAAGAGCAGCTGCCACATCTCTCATTACTGGATGCATTGCAGTAGATTGCTCATTCCATTCTGTGAAAAAATCTAACAGAACTGGAATATCCACGTCTATAAGTTCCCCAAATTTTGACATACATTTAAACTTTTAAATCTGATATGCATATACAAACCTACATAAAATTTTTGGTAATACTTTAAATAGTATTACCCAGTAGGTTCACTATGACATATTTATAAAAATACGCATTTTCAAAGTAAATATAACATTTCCATACTATTAAGCGTTATTTACTCCCTTTTTAAGTGTAATAACTGTTACTTCTGGCCAAATTCCAACACGACCAGGATATCCTAAATATCCAAACCCTCTATTCACATTTATATACTGACCCAACTCTTCATAAATTCCTGCCCAATACTTATAACGCCATTTTACAGGACTCCATTTAATCCAGCCTGGGATTTCAATTCCAAATTGCATACCATGTGTATGTCCGCTTAATGTCAAATGATAGTGATAATCGTCCTTAATAACTTCTTCCTCCCAATGGCTGGGGTCATGGCTCATAAGAATTTTAAAATCATCTGCAGCAACGTTTTGAGAAGCCTTTTTCAAATCTCCTGCCTTTTTAAATCCACCTTTTCCCCAATTTTCCACACCAACTATGGCAATTCGCTGTCCGTCTCTCTCTAAAAAACGAGACTCATTGAGCAATAAATCATAGCCCATTTCTCTTTGAATTGTTTTTAAATCATTAAGGTTTTTAACTTTGTCTGCCTCGGAAGGCCACCTCACATAATCTCCATAATCGTGATTCCCTAATACAGAAAACACACCATCCTTTGCTTTTAAAGTACCAAAAACATTTTTCCATGGTTCCATTTCAGACGCTTTATTGTTAACCATGTCTCCTGTAAACATAATAACATCCGATTCTTGCTCATTAATAAGATTGACACCATATTCAATTTTTTCGTGATTATCGAAACTACCTGAATGAATATCGCTTATCTGTGTAATGCGATACCCATCAAAGGCTTCTGGTAAATCCTCAAAATGTAAAGTGTAATTCAAAACTCTAAAACGATACTTCCCTTTATACATTCCGTAAAGAAGGGAACTAAATGGAATGGCAGCCAAGCCCAAAGCAATTTGACTAATAAACTTTCTTCGAGATGGTAAATAAAATGAATCTTTCGTTACTAACTTATCATATAAACCTAACGCTACTCTAACAATATCTTCTCCTAAAAGAATTGGAACAATAACCAAGTTTAACGACATAAAAGCTAATAAAAACCCAAAAGCATAACTCTTTGAAGGGTTAAGTACACGACCTTCTGAGCCAATTGAAAACTGGTAAATAAAATTTCCAGCAATAACAATCGCAATAGCTATAAATAAATAATGCAACCAACTTACCTTGGTTACTGTTTTAACCGCTTGAAATCCGTAAAATGAAAAAAGACTATAGATTAAGATAAATATAATCCAACGTACCATATAATGAAGTTTTTTCAAAGATAACTCATTTTAAAAAGCAACTTAGTTGATAAATTATATTTAACGATACGTTAAGATTTAGTATCTTCCGTTTCGATTAAAAACACGGTCCATGAAACATCTTTTTTTCGTCGTTTTACTAACTTTTTTCCTAATTAGCTGTGAAACGAAACCTCAAATCGAAATTGCCAAAAAAGACAAACCTCTAATTGAATATGTTAACCCCTTTATTGGTACAGGTGGTCATGGACACACATATCCAGGAGCCACAATGCCGTTTGGCATGATGCAATTAAGCCCTGATACTAGACTCGATGGATGGGATGGTTGTTCGGGTTATCACTATAGTGATAATTACATTTATGGTTTCTCTCATACACACCTTAGCGGTACTGGTGTTAGTGATTACGGCGACATTTTATTAATGCCAACCACAAGCATTAATTTTAATAACGGTAGTGACGGAAAACCTGGTTATCGTGCTCATTTTTCTCATGATAATGAAATTGCTCAGCCAGGATATTACAAGGTACGCTTAGATTCTACCAATATTGATGTTGAACTTACGGTTGCAAAACGCAGTGGTATGCACAAATACCAATTTCCATCATCCGAAAATCAATATGTAATTCTTGAACTCGATCATCGAGATGAGCTCCTAGATTATAAAATTCAGAAAATAAGCGATTCTACTATTTCTGGTTTTAGACACTCAAAAGCATGGGCAACAGATCAAAGATTGTTTTATACAATTGAGTTTTCAAAACCTATAAAAAACATCACCTATCAAGATCAAGGCGCCTTGGTTTCTAAAAATTATAAATATCAGAGTAAACAAGCTGCCATTACCTTCAACAACCCCAACAATGACCCAATTTATGTTAAGATAGGTATTTCGGCGGTTGATAATGATGGAGCCGTCAACAATCTAAAACAAGAAATAGGCAAGAAGGCATTTGATCATATTAAAACCGATGCTCAGAATGCATGGGAAAATCAGCTCGATAAAATTGTTGTTGAATCTCAAAACAATGATTATAAAACCAATTTTTATACGTCCTTATACCACACCATGATTGCTCCAAACCTTTATCAAGATGTAGATGGGCGTTATCGAGGGATGGATTTGGAAATTCATGAAACGGAAGATTTTGAATACTATACAGTATTCTCTCTTTGGGACACTTATAGAGCTGCTCATCCCTTATATACTATTATCGAACAAGAGCGCACCAATGACTTTATAAATACGTTCTTAGCCAAATATGATGAAGGTGGTATAATGCCTATTTGGGATCTATCAGCTTGTTATACAGGTTGTATGATTGGCTATCATGCCGTTCCTGTGATTTCCGATGCCTACTTAAAAGGCATAACCAATTATGATACTGAAAAGGCCTTAGAAGCAATGAAACATTCGGCTACTAGAGATAAACTCGGACTTAAATCATACAAAGCACTCGGGTTTATTCCTGTGGAAGAAGAAAGTGAATCAGTTTCCAAAACATTAGAGTACGCCTACGATGACTGGACCATTGCACAAATGGCTAAAGCCATGGGGAAAACTGATGATTATGAATTGTATTCGAAAAGAGCGCAATACTATAAGAACATTTACGACCCTGAAAGTAAATTTATGCGCGGACGTTTTCGTAATACATGGTTTGCCCCTTTTGATCCTTATGAAGTTAACTTCAACTATACCGAAGCCAACTCATGGCAATACAGTTTTTATGTCCCTCAAGACATATCTGGGTTTATGACCTTGTTAGGTGGAAAAGATAAATTAGAAATACAATTAGATGACCTGTTTACCGCTAAAGGCGAAACCTCTGGTCGTAACCAAGCCGATATAACAGGGTTAATAGGGCAATATGCTCACGGAAATGAGCCTAGCCATCACATGGCTTACCTTTATAATTTTGTAAACAAACCACATAAAACCCAAGAGAA
Organism: uncultured Psychroserpens sp.; assembly: GCF_947494225.1. Classification (NCBI taxonomy): domain Bacteria; kingdom Pseudomonadati; phylum Bacteroidota; class Flavobacteriia; order Flavobacteriales; family Flavobacteriaceae; genus Psychroserpens; species uncultured Psychroserpens sp. The sequence continues at coordinate 78,539 of NZ_CANLUG010000001.1, forward strand.
GGTTCATCAAATTTTAACAGAACTCTACACCAATGAACCTGATGGTATTTCGGGTAATGAAGACTGTGGACAAATGAGTGCTTGGTACGTTTTTTCATCAATGGGATTCTATCCTGTAACACCTTCTAGCAATGATTATATTATTGGCACTCCGCTGTTTGATAAAGCAACTATCAACTTAGAAAACGGAAAACAATTTACTATTGTTGCAGATAATTTAAGTGATAGAAACATCTATATTGAATATGCATACCTCAACGGAAAAGCCCTTGATAAGACGTTCATTTCTCATAATGACATTATGGATGGAGGCACTTTAGAATTCAAAATGACCGACAATCCTGCTGTTTGGGGAAGTAGAGATGGCCAGGAGCCTAAAACCCAAATTAAGGAGCACGTGATTGTTCCTGCTCCATTTATCGCCAAAGGAGATGTAGCTTTTAAAGGAGATACTGAAGTTGTATTGCAAAATGCAGATTCAGATGCTATTATTTATTACAAGCTCAACGAAGGTGATTATATTAAGTATAGTGATCCGTTTAAAATTTCGGATCCCACTACAATGGTTGTATACTCAGAAAAAAACAACATCAAAAGCGCACTTATTGAAACAAAATTCTACAAAATAGATCCAAATGTATCTATACATCTTGGAACAACATATGCCAATCAATATAATGCTGGAGGCAACGACGCTCTTATAGATGGTATTAGGGGAACTCAAGATTTTAGAACAGGAACGTGGCAAGGTTATTTTGATGAAGATCTTATTGCAACTGTTGACTTAGGCAGTTCTAGGGATATCAATACAATTTCAGTTGATTTTTTACAAGACCAGCGCTCATGGATTTTCTATCCTACTGAAGTCCGTTGCCTAGTATCCAATGATGGAAAACTATTTAAACCTTTTGCGCCTAAACGGGTTATTGACGCTGCACAACCTTCAGAGGATGTTTCAATACTACAATTAGATTTCAGTAACACATCGAAAAAATATCGCTATATCAGAGTGATTGCTAAAAAATTAGGAGAACTTCCTAAATGGCATTTAGGTTACCCACACGATGGCCGAAGTTGGCTATTTGTAGATGAAATTTCAATTAAATAAGAGCCAATTTATGAACCAACAAAAATCATATCGATCATCTTTTATTTTACTAACGACACTATTTTTCCTTTGGGGATTTATAACGGTATTAGTAGATTCTTTAATTCCACGTTTAAGAGAACTATTTACACTTACGTATTTCCAGGCAGGAATGGTTCAATTCGCTTTCTTTGGCGCTTACTTTTTGCTCTCAATACCTGCCAGTTATATCTTATCTAAAATTGGATATAAACGTGGTATTATATTGGGACTATTTACAATGGCTCTAGGTTGTTTGCTGTTTTATCCTGCTGCTTCCTACCGAACGTTTGGAGTCTTTATGTTGGCATACTTTATTTTAGCTGGAGGAATGACAATTCTTCAAGTGGCAGCAAATCCTTATGTTGCGGTTTTAGGTTCAGAAAAAGGAGCATCAAGTCGTTTAAATTTATCACAGGCCTTTAATTCTCTAGGAACAGCGATTGCTCCCGCAATTGGAGCCTTATTTATTTTGAGTGATACAATAAAAACAAAAGACGAAATTGCAGCATTAACAGAAACTGCAAAAGAAACCTACTTAGCTAGCGAGGCTTCGGCCGTTCAAAAACCATTTCTCGGACTCGCCTTGTTTATCATTTTTATAGCTGGTATTTTCTTTTTTGCGAAACTCCCCAAACTAATAAGTGAAACATCCTCTGGAACTTATGCAGATGCCTTTAAAAACAAAAACCTCATGTTAGGCGTACTTGGTATTTTCTTTTATGTTGGTGCAGAAGTAGCAATAGGTAGTTACCTCGTGAACTATTTTTTAGATATGAATTTGATTGAAGTCATTAAAGAAAATAGTGTAATGAAATCTATAGCTGAAGGCATCTTAAACTCTGGACTAACAGATAACGACAATAAAGCTATTGTCGGTGTATTTGTTACGTTTTACTGGTCTGGCGCAATGATTGGACGCTTTGTAGGTTCCTATCTCACAAAAATTATGAAACCAGGAAAAGTTCTAGGTGTTTTTGCTACGTTGGCCATAGTCCTTATTCTCATTTCAATAAGCACCACGGGATTAGTAAGTATGTGGAGTATTTTAGCTGTTGGGCTGTTTAACTCTATCATGTTTCCAACCATTTTTACGCTAGCCATTGATGGTATTGGTGCACTTAAACCTAAAGGCTCTGGATTACTTTGTACAGCTATTGTTGGAGGCGCATTAATTCCTCCCTTATATGGTTATTTAACTGATGAAATAGGCTTTAAGTACGCCTTGTTCTTTATCATAATTTGCTATACCTATATCTTATGGTATGGTTATAAAAATTCTAAAAAAATAGTCTCATGAAACGAAGAAACTTTATTAAAAATGCGTCATTAACAGGTGTTGGACTCGCAGTAGGAAATACTTTAATAGGTTGTGTCGAAAAAACTTCGGAAGATAAAAAAACAGTTGCAGCTGCAACAACAGACGGTTCTAACGGTTCATTACCGTTAGTTATTGCAACATGGCATGTTATTGATGCCACAACAAAAGCAATGGAAGTCCTAGAAGCCGGAGGTACTGCTCTAGATGCTGTTGAACAAGGTTGTCGGGTTGAAGAGGCGAATGAAAAAGGACAATCTGTTGGAAAAGGAGGCTTACCCGATCGTGATGGTAATGTCACTTTAGATGCATGTATTATGGATAAACATGGAAATTGTGGTTCTGTAGTATATCTCAAAGACATTACACATGCGGTTTCTGTGGCTAGGAAGGTTATGGAAGACACACCACATGTTATGCTTGCGGGAGAAGGCGCTAAGCAGTTTGCCCTGTCTAAAGGTTTTGAAGCTGAAGATCTACTAACAGATGCTTCAAAAAAGGCATGGGAAGAATGGAAAGTAAAAAGCGAATACAAACCAATTATCAATATCGAAAACCACGATACTATTGGCATGTTGGCCATAGACAAAAATGGTGACATTTCTGGTGCTTGTACCACTAGCGGACTTGCTTATAAATTAGGTGGACGTGTTGGTGATTCTCCAATTATTGGCTCTGGTTTATTTGTAGACAATGAAATTGGTGCTTGTGTTGCTACAGGCTTAGGTGAAGAAGTCGTGAAAACTGTTGGAAGTTTTTTAGTTGTAGAACTTATGAGACAAGGAAAGTCACCTCAAGAGGCTTGCGAAGAGGCTATAAGTAGGATTGTAAATAAACCTAATAGCAATTATAAAAATTTCCAGGTCGGATATATTGCTGTAAATAAAAAAGGAGAAACAGGAAGTTATTCAATACATCAATGGTTTAGCATGACTAAATTTCAAGATGGCGTGAATGAACAAATCCAATCTGACTATTTTAACAAGGCTTAAAACCACTTAACAGCTAAGTTGGCTATTTTTTCCTTCAATGTATTATAAGGCGGAAATAGTAAGTACAAAGGCCCTGCGGTATGTCTTTTTAAGACAGAACGTGCATTAGAAAATTCTTGAAAACCAAAAAAACCATGGGCTTTTCCAATACCACTATTATTAGAACCACCGAAAGGTAAATAATGGTTAGAATACTGGAGTGCATTACTATTAACACATGTGCTACCTGCTCTGGTGTTTTTAATTATTGTATTAATGAACTTTCGATTTTTAGCATAAATATATAATGCCAAGGGTTTTTCTTTTGAATTGATATAATTGATAACCTCTTCGGTTGATTTATATGTTTTTATGGGAAGTACTGGTCCAAAGATCTCATCCTGTAGCAACTGTGCTCCCTCATCTACATTAGACACTAGCGTTGGTGCAATATAATTTGTATTTTCATCATAATCACCACCCAGTTCAATTGTAGCATTAAACGATTTAGCATTTTCAATACTTGCAACAAGACGGTCAAAATGTTTCTTATTGACAATACGACTAAATGATTCTGATGATTTTGGGTTTTCTGAATAATAAGCTAGTGCCTTAGCCTTAAAGGCATTTATAAATTCATCTTTAATTGATTCATGAACCATTACATAATCAGGAGCGATACAAGTTTGTCCGTTATTGAGAAACTTTCCCCATACGATATTCTTAATCGCTGCATTGATATTTGTAGATTCATGAATAATAGTAGGCGATTTCCCTCCTAACTCCAAAGTTACTGACGATAAATGTTTTGAAGCAGCCGACATTACAATCTTTCCAACGGCTGGAGATCCAGTAAAGAATATATGATTAAAAGGCAATTTTAAAAGATCCTGAGCAACATCTACCTCACCTTCAATAAGCGCTACTTCACTTTCCCAGAAGATACTCTCAACAATCTCGCGCATTACTGCAGATGTGTTTGGAGTCATCTCAGAAGGTTTTAAAATAACTGTATTGCCAGCCGCAATGGCAGATACCAATGGGCCAAAGGTTAAGGTTACTGGATAGTTCCAAGGTGATATTATTAAACATACACCTTTTGGCTCATAAGTAATATAAGAAGAGGTCCCTAATAAGGTTAATGGTGTATCTACGCGCTGTTTCTTTAACCACGACTTTAAGTTTGAACACGCATACTTTATTTCTTTAATTACTAAATAAATCTCTGTAAGGTCAACTTCAGTTTGTGGTTTTTTAAAATCCTTAAACATAGCATCTCTTAAGTCTTGCCTGTAGGTTTTTTCAATAGCACGCTTTAATGCTTTAAGTTTTCTAATGCGCTCCTTATAATTGGTATTTCCTAATGTAAATTGATGAGCTTTTTGTTTGTTAAACAACTCAAAGTACCTGTTATCTGAATAATCTGTCATTTAATCCTAAACGTTTTTATTGGGCTGCGAGCCGTTTTTGTGCATTTCGTCGATGTTTTTTACGAACGGTTTCATCTTAACTAAAAATCAACCGTTTTATCTAAAATATTCATAATCACTACATTTCTTGTGTTTCTTTGACCTGAGTTTAAAATTAAAAACCCTCGACGATTATGAAAAAAGTATTAACCATATTAGCCTTTACAATGTTACCTCTACTTTCTGTAGGTCAGGATACTAATGTAGATATCAAAAATAATGATACTGTTGAAACTGTGATCGAAAATAAAGGTAAAACTCAAGAAATAAAAAAAGAGACAAGAGCTGCTTCTGCAGTTAAAGCTCAACTATTAAAAATAAACAGAAAGAAAAGTTCAGATATAATTAGTATAAAAGCATATAGAAAAAGTTTACAGATTAAAGTAAAAACTGTAAAACTTTGCTAATTCGTTTTAAAGACATTTAAAAAATCCGAAACTAACGTTTCGGATTTTTTTGTTTTCATATCTAAATATATCCTTTCTAAGCGAAGTTTAATTCTCCTTTAGCCTCTTGTTCTTTAAACTTTTTAACCAAGTCTAAGGCATCTGGAATAACATCACTACATAAAATAATTAAAGACCCCTTAACAGCATTTTTTACAGCATATGTAATCGCTTCTTTTTCTGAAGGAATAATCATCGTTTTCTTATTAGGATCTTTCATTTTAATTCCATCATCAAGCATCTTTATAAGTTCTTCTTCAGTTTTTCCCCTTAAACGTTTATCCTGACGGATTATAATTTCGTCAAACATTTCAGCAGCAATAGCTCCCATTTCGTTATTATCTTCAACACGTCTATCACCAATACCGGCAATAATACCCACTTTTACAGTGGCCTCTAATTCGTCTGTAAACTTTTGAAGTGCTCTCATTCCTGCTGGGTTATGAGCATAATCTAACAGAATCGTGAAATTATTAAACTTAAATAAGTTAAGACGTCCAGGTGTTTGTGAAGCCGAAGGAATAAAAGTTTCTAAGGCTGCTTTCATATCTTCTATACTAATGCCTTGTACATGGGCTGCTAGAACAGCCGCTAAGACATTTTGTATCATAAATTTTGCTTTACCACCATAGGTTAAAGGAATGTGCTCGGCTTTCATTAAACGCATCTTCCATTCGCCTCTACAAATAGTTACAAAGCCATTTTCATAAACGGCTGTAATACCATTAAGACGTTGTAATGCTTTTACTCTTGGGTTATTTTCATCCATTGAAAACAAAGCAACATTACAATCCACATTACGACGCATATCATAGACTAAATCATCATCGGCATTTAAGATGGCATAACCATCTGGTAATACGGTTTCAGGAACAACAGCTTTTACCTTAGCTAATTGTTCTATCGTATGAATTCCTTTTAAGCCTAAATGATCTGCCGCAACGTTAGTTACCACGGCTACATCACATTTTTTAAATCCTAATCCAGCTCGTAATAATCCGCCTCTAGCGCATTCTAAAACAGCAAAGTTAACGGTAGGATCTTTGAGAACAAATTCGGCACTTGCTGGTCCAGTACAATCTCCTGTCATTAACAACCTGTTTTGAATATAAACACCATCACTTGTTGTATAACCTACGCGATACCCTTTCATTTTTGCAATATGCGCAATTAGGCGTGTTGTGGTTGTTTTTCCATTTGTTCCAGACGTTGCAATAATAGGGATACGACCAGTATCTCCTTTCTGAGGAAATAGTTTGTCAATTACTGGAGCCGCAACATTTCGAGGTAACCCAGTGGTTGGTGCTAAATGCATTCTAAAACCAGGTCCTGCATTCACTTCAAGAACAGCTCCACCAGTTTCAGATAAAGGTTTTGAAATATCTGTTGTCATGATATCGATACCGCAAATATCTAAATCTATGATTTTAGAAATACGCTCTGCCATTGATACATTTGCAGGATGCACAATATCAGTTACATCTTCTGCCGTTCCTCCTGTACTTAGATTTGCCGTGTCTTTTAGAATAAGTCGTTCGCCTTCAGCAATAACCGAATCTAATGTATAACCAGCATCTTTAATAAGTTTTCGTGTAAGCTCGTTCGTAGTAATTTGTGTTAATACTTTTTCATGACCATAACCACGTCGTGGATCACTATTTACCTCATCGATAAGTTCTTGAACTGTAGATTTTCCATTACCCACAACATGGGCAGGTGTTCTAATTGCGGCCGCAACAAGTTTATTATTAATAACCAGTAGCCTATAATCTTCTCCAATAATGAATTTTTCAATAATAATAGCACCACTTTTAGAACTGTCTTTTGCGTGTCTAAAAGCAACCAATGCATCATCATAGTTTTGAATATCGACTGTTATCCCTCGTCCATGGTTTCCATCTATTGGTTTAATTACCAAAGGATAGCCAACATATCGACAAGCCTCCTCTAAACTACGTTCGCGTCGAATAATATCTCCACGAGGCACTTCCACTTCGGCTTGTTCCAACAAGTATTTTGTATCTTCTTTATCACAGGCTAGTTCAACGCCTATACTGCTTGTTTCACTCGTTACAGTGGCCTGAATTCGCTTTTGGTTAGCGCCATATCCTAGTTGACATAAAGAGTATTTGTTTAATCTAATCCATGGAATTCCTCTAGCTTCTGCTTCCTCTACAATAGAACCAGTACTTGGTCCAAGGCGGTCGGCTTCACGCAATTCGCGCATCTCTTGAATATCATCAGACAAATCATATGCTTCTCCACTTATTAAGGCTTCACATATTCTCACAGAAGCCTTTGCTGCATAGCGTCCTACAGACTCCTCCATATACGCAAAAACAACATTGTAGACTCCTTCCTCGCCATAACCCCTTGTTCTTCCAAAGCCTACATCCATACCAGCTAATGTCTGGATTTCTAGAGCAATATGTTCTATAATATGCCCCATCCATGTGCCTTCTTCTACACGTTGAAAAAATCCTCCAGGTTCTCCAACAGAACAACGATGCTCATACATGCCAGGAAACATAGCTTTAAGACGATCATAAAAACCATCAACTTTATTGGAAGGTAATTCTTCCATTTCTTGAAGGTCTAAAACCATTACAATTAATTTATGTCGTCTAATTGACCAATAGTTTGGTCCTCGCATTGCATTTATACTACGTATATCCATTTGGTTGATTTTTTAAGTGAAAGATTATAAATATAACATTTTTCAATAAAAAAATTAGTTTATTTTTGCCCAATATTCAATATACAGGAAGATTTTTATGCAGAAGATAAAAGGGACACTTATTCCTATAGGAGGAAACGAAGACAAAGGTCTGGAACACAACGAAATGTACACGCTAGAATTCATTGACGAAGGTATATTATACCATGTTGTGAGAGAGTCTGGTGGTGTAAACTCAAAAATTGTTGTTATACCTACAGCGTCCAGTATTCCTGAAGAAGTTGGCGATAATTATTTATCGGCCTTTGAAACCTTAGGTTGCAAAAATGTAAGTGTTTTGGATATTAGAAGTAAAGAAGACTCTGAAAAGCAAGAATCTATTGATCTTATAAAATCTGCAGATTGCGTTATGTTTTCAGGAGGTAATCAATCTAAAATTACCGATAAAATTGGAGGCACAATTATTCACGACATCCTTTTAGAACGTTATAAAAATGAAGAAGGCTTTGTAATCGCAGGAACGAGTGCTGGTGCAATGGCTATGTCCAATGAAATGATTGCAGGTGGTAGTGCTTCTGAGGCTTTTGTAAAAGGCGCCGTTAACATGTATCAAGGCTTAAGTTTAATTCCTAGTTTAATTATTGATACACACTTTATTAAACGTGGACGTTTTGGAAGACAAAGTGAAGCGATTGCTAAATTTCCCAATTTGGTTGGTTTAGGATTGGCAGAAGACACTGGTCTTATCATTAAAAATGGAAATGATTGTACTATTATTGGCTCTGGAATGGTGATTGTTTTTGATGGGAGCCAGCTTACACATAACAATGAAAAAGTTTTGCAAGAAGGTACTCCAATGACCATGGCTAATCTTACTGTTCATGTATTATCTAATGGCGATCAATATGACATTACAAACCGAAAGGTAACGGTTCTTCCTATTGAAGCTCCTTTTATCTAGTTTTTTTGACATAGCCACCAAATTCTTTTAGCTTTAAACCTATGAAGACTAGGTTTTACTTCGGAATCCTATTTCTCTTACTTCAGGTGGGAGCTGTTGTTCATGCTCGTTTCATACCTGAACGTTTTTTCTGCTGGGCACCTTACGATAGCCATACGAAATTTGAAACCTTTGTTACCATTAACGGAAAGACCCTTTCACAACAAGAAGCGGAAGCTCGCTATAAGTATAAAATGAAAGGTTGGGAACAACGCTCAATTGACAATATATTTTCTCTTATTTCTCAATATGAAGATACCTATGGCAAAACAGATAATGCCCAAGTTATTGTAAAATACTCAACGAACGGCCACGAAGAGCAGGAATGGATATATAAACGATGACCTACTTAAAAACGTTCATATTAAGACTATTTCAGTTTGAAGGCACTAAAATGCATTCTAACGTATTACTCATGTGTAAACTACTGCTGCTATTATTAATTGCGCATCACATGTTTTTTAAAATATCTGATCCGTTTATTCCTTTTATACCAGGATTAGATATGTTCAATACTTATCCTAACGTCTTTAATTATTCATTAAAAATCATATTTGGCCTTAGCGCATTTGCATTGTTATTCAATATTAAAGTTAGAACAGCTAGCCTCATTAATGGTTGTGTCATTATTTTAAGCATTTTAGCCTCAAAACCTCTTTTTTTTAACCATAACTTTATTTGTGCTTGTGCATTAATTTTAGCCGGGCTAAGTAACGACAAGGATCCTCCATATCTTTTTGTGCTTCAATTGAGCTTAGTCTATTTTGGCGCTTCAATAAATAAATTTCTTGAACCAGATTGGTGGTCTGGTGCTTTTATGGATAACTGGTTAGGAACAGCAAGAGAAAACCCTCCATATTTATACATGTCTCAACTCTTTCCAAAAATGATATTGGCAAAACTATTGTCTTATATTGCCATGTTTACGGAGTTTTCTATAGCCATTTTTATACTTTTCAAAAAAACGCGAAGATTAACAGTTTGGTTTATCATTGTGTTTCACACCACCTTATTCACTTTAACCTCTTTTAGATTTGGTCATTTCCTAGAATCATTGGTAATCACATTATTGGCTTTTAATAGTATTACAAAAGCGCAATTAAATATTGTGTATAGACAAAAAAGCGCAAACGTCTTAAAGCAGTTTTTTAGGGTTTTGGATATGGACAAAAAACAAACGTGGGCGCCAAATAATGAAGGGCAGCACTTTTGGCTACAATTAAAACATAAAGATCAGGTTCTTTTTAATCACAAGGCATTAAAGTTTGTATTATTGAATACGCCAAACTTCTTTATGCTTCTATTTGCGATTGATGTTATTCTTTATATCCTATTATATAATCATAGAACAACTTTGTTCGTTTTGAACGCTATTTTTGTTTGGATAATGATTGTTTACTTTTTACCTATCAACTGGTCTAAATTATTCAAAAAGACCCCTACTTATAAATTGCAATAAGTTCGTCGCCTTTTGATGTCTTACAGGCACGATACATCCCTTCAGTATTAAAAGGCATGGCAATGTTTCCTTCGGTATCTACAGCAATTAAACCTCCATCACCTTTAATATCAAGAACACGTTTATTTATAACTTCTTCCGATGCTTCTTGCAAACTCAATCCTTTGTGTTCCATTAAGCATGATACATCATAAGCCACAACACCTCGAATAAAGAACTCGCCACTTCCAGTACATGATACTGCGCAGGTTTTATTGTTAGCATAATTACCAGCACCAATCATTGGGCTATCACCAACGCGCCCCCATTTTTTATTGGTCATGCCTCCTGTAGATGTTGCTGCTGCGATATTTCCATCTTGATCGCAAGCTACGGCTCCAACCGTTCCAAACTTTCCATCCTTTTTTACACTATGATCTAGTTGAAAGTTCTCACTATCTTTTATCCCTTGCCATTGTTGGTAACGTACCTCATCATAAAAATAGCTAGCCTCTTCAAGGTCGTAGTTATGCTGCTTCGCAAAAGCCATAGCACCTTCACCTGCTAAAAACACATGGTAGCTTTTATCCATAACATCACGTGCCAAGGACACGGGGTTTTTAATACCAGTTACTAAAGACACAGCTCCAGCGTTTAAGGTTTTTCCTTCCATGATACTCGCATCCATTTCATGCGTTCCTTCTGCGGTAAAAACCGAACCTTTTCCAGCATTAAACAATGGTGAATCTTCTAATGACTTTACGGCAATTTCAACCGCATCAATGGCATTGCCACCATCATTTAAAACAGTGTACCCTTTGTTTAGAGCCACTTGTAATGCTTCTTTATACTGCAACTCCAATTCTTGAGTCATTAGTCCTTTTACTAATGTTCCTGCACCTCCATGAATGGCTATTGAGAAATTTTTCATTGTAATATTTTTTACTGCGGAAAATTACAAATTGTAGTTTAATTTGTTCCATATAAACGCATAAGTTTTTGTAGCTTTATAAACTTCAAAAAAAGCTCAATATCATTTTTTGTTTAGGTCAACTTATACGTAAAATGATGATTTTTTTAGAATATGTGAAAAAATAAAAATTAAACATAGCCATAGCTACTTTTCTTTTTTATTTTGAGGCAGAAATGAAAAAAGAGCGTTTTACGAAGTTTACTTAAATAAAATATGATATAACATGTCAGATCAGAAACGTCTTTTTTTAGTTGATGCTTATGCCCTAATTTTTCGTGGGTATTACGCTTTCATAAAAAATCCAAGAATTAACTCAAAAGGTGAAGACACCTCGGCCATAATGGGCTTTATGAATTCCTTATTGGATGTAATTAAACGTGAACGACCTGATCACCTAGCTGTTTGCTTTGACAAAGGAGGAAGTGCAGACCGTATAGAAATGTACGAGGCCTATAAAGCCAATCGTGATGAAACACCAGAAGGCATTAAAACAGCAGTTCCATATATCTACGAGATTCTTAAAGCCATGCATATTCCAATCATGGTGAAAGAAGGCTACGAAGCAGATGATGTTATTGGAACCCTATCAAGACAGGCTGAAAAAGAAGGTTATAAAACGTATATGGTGACGCCAGATAAGGATTTTGCACAGTTAGTAACCGAGAACATTTTTATGTACAGACCTGTTTTTGGAGGCGGTTATGAAACTTGGGGCATTCCTGAAGTGCAGAAAAAATTTGAAGTGACAGATCCTATGCAAGTGATTGACTTTTTAGGCATGATGGGAGATGCTAGTGACAATATCCCAGGACTTCCTGGCGTTGGTGAAAAAACAGCTAAGAAGTTTATCAATCAGTTTGGTAGTATGGAAGGCTTGCTCGCTAATACAGATCAGCTCAAAGGTAAAATGAAAGAAAAAGTTGAAGCTAATGGTGAATTGGGTTTATTATCAAAGAAACTAGCAACCATTATGCTCGACGTTCCAGTAGAATTCAATGCTAAGGATTTTGAACTGGACCATCCAGATATCGAAAAAGTAAAAGAGATATTTCAGAATTTAGAATTTAGAAGGTTAACTGATAATTTCCTAAAAACATTTTCTACGGAAGAAGAAACGTCAACTAAACCTAACTCTGTCACTTCGAGCGCAGTCGAGAAGTCTAAAGCAACACCAAAGCCTAAAACCTCTGCTAGTGCTGGAGCAGGGCAATTTTCTTTATTTGGAGGAGATGATACTAACAGCACCGAAGCGGTTTCAGAATACACAAGAAAAACATCTGCAACCACTGCACATTTTTATCAAAGTATTGCTCCTGGTATGGCAACAAAGCTGTTTGTTAAAAATTTGATGAATCAAACCGCTGTTTGCTTTGACACAGAAACAACTGGTCTTAACCCATTAACTGCAGAACTCGTTGGCATTGCATTTTCATGGGAAGTTGGAAAGGGCTTTTACATCCCTTTTCCGGAAGATAAAAACGAAGCTCAAGAACTCATAGAAATCTTACGTCCGTTTTTTGAAAATGAAGCTATTCAAAAAATTGGGCAAAATTTAAAATATGACATTAAAGTTTTAGCCAAATATGATGTTGATGTTAAAGGCAAACTCTTTGATACGATGTTAGCGCATTACCTCATCAATCCTGACATGCGACATAATATGGATGTATTGGCTGAAACTTATCTTAATTATACACCTATATCTATTACAGAGTTACTGGGAAAAAAAGGAAAAAACCAGTTATCAATGCGCGATGTTCCTTTAGAGAAGCAAACCGAATACGCCGTTGAAGATGCCGACATAACCCTACAGCTTAAAGAGCATTTTGAAAAAGAATTGGGCGAAGCCAATACCAAAACATTATTTGATGACATTGAGTTGCCTCTAGTTCGAGTTTTGGCAACCATGGAATTGGAAGGCATTAACCTAGATAAAGAATTCTTGAACTCCCTGTCTGAACAACTCAACACAGATATTGCTAATCTCGAAAAGAAAATTTATGAGGCCGCAGGTGAAGAATTCAATATTGCATCACCAAAACAATTAGGTGTGATTTTATTTGAAAAAATGAAATTGGTAGACAAACCTAAAAAGACAAAAACTGGACAATATTCTACGTCTGAAGATGTATTAAGTTACCTAGCGAAAGATCATGAGATTATTCAAAATATTCTAGACTTCAGAGGCTTATCAAAATTAAAAAGTACTTATGTCGATGCTTTACCGTTGCAGGTTGATGCGTCTACAGGTAGAGTGCATACCGATTATATGCAAACTGTTGCCGCTACAGGTCGCCTAAGTAGTAACAATCCGAATTTGCAAAACATTCCAATTCGTACTGAACGCGGGCGACAAGTGCGAAAGGCTTTTATTCCTAGAAATGAAGATTACACCTTACTTGCAGCCGATTACTCTCAGATAGAACTGCGTATTATTGCAGCGCTGAGCAAAGAAGAAACGATGATTGAAGCCTTTAAACAAGGCGAAGATATTCATGCTTCAACAGCCTCGAAAGTATTTAATGTTCCGCTTTCCGAAGTGACCAGAGAACAGCGTAGTAATGCTAAAACCGTGAATTTCGGAATTATCTATGGTGTATCTGCTTTCGGATTGAGCAATCAAACGAATCTCTCGCGTTCTGAATCTAAAGAGCTCATTGACACCTATTATCAAACCTATCCAAAATTACGTGCTTATATGAGTGAGCAGGTTGATTTTGCTAGAGATAACGGTTATGTACAAACGGTTTTAGGTCGTCGTCGTTATTTAAAAGATATCAACTCACGTAATGCAGTAGTTAGAGGTGCGGCAGAACGTAATGCCGTAAATGCTCCTATTCAAGGAAGTGCAGCCGATATTATTAAAATAGCGATGATTAATATTCATGAGAAACTTAGAGCTGGGGATTATAAATCGAAAATGCTACTTCAAGTGCATGATGAGCTCGTATTTGACGCCTATAAACCAGAGTTAGAATCGCTTAAAACACTCATTAAAACCGAAATGGAAAACGCTTACAAATTAGACGTTCCTCTAGATGTCGATATGGATATTGGAGATAATTGGTTGGAGGCGCATTAGAGATTTAATAAATTAAAGATTGAAATTAAAATAATGACAAAAAATAAATTTAAGTTTATTGACTTATTTGCAGGAATTGGTGGTTTCCATATAGCTATGCATGAAAATGGAGGAGAATGTGTTTTTGCTTCTGAAATAGATAAGTTTGCAAGACTAACTTATGAAGAAAATTTTAAAAACATTTCACCAGATATTTTTAAGAATGGAAATTTCAATATTGACATAACAGACTCAAATTTAAACTATGATTCAATCCCTGAGTTTGATATTTTATGTGGTGGATTTCCATGTCAACCATTCTCTCATGCTGGCTTAAAAAAAGGATTTAATGATACGCGAGGGACTTTGTTTTTTAACATTCAAGAAATTATACACTCAAAAATTAAAGCTAATAAAAAAGACAAAAAAGTTAAAATTCCCAAAGTAATTGTATTAGAAAATGTGAAAGGTTTTAAAAACCATGATAAAGGAAAAACCTATGAAACTATTGAGAGAGTTCTTAATAAAATGGGATATGAAGTAAACTCTGAAATACTTAATAGCAAACACTTTGGAGTACCGCAAAACAGAGAAAGAATTTTTATTGTAGCTTGGCATAAAAGACAAATAAAAGCGGAAAAATTTAAATTCCCTTATGGTTTAGATGAAGATGATAAGGTGATTTTTGATAAAACTAAACGAGAAGAACTATCTAAAGAAACAAAACTTGGAGACATCCTTTTAACTAATACGCAATTAAAAAAACTCGAATTGAAAGCCGATAAAAGTTATACCATTTCTGAAAAGCTTTGGACTGGTCATAAAAGAAGAAAAAGAGAACATGCAATTAAAGGTAATGGATTTGGGTACTCGTTATTTAATAAAAAGTCTAAATACACAAGTACTATTTCTGCCAGATATTATAAAGATGGAAGTGAAATTTTAATTGAGCAAAAAAATATAAAAGATAGAGATGATAGACCCAGAAAATTGCATCCTATAGAAGCAGCAAGGTTACAAGGATATCCTATAAATGATTGGTATAAAATACCTGTTTCAGATAATCAAGCTTATAAACAATTTGGAAATAGCGTATCAGTACCAGTTGTACAAACATTGGCTGGTGAAATTAAAAAACAACTATTATGAGTCTTAAGAATTTGAATAACATTGCTATCGAAACCCAAACTTCTTTTTTAAATTATAAAAAGGAGGAAATTGAGTTATCTGATAATTTCAAAAAACTATTTACACAAATCATAGAAAATGATGGAAAGCAGAAGGTAAGTTTTTCAAAACACACAACAGTAGTTTTTACTTCAAAAGAATTAACTATTACCTTTCCAAATCAATGGTACTATATCGCTTCTTACTTTGTAGATTATTTGTCAGCTCTTTTTGAATATAAGAATGTTTTTAATGAAATATTTAGAGGTATTGCCAATCCTAAAGAAGCTATAGCAGAAATTAAAAAGACTAATCATATCCCCCAAAATATTCAATCAATAATAAATAAATACTTTTCATTAGAACAGGACAAAGAATATTTTCAAAAATTTCTTTCTCATTATGATTGGTGGTATGGCAGTAAAACTATTGACAGAAATGATTATTTCGTTTCACCAATCTTGGAGTTAGCTAGCGTAGTTAATAATAGTCAATCATATATTGCAGATTTAGCATATCATCTAACTGTAAATCCAAATTTATCCAAATTATTAAATGAAAGTGAAATAAGCGAGATTAAACCTAAGCAATTCAGTAAAGAATCATTATTAATTAATACAGAAAAATATATTGAAGAGAAGTATACTGGCCGATTTGTATATAAGGTTCTAACTTTTTTTTACGATTACGATGAACTAAATAACATTACACCGTTTTTTTTCAAAAACAATCAATCAGAGTATACTTCAATCAAGGATAAAGAAATAAAATTAACATCAATATTTAAAACATCCGAAGGCATCTTGTCTAAAGATGAATTATCCTTTAATGATGGGAAAACTAGATTTTTTGAAGATGTTATTTTCCGATTAGAAGATGAAAATTATTATCTATCTACAGAATGGACATACGGAAAGGATAGTAGATTAGATTTGGATAATTTTAAAATTCTAATTGAAAATTATTATCCAGATTATTCAATTTATACTGAAAATGAAGTGCATTATTTATCTTCTAAAATTGAAGAAAAGAATGTAATTAATAAAGACAAATTTGATATTATCACATTTCAAAAAATTTGTGAAAATTCAGGATTAAACTACAAACCAAAATTTATCACCAGATATATTGCATCCTTAGCAACCAAACCATTTGTGCTATTAAGTGGTTTATCAGGCTCTGGTAAAACAAAATTAGCACAGGCATTCGCACGATGGATTACTGAGGACCAATCACAATATTGCATTGTACCAGTTGGAGCTGACTGGACAAATAGAGAGCCATTACTAGGATATGTTAATGCCTTAAATAATGATGAATACATTGTACCTGAAAATGGTGCTTTAAAGTTGTTAATTGAAGCGAATAAAGAAATCAATAAAAGCAAACCATATTTTTTAATTTTAGATGAAATGAACTTAAGTCATGTCGAGCGATACTTTGCAGATTTTTTAAGTATTATGGAATCTAAAGACCAACTCAAATTGCATAGCTCAAATGAAAAGATAAGTGGTGTGGATTCCAATCTAAATTGGCCAATTAACTTGTTTATTGTTGGTACCGTGAACGTCGACGAAACGACTTACATGTTTAGTCCTAAAGTGTTAGACAGAGCTAATGTAATTGAGTTTAGAGTCGACAAAGATGATATAGAAGAATTTTTAAAAGCACCCAAGAACATAGATTTTAGTTACCTTGACAGTAAAGGCACAGCAATGGGTGAAGATTTTATAACCATTGCTTCCAACAAAGATTTTACAACAATTAACCCAGCTAAATTAAACAAAAAATTAGTGCAGTTTTTTGAAGAATTGAAAAAAACAGGGGCAGAATTTGGTTATCGTTCGGCAAAAGAAATCCATAGATTATATAATCAGTTAACAGTATTGGACAATGAGATTCCAGAAGATACAAAAATAGACATTGCTATCATGCAAAAGCTATTACCAAAACTGCATGGTTCTAGACGGAAACTTTGCCCCATTCTAGAAGTGTTAGCTTCATTATGTGTTTCTGAGACTACTGACGCATCAAAAGTTTTTTTAAACAATAAAGAAACCCTCGTTTATAAAGATAATACTGCTGTTTTATACCCATTATCATTAGAGAAAATTACAAGAATGTATAAAGGAGCTATAGATAATGGTTTTGCCAGTTATGCAGAAGCTTAATTGATGGAAGAAAGACAGTCCATAGAAATTGATTTATCTCATGTAGAAGAAGGTTTATCTATATATATCGATGCAAGGCATAATGGAGATATAGAAGTCGATACAACTAATTTTTATGAGCACGAACCAACCTATCAATTAAAGGAAGGTTGTTTTTATGATTTTGAATTTTCTCATAAAAAAGAAAATATTGCTGAACGTTATCGGCTTATTTGTGTTGACCAAAAAAATATAGTTACAAACAGAAAACGAAAAGAGCACATTGGTGTGATTGCTCCAAATATATTCGTTGGTACTCTTACATTAGAGATTCTAAATATTGTTAATCCGGATAAAAAATGGGATTTACAATTAGAAGTACAGTCTAAAAAAACATCCTATAGAACAGATTATCAGTACATGCTAAACGATATTACGTCAAAATGTACAGATCTGATTATTCAAGCCAATTCACCTGTTAGCCATTCTTTTGAAACTGATTTTAACGTTGACAACAAAACCTTATACCAGCGCTTTGCTTTTGTTAGATCAATAATAAATTCTGAAGATTTTGAAGACGCTATTCAACGTATTGTTGCTAATCCAACAACTAATTGGACAGAAGAAGCAGAGTTGACTGATTCTAGAAAAATTAAACGATTTAAAAACTCAGAATTAAGGTTACTAATAAATTCGGATAATCGTATAAAGTTAAAAGAAACACATCCATTACAAAAAAAGGGGATTAAATCTATTGCTACAAAAATAGATTCTTATAGAAAATTTGAAAGTGTTGACACCTCTGAAAACCGTTTTATAAAACATGCCTTAGAAACGTTTTTAAAATTTTGTATGGATATTGCTAATCACCCAAAGGCAGGAACTAGACTTAAAGAAGAAGCAAACATAATTTCAGAAAAACTAGAAACTCATTTACAACATGATTTGTTTAAAGGAGTATCAAGGCCTACAACCTTAAAATTAAATAGCCCAACACTTCAAAAAAAAGAAGGCTATCGAGAGGTTTTAAAAGTGTGGTTGAAATTTGATTTAGCAGCGCAACTTGTTTGGAATGGCGGTGACGAAGTATATAGCGGAGGAAAAAAAGATATCGCAACCTTATATGAATATTGGTTGTTTTTTAAACTTTTAGATGTTTTAAAAGAAGTTTTTGATATTGAACCTAAACAACTAGAAAAGTTAATTGTATCATCAAATGACAAGTTAAGTTTACAGCTTAAACAAGGAAAGGTAATTGCATTGGCAGGGACCTATACTAAAGCTAATAGAGATTTAAATATCAGGTTTAATTACAACAGAAGTTTTAGAGGTGGAACACAGGATATTACTAAAAGAGGAAGCTGGACAACTACATTAAGACCAGATTACACGTTATCTATTTGGCCAGCAAGTCAAGAAGAAGTTCAAGCGGAAGCTAAAGAGCAAATTGTTCATATTCATTTTGACGCTAAATATAAAATAGCAAATATTAACCAAATATTAGGGGTTGAAAAAACTGATGATTCTTTAAATAAAGAGAAAAAGCAAAACCTAAAAGGTATATATAAAAATGCTGATTTATTAAAAATGCATGCCTATAAAGACGCCATTAGAAGAACAAGTGGTGCTTACATTTTATACCCTGGAGAAATTGATAAACCTCTTAGAGGCTTTCATGAGGTACTACCAGGTTTAGGTGCATTCCCAATAAAACCATTAGAAAACGCAAACGAGACTAGATATCTAAAAAACTTTATCAATGAGGTTTTGGATCATTTCTTAAACAGAACAACTCAACGAGAGAATATTTCAGCTAAGACATATCAAATTATAAAAGACAAACCTAATGATAGTTTACAAGAACCAATTCCTGAATATCTAGATGGAAAAAAAATTATTCCAGACGAAACTTATGTTTTAGTAGGTTTTTATAACAACCAAAAACAGTATGATTGGATTTCCAATAAAAGACTATATAATTTTAGAATGGGTTCAGGCAATGGTTCTCTCGTTTTGGATAAAGAAACCGTTTCCGCAAAATACCTATTATTACATACTCATAGAGAACAATCATCTGGTAATTTATGGAAAATTGTTAGTAAAGGTCCAAAGGTATATTCAAAAGAAAATTTAATAAAAAAGGGGTATACTAATCCTTCTCAAGATTATTATCTAGTTATCGAATTAGAGAAAGTAAATCTTTCTGAATTTGGAAAAAATAAATGGAACTTTAAAAAACTAAAAAATTATAATTTAGGAAATGCCTCAGCTAAGCCATTTACTACAACTTTAACTGAGTTGATACAACAAAAAGTAGTTCAATAAGCCTATCTCCTCCGCTTCTTCTTCCCCTTATACTTCACCTTATTTTTCCGTTGGTTAAAAGGCACAGCATCATTAAAGGTGTTTTTAGTTTCACCTGTAGGTTTGTTTTTACGCCATTTTTCGTCCTTTTTAGGCAGTAGCACATTGAGTAAATCCTGACGACCAAGTTTATTTAAGGTCTTTCTAATCCACGCTTTGTTTTCGTCCTTGTACCAAAAGAAAAAACGGTGTTGCTCATCTTTTTCCTTACGTGATTTTGGCGTGCTTACCTTTTTTAAAGTATAGGGATGATACCCACTATAATAAATGACAGTCGCAACTGTCATAGGCGTAGGCGTAAAGCCTTGCACTTGCTCCAACTGAAAGCCCATGTCTTTGGTTTCGGCAGCAAGATTGGCCATATCTTCCACTTCACAAGCAGGATGATTAGAAATAAAATAAGGGATGAGTTGCAGCTTCAGACCTTTCTTGATATTGATCTTATCAAAGCGCTCTTTAAACTTATGGAAATACTTAAACGAAGGCTTCCTCATGAGTTTCAACACAGGATCGCTGGTATGCTCTGGAGCGACTTTTAATCGGCCAGACACATGCTTGGTCATGACCTCTTCGGTATAATCATCAAGTTCTTTTGGATCTGCATTTTTGTTGAATTCTGGCACTAACATATCATGGCGAATTCCAGAACCTATAAACGACTTCTTAACTTTAGGATGCTTGTCAACGGCTTGATATAAATCGGTTAGCGGTTTATGAGACGTATCTAAATTACTACAAATCACAGGAGAAATACAGCTAGGCGCCACGCACTTGTCGCAGATCGATTGTATTTTACCTTTCATTTTATACATGTTGGCACTAGGGCCACCAATATCAGACAAATAACCTTTAAAATCAGGCATATTGGCAACAATATCAACCTCTCGCAAAACAGATTCCTGACTTCGGGAGGCTATAAATTTTCCTTGATGTGCCGAAATGGTACAAAAACTACAACCACCAAAACAACCACGATGTATATTAATCGAAAACTTGATCATTTCAAACGCAGGAATTGGTCCGCGCTTCTTATATTTTGGATGTGGTAAACGTGTATAAGGCAACTCAAAAGACGCATCGATTTCGTCTTCGGTCATCGTTGGATACGGCGGATTAATCATCAAAGTCTTATCACCAACATTTTGAAAAATGCGTCGCGCAGCCAATTTATTTGATTCTTGCTCTATAACCTTAAAATTAGCAGCGTATTTTTTCTTATCGCTTAAACAGACTTCATGCGATGCAATTTCAACATCTTCCCAATTACTATTCTTAGGGATTTTAGCATCTTTATTTAAAAGTACGGCTGTTTGCTTAATAGTGGTAATACTAGAAAACGGCACACCCTTTTGTAGCAAACGCACAACCTCTCGCAAGGGTTGCTCTCCCATTCCATAAACCAACATATCGGCTTTAGAACTTTCTAAAATGGTTGGCATTAAGGTATCACTCCAATAATCATAATGTGTGACACGACGTAAAGACGCTTCAATGCCGCCAAGCAACACTGGAACATCAGGCCATTTTTCTTTTAGAATTTTAGAATATACTGTTGTGGCATAATCTGGACGAAATCCAATATCACCATTTGGTGTATAGGCATCTTTATCACGACGTTTCTTATTCGCATTATAGTTACTAATCATAGGATCCATACAACCTCCAGTGACCCCAAAAAATAATTTGGGCGCACCAAGTTTTGTAAAATCCTGAAGATTATCCGTCACACTAGGTTGTGGAACAATAGCAACACGCAAGCCAAGGCTTTCTAGCAAACGTCCAATAACGGCAGGACCAAATGTTGGGTGATCCACATAAGCATCACCACTAAATAAGATAACATCTAGTGCATCCCATCCGCGGATTTTAACCTCTTTATTTGTGGTAGGTAACCAACTTGAAAGTCTCAACTCGTCTTGCATAACATTGCAAAAATAGGTAAAAATAGATGCCTTTGTTTGATAAGACAATTATTTTGGGCGTTACCCAAGGGTCGCGCTTTCGGCAGTCGCTTTTTTTGTTGCTCAATGCAACAACAAAAAAGAGCTTCAACAGATGCCTCTATCCCTAACGCAAGCAAAGCAGTAAGCAAAAATCATCATTGAGAAAAACTTAGTGAAGATTCAAGTCCCAATTTCCGACAAAGTCGGAATCTTGAAATGCAGAAATAATGAGGGAAGGAATGAAGATGCAAAGCAAAGCTTTAAGCACGAAATTCCGAAAGCGAATGTTCCGTAGGAATTTCCTCAGATTGACTTGATTTTTTGGTTCTTTTTGTTTCAAGACAAAATGAATGTATTAACACCTCAGATTAGCTTGAATTTTTGGTTTTGTATTTAGTTTAAAATGTCTACCAGACATTCTAAAATAAATAGTGCATCAAGGCAAAATGAACATGAATATAAGTTTGAACTTAATTATGTAAAAACTCCAGAAATAAAATATCAGAACCTACAAATCTAGACCTTTCAAACTCTCAACACGATTCCTTGATAAGAAATCATCGATGGTTTCAAAATGCTCAATAACACGTTGATTTTTAAATTCAAATACCTTTTTAGAAAGGCCTTGTAAAAAATCCCGATCGTGAGAGACTAGTATTAACGTACCATCAAAATTTTGAAGCGCTTCCTTAAGTACGTCTTTAGATTTTAAATCGAGGTGATTCGTAGGCTCATCAAGAATAAGTAAGTTCACGGGTTCTAACAAAAGTTTTACCATCGCCAATCTCGTTTTTTCTCCACCAGACAGTACACTTACTTTTTTATCAATATCATCGCCTTTAAACATAAAACGACCAAGAATATTTTTGATTTGCGTTCTTACATCGCCCTTCGCAACCTCATCAACGGTTTGAAAAATAGATAGACTTTCATCTAATAAAGCTGCTTGGTTTTGGGCAAAATAACCAACCTTAACATTGTGCCCCAAAGCGCATGTTCCATTCACATCAATTTCTCCTAAAATGGCTTTAATCATCGTCGATTTGCCTTCTCCATTTCGTCCTACAAAACATACTTTCTCACCTCTTGCAATAGACATGTTTGCGTCTTTAAACACCACATGTTCACCATAAGATTTAGACACCTCTTTAACCGTTACGGGATAATCTCCAGAACGTTGCGTTGGCGGAAAACGTAATTTTAAAGCTGATGTGTCAATATCATCAATCTCGATAATTTCTAATTTTTCAAGCATACGTTCACGCGACGAGACCTGATTCGTTTTCGAATATGTGCCTTTAAATCGCTCAATAAATTGCATGTTATCAGCAATAAATTTCTGTTGTTCTTGGTAGGCTTTAATTTGATGCGCTCTACGCTCTTCACGTAACTGCAAGTAATGGGTATACTTCGCTTTATAATCATAAATACGTCCCATAGTCACTTCAATAGTTCTGTTAGTGATATTATCAATAAAGGCTCTATCGTGTGAAATCACTACAACTGCATTGGCTTTATTTATCAAAAAATCTTCCAACCAAATCACCGATTCAATATCAATATGATTGGTTGGCTCATCTAATAAAATCAAATCTGGTTTTTGAAGTAATATTTTTGCAAGTTCAATTCGCATTCGCCAGCCTCCAGAGAATTCGCTGGTTTGCCGTATAAAATCTGCTTGTTTAAAGCCTAAACCTTTAAGTGCTTTTTCAACTTCGGCATCATAATTCACATCTTCTAAAGCATAATACTTTTCACCCAAATCAGACACACGCTCAATAATTTTCATGTATTCATCAGACTCATAATCGGTTCTTGTCTCTAAGGCTTTATTTAAGGCTTCCATTTCATCACGCATCTCAAACACATGACTAAATGCTTTTGAAGCTTCATCAAAAACAGTTGTATTATCTTCCGTTAATAAATGCTGAGGCAAATAGGCAATAATAGCCTCTTTTGGTGTTCTTACATTTCCGCGAGTTGCTTTTTGAACACCAGCAATAATTTTCATCATGGTAGATTTTCCTGCTCCATTTTTTCCCATTAACGCAATTTTATCATTCTCGTTAATGGTAAAAGACACATCGCTAAAAAGTGTATGTCCACTAAATTCTACTGCCAAATTATCTACTGAAATCATAATGTAAATTTTAAAGCTGCAAAACTACTAAAAGCCCAACGTTGTAAAACAATTAAGTCATAAAATTCTATTTACAACAGATGAATTATCGCAGGTTTAGGCAAAATTATCTATTGAATAAAAATGGAAAAATTGCTATTTTTTTTAGAAAAAGCAGCATGAAATCAGGATTTCAACCGATAATTTCAACTGAAAATCTATGATTTAGGTCTTTTTTAAAGAATTAACATATATTCGAAGCCACTAAACAAAAACCTACTACAATGGATGATAAGTTAGTTATCAATTTCACGCCAACTGGCATGATTCCTACTAAGGACATGACGCCTCACGTTCCTGTAACTGCTTCCGAAATTATTGAAGATGTTCACAAAGCTAATGAGATTGGGATTACCATGGTACACCTGCACGCCAGAGATGCCATTACAGGAAAGCCAACTTATGAAAAAGAAATTTATGCCGAAATCATTTCTGGAATACGTAAATACGCACCTAATCTTGTATTATGTGTATCCTTAAGCGGACGAGATTTTAAAGAACTTGAACAACGATCTGACGCTTTATTTCTTGATGGAGACCTAAAACCAGATATGGGAAGTTTAACCTTGAGTTCATTAAACTTTAATGCAACAGCAAGTATAAACTCACCTCAAATGGTTCAGGATTTAGCGCGAGTAATGAAAGAACGCGGTATAGTTCCTGAATTGGAAGTTTTTGATGCAGGTATGATTAATTATGCTAAATATCTAGAACGTAAAAATTTATTACAGGCACCTTATTATTTCAACTTACTATTTGGAAATATAGCTTGTGCTCAAGCCGATATACTACATACTGGTGTTATGATTAATGACCTTCCAAGTAATTCGCATTGGAGCTTGGCAGGAATAGGAAATAGCCAGCTTAAAATGAATTCACTTGCTATTGCCGTAGGTGGCGGTGTTAGAGTTGGTATTGAAGATAACATATGGTATGATACAGCCAGAACAAGGCTTGCTACAAACTCTGAATTATTGGAGCGCATACATGTTATTGCAAAAGCCAATGAACGCGAGATTATGTCTCCTGAAGAGTTTAGAGTTAAAATGAATTTAGAACCTGGAAATGGAAGTTATGGACGTTATTACAAATAATACAGCAGTCATGGACTCGACTAAAAAGAAATCTCCTTATAGTTTTAAAG
Source organism: uncultured Psychroserpens sp. (assembly GCF_947494225.1). Taxonomy (NCBI): domain Bacteria; kingdom Pseudomonadati; phylum Bacteroidota; class Flavobacteriia; order Flavobacteriales; family Flavobacteriaceae; genus Psychroserpens; species uncultured Psychroserpens sp. Next base: position 103,965 of record NZ_CANLUG010000001.1, read on the forward strand.
TGATATCCAATCTAATTAAGAATGGACTATTTCTTCAAGGGGTAAGACATGCTTTTGCTAAAATTGGTATAGATATCATGCCATATTATTGGGTCCAGGAAGAAGTTCTTCACACAGAAAAGCCTAAACTAAGAACCGATGAAAAATTCATTTTCAAACGTTTAGAGAAACAAGATCTAAATGTCGTTATTGCTGAGGCAGATTCTATCTCTGAAAATAAAATCCATCAAAGTTTTGCAGATGGTCAAGAGTGTGTAGGACTTGTTCACAATGGTCAAATTGCAGCCTATATGTTCATCGAATTGAATGATTTTGAAATAAAAAAGCGTGTATTCAAGTTAAAACCTGATGAAGCTTACCTTTTAAATATGTTTACCTTAACCTCTTTTAGAGGGAGAAATTTGGCGCCTTATTTACGATATGCTTGTTATAGATATTTAGAAGATCGTAATATTACTACCAAATATAGTGTGAGTAACTACTTTAATAAATCGGCGATTCGATTTAAAGAAAAATTGAACTCCAAGCCTCGCAAACTTTATGTTCATATCGACTTGTTTAAATCACTTCGTTGGGATTTCACCTTAAAAACATTCTCATAACTATAGTACAAAACGGTAAGTCGCTTTTATTAAAAACGTATTTTCTGGTTTCTGATTGAAAATTTGATTGTCAATTATACTACCAAATGAATTATTAACGTCGCCTAGTCCGTTAATACCTTGAGACCATACTAAGAAAACCTCTGAACCTGGTATGTATTCCCAGCGCACAACAAGGTTAGATCTAAATTGTACGAACGCAAAGTTAGGGTCACCAAAACTATAATCTGCAGTTCCATTAGCATCTTCATCCACAACATACGAACCGTCTTCTTGAGAAATTTGATTAGAATCATACCAAGTAACACGATCGTTAATGTTTTCGGCTGTTGGATTATTCACAAAATTAAAGTTAGAATACTTCGCTTTAAATATAAACGGCTGTCCATAATACTGAATGGTCAAATTAGGGTTGATATTATAGTTAACTCTCAAAGTAGCACTCAAACTTTCGTTATCAATTTCACCTAAGATATATCGAGGTGTTCCGTTAAAATCAGATTGAGTGACATATTGGGTTCTATTCGGATTTTCCTCATATTGAAAATTTAAAGACATACTCAATGAGTTTAAAGGCTGGTATCTAAATCTTAATTCATAGCGATCCAATGAAAAGTTGTTTTGTTTTGCTCTAGAGTTCACATAACCAACAGTCGTACTTAGCTTCTTGCGTTGATCGGTTCCAATAAACATATACCAGAAATTCTCTTCATTCCATCGCCATCTTGGACCTCCTCTCAATACTGTATTACTGTATATTCTCGGTTTATGAGCAGCACCAAAATCGGCAAACCAGTTATTTATGAAGTTAATATTTCCGCTCATTTCATACTGAATCCTGTTATAATTCCCTTCAAAATCATATTGAGTAAATTGTTCTAAACCAATATTGGCTCTCCTAAACCAACTTGTAGGCTTATTAAATAAGCGTCTCACATTAGCATATTGAGAGATGACATCTGCTTGTCTTAAAAACCCAATATCATTGAGTTCTAATTCTGGAGACTTCCAATTTCCGCCAATAGTATAACGCCATTTATCGCTACCTCGTTGTCCAAACTCCAGTCGTCCACCTGAACCTGTTAATGAGGTTTTGTTAAGATCAACATCCACATGACTGGCATCAGATCGTTGAAACAAATGTGTTAATGACGTTTGCGTATTAGTGATGGCTTCTTTACTTCCATTAACATTACTCAATGTAAGATTCCCTTGAATATAGTACCTGCGGTTTTTCCAGTTATGTCTAAAATCGACACCTCCTGTATAAGCGCTTTTTCTCAGGAAATCTAAATTCCCTTCCAACTTTCTGTTTGTAGATGTTACAATGGCACCTATATAAGAGTTACGATTATTAAAATCTTTCTGCGCTCTTGCCACTAAATAATTAGTAAATGGTTCGACGAGTTCCTCACGTCGTTCACCAACTTCGGGCAAGCTATTGATAACATCCTCACGATCATCTAGTTCAATCTCGGCATACTCTTTAGCTGTAATACTTTCTAAAAGGCCAATAGCCCAACCATTTTTCGTCTTACCGCTAAATTTTGCTGCACCAAGAATTGTTGTAAAATTTGGTATGTCCTCATATTCACCCAAACTACCATCGGCCGTTGTAAAGCCTTGAGGTGTTCGGCCAATACGTCTTGAGAAGAATACATTATCTCTTCCGCCTCCCACTCTAAAATCAAAAACATTTTTATTCTCTACAAAAAATGGTCGTCGTTCCTGAAAGAAAATCTCAAAACCATCTAATGCAATGGCTCCAGGATCTGCATCTACTTGTCCGAAATCTGGATTAATTGTCAAATCAACCGTAAGGTCGTTTGTAATACCAATTTTGGCATCCAATCCGCCCGTAAGTTTGGTATCACTTCCGTCTCTAAAAGGATTTCCTGCTTCGGCTTGATAGGTATCTAATTGCACAACAGTATAGGGTTGAATTTCCAATTGTTTTTGAGGTTTTAAACCCACAAGTCCACGTAGTTCACCAAACTCACTTACCCATCCTGGAGGGTTTGCAGGTAGAGGTTGCCATGTTGATCGCTCTTCATTATTAAAATAACGTCGCGTTGATTGTAAGCCCCAAACCTGATCTTCAAGATCTCCAAAACGCAACTGACTTAAAGGAATTCGTATTTCGGCAGTCCAACCATCATCATCAATTTTTGTATCAGCATACCATATAGGGTTCCAACTGCCATCAAAATTTCCATTATCAGATATAAATTCATCACCTTTTACCCCAGATGCTGAAATGGTAAACGAAAAACCCGTTCGATCATCATTATAACTTCCAAGATTGATTTCAACCCAATCTCCTGGGAAATCATCACGGCGTCCCATACGTTTTTCTATGGTACTAGGATCGGCTTGATAACATTTAAATGCGACATAGAGGTTTTTATCATCATAAATGATTTTCATTTTTGTTTGCTCTGTTGGTGGTGTTCCAACATCGGGCTGAAATTCTGTATAGTCTGAAGTCCATTCTACAATATTCCAAGCGTCTTCATCTAAAACACCATCAATAGTAGGTGCGTCTAAATCTTTAATAGCCGAGGTTGTATAGACTCTTTTGGTATTGGATGGTTCGTTTTGAGCAAAAATGGTTGGTGAACTGCAAATGAAACATGCAGTGATTAGTGTAGAGATTTTCATTGATTTGATTGATTAGTCTTTATTCTAAAGACTTCAATTTAAAGCCTTTGTTGCATTAAACCATCAGGTTTCAGAAAATTTTAACGAATAAGGTATCTATCAAGCCAATACAAAAATAAAACTATTTTTAATCCCTCTCAAAATATTGGCTAAATAGGATTTGGTAATCAAATATTTAATCGTAAATTTGCAAACTCTTTTTTAAGAGAGGAATGTTTAATAACAAAATTAATAAGTGTGGACACATTAAGCTACAAAACGATTTCAGCAAACAAAGCTACTGTTAATAAAGAGTGGGTTTTAGTTGACGCTGAGAATCAAACGCTAGGTCGTTTAGCTTCTAAAGTAGCAATACTTTTAAGAGGTAAACACAAGCCTAACTTCACACCACATGTTGATTGTGGAGATAACGTAATTGTTATCAACGCTGAAAAAATCAACTTATCAGGAAACAAGTGGAATGACAAAACGTACATTCGTCACACAGGGTATCCAGGTGGTCAAAGAAGTTTAACTGCGAATGAATTGTTTGGAAAAGATCCTGCAAGAATCGTGGAAAAATCAGTAAAAGGAATGCTCCCTAAAAACAAATTAGGTGCAGATTTATTCCGTAATTTAAATGTTGTTGTTGGTTCTGAGCACAAACATGAAGCTCAAAAGCCAAAAGCAATCGACTTAAACAAAGTTAACTAATGGAAGTAATTCACAAAATCGGTCGTAGAAAGACGGCTGTTGCTCGTGTGTACCTTGCTAAAGGAAAAGGCAAGATCACGGTAAACAAAAAAGACATGGCGGTTTATTTTCCTACTGCAACATTGCAGTATAAGGTAAACCAACCTTTAGCTATGACTAACAACGATGGCAACTTTGATATTACAGTAAACGTTTATGGTGGTGGCATTACAGGTCAAGCCGAAGCGATCCGTTTAGCATTATCTCGTGCAATGTGCGAACTTGATGCAGAAAACAGACTAATATTAAAGCCAGAAGGATTATTAACTAGAGATCCTCGTATGGTTGAACGTAAGAAGTTCGGTCAGAAGAAAGCAAGGAAAAAGTTCCAATTCTCGAAACGTTAATCCTATCCTTTTTTATTATTCTGAATTTTCTTCGGAATATAAAAATCTCAAAGCTGTTCTGATGGTTAATCGTCAGAACAGCTTTAAATTAAAACCACTGAATTTTTATTCAGTAACAATTAAAAAAATCCTGAAACGAGTTCAGGTACAGTTTAGCATCTAAATGGTTAAGGCGAGCGAAAAGCAACCACTCAACCATTGCTAATTTAACAGAACGTAAACTATTACAAAATGGAAAAAGTAGAAGTAAAAGACTTACTTGAAGCAGGTGTACACTTTGGTCACTTGACAAGAAAATGGGATCCAAACATGGCTCCTTACATTTATATGGAACGTAACGGTATCCATATCATCAACCTTTACAAAACAGCAGCAAAAATTGAAGAAACTTCTGAAGCCCTTCACAAGATTGCAGCTTCTGGAAAGAAAATCTTATTTGTTGCTACAAAAAAGCAAGCTAAAGACATCGTTGCTGAAAAAGCAGGCGCTGTAAACATGCCTTACATTACAGAAAGATGGCCAGGTGGAATGTTAACTAACTTCGTTACAATTAGAAAAGCCGTTAAAAAAATGGCTATGATTGATCGTATGAAGAAAGATGGAACATTCAACTCATTATCTAAAAAAGAGCGTTTACAAGTAGATCGTCAAAGAGCAAAATTAGAAAAGAACTTAGGTTCTATCTCTGACATGACACGTTTACCAGGTGCTTTATTTGTTGTAGATATCAAGCGTGAGCACATTGCTATCAAAGAAGCACAGAAATTAAACATTCCAATCTTCGCAATGGTAGATACAAACTCTGATCCTCGTGAAGTAGATTACTTGATTCCTGCTAATGATGATGCGTCAAAGTCAATCAACAAAATTTTATCAGTAGTAACGTCGGCAGTTGCAGATGGTTTAGCTGAAAGAAAATCTGACAAAGCAGAAAGAGATGCTGCTAAAAACGACAAAGCACCAGCAGCAAAAAAAGAAGTAAAAGTTGAGAAAAAGGCTGAGAAAAAAGCCGAACCAAAAGTAGCTGCACCAGTTGCCGCTAACGAAGAAGAATAAATAAAACAATTACACAATATAATTAAGTCGTTTAATTGTTTTCATTAGGAAATATAAATTAAACGACTTTTTTAAATTTTTATAAACAATGGAAAATACTGTAAAAATTACAGCTGCAGAAGTAAATAAATTAAGACAAGCTACCGGAGCTGGTATGATGGATTGTAAAAAAGCCTTAGTTGAAGCTGGAGGCGATTTTGACAAAGCCATTGAAGTACTTCGTAAAAAAGGACAAAAAGTTGCAGAAAAAAGAGCTGATAGAGATTCATCTGAAGGTGCTGCAATCGCAAAAATTAATGCAGACAACACATCAGGTGTTGCTATCGTATTAGGATGTGAAACTGATTTCGTTGGAAAAAACGAAAATTTCGTAGCATTAGCTAACGAATTGGCAGATGTTGCATTAAACTACAATACTAAAGAAGAATTTTTAGCTGCTGACTTTGGAGGAATGACTGTTGCAGAAAAGTTAACAGAACAAACTGGAGTTATTGGAGAGAAATTAGACATTACAGCATTTGAAAAATTAGATGCACCTTACGTTGGACAGTATGTTCATATCAACAAGATTGCTGCCTTAGTAGGATTATCTGCAAAGGTTGACAATGTAGAGGTATTAGTTAAAGATGTTGCTATGCAAGTTGCTTCAATGGGAGCTACAACATTATCTTATAAAGATTTTGATCCTGCATATGTTGCTTCTGAAACTGAAGCTAGAATTGCTGTTATCGAAAAAGATAATATTGAATTAGGACGTTTAGGTAAGACTTTAAAGAATGTACCACAGTACATCTCTATGGCTCAGTTAACTCCTGAAGTTTTAGCACAAGCTGAAGAAGCTGCAAAAGCAGAATTGAAAGCAGAAGGTAAACCAGAACAAATCTGGGATAGAATCTTACCAGGTAAAATGGAGCGTTTTATTTCTGATAACACGACTTTAGATCAAGAACAATGTTTATTAGATCAAAAGTTTATCAAAGACGAAAAGAAAACTGTTGCTCAGTATGTTGAATCTTATGGTGACGTTTCTGTTACTGGATTTAAACGTGCTACAGTAGGATAATTTATTCCTAGAAAAACAAGAACCTCATAAATAAAACCACTACACTTTAATACAGAGTAGTGGTTTTTTTTATTTATAAGTTTCTACTTTACTAAAAAAAGATAATGATTATATTTGCTAAACTTTCAATGTAAATAATGAAGTACAAAAGAATCCTACTTAAATTATCTGGTGAAGCTCTTATGGGCTCTCGTCAATATGGTATTGACCCCGAACGCTTAGCAGAATATGCCAAAGATATCAAAGAAATAACAGACTTAGATGTTGAAGTTGCCATTGTTATTGGTGGTGGAAATATTTTTAGAGGTGTTGCTGGCGCAATGAATGGCATGGATCGCGTTCAAGGTGATCATATGGGAATGCTTGCTACCGTTATTAATGGTTTGGCTTTACAAAATGCATTGGAGGATGCTGGCGTAAAAACACGCCTACAAACGGCTATTAAAATCAACGAGGTTGCTGAGCCTTTTATTAGAAGAAAAGCAATGAGTCACCTCAATAAAGGTCGTGTTGTGATTTTTGGTGGAGGAACAGGAAATCCATATTTTACGACAGATTCGGCAGCTGTTTTACGCGCAATTGAAATTGAAGCTGATGTTATTTTAAAAGGAACTCGCGTAGATGGTATTTATAATGACGATCCAGAAAAAAATGCGGATGCAATAAAGTTTGATCACATTACCTTTGATGATGTATTGAGAAAAGGACTTAAAGTTATGGACACAACAGCTTTTACATTAAGTCAGGAAAACAAATTACCGATCATCGTTTTTGATATGAATAAAAAAGGGAATTTACTTAAAGTAGTTTCTGGAGAAAATATTGGTACTAAAGTTAATTTATAATTTTGGCTCATTTTTTGTTAAGCCTTTTACAGATTAAAGTTTTTAAATTATGAACGAAGACATAAAATTTATATTAGATACGGCTCAAGAAGCTATGGATAATGCTATTAAGCACCTGGAAAAGCAATTTGGTAATATTCGAGCTGGAAAAGCAAGTCCTGCCATGTTGGGAAGTGTTACAGTAGATTATTATGGTGCACAAACACCTTTAAGTCAGGTGGCTAATGTTAATACACCCGATGGTAGAACAATTACTGTTCAACCTTGGGAGAAAAGTATGCTTCAAGAAATTGAACGTGGCATTATGATCGCCAACTTAGGATTTAACCCAATGAGTAATGGTGAAAGTATCATTATCAATGTTCCTCCTTTAACAGAGGAGCGTAGACGTGAATTATCAAAACAAGCAAAAGCAGAAGCTGAAGATGCAAAAGTAGGTATTAGAAATGCGCGTAAAGATGCCAATAATGAGATTAAGGGACTTGATGATGTTTCTGAAGATCAGAAAAAAAATGCCGAAATTGATATACAACAAATGACAGACAAATTCGTTAAACAAGCAGACAATACGTTTGAAGTCAAGGAAAATGAAATCATGACAGTATAAAACTCAAAAAGCGACTAACCTAACGTCGCTTTTTTTATTAATTTAAATTTATTCATCATTACATGCATAAGACTTATTGCTTAATTTTATTTATGCTCTTTACTTGTGCATTATATTCACAACATCCAATTCCAGAAAACGATTCGACCAAGGTTCAAAATGATTCTTTAAATAAAAGAGAATTCTTAAAGCAACTAGGTAACGGATTTTTTCCAACTAAATTCCTCAACATAGATCTAAAATATCTTATAAAATTTAATCAATATGAAGGATTTAGAACTGGTTTAGGTGGTGAAACAAATAGTGGCTTTTCTAAAAAATATCGCATAAACAGCTATGTTGTTTATGGTTTTAGAGATCATCGTTTCAAGTATAAAATTGGTGGCGGATTAAGAGTAAATGAAGCGACAAATACATGGATTAACTTAACATATATCGATGACCTTCAAGAAACAGGCAGTTCTACGTTTTTAACCGATAAACGTTTTTTCTCCTTTTTTGAACCAAGATTACTTAATATTGACCTCTTCCATAAGCACATAACAAAATCTATTTCTGTTGAACATCAGTTCTCAAATCATTTGTTATCTGAAACCCAATTTGCGATTAGTAAAATAAACCCAACCTACAACTATTTTTATACAATTGACGATACATCTTATGAGACCTTTGATTTAAGTACAGCGAAAGTATCTTTACAATGGAGTCCATTTAGTGATTTTGAAAAAGACAATGGTCAAGTAAAAGAAGTTAAAAGCGGCTATCCGAAATTTTCACTTCAGTTCACTCAAGGTTTTAGGAATGTTCTTAAAGGAGATTTTAATTTTTTTAAAACCGATTTTAGAACAGTACATCGCTTTATTTTTAACGACAAGGTATTTACCGAAGCTATTTTAACATCTGGACTTGCTTTAGGCAACACACCTTTAACACATCTATATCACGCCTACCCAAATAATATTACTAAAGAAACCGTTCTACAACGCTTTTCGGTAGCAGGAATCAACAGTTTTGAAACGATGTATTTTAATGAGTTCTTTTCTGATCGTTTTACCACACTGCAACTTAAACACTTTGTACGGCCTTTTAAAATTACTGAACGCTATAGACCACAGCTCGTCCTTATTTCTAGATTTGCTATTGGTGACATGAAAAACATTAATCGTCATGAAAGTATCGAATTTAATACGTTATCTAAAGGATACTCTGAAGCAGGAATAGAACTTAACAAACTACTCTTTGGTTTTGGTTTAAGTTTCGCGTATCGTTATGGCGGATATCACCTGCCATCATGGGCCGATAATTTTGCAGCCAAGTTCACCTTTAATGTGAGTCTATAGATCAATTAGTGCGCTCTTCGACAGTATAACTAAGGACCTGATATCCTATTTCGCCTGTTTTAGAAATGGCTTCGATAATAATTTGAAATGTTCCTACATTATCTGAATGATAATAACTAAGATTTTGGACTCCTTTATCATCTATTATTAACTGTGGTTCCCAGAATATCGTAGATCGAAAATCAGGAACAGACAAATCATAGACATGATTAGAATCGTGTTTAGGCACATAAAATTCTTTTTCAATAGAAAACACAGGTATCGCATTTAACTCTAATTTCTCTTCTGAAGTTCTAATAGCACCAAATAAACCTCTACCAGAACGCGTATAAATGGCTATAATACTGCCCTCAAAACGACCTTGTGGAGGAGGTGCAGACATGACAATGCTGTATAATTTTTTTAATTTTTTTGCATTATTAATAACCTCAACACTCGTAATCTCATCTACCAACAAATATTGAAGCATTGGCATATTGACTTCGGTCACTGGCTCTCCATCTACAACAAATAAGGTCACATGACCTCTTCCTCCTTTAGCTGTTTTTGCACTGAGATCTCCTGTAACGCCTCTGGTGATAATAATCTTATCTCTGAAACTACTACTAAAAAGCACACTAAAAAGACCTGTTGATAGTTCGCTTTCTGCTGCTCTTAGAGCTTTGCCGTCAATTACCGCATTTGGGTTTCCATAATTGTCAGCCATCTTTTTTCTCATGGGTGTCATCTTATAGCCATTGATAACAATTTCATCTAATTTGGTTGTGCCAAACGTATTAAAGTAGTATTGTTCTTGTTTGCTTTTAAATTCTCTATTTTTTTCTACAATCTTTTGCACTAAACTATCCTTGACTCCACTTATAGTATTTATAACAAAGTCAACTGGAAGTTCTGTTTTCTTATTTAAAGTTATATTATAATCACTCTTATCTGTTTCGGTATTATCAAGAGCTTGAATTACAATTTCCTGCTCCTTTCCGTATATATCATTTAGTTGAAACTCAAAACTTCCAGGAGCCACAACATCTGTTGTATAAACCGAGCGTTGTTTATCAAAAGTCATTAACATCAATTCAATAGGACTGTTTTTATTTTTGGAGTTTTTAGGCGTTACTATTCCAGAAACATTTAAGTTTTTTTCGAGTTTATAATTCAATTTCCTTATAGCGTCATGGTATTTGTATCTGCGCCAGCCCTGAGTTAACATCAAAAAATCAATATCTTCAATGTGCCCATCCTGAAAATAGAATCCTGGATTTTCTATAGGGCCTTTCAAATCAGAACTCAATAAAAAATAAGATCGTATATTTTGATGGTTACTATCTAGGTTTTCTTTATTTAAAACTAACACCGAGACATTGGCACCAACAGAAATTTTATCTGGTATTTGAGTGGAAATACTTAAATCTATTTTATCTCTCTGGTATCTACTTTTTTGTTCAAATGTCGCATTAACCATTAGCCGTTTACTTATATCATGATTGAAAAACAAACGTTCTGCCACAGGTACATTTGTATTATCAAACAATGTAAAAGCAATAATACCTTCAGGAAATAATGCCTTTGGAAATACATAAATAAAACTACCATTAATTAAAGTAGCCTCTTGTTTCAAATACTCAAACCCGCGAGACATTCCTTTCAAAACTATTGAATTGTTGCCTTTAATGTTAGTTTTAGCGGCTACATAGATTTTATCGTTTTTAGAAATCACGTTTATCAGATAACCTAATTGCACAGCTGGTGGTAAATAATATACGTTTTCTCCAACATTATTATCGGACTTGAGTTGCACCTTATATTGTGTAGCGCTATCTACGTTGTCCAACATAAAACTTCCCATTCCCAACGTGTTGCTCTTAAAGGATGTTATAATTTCATTAGTTTCATTCAAAACATGTCCTTCAACAAAAACACCTCTACCGTCTGCTCCAATTGCCTTGAAACCTACTCTATTGGACAAACCACTTATAAGGTTTCCACTTTCAGGAAAAAATTGTAAATCTATAAAGCCTAATTGTGTTGAAAACGTCGTTGTATATGAACGTTTATTATCAGTTAAAAAACTTAACTCTACATGCTTGGATTGATTTGAAATTTCATATTCTAAAACATAGCTATCGTCTTTACCTCTCTTTGAAACAAGCGTATCTACTTGACCATCTTGAGCTACAAAAACCATTAAATTTTTCTTATGCTCTGGGTCAATTAGCTTTGGATACAAATTGGCTTTAAACCTTTGAGTGATGGCATGACTATCTACTCGTCTAATATTTTCAATTGGCTTATGATACTTATCGTTTTTATTTTCAGAAAATATTTGAATTTCCCTTTCATAAATAAAATCTGAATTGAAATTTTTATTCCATTCGGTATAAGCTCTAATCAAATACATTCCTGGCTTATAGCTTCTATCTAATTCAAAATGACCATTACCTATACCATCTTTAATTTTAATGAGTTTAGAATTAACAATGTGCTGTTTTGAATCTATTAAGTCAACGTATAAAACTCCACTGGAATAAGCTGTCTGATGAGTTCCAGCATTAATGAGAATAGCTTTAAACCATATGGTTTTGTCAGTGGTGTAAACGGTATTATCTAGTTGTAAGTAAACTTTTTCTGCCAACGAATTATGCGTGTATGATTTACTAGTTTGCGCCAACAAATTCGTTGTGAGCAACAGTAAAAACAACACTAAAATCCGTGATTTATAAAAGTAAACCCTATACAATTTAATTTTTATTTCAAGTTATAGATATTTACACTATTATTCTAATATCGAAATGTTAAATCCAGAATAATATTTCTAGATATTTTCAAAAAAAAAAGGAGTGTTAATAAATCTTATTTTTTACACACAATCACTAGGTTTTTCCTAACTTTGCGCTTCTTTTATAAAGCACATGTTTAAATTGTTTACGAAGGATTTTTGGGAAGTTGTTGCGCGACTAATTTTGCGAAACAAAATTGGTATTCTTATTACCATTATTCTGGCTACTATTTTCTTTAGTTCGCAGTGGAATAACATGCGTTTTACCTATACCGAAGCTAATTTACTTCCTGATGACCATGAGGTTAATATAACCTACAACAAGTTTCTTGATGTGTTCGGAGAAGAAGGAAACTTAATTGTTCTGGGGGTTAAAGATTCTACGCTTTTCACCGTTGAAAAGTTAAATGCTTGGAACCAACTTTCTGAAGATTTTAAAGCCTATGACGAAGTAGAGACCGTAGTGTCTGTTAAAGACCTTCAAAAACTTCTGAAAAATAATGAGGCCGAAAAGTTTGACCTTGTTCCTTTTATCAAAGATTCTGTTTCGTCTCAAGAACAAATTAACCTATTAAAAACTGAGCTTTTTGAAAAATATCCGTTCTATGACAACTTCCTCTTTAATACTGAGACTGGAACCATTAGAACAGCTATTTATCTAAAAAAAGACATCGTAAATACGGCTGCAAGGAAAGATTTTATCATGCTCACGCTAGATAAAAAAATCAAAGCCTTTAGAGATGCTAACGACCTGGATGTAAGAATTTCAGGTATGCCCTACATACGTACGTTAAATTCTCAAAATATTGTAGATGAAATCGGGCTTTTTATTGGGCTTGCGTTAGGTGTTACCTCACTTATTTTCTTTTTCTTTTTTAGATCTTTTAGAGCAACATTCATTTCGCTAATTGTTGTTTGCGTGGGCGTCATGTGGACATTTGGAATTTTAGGATTGCTAAACTATGAGATTACAGTACTTACTGCATTAATACCTCCATTAATTATCGTTATTGGAATTCCTAACTGTATATTTCTTATTAACAAATATCAGCATGAAGTAAAACTCCATGGTAATAAGGTAAAATCTTTACAGCGTGTAATTACGAAAATTGGTAATGCAACGCTCATGACTAATGTCACTACAGCATCTGGATTTGCAACCTTTATTTTAACTGAAAGTAAACTTTTGAAAGAGTTTGGTATTGTTGCATCGTTAAGTATTCTTGCAATTTTTATACTATGCCTCTTAGTAATTCCAATAATTTATACGTTTTTACCTTATCCAAAAGATCGTCACCTCGAACATTTAAATAAACGCTGGATTGGTGGTTTTGTAAATTGGATTGAGCGTATGGTAAGAGAGCAAAAAATTGCCATTTATGTGACGTCTTTAGTACTTATTATTGCCAGTATTATTGGAATATATAAAATAGAAATCTCGGGTAGTCTTATAGAAGACATGCCAAAAGAAGAGGCTTTTTTTAAAGACATTAGATTTTTTGAAGAGGAATTTAATGGAATTATGCCTCTTGAAATTATGATAGATACCAAGCGTAAAAAAGGGGTTATGAAATTGAGTACGCTGAAAAAAATGGAGCAAATTGAAGACCTCATTGATGAAACTCCAGAACTATCTCGACCAATTTCTGTAGTTAGCCTTGTAAAATATAGCAAACAAGCTTACACTAATGGTAACCCTAAATACTATCAGTTACCTACTAGTCAAGAACAACTTTTTATTTCTTCCTATATTAAAAACTCATCTTCAGATGTTGATCTCTTAAAAAACTTTGTAGACAGTACTGGGCAATATGCCAGAATTACGACGTTCATGAAAGATATTGGCACTGATAAAATGGAGCGTATTCAGGAAGATCTTCAGAATAAAATTGATAAGGTATTTCAGCCCAAAGATCGTTATAATGTAACCATGACTGGAAAGGCTTTAGTATTTCAGAAAGGCACAAAATACTTAGTGAAAAACCTAGCCATATCGTTGTCGCTTGCCATTATTTTGATTTCAATATTCATGGCTTATATGTTTAGATCTGTTAGAATGATTATCGTTTCATTAATCCCTAACGTACTGCCACTAGTCATAACAGCTGGATTAATGGGGTATTTAGGCGTTCCTATTAAACCATCGACAATCTTAGTATTTAGTATTGCCTTTGGTATATCTGTTGATGATACCATTCATTTTTTAGCGAAGTACAGACAAGAACTTCAAGCAAACCATTGGAAAATACGCAAATCGGTCTATAGAGCATTACGTGAAACAGGTGTGAGCATGTTCTACACCTCTATAGTATTGTTCTTTGGTTTTATCGTATTTACAACATCAAGTTTTGGAGGCACTGTGGCTCTGGGCGCCTTAGTATCTGCGACCTTATTGTTTGCTATGCTATCCAATTTACTTTTACTTCCGTCATTACTATTATCTCTTGAACGTAGCATTGCTAATAAGGAAGTGATGCGAAAGCCTTCAATAAATATTATCCCAGAGGAAGATGAAACTTCCGAAGAGAATTAAACCTATAACAATTATATTTGCATAAAATTTCAGAATAATGAGCTATACAGTTTCACAACTATTAACACAAGATATTACATTTCAGCCTATAGAAATTAAAGGTTGGGTTAGAACATTTAGAGCCAATCGTTTTATTGCTTTAAATGACGGTTCGACGATAAATAATATACAGTGTGTAGTTGATTTCGAAAATACCGATGAAGCCTTATTAAAGCGCATTACAACAGGCGCTGCAGTTCATATTAAAGGTGACCTAGTTGAAAGTCAAGGAAAAGGGCAAAAAGTAGAAATACAAGTGTCGTCTATTGTTATTTTAGGTGATTCTGATCCTGATGAATACCCAATTCAACCCAAGAAACACACCTTCGAATTCTTAAGAGAAAATGCACATTTACGCACACGAACTAATACATTTAGCGCTGTTATGCGTTTGCGTTCTTCATTGTCTTTTGCCGTACATAAGTACTTTAATGAGAATGGGTTCTACTACATGCATACACCAATTATTACTGGAAGTGATGCCGAAGGTGCTGGTGAAATGTTTAGCGTATCCAGTCTAGATGCTAAAAATCCTCCTTTGGATGATGAAGGCCATGTTGATTACAAGCAAGATTTCTTTGGAAAGGAAACTAACTTAACAGTTTCTGGGCAATTAGAAGCAGAAACTTATGCTATGTCTCTTGGAAAGGTATATACTTTTGGACCAACGTTTAGAGCTGAAAACTCTAATACTACTCGTCATTTAGCAGAATTTTGGATGATTGAGCCAGAAGTGGCTTTTATGGATTTAGCTGGAAATATGGATTTGGCTGAAGATTTCATGAAATCGGTATTGAGTTATGTTTTAGAACACAATCGAGAAGACCTTGAGTTTTTAGAAACACGTTTACTCAACGAAGAAAAAACCAAACCTCAGGCCGAACGCTCAGAAATGAGTTTGATTGAAAAAATAAAGTTTGTTGTAGACAATAATTTTAAACGTGTTAGCTATACGGAAGCTATTGATATATTAAGAAACTGTAAACCCAATAAGAAAAAGAAATTCAAATATATTATTGAAGAATGGGGTGCAGATTTACAGAGTGAGCATGAACGTTTCTTAGTTGAAAAACACTTCAAGTGTCCAGTAATTTTGTTTGATTATCCAGCTAATATAAAAGCATTTTATATGCGCTTAAATGAAGATGGAAAAACGGTTCGTGCTATGGATATCTTATTCCCAGGGATTGGAGAAATGGTTGGAGGTTCACAACGAGAAGAACGTTTGGAGGTTTTAAAAGAAAAAATGAAAGCACTAGATATTCCAGAAGAAGAATTGTGGTGGTATTTAGACTTGCGTAAATACGGAACTGCTGTTCATTCTGGATTTGGATTAGGTTTTGAGCGTTTGGTTATGTTCACTACCGGAATGGGAAATATTAGAGATGTTATTCCTTATCCTAGAACTCCTCAAAATGCCGAGTTTTAATTAAATCACAGTATATAAATTTATTTATAAGACCTATTAGATTTAAAATCTGGTAGGTCTTTTAAATTATTATAAAAGGGCACTGTTTTTGCAAGCAATTATCAATAGTTTTTTTAACTTTACTTTGTACCAAATTTAGATTATGCTCAAACAATATTTACAATTTAAATTATCTCAAAAGTTGTCCCCACAACAAATTCAGCTTATGAAGTTGATACAGCTGCCTACACAAGCATTTGAGCAACGTATAAAACAAGAATTAGAAGAGAATCCTGCCTTGGATACAGGGAAAGATTCTAAAGATGAAGACAAGTTTGATGAATTTGACAACTCAGGCGATGAGTATGATGACAACGAAACTATCAACACAGAAGACATCAACATTGACGAATATTTGAGTGATGATGACATTCCTGAGTATCGTACACAGGCCAATAATTATAGCGCTGATGATGAAGAAAAAAATGTCCCTTATGCTGCAGGAACATCATTTACGCAGCATTTGAGAAATCAACTAAATACATTTAGGCTTAGTGATGAGCAGCGAGAAATAGCAGAGTTTTTGGTTGGAAGTGTTGATGAAAGTGGCTATATAAGACGTTCATTGAGCGATATTATGGATGATTTGGCCTTTACTCAAAATGTATTTACTACCGAAGAAACTATTGAAAAAGTATTGCTTAAGGTCCATCAATTAGATCCAGCCGGTGTTGGTGCTAGAAACCTCCAAGAGTGTCTAAGTATTCAATTACATCGAAAAGATAAACATCCAGATGTTGAGCTTGCCATCGCTATTATCGATAAAGCCTTTGATCAGTTTACAAAGAAACATTATAAAAAATTACTTCAAAAATTTGACATCACTGAAGTTCAATTAAGAGATGCAATAGAAGAAATAGAGCGCCTTAACCCAAAACCAGGTGGTTCTTACGCTGGAAACAATAAGATAGTTGAGCATGTCGTTCCTGATTTTGCAATTAAAATTGTAGATGGCGAACTAGAATTAACGCTTAATGGCAGAAATGCGCCAGAACTGCATGTGTCTCGAGAGTATAGCAACATGATGAAAGGCTATAAAGAATCTAAAGACAAAAGTAAATCTCAAAAAGACGCCGTATTATTTATCAAACAAAAACTGGATGCTGCTAAATGGTTTATTGAAGCTATTAAACAGCGTCAACAGACTCTTTTTGTTACGATGAGTGCTATCATGCATTATCAAAAAGAATACTTCCTTACAGGCGATGAACGCAAGTTAAAGCCAATGATTTTAAAAGACATTGCCGATGAGATTGATATGGACGTATCTACAGTTTCGCGTGTCGCCAATAGTAAATATGTAGATACACCTTATGGAACAAAACTCATTAAAGAATTTTTTAGTGAATCTATGACCAATGATCAAGGTGAAGAGGTATCAACTCGTGAGATTAAAAAAATACTAGAAACAGTTATTGAAGAGGAAGACAAGAAAAAGCCATTAACCGATGAAAAATTAGCAACTATTCTTAAGGAAAAAGGCTATCCGATAGCTCGCCGAACTGTTGCTAAATATCGCGAGCAGTTAGATATTCCAGTAGCGAGATTACGTAAGAAAATATGATTGAAGGTAAACAGCTTACGACACGCATTTCAGATCAATTTCTAAAAAGTATATCTTATATTTTTCATCCATTATTGATGCCGTTATTGGGTGTTGTATTTTATTTCTCAAAAACACCACGCTTTGTTCCTGAACCTAGAATGAAGGCGAAAGTATTTTCTATTACTATTCTCACCATTGTTTTACCTATTCTATTATTTTACCTCTTAAAAACACTCAGGAAGGTAGAATCTTTTCACTTAGAGCATGTTTCAGAACGTAGAATTCCGCTTATCATTAATAGTTTTATCATTGCACTTGTTCTGATTAGAGTATTACCTCTTGATGAATTACCCGAATTATACTTCTTTTTTATGGGTATTCTTATTTCAACAATCACTTGTCTTGTTCTTGTTTTATTGAAATTCAAAGCTAGTATTCATATGATAGCCTCCGCAGGTTTTTTTATGTTCGCCATTGCTGTAGCCATTCATTTCAAGATAAACATTAATGGCACTATTGCTTTAATGTGTATCATTTTAGGGGCAATTGCAACCTCAAGATTACATCTAAAAGCTCATACACCTTCAGAATTAATTGTAGGTTTTTTTGTGGGCTTATTACCACAATTACTCTTGTTAAATTACTGGATTTAACTTTACATTTTTAAAGAATATAAAATATAAGTCCAATCTTAATGGCATTCATCTCAATGGACTGACCAGTAGTGCTGAGTTTAGCATTAGAATCAAAAATGGGATTGAGTAAGTAATACAAATGAAAACTCACATTAGAATATCCAGCACTCAGTGTTAGACCATATTGAATCCTATTAAAATCATCAATATTAGTCAATTGAATATCATTAGGTTCTCCATTAAATTTAGAGGAACTATATACAACATACCCAAATTTAATACCTGCATATATTCTCCAAAAATCGTAATTGGTTGGTGTTGACGTTCGCCATCTAAATTCTAAAGGCACTTCAATGAGATAGGTTGTGAATTTATTCTTACTAAACGATGTCTCGTCATCATCTAATATAGAATAATTAAAGCTGCCACTATTTTCAGCAATAAGTAGGGTTTGATTATAGGAGTTTGTTGATAAACCTAAGCCCAAACCTATGGCTTTGTTACGCTTTACATTAATGGGCATATCCCTAATAAACCCAAAGTGAAATCCGCTCGAAAATCCGTTTTGAGAAACACCATCGAGTTTTTTTCCAAGCAGGTTGTAGGTTACAGAAATATAAAATTGATCCTCTCTGTATTTCTTATCGACGATAGAGTCTGATGCGTTTTCACTTGAAATCACTTCTTGAGCGTCCAGTGACTGCATACACATTAGTAAGATTATTAAATATAAAACCTGCTTCATGATACAAATATAACTCAATAGTCTGTAAAAAATTTTGAGTAGATGGAATAAAAAAAGCATCCATTAAATGGATGCTTTTTTTTATAATTAATAGGCTCGTAGTTAGTTGTCTAATGCACTACCAGAACCTGTTGCATAATTAATTTTAAGGGCATTAGCCTCTCTAAGTTCTTGCTTAATATCACCAACAATACCCATATTTGCTTCGCTATCAACTTTTAATGATACCGTTAAGTAATCTCTCAACTCCTCTCTTATAGCCAATCTTTCGGCATTAATAAAAGATTCTATTTCGCCAATTTCAGCAAATTTATCGTTAAGTTGTAAACGCGCTTCTTTTCCATATCGTTCTTGAAAAGAGGCTGTTGGGCTACCTGCATAGATATAACTAATTGGATATTTCTTTTCCAATTTTTCTACCTGATCGGCCAATGGCAATTTGTTTTCAATGAGTAATGTATCTTCTCTCATAACTGTTACAACCATGAAGAAAAATAACAACATAAAAACAATATCTGGCAAAGATGCTGTGTTTACCGCTGGTAAAGCATCGTCTTTTTTATTTTTAAATTTAGACATTTTCTTGTGTTTTATTTAGTGTAAACTTCAGAGAGCTTTTCTGGATATTCTGTTCTAATTTCCTCAATAATCTCTTTTAGTTTCTCTCTATTACCAGTGAACTTAGCGTCTTTAAAATTCTCTTCCATCTTCACAAAATCCATATCTGGAAATCCTCTTCTAGGTCCTATTAATTTTGCTCTTCTGTTACGTAATTCATTATAAGCCGCTACCAATTCATTTTGAACCGAAATATACTGTTTATACGACGTTTCTCTCTCGTTCTTTAATGAAATAATGGCCTTATCTGGATTATCTGATGATGCTGGATCTTTCTTTCCATTACAGTAATCACAAGAACCATCACCTCCATTATCTAAAAACTCAATAGCCGCTGCTCTTAAATCTTTAAGCTCCATTAGTTCATCTTCAACTAATAATTGATCTTTACCATTAATTAAAACAGTAAAAATATTCTTTTGCTTAATAATAACATCTTCATCGTTTTCCTCAATTGGAGGGAGCTTACGATTAATTCCAGAATCTTTAGGAATCGTTGTCGTTACCAAGAAAAATATAAGAAGTAAGAATGCAATATCTGCCATAGATCCTGCATTAACTTCTGGTGCTGATCGTTTTGCCATAATTTGTTTTATTTACTTAGCATCTTTTTAACTCCAAAGAACAACATTAAGCCTGCTGCTAATAGAATTAAAATATAAAATGCCTTGATTCCTGCTTCAATCATTTGAGATTCACCAGCAGTTAATATTTTACCGTCGTCCAATGCTCTTTCAACTCCAGATGACGCAAACCATGCAACTGCCAAAACAGCTACAAAAACGCCTACAGAGATTAAAGATTTTTTAAGTTTATCTGGACTACTTACTAAGTTTACTAAACTAAATACAACTGCAGATACTGTCGCAATTCCTAAAACTACATAGGCCAAATTTGCAAACCAACCTAATACAGCTTGGTTATCTGGCACTGTTTCAATAGCTTCATCACCTAACATCATAATTCTTACTAGGAAGAATACTGCGATTAGACCTATTACTAAAGCAACAATTTTGATTATTTTTTGAATATTCATATTATGTTCGATTTAATAATTGGTTTCTTATTTCTTATGTCTTACTAATAAATCCATTAGTGAGATAGATGCATCTTCCATATCGTTAACGATGCTATCAATTTTCGAGATAATGTAATTGTAAAAGATTTGTAATATAATAGCAACAATCAGACCAAATACTGTTGTTAATAAGGCTACTTTAATACCACCTGCTACTAATGAAGGGTTCATGTCACCTGCAGCTTCAATTTTATCAAAGGCATCAATCATACCAAGTACAGTTCCCATGAAACCAAGCATTGGTGCTAATGCGATAAATAATGAAATCCAAGATACATTCTTTTCTAATTGTCCCATTTGAACACCACCATAAGCTACAACAGCTTTTTCAGCAGCATCAATATCTTCATCTGCTCTGTCTAATCCTTGATAGAATATAGATGCAACAGGACCTTTTGTGTTTCTACAAACTTCTTTTGCTGCTTCAATTCCACCCGAATTAAGAGCGTCTTCAACATTAGCAGTTAATTTCTTCGAATTTGTAGTTGCAAGATTTAAATAGATAATTCTTTCAATAGCAATAGCTAATCCTAGAATTAAACATAGCAATACAATTCCCATAAAAAATGGACCACCTTCAATAAAACGTTCTTTTACTTCTTGCGTAAAAGATTTTTCTTCGTCAGCTGCTGCTGGAGTTTCGTCTTGAAATGAAGTGGTAACTGCTGTAGTTGCAGCTTCTACTGTGTAAGCATTTGTACTTGCGTTAACAGTACCGAAAGCCATGATACATGCTATGGCTAAGATAGAAAATAGTCTTTTCATCGTTCTTGTTCTTAATTTTTATTAGTTAAAGTGTTAAAGATATAAAAAAATTGTAATTAAAAAATAAAAATCCCAATTGAGTCGTGAGGTTTAACGTTGTTTAACTCAATTTGAAATCTTTACAATGACGAATTTAAATAAAATGTTTTGGATTTGTTGTTTGAAGAATCAAAAATCTCATAAAATTAACGCATTTAACATCACTTTTATTACATTTTCTTATAAAGAAATTATAATACTATCGTACAAATTTACTGAAGCAAGCTTCGACAACCTTGAAGGATTAGCTGCGCTGATCCCAATTGGATATGCTGGTAATACATTGCATAGGCAAACTTTCGTTTGCTCATGAAAACACCTCAGTGAATTTACTGAAGCAAGCTTCGACAAATTCACTGAGGTGTTTTCATGTATTCGCAGAGAGGAAGGGATTCGAACCCTCGATACCCTTTTGGAGTATACACACTTTCCAGGCGTGCGCCTTCGACCACTCGGCCACCTCTCTAATTTTGAGCAGCAAACATACAACTCAAATTATAATTATAAAACTTTGAAATACACTTTAAGACATTTCACCTCGAAGCGAGGTTTCAAAAATAGTTTTAAATGCCTTTGGAGACACCTTTTCTCCTAACATAAACATCAACTTGGCCAGGGCAGCTTCAGTAGTAATATCCTTTCCTGAAATAACTCCTAGAGATTTTAATTGAGTACTTGTTTCATATTGCCCCATAAGAACACTACCTCCCGAACATTGTGTTACATTAACTATAGGAATACCTCTTTTTGTTGTCTTTTTCAACATATTCAAAAACCACATTTCAGTTGTCGTATTACCAGCACCATATGTTTCTATAACAATTCCTTTAACATCATCGCATTCAAATAGGGGTTTTAACATCGCTTCTGAAATACCTGGAAACATTTTAATTAATATAATGTCTGTTTCAAATTGTTTATGAACCACCAACTTTTTTCTTGTATTGGGTTTATACAAATCATCATATTCAACTTTTAAATGAACTCCAGATTCTGCCAAATGAGGATAGTTTAAAGATTCGAATGCTTCAAAATGTTCGGCATTGATTTTTGTCGTTCTATTTCCGCGATATAATTTATATTCGAAATACAAGCCTACCTCTTTTATTACAGGCTTCCCATTTTTTTGTAATGAAGCCATTTGTATAGATGTAATCAAATTCTCTTTAGCATCAGTTCGTAAATCGCCAATGGGTAATTGAGAGCCTGTGAAAATAATTGGTTTCGCTAAGTTTTCAAACATAAAACTCAATGCTGAGGCCGAATAACTCATCGTATCACTTCCGTGTAAGACCACAAACCCATCAAATCTATCGTAATGACTCTCGATAATTTCGGCAATTTGAATCCAGTACTTTGGACTCATATTACTAGAGTCTATAGGTTCATTGAACGAAAGTGTTTCAATATCGCAATCTAATAGCTTAAGCTCTGGAATGTTTTTTAAAAGGTTTTTAAAGTCAAAGGCTTTTAATGCTCCTGTTTCAGCATTTTTAATCATACCAATAGTTCCACCAGTATAGACTAATAATATGTTGGGATGGTTTGCGCTCATGATTTATATTCCAAATATATCTTTAGAGTTTGAGGTTGTAATGTCGGCAATTTTTTCTTCGGAAACTGAATATATTTCCGACAATTTTTCTAACACCTTAATTATGTAAGCACTTTCGTTTCGCTTTCCTCGATATGGTTTTGGTGCCAAATAAGGTGAGTCTGTTTCTAAAACAATGTGCTCTAAATCAATACTATTAAGAAACTGATCAATCTTTCCATTTTTAAAAGTAGCCACACCTCCTATTCCTAATTTCATGTTATAAGAAATCGCCTTACGAGCTTGTTCTATAGTTCCTGTAAAGCAATGAAATATCCCAAAAAGTTTTTCATCTGCAACATCTTCCAAAACTTCAAAAATTTCATCAAAGGCATTCCTACAATGAATTACAATAGGCAAGCCATATTGTTTTGCCAATTTTATCTGATACCTAAACGCCTCTTGCTGTATTTTCAATGTAGATGTATCCCAATACAAATCAATTCCAATTTCACCAATTGCATAAAAATGACGTTTTGCCAACATGGTTTCTACATGTTGTAATTCTTCCTTATAATTTTCTTTTACAGAGGTTGGGTGAAGTCCCATCATTAAAAATGTATGTTCTGGAAAATCAGCCTCCAATGCCAACATAGCTTCTGTATAATTAGAATCAATAGCCGGAATAAAAAAACGAGTGATATTTTGGGAAATAGCACGTTCAATCATTTCTTTTCTATCAGCATCAAAAGATTCACTATATAAATGTGTATGGGTATCTGTGATTATCATGCTGCAAAAATAAACGAATTAATAATAAAGTCTGTTCATAATATCTATACTATTATCTTTGTTCAAAATTAACGCTATGGAAACGCTACAGGAGTATTTGTTAGCCAAAGAATATACTAAGGTAAAACTGAAATTAACCAAGACCAACCATTTTGAAATTAAAGCATCAATAAATGGCATCAAAGGGCTATTTATTCTCGATACTGGCGCTTCTAGCTCTTGTGTAGGCTTTGAGGCTATTGAAACCTTTAACCTAATCGCTAAAGATTCTAAAATTAAAGCGGCTGGAGCTGGTGCTATTGACATGCAAACTCAGGTATCTAAAAAAAACACACTCAAAATCGGACGTTGGAAAAAAGACAAAGTAGCGTTAATCTTGTTCAATCTTTCTCATGTTAACACCGCTCTAACAACTCATAACTCTAAACCTGTTGACGGGATTATAGGGGCTGATATATTAAAAAAGTCAAAAGCCATTATAGACTATGACAAAAAATATCTCTATTTAAAATTGTGAAAATTATTTCTTTAAATTAACAAAACTCGTTATATTTAAACATAAATCCCTCACACCAAAGCCCAATGTCTACGTCAATAATTATAGCAGACGATCACCCATTAATTCTTAAAGGTCTCAATGACTTCCTTCTAGAGAAGCAGTTTAATGTTATTGCTAGCGCAAAAAATGGCAAAGAAGCCCTAACTCTAATTAATGCACACCAACCTGATATAGCAATTTTGGATATCCAAATGCCCATATTTACAGGTTTAGAAGTTGCCGAGAAATGCAAAGCATTAAATTCAGACACCAAAATTATTATTATCACTTTTGAAAAGAGTCAGGATATTTATAACAAAGCAAAATCTTTAGGGATTTACGGATATATTCTTAAAGAGTTTGCAATCGCTGAAATCGAAACTTGTATCACATCTGTACTTGAAGAGAAATCATATTTCAGTCCAGAATTAATTGAATACCTTGAAATAAAAGAAACTCCTGATGCTTTAAAAACTTTGACCGATTCTGAAATGAAAGTCTTTAAGCTCACCGCCGAAAACAAAACAGCAAAGGAGATTGCTAGTGTTTTGTTTATTTCAGACAGAACAGTTGAAAAGCATAAAAGTAATATAAGAACCAAATTAAAGTTAGAATCTAATGCTAACAGCATCGTTTTATATGCAAAAGAACACGAAGAATTTCTATCTAAATATACGTAGAACTACGTATTGACTCTAATTGATTTAATGCTGATATTTGTTGTAAGCTATTAATTCTTATAGGGAGAATTAAACTAACTAAAACTCTAAATCATTTTTGATTTAGAGTTTTTTATTTTAAAAAACAGGTAAATATACCTATTGCATCCAATTCGCAGATTCCTGATATTTGTTCTAGCTATTTATTTCTTATAGGGAGAATTTAATTAACTAGAAAACTCTAAATCATTTTTGATTTAGAGTTTTTTCTTTTATAAAATACGTAGAACTACGTATTGTTTTGCATTTATATATTACCTTAATTTGTATTGCTATTAATCAATTTCCTTTTGGAAGAAAGGACAAAGGCTCTGGGTTGTTATAATCCAGAGCTTTTTTATATAGAAATATATGACCAGGCATTCATAAATCTGTTAAACTCCAAATTTTAACATTTAAAGCACAAAATATACGTAGAACTACGTATTGTTTGGTATTCAATTAATGGCGAATTTTACGTCAGAGTTATTAAGATTAGAGGGATTTTTTTATAGTAACTCTATTAATTAATTAGGGTATATAAGGCTCTGAGTGTCTTCATAAGCTCAGAGCTTTATTGAAATCGAAAAGTATAATTTAAAAAGATATAAAAATGGAAACGATGAAAAACAAACAAAGCCTAACCAACAAGATATTTATTGCGGGCTTAATATTTAGTGCCATTTTAATTATATCAATAAATATCCTTGTAAATTTTTTTTAGTTATTAGTTAGTTATTTTATTAGGGAGAAAAAGCGCAATACATAACTTGAATTGCGCTTTTTTGTATATTATATATCGACCGACATTAACGAACTACATTTCTAAGGCTTTCTTAATGTCGTTGTTCATTAGTAATTCAACTGGATTTTCTAATGCTTCTTTAACAGCAACTAAAAACCCAACACTTTCTTTACCATCAATAATTCTATGATCATAAGATAATGCTACATACATAATTGGTCTAATCTCAACTTTTCCATCAATAGCAACAGGTCTTTCAACAATATTGTGCATTCCTAAAATACCACTTTGAGGAGGGTTAATAATTGGCGTAGATAACATACTTCCAAAAACACCACCATTAGATATAGTAAACGTCCCACCTGTCATTTCATCTACCGTAATCTGACCATCTCTAGCTCTTATAGCCAAACGTTTTACTTCAGATTCAACGCCTCTAAAACTTAAATTTTCGGCATTTCTTATTACAGGTACCATCAATCCTTTTGGACCAGATACAGCAATAGATATATCAACAAAATCATAGCTCAACATTTCTTTTCCGTCAATCATTGAGTTTACTGCAGGATACAGTTTTAGAGCTCTAACAACCGCTAATGTAAAGAAACTCATAAAACCAAGGCTTACACCATGTTTTGCTTTAAAATCTTCTTTGTATTGTTTTCTCAATTCAAAAATTGGAGACATGTCAACTTCATTGAACGTTGTTAACATAGCCGTTGTATTTTTAGCCTCTACTAAACGCTCAGCAACCTTACGTCTCAACATAGACATTTTACTACGCGATGTTCCTCGGTTGCCTCCAGTTGGTGTTCCCATTGAAGGAACAGCCTTCACAGCGTCATCCTTTGTTATACGTCCATCTTTTCCTGTTCCAGGAACAGAAGATGCTTCTATACCTTTTTCATCTAATATTTTCTTGGCAGCAGGACTTGTTGTTCCTGTAGCATAAGTTTTAGATTCAGTTACGACCGCTTTTGGTGACTCTTTCTTTGGCGCTTCTTCTTTTACCTCTTCTTTTGTAGGTGCGTCATCTCCATCAGGCTTTGTAGCACTTGTATCAATTAAGCAGACTACAGCTCCAACCTCAACAGCATCACCTTCTTCGGCTTTAAGTGTAATTGTTCCACTAGCCTCAGCAGGTAGTTCTAGAGTAGCTTTATCACTGTCTACTTCTGCAATGGCTTGATCTTTCTCAACATAGTCACCATCTGCAACTAACCATTCTGCAATTTCTACTTCTGTGATTGATTCTCCTGGTGAAGGAACTTTCATTTCTAAAATCATCGTTCTATAATTTTATTTTTAAGCGTTTATTGTATTAGTTTTTATTCTTTATTTGATCTCCCTTAACTGGAAGGTAATTCTTTTTGATCTCACCATTTACTAGAATATCGTCAAAGAATAACTTTCCTCCTGTAGCAATATTCATGTCCGCAACATTCTGTAGACTTAAATGCAAATGAGCCTCAGTTGTATTACCAGAATTTCCGCATTGCCCCATAAGATCTCCTTGTTTAACCATTTGTCCTTCTTTAACTACAATGGACTTCTCTTTTAAGTGTGCAAATAACAAATATTCTTCATTTTCTGTTTGCAACACTACTGTGTTTCCTGTTAATTGCTCGGGGTTTAATTCTCCCGGAATATTATCTTTCACCCCTGTAATAACCTCAACTACTTTAGCATCACAAGGCGCAATAATATCTTTACCGAAAACATAGTAATTCTCATTTACTTTAGAATCTCCTTTATGCGAAACACCGTCTTTCATTATTAATATGTCATAAGCATATTGCTGATTCTCATAAGCAACGTGATAATTTTGTCCAACGTTAGTACCTCCCCAAAAAACAAACCATTCTTCTTTAAATGGCAGTATCATTTTCGTTGTATTGCGTTCTATTACGGGAAGGTTATTTGGTTTATGAGGTGTTACCAATAAACCTGCAATTTTATTCGAATCATCTAGATAGAAAAGTATGTCTCTTAATTCAGAATCAAACGTCATCTTATAGATATGGGCAGCATCATTTTTAAGTCTATTAAACTCAACAGATTTAATAGTTCCAAGAGTAGATTTCATATTAGATATGAAAGCCTTTGTATTATCAATCGGTAAAGCCTTTTGCATGCCTTCATTAAACAATTCAAAAACAGCTTTATAGTCATTAGCATTATAAAGGTCTTTAAATTGTGATGCTACAACATTATAATGTTCTTGCTCTTGCGAGAAAGACATATACGACGCAAATAATACACTTAATACAAAAACTACTTTTTTCATTTAACGTTGATTGTTTTTAGTACTATCAAATACGAAATCAATCACTTCTTGATGACGTTTTTTAGATCTCACGCTACTTCCTGCTGCCGGAGCTCCATAAGGTCTTCGGGTTGCCGCTCTAAACGATTTTGCCTCATCCAAATGCATAAGCATGTGACTGTAAGCTCCCATGTTTCTAGGTTCTTCCTGAGCCCATACAATGTCTTTAGCATTTTTATATTGATCAATGATTGCTCTAATTTGTTTTTCTGGTAAAGGGAATAACTGTTCAATTCTAACTAGAGCAACATCATTTCTTTTAAGTTCAGTTCGTTCTTCTAATAAATCGTAATAGAATTTTCCTGTTACAAAAACTAAGGTTTTTACGTCTTCAGTTTTAACTAAGGTATCATCAATTAGCATTTGGAAACTACCATTTGCAAACTCTTCTACCGAAGATACTACCAAAGGATGGCGTAATAAACTTTTTGGTGTAAACACAATAAGGGGCTTTCTAAACTCTGCTTTCATTTGTTTACGCAATAAATGATACATATTTGCAGGTGTTGTGCAATCCATTACAAACATATTGTCTTTTGCACATAGTTGTAAATAACGTTCCATTCTACCCGAAGAATGTTCAGCTCCTTGCCCTTCATAACCATGAGGCAAAAGCATAACTAAGCCATTCTGAAGTTTCCATTTATCTTCAGCTCCCGATATGTATTGATCTAACATAATTTGAGCCCCATTACTAAAATCTCCAAATTGTGCTTCCCAAATAGTTAGTGTTTTAGGACTTGCCATAGCGTAACCATAATCGAAACCTACAACACCATATTCTGAGAGTAATGAGTTATAAATATAGAATTTACCTTGTGTATCACTAATTTGATTAAGTAATAAAATCTCCTCCTCACTATCTTCAACCTTTACAACTGCATGCCTATGTGAAAAGGTTCCACGTTCAACATCCTGACCAGAAATACGCACGTCATACCCCTCTTCAAGTAGCGTTCCATAAGCTAGGTGTTCTGCCATAGCCCAATCTAACTTATCGTTGTCAAACATCTTTTGTCTGGACTGCACCAAACGTTCTATTTTACGAATAAATTTCTTGTCTTCTGGCAAATTAGAGATGACTTTGGTGATGTGTTTTAGACGATCTTTAGAGTAAGTCGTATCTACAGGTTGAATCATTTTATCTTCAACAACAGTATTAAAATCTACCCATTCATTTTCCATGAATGGTGTAATCACGGTTTTATCTATTTTTCGAGAATCTTCTAGCTTTACTTCTAGTTTATCTTTATAGTCTTTTTCTAACTGAGCTACATAACCTTTATCAATAACACCTTCAGATATTAATTTTTCAGCATAGATATCTCTCGGATTTTTATGTTTAGAAATCGCTTTATATAATTTGGGTTGGGTAAAACGTGGCTCATCTCCTTCATTGTGCCCATATTTTCTATAACCTAACAAATCGATAAAAACATCACGTTTAAATTTCATTCTGAAATGAAGAGCAAATAACATTGCATGCACTACTGCTTCGGCATCATCTGCATTAACATGTAATACAGGTGACAAGGTAACTTTCCCAACATCTGTACAGTAAGTACTAGAACGACCATCAAGGTAATTTGTAGTAAAACCAATTTGATTATTAACTACGATATGAATGGTACCACTTGTTTTATAGCCATCTAATTGCGCCATTTGAACCACTTCATAAACTAGGCCTTGTCCCGATATAGCAGCATCGCCATGAACCACAATTGGTAATACCTGAGATGGATTATCGCTATACTTGTGGTCTTGCTTTGCTCTAACTATGCCTTCAACAACCGCTCCTACCGTTTCTAAATGTGATGGATTTGGTGCTATATTTAAACTAATTTGCTTTCCATTATCGGTAACACGATTACTTGTCCAGCCTAAATGGTATTTTACATCTCCATCAAAAACTTCCTGTTCGTAATCCTTTCCATCAAACTCACTAAAAATATCTTTTGCAGATTTACCAAAGATATTAGTTAAGGTACTTAAACGACCGCGATGTGCCATTCCCATAACAAATTCTTTAACACCATGTTCTGAGGCATTTTCAATAAGAGCGTCTAAAGCCGGAATTAAAGATTCATTTCCTTCCAAGGAAAATCGCTTCTGCCCAACATATTTTGTGTGTAAAAAACTCTCAAAAGACACAGCTTCATTAAGTTTTTTAAGAATATGCTTTTTCTGATCCTCAGAAAATCGCGGTTGGTTGTCATTAACGTTAAGTTTATTTTGAATCCATTGAATCTCTTCGGGTTTTCTAATATACATGTACTCAACACCAATAGAATCGCAATATATTTTTTCTAGGTGATCAACAATTTGTCTCAACGTTGTTTTTCCTATGCCCAATATTTCCCCTGCTGAAAACACTGTATCCATATCTTGTTGTGAAAGACCGAAATTTTCAATCTCAAGGGTTGGTGCATATTTTCGTCGAGCACGAACAGGGTTTGTTCTGGTAAATAAATGCCCACGGCTTCTATAGCCATCAATTAATTTAACAACTTGAAATTCTTTTTGAACCTGTTCTGGAATTTGCGTCGAAACACCTTCAACTAAATCATCATCCATTCCATAACTTTCACTACCAAAATCGTAACCTTGAAAAAAGGCTCTCCAACTTGGTTCAACTGAATCAGGATTTTTTTGGTATTGTTCGTATAAATCAGCAAAGTATGCTGTGTGTGCTGCGTTTAAAAAGGAATATTTATCCATTATTTGGTATAAGTCGTTTTCGCTTCAACAAAATTTAGTCAAAAATACAACATTTACTAAAAATAGATACCTTTTTGGTATATTTATAAACCATATTTAACTCAAATTTTAGTTTATGAAATTTTCGTGTCTTTTTAATTTGAAATCTGCTGTTATTCTTAGTCTATTTTTAAACTTTTCAATAGTCTCATTTTCTCAAACGGAAGACAAACCTAATGACTTTTGGGAACATGTTCGATTTGGAGGTGGTTTAGGTTTAAGTTTTGGTGATGGTTTTTTTAGTGGTACTATTGCGCCTAGTGCAATCTACCAGTTCAACCCAGATTTTGCGTTAGGTCTAGGTCTTAATGGCACATATAACAGTCTAAAAAACACTTACAACTCAACCATCTTTGGGGCTAGCGTTATTAGCTTATACAATCCAATTCCTGAAATTCAACTATCGGGAGAATTTGAAGAACTTAATGTCAATCGAACATTTGACGACAATGCGTTTGAAGATCAAAATTATTGGTATCCAGCCTTATTTTTAGGGGTAGGTTATCGCTCTAATAATATTACACTGGGTATTAGATATGACGTACTTTATGACAGGGACAAAAGCATTTATGCAGATCCTTGGGCACCCTTTGTGCGCGTTTTCTTTTAAGAAAACTTATGACGATACCACACTTTTTGCCACTCACGCTGTAGCACCAAAAAAGTAACCTGCTCAGATAACTTTAAAGTATCACTGCCATCCAACCGCTTTATTTTTTCTTCGGAAACATCTACGATATACAAGAGGTTTAGATAATCGGCAAATTTCTGCTGAATGAGTTTGTAAATCGTATCGTGTAGCATATATTTTAAACTTGAAGGCAAAATAGTTTCTTCAAAATCAAGATCAATATTTGCCAGCAAAAAATCTTTATTAACTTGCTGTATCAGTTTAGAATAGAGACTTAGATCATTAGCTTCGCTAACCAAGTTCTCAAAAGTATTAGGCAATTGCATTATACGTTTCTATTCATTAGGTCATTTCCAAAGGCTCTAAGTTTATCTTTATTCTCTTCGGAAATTTTAATAGTATCTAAAACCGAGAACGCCTTTTTAGTATAATTCTCTATCTCATTTTTTGTGGCTTCTGCAGAGCCACTTGACACAAATAGTTGTTTTATCGTTGCAATTTTTTCACTTGGATCTGATGGATTAACACTATATAAATGTTCTAATTGTAACTGATCTTCACCATTTGAAAACTCTAAAGCCTTTAAATACAAGTATGTTTTCTTATTTTCAATAATATCACCTCCAACCTGCTTACCAAAGGTTTCTGGGTTTCCAAAAGCATCTAAGTAATCATCTTGTAACTGAAAAGCAATCCCCAAATTTCTTCCAAAGTCATAAATAGAGTCCTGACATTCATGAGATGCTTCTGCTACAATAGCTCCCATTTTCATTCCCGCACCAACTAAAACTGCTGTTTTATATTCAATCATTTTCAAATACTCTGTAATGGTCACGTCATCGCGCGTTTCGAAATCGACATCATACTGCTGACCCTCACATACCTCGATAGCTGTTTTACTAAATAGTTTTGCCAGCTCTTGAAACACATGAGGCTCATAGTTTTCGAACAATTGATATGCCATAATAAGCATAGCATCACCAGATAGAATCCCTGTATTGATGTCCCATTTCTCATGAACCGTCTCCTGCCCGCGGCGCAACGGCGCATCATCCATTATATCATCATGTACCAATGAGAAATTATGAAACACTTCAATACTTAGTGCGGCATCTAATGCTTTTTTGTAATCGCATTCGAAAATTTCGGCAGTCATCAAGGTCAAAATGGGCCTTAAACGCTTACCCCCAAGTTGCAATATATAATTAATTGGATTGTAAAGTGTTTCAGGTTGTTTTGAGCTTACAAAAGCATCAAGGTGCTTTACAAATACTTCGTGATAGGATTGAATATTTTGCATTGTGCAAAAATAATGTAAATCAATAAACCGAGCACAAGACTTTAACGCAATGTTAAAAAAAGATTAAAACTTAGGAAACTTTTTTTGTTTTTAAAGTTTCCTCACGTATCTTTGCACCTCGTTATGAGAGAAAAAATAATACAAAAATCTACAGAACTCTTTCTTAATCTAGGGTTTAAAAGCGTAACAATGGATGATATAGCCAATGAAATGGGGATATCAAAAAAAACCATTTATGTTCACTTTAGCAATAAAACTAAACTTGTAGAAACCGTTACATTTCATCTTTTTGAGACCATTTGTGATGGCATAGATGACATTTGCGATGCTTCAAACAATCCTATTGAAGAGCTATATGATATAAAAATGTTTGTGATGCATCATTTAAAAAATGAAAAGTCGTCACCTCAATATCAATTAAGAAAATATTATCCTCAAATCTATAGTGCCTTAAAATTCAAACAATTTGAGAAGATGCACGAATCTGTACAAGAAAGTTTGCAGGATGGTGTAAATACAGGGCTTTTTAGAAACACTATCGATGTTGATTTTATTTCTAGAATGTACTTTAATGGAATGACAGGAATTAAAGATCCTGCTATTTTTCCTAATCAAAAATTTTCAATGGAATACTTAATGGAAAGTTATCTTGAATATCACTTAAGAGCTATTGTTACTGATAAAGGATTAACCATATTAAATCAATTTATAACAAAAAATCAATCATAAATAGAATGAAGAACGTTTCACTAACTTTCATACTCTTAAGTTTTTGTTTTGGCTTTGCTCAAAATGACCCTACAACTTTTAGTTTGCAAGAAGCCATAGATTTTGCTTTAGAAAATAATAGGCAAGTTAAAAATGCTCAAAATGATATCGAGGCTGCCAAACAACAAAAATGGGAAACAACAGCAACGGGGTTACCTCAAATTAATGCGAGTGTTGATTATCAGAATTTTTTAAAACAACAAGTATCTTTACTCCCTGCTGCAGCTTTTGATCCTATTGGAGGCATTAGACAACTGGAAGATTATTACGACTTAGATGCGCTTCAAACTCAAGAATTACCAGAAGCTCCTCAAGGTTTTATTCCTGTAACATTTGGTACTAAACAAACAGTTAACGCATCGGCAACTTTAAGTCAGCTTATTTTTGATGGTTCGTACTTAGTTGGATTACAATCTGCAAAAGTGTTTTTAGATATTTCAAAAAATGCTAAAACCAAAACAGATTTAGAAGTACGAAAAGCCGTAATTAATGCTTATGGTAATGTTCTCCTCGCGCAAGAAAGTGTGAGCATCCTTGAGAGCAATATCGCTGTGCTTGAAAAAAACCTTTACGAAACTCAAAAAATCTACGAAAATGGATTGGGAGAAGAAGAAAATGTCGAGCAATTGCAAATTACACTTTCTGGTGTAAGAAGTAATCTTAATAATACCAATAGATTAAAAACTTTAGCTCTACAAATGCTAAATATTACACTCGGATTAGACATTTATAATGGTACATTATTAACAGATACATTAGAAACACTTTCTTCAGATCAACTATCAATAAACCTATTGAGTGCCGACGACAATGTTCAAAACACTATAGACTACATGATTGCAGCTAATGATAAAACCTCAAAAGAACTCCTTGTAAAACTTGAAAAAAGTAAGGCATTACCAAACCTTAGCGGGTTTCTTACTGGGGGCTATAATGGAAATAGCGATTCTTTCACATTTCTAAAAAGTAATCAGCAATGGTTTGGATCAGCATTGGTTGGCGTAAGCCTTAACATTCCAATTTTTAGTTCTGGAAAACGTAGCGCTGCCACCCAACGTGCTAAAATAAATCTCGTAAAAGCTGAAACCGAACTTGAAGAAACCGAGCAGAAAATTAAACTTCAAATCGCATCGGCAAAAAGTAATTACGAATTTGCTATTGAAGATTATGAAAATAAAAAACAAAACCTTGCATTAGCAGAACGTATTGAACGTAAAAATCAAACCAAGTTTTTCGAAGGTATTGGTTCAAGTTTCGAACTACGCCAAGCTCAAACACAATTGTATGCGGCACAACAGGAATTACTTCAAGCCATGCTTGATGTTATTAATTCTAAAGCCGAATTAGAAACTGTACTCAATTCACCAATCAACAATTAAACACCATTTCAAATGAAACATATTATAACTTTATCATTAATCGCTCTTGTTTTAGTTTCCTGCGGAAACGATAATACGCAAAGTGTAGAAGATATTATTGCTTCTAATGACTTAGAGCAAATTCGTAAAAAGAAAACCGAATTAGATGCTGAGCAGCAAGCACTGGCTGAACAATTAAAGCAATTGAGTTCTAAAATTAAAGAGCTAGATCCACAAGAGAAAATTCCTTTAATTACCACATTTCCAGCTAAAGAAAGTGTTTTTGAACATTACGTAGAATTACAAGGAAATGTAGATACGAAGAAAAACTTAGTTATTTATCCTGAGTACTCTGGTGTGATGACTAATGTATTTGTAAAAGAAGGTCAAAATGTATCTAAAGGGCAAACACTAGCAAAAATTGACGATGGTGGGTTAAGTCAGCAAGTTGCTCAATTACAAATTCAGACAGACTTAGCCAAAACAACTTTCGAAAGGCAAAAGCGTCTTTGGGATCAAAACATAGGTAGTGAAATTCAATTTCTTCAGGCAAAGTCCAACTATGAAGCACAGCAAAAGGCTGTTAATCAATTACAGCAACAGGTAGCAAGAACAGTGGTTAAAGCCCCTTTTTCAGGAACTATTGATGACGTTATTACTGAACAAGGTAGTGTTGTTGCTCCTGGACAATCGCAATTATTTAGAATAGTGAATTTAGATAATATGTATATAGAAACTGATGTTCCAGAAAGTTACATTACCAATGTTACTGAAGGCAAAACAGTTGAAGTTGAGTTTCCAGTTCTTGGAATTAGTATGGAAGCAAAAGTACGTCAGGCAGGAAGTTTTATCAATCCTGCTAATCGAACGTTTAAAGTCGAAGTGTCGATTCCAAACAAAGACAAAAACATCAAACCTAATCTTACAGCAAAACTAAAAATTAACGATTACACGAATGAGAAGGCGATATTAATTCCATTGAGCATTATTTCTGAAAATGCCGAAGGACAACAATATGTATATACCATTACCGATAAGTCTGGAAACAAAGCCACTGCCAAACGTGCTATTATTGAAACAGGTAAAACACAAGGTGATTATATAGAGGTACTTTCTGGATTATCCAATTCAGATGAAATTATTCAAGAAGGTGCAAGAAGCGTAAAGGATGGTCAAGAAGTTAAGATTCTTAACCTAGAAACCAATGATTCTACTAACGACTAAAGCTTAGAAACTAATGAGCAAAAAAGACAAAAAGAAGAAAAAAGTAGATAAGGAATTTATACTATCCTCGTGGGCCATTAACAACAAAACCACGATGTATGTTCTAATTACGCTTATCCTAATATTAGGAACAGGTGCTTACTTTAGTATGCCTCGTGAGAATTTCCCAGAGATTAAAGAAACGAAAATTTATATTAGTTCTGTCTATCCAGGAAACACAGCAGAAGACATCGAAAAATTAATTACAGATCCTATTGAAGATCAACTAAAAACGGTGAGTAATGTTGTTGAAATCACCTCAACATCCCAAGAAGATTACTCTATTGTTATCGTTGAATTTGATGAAAATATTTCGGTAGAAGCTGCTAAGCAAAAAGTAAAAGACGAGGTAGATTCAGAAACGGCGAGTGAAGATTGGCCAACCTTTAATGGTGCCAAGGTAGAGCCTAATGTATTTGATTTGAGTATGTCTGAGGAAATTCCAATTCTCAACATTAATATATCTGGAGACTATCCCGTAGATGTTCTTAAATCATTTGGCGAATATCTTGAAGATGAAATTGAAAGTTTGCAAGAAATCAAACAAGTTGATATTAGAGGTGCTCAAGATAAAGAAGTTGAAGTTGCCGTAGACATTTATAAAATGATGGCCGCTCAAGTTAGTTTTAATGATATTATCAATACGATTAGCAATGAGAATATGACCATGTCTGCAGGTAATTTAATTTCAAGCGGACAACGTCGTACGATTAGAATTTTAGGAGAAATTGAAGATCCAAAAGAGCTAGAAGACTTTGTTGTTAAAAGCGAACGAAACAACCCTATTTATCTTAAAGACATTGCTAAAGTTACTTTTAAAGATGAAGATAAAACGACCTACGCCAGAGAATTTGGTGACCCAGTAGTAATGCTTGATGTAAAAAAACGTGCTGGAAAAAACATGGTTGATGCTGCCGAAAAAATTCAAGTGATGGTAGACGATGCTATTACTAGTGTTTTTCCTCCAGACTTAAAAGTGACGATTGCTAATGATCAATCTGAAAAAACAATAGGTCAAGTAGATGATTTGGTAAACAATATCATATTCGGAATCATTCTAGTGGTCACGGTTTTAATGTTCTTTTTAGGGTTTAAGAATGCATTATTTGTTGGGTTCGCCATCCCTATGTCCATGTTCATGTCCTTAATGATTTTAAATCTCATGGGATATACCATGAACACTATGATCTTATTTGGATTAATCATGGGACTAGGAATGTTAGTAGATAATGGAATTGTGGTTGTAGAAAATGTCTATCGTCTAATGGAGAAAGAAGGCATGAGCCGAATAGAAGCTGCCAAAAAAGGTATTGGTGAAATTGCATTCCCAATTATCATCTCTACGTTAACGACGGTTGCCGCTTTTGTACCATTAGGACTTTGGCCTGGTGTTATGGGACAGTTTATGCAATATTTCCCCATAACCCTCTCTGTTGTTTTAGGATCATCATTATTTGTTGCTATTTTCTTTAATTCGGTATTAGTATCAAGGTATATGACCATTGAAGACAAAGAAATGCCTATAAAACAAATTATTAAAGTGTCGTTAATTCTAGCTGTAATAGGCTTATTAATTATTGTGTTTGGAGGTGCTTATCGCGGACTAGGAACTGTTATGGTATTTACTTCAATCATGTTATGGGCTTATCGTTTATTTCTTAGGAAATGGGCAAATAATTTCCAGTCTAGAACACTTCCAAAATGGGAACGTTTTTATGAAAAAATATTACGCGGAGCCTTAGGCAGAAAACGTCCAATTTTTATCACTATCGGAACTGTTGTGCTATTATTCATTGCTTTTGGAAGTTTTGGTGCTTCTGTAGTTAGCCAACGTACTAAGGTGGAGTTCTTTCCAGACAATACACCAAACCAAATTATTGTTTATATAGAATATCCTGAAGGAACAGACATTAAAAAAACCAATGCCATCACCAATGATATTGAACAACGCGTTTACAATATCATCAATGAAGATTCTTATTTGCATGGTGGTTATAATTTCTTAACCGAAAGTGCCGTATCTCAAGTTGGTGAAGGTGCAGGAAATCCACAAACAGATGGAGGATCTGCGGCCGAAATGCCTCATCGCGGTAAGATCACTGCTACTATGCGTGAGTACAAATACAGAGAAGGCGCCGATAGTAATGACCTATTGAAAAAAGTTCAAGATGATTTAGATGGTATATATCCTGGAGTAGCCATTTCAGTAGAGAAAGATGCTGTTGGTCCACCTGCTGGATATCCAATTAATATTGAGTTAGAAGGTAAGGATTATGAAGAACTTATAGCTACTGCCGAAAAAATGAAAGACTTTATCAATACTAAAAATATTCAAGGTATTGAGGAATTAAAAATTGATGTTAATAGATCTAAGCCATCTATGCAGGTTAATGTAGATCGTAAAAAAGCAGGGGAGCTTGGTATTACATCGGGGCAAGTAGGACAGCAACTGCGTAACGCGATTTTTGGAGCTAAGGCAGGGATCTATAAGGAAGATGGTGATGACTACGATATTTATGTGCGCTTTAATGAGGAAAACCGCTATAACAAAAGTGCTATTTTCAATCAGAAAATTACGTTTAGAGACATGGCTTCAGGTCAAATTAAGGAAGTCCCTGTATCTGCTGTAGCAAGCCAAAGTAATTCTTCTGGGTTTAGCGCCATAAAACACAAAGATGTGAAACGCGTCGTGACGGTTTATTCTGCTTTGGCAGCTGGTTATACTGATGCAGGTGCTATTGTAGCCAAAATTCAAAATGAGATGACCTCTTTTGTTGACAAGCCTGATGATGTTAAAATTGATTACACTGGTCAAATAGAAGAGCAGAATAAGCAAATGGCGTTTCTAATGTCGGCCTTTTTTATCGGTCTTGGTCTTATCTTCTTTTTGCTCATATTTCAGTTTAACTCTGTATCGAAACCGGGTATTATTATGCTGGCGATTTTCTTGAGTCTTATAGGTGTATTTGGCGGATTAATTATTACTGGTAAAGCCTTTGTTATTATGATGACCATGATGGGAATCATATCTCTCGCAGGTATTGTTGTAAATAATGGTGTAGTACTATTAGATTATACCCAGTTATTAGTAGATAGAAAAAAGATCAAACGAAAATTAGATGACGATGATTATTTGGCGAAAGACGATTTATTAGATGCTATTGTTAAAGGA
Source organism: uncultured Psychroserpens sp. (assembly GCF_947494225.1). Lineage (NCBI taxonomy): Bacteria > Pseudomonadati > Bacteroidota > Flavobacteriia > Flavobacteriales > Flavobacteriaceae > Psychroserpens > uncultured Psychroserpens sp. The sequence goes on from NZ_CANLUG010000001.1 coordinate 143,339, forward strand.
GGAAAGGCACGTTTACGTCCAGTGCTATTAACAGCCATTACTACGATTTTAGGATTAATACCACTAGCTACGGGTTTAAATATTAATTTCTTTACACTATTTAGTGAGTTTAACCCTAACATCTATGTTGGTGGTGATAACGTCATATTTTGGGGACCTCTAGCATGGACCGTAATATATGGATTATTTATAGCGACCTTCTTAACACTTATTGTGGTTCCTATTTTATTTTATTTAGTGACAAGATTAAAAATGTGGATGAAAGGCGTAAGCCCTGTAGAAGAAACTGATATTATAGAATCAGAAACATTTAATATGGATAAAAGACTTGAAGGGCAAGTCTAACAATATACATTCGACCTATGTGTCAATGTACAATAAACCTTTTTAGGGAATTAGAAAAGGTTTGATTAATAGCGAAAAAGCCTCAACATAATGTTGAGGCTTTTGATTTAACTACTCTATAATTACCTATTCATTTTCAGCAAATGGTGTAGGGAATGCGTCAATTACATTGTCACCAGGTCTATCCAGTTCAATATAAGTATCATTTAATCTATTTAATCTTCTAAGGTCAATCCATCGATGACCTTCAGCTAGAAGTGAATAACGTCTTTGTCTTAAAACTTCTTCTAATAGTTCATTATCATCGGTTTGACTTCCAGCATAATCACCTAAGCCAGCCGCATTTCTAACTCTATTAATTGCCGCAACAGTTTCACTGTTATTTGTTCCAATATTAGCTTCAGCATAAATCAAAATAAGCTCTTCATTTCTAATGAGATATACAGGGTCCACATTGCTATCATAAACAGCTATTTGATAATCGGCAGAAAGGCCGTCAAACATGGTTCCTCCAGGAAGCTCAATAGATTTTTCTGTAACTCTAGTATCACCAGCTTCTGCATCGGCAATCCACGAATCTAAGACCATAAACTCCTGTCCAGACTGACCAGGAACATGAAACTGCGCATTAAGGATATCATTTCCAGTTAATCCAAAAATGTGAGCAGGACCAAGATATAAATCTCCATTAATGTCAAAAAACGACTCGGCAAGTAACGAAAGTACTAACGAATTGTTGCCTTGATATAATGCTACTCTGGCAGCAACAGCTCTATTAAATTGTCTGTAAGTTGTTGTTGTATTAAAATCTGTAAAGCCTGCACTAATGCTAAAATCAAAATTTCCAGAAGCATTCATTAAATCAGTGTTTGCTTCATTTAATAAACTCATAATTCCTGCCAGTGCTTCTGTATAACCTACAAAAGGTCCTAAATTATCAGGATCAGCAACATCAAGACGAATTCCATTTGTATACTGTCTATTAGCTACCATTAATAACGAATATGCCTTTAATGTTTTTGCATATCCATAATAACTATTCTTAACATCATCTGTAAATCCTGCGGAAGAATTTTCAACAGCTTCAATCAATATATTGGCCGATTTTACTGCTTTATACCACGCTGCATATGCTCTTGTAGTTAAAAACCCATTATTGTCTAATGGTCCTTTTAAAAGCTCTCCTGTATAACGAGGATCTACACCTGTTAAATCATAGTATTCTCTTCCAAGAATACTTACTGTATCATAATGAAACGCTAAATCATTTCTCATTATCGCTTCGAGTCCTGAAGCCAATAGCTGAACATCAGCCTGGCTAGATCCATTTCCAAAACTTTCCACTGTAGGGGCGTTTGGATTTTGTATTTCATCTAAATCACAACCAGCAAAAGAAAAGGCTAGTGCAAAAAAGATCATTTTTATTATTCTATTTTTCATAATATTATTTTTTTAGAAAGTGACATTTAAATGAAAGTTTACAAATTTAGATGTTGGATAAGGTGTAACCTCAACATTATTTCCAAGGACATTGTTTCCAAAATTAGAAACCTCAGGATCATAACTATTATAGTCAAAGATGTTAATGAGGTTTCGTCCAGAAACGCCTACTCTAATTTGACTTGCATACTTAATTAAATCATTTGGTAATGTATAAAACACTCCAATTTCTCTTAATTTTAAATAACCAGCGTCTTCGATTACTGGATCTGGATTAACAAAGGCTTGACTAGCTCTATAATCTCCATTATTTAACTGACCACTAGGATCTAAACCGGTGTCATTGTAATCCCATGTTGTTCCAGCTAAATCATATAATAAGGTTGTTAGATTGATATTGTCACCTCCTTTTTTCCAATGCCATAAAAATGTAAAATCGAAATTTTTATAATTTATTTCATTAAACCATGACATTTGAAAATCTGGCTCTGCATTCCCATAAACGAAGAAACCATCTCCTTCAGGATCTCTGGCTGCAATCTCTTCTGGCGTAAAAGCTGTAGCGTCATAAGTACCTACAATTTGTGTTGCGCTTTTTCCTTCTTGAATTAAGAAGGTTCCTAAAGATGCGGCAAATCCACCTGTAGTAAATGCAGGAACATCAAGACGTGTTACTTCAGACTTATTTTTCCACCATTTTAAACTTGCATTCCAAGTGAAATTTTCTTTTTCCATAACTGTAGCATTTAAACCAAGCTCAATACCTTTATTTTCTAACTCACCACCATTTACCACTTCAGTTGTAAAACCAGAAGATGGTGGAGCTTGTGCTTGAATCAACAGATCGTCAATTTTCTTATTATAGAATGAGATTTCAAAATTTAAACGATTATCTAATAACCCAAAATCAAGACCGTATTCTAATTCTGCTTGGCGTTCTGGGCCAATATTAGGATTCCCTCTCAAATTCCCTGGGCTTAAACCAGATTGACCTCCAATAAATTGTGGATTCATTAATGTAAATCGGTCATTAAAGTTTGAAAATCTTCCAGATTCACCATAGGCTATTCTTGGTTTTAGGTAAGACACTTCATCTATATTCCAGAAATCAAATTTGTGCAGATTCACAGCTAAATTAGCTTTTGGATAATAGTACATTTTATTAGCGTCTCCATTGTTTGTTGACTTATCACCTCTAATACCAATGGTTCCTATAATTTGATCATTATAATTAATTTCCTCTTGAGCGAAGAATCCTGTATCCTTTTGAGGTCGAATTACTTGTTGTGTTGACACATTAGTTGATTGTCCTAAATTAGTTTGAGAACCATTTAATCCCGAAGCAATTGTGATCACAGTATTACGATCGAAGTCTTGGTAAAAACTACCTAACTGTGTTGTAAAACTTAAGCCGTTATCCAAATCAAAATTATGAACCAAGAACGCCGACAAGTTGTAATTTGTATTAATCGTTGTTCCAGAAATTGCCACACCTCCTAAAGATGTTGGTGATGCAAAATAAGATAATGCTCTAGGAAAAATACTGGTTGTTCTCAATGTATATTGGTCAAAACCACCTTCTAACACAAGTTTTAATCTGTGTTGATCTGTTGTCCATAACTTAATGTTCGACTTAGCACTTCCAATAAATCTATTTACTTCCTCTCTATTTGTGGTTAAAGCCACAGTCTCGAGAACATTTGAACCTGCACCACCTTGAGGATAAACACCATTAACTGGCGACAAATCTTCCCATGGATAAGTAAACGCTAACGCATATCCTATTGTTCTGTTGGCATTACCATTATTAAAGAACCCTCTATCGGCTTTCGAATTAATATAATTTGATGTTACATAAATATCTAACCAATCATTAAATCGTTGTCCGACATTAAGACGTACTGAACTTTTTGTATAACCAGTATTGTCAACCAAACCTGGTTCATCTCTATGGGTAGCACCTAAAAAATAATCTGTATTATCTTTAGCTCCAGATGTTGAAAACCTTGTTGTTGAAGATACTCTAGTATGATCAAAAAGTAATGCTTCATAATCTGTAAGCGTTGGGTTACTTGGTCCACCTAATGCAGTAATTTGAGCTTGAGTATAGTCTCTCAATCCTAATAATTGTGTTGGGCTTCTTAAACCTACAACCTGTGAAAATTGTACACTCGGCTTTCCTTGCTTTCCTCGTTTTGTTTTGATGATAACAACACCACCAGCAGCTCGAGACCCATAAATAGCGGCAGCCGAAGCTCCTTTTAAGATTTCAACGCTTTCAATATCTTCTGGATCTATATCAGCAATCCTGTTAGATGCATCATCTTGGTTAGATGATGGGTTACCACCACCAGCAGCCTGACTTACAATATTATTTCCTAACCCAATCGATGAGTTATCTACATAAACACCATCTACAACAAATAGCGGTTGCTGATCTCCAAAGATTGAAGTAACACCTCTAAGTCTCATTGAAATACCACCACCTGGAGCTCCAGAATTTGCTTTAATTTCTGCTCCATTAAATTTACCATAGAGCGCTCCGTCTAAACCGGATTGCACAGTAACACCAGTAAGATCCGCTGCAGAAATTGATGCAACAGCATTGGCAGAATTAGATCTCTTCGTAGACGATGCTAAACCTGTAACAACAATCTCGTTTAAGGCCGTTGCAGATTCTTTAAGAGTAACGTTAACGACTCCCGGTTCGGTTACAACTTCTTCCATAGTTTCAAAACCTAAAGAAGAAATAACAAGTGTAGCTGGAAAACTATCAACGTTAATTGAGAAGTTTCCATCAAAATCTGTAGTTGCACCTGTAGAGGTCCCTTTTATGATGACATTAGCACCAGGCAAAGGTTGATTTGTAGCCCCATCCATTATTTTACCCGTAACATTCTGACTGAAAGTCAGGAGCGGAATAAAAAGAAAAGAAAAAAGAAGCAACTTTAATGATAAAGTGTAGTTCATAATGTTAATTTTTTGAATTAGTCATGTTAAATATCTTAATAAAAACTTAATAAATTCACAAATATTGTTAAAAAGATGTAAAAATAATGTTGTTTGAATTCTTTAAAAATTAATTTCTTAAACCAGAAATTGCCACGAAACATAGAAATAAACATATTAACTTGTTAAATTTGCATTTCAATTTTTTACTATGTACAGAAGTCATAATTGTGGTGAATTAAGAGCATCGCATATCAATACAGAAGTTACACTTTCAGGCTGGGTTCAGCGCGTTAAAGATTTAGGAGCAATTAACTGGGTTGTTGTTAGAGACCGTTATGGGTTGACACAACTTGTATTTGATGAAGAACGAACAGCAAAAGCACTTTTAGAACAATCTCAAAAACTTGGAAGAGAATTTGTAATTCAAGTTAAAGGAAAGGTTATCGAACGTGAATCTAAGAATCCTAATATGCCAACTGGTGATATTGAAATTTTAGTAGACCACTTATTAATTCTAAATGAGTCACAATTACCACCTTTTACTATTGAAGATAACACTGATGGTGGCGAAGAATTACGTATGAAATATCGCTATTTGGATATTCGTCGTAATCCCGTAAAAAACAGCTTAATCTTTAGGCATAAAGTCACTCAAGAAGTACGAAACTATTTATCTAATGAAGGGTTTATAGAAGTTGAAACACCTTACCTAATTAAATCCACACCAGAAGGTGCTCGTGATTTTGTAGTCCCTTCTCGAATGAACGAAGGACAATTTTACGCTTTACCTCAATCTCCACAAACCTTTAAACAGCTGTTAATGGTTGGAGGTATGGACAAATACTTCCAAATTGTAAAATGCTTTAGAGATGAAGATTTACGTGCCGACAGACAACCTGAATTTACTCAAATTGACTGCGAGATGGCCTTTATTGAACAAGAAGATATTTTAAACGCTTTTGAAGGATTAACTCGCCATCTTCTTAAAGAGATTAATGGTGTTGAAATTGAAAAATTCCCTAGAATGTTGTACGACGATGCGATGCGTCTCTACGGAAATGATAAACCAGACATTCGTTTCGGGATGGAATTTGGAGAACTTAATAAGGTAGCTCAACATAAAGATTTCAATGTTTTTAATTCGGCCGAACTTGTAGTAGGAATTGCGGTTCCTGGAGGAAACAGCCACACAAGAAAAGAGATTGACAAATTAATTGATTGGGTGAAACGTCCTCAAGTTGGCGCCCTAGGAATGGTATATTGCCGATGTAATGAAGATGGAACTTATAAATCTTCGGTAGATAAATTTTACGATCAAGATGATTTGGCAAAATGGGCCGAAGCTACTGGAGCAAAACCTGGAGACTTAATTTGTATACTTTCAGGACATACGAACAAAGTAAGAGCACAATTAAGTGCTTTACGTATGGAACTTGCAGAACGTTTGGGTTTACGTAATCCTGATGAGTTTGCACCACTTTGGGTTATGGATTTCCCGCTTTTAGAATGGGATGAAGATACAGAACGTTACCACGCTATGCATCATCCATTTACCTCGCCTAAACCAGGACAGCTTGAGTTACTCAAAACAAATCCAGGTGATGTTAAAGCTAATGCCTATGACTTAGTTTTAAACGGAAATGAAATTGGTGGTGGATCTATTCGTATTCATGACAAAGAAACTCAAGCATTAATGTTTGATTATTTAGGATTTACACCTGAAGAAGCAAAAGCTCAGTTTGGATTCTTAATGGATGCTTTTCAATATGGCGCACCTCCACATGGTGGTTTAGCTTTTGGACTGGACAGATTGGTAGCCATACTTGGCGGACAAGAAACAATTAGAGATTTTATTGCTTTCCCAAAAAATAACAATGGTCGAGATGTCATGATTGATGCGCCTGCTCCAATTGATGATGAGCAATTAACTGAATTGAGTTTAAAACTCAACTTAAAATCATAAATTAAAAATCCTGCTTCATGCAGGATTTTTTAGTAGATTTAATCTATGCCAATCCAAAACCTAATAAAGCGCTTACTCATTTTGCGATACAAATACATCTCGCAAAAGAACTTCGTGTTTTTATTAGCTATTCTTATTGGCTTATTATCTGGGTTGGTATCTGTAACTATTAAAAATATCACATATGGTATTGAGTGGTTGTTGGAAAAGGGCATCATAGAATCTCAAAATGGAATCTATTTTATTTTACCTGTCATTGGTCTTTGGCTCGTATACTTATTCGCCAAGTATGTTTCAAAACGACCAGTAGAACATGCTATTCCGAGTATCTTGTTTTCCTTATCCAAGAAGAACGGATTACTAAAGCGGAGTAAAATGTACCTCCCTCTAATTACTGCACCAATAACCGCTGGTTTTGGTGGATCGGTTGGATTATTAGGTCCCGCAATTGCATCGGCATCGGCAGTGAGCTCAAATATTGGACGATTATTTCATGTGGATAGAAAAACAAGAACCTTACTCATTGGTTGCGCAGCAGCTGGCGCCATTGCCTCTATTTTTCAATCCCCAATTGCCGCCATTATTTTTGCGGTAGAAGTGTTTAGCCTCGATCTTACCTTCGCTTCCTTATTACCGCTTTTAATTGCTTCCGTATCATCCGTATTAACTTCATATTTTTTTCTTGGAAACGGCGTGCTATTCAACTATAATGTTTCAACAACATTCGCCCTAAGGGATACATTATTTTTTATCATTCTTGGTATAGGAACCGGAGTTGCTTCAATCTACTTCTCTAAAATTTATTTTGCCGTTTACAAGTTTTTTGAACGTTTTAAAACAAGCGGTCAAAAACTCATTGTTGGTGGTTTAGCTATTGGAGTGATGCTTTATTTTATTCCTCCACTTTATGGGGAGGGTTTTGGTTTTATTAAAGATTTACTAGACGGCAATCATTTACATGCTTTAGGGAAAACGCCATTTGATGATTATTTAGACAATATTTGGGTCGTTATCGCATTGCTTATTGGTATTACTGTTTTTAAGGCTGTAGCCATGACCACTACTTTTGCCGCTGGCGGCGCAGGTGGTATTATTATTCCAACAATGGTTATGGGAAGCGCACTAGGTAATGTCGTTGCAAAAATCATCAACAATATAGGTTTTGGTTTTCAGGTATCTGAATCAAATTTCACGCTTATAGGCATGGCAGGATTAATAGCAGGAGTGCTACATGCACCTTTAACTGCTATCTTTTTAATTGCTGAAATCACAGGTGGTTATCAATTGTTCGTTCCATTAATGATTACCGTTTCCATGTCGTTCATTATTACTAAAAATGCCGTAGATCACACTATTTACACAAAGGAACTTGCCGAAAAAGGAGCGCTTCTTACACATAATAAAGACCAATCGGTATTAACCTTAATGAAATTAGATAGTGTTATCGAAAAAGACTTTACAATTCTAAATCCTGAAATGCCTCTAGGTGAGATGCTCCATCAAGGTGTTGCTAAATCGAGTCGAAATTTATTTCCTGTAGTAGATGAAAACCACTATTTAGTAGGTATTATTTTACTAGACGATATTAGAACTGTCATGTTTGACCAATCCCTTTATGAAACCACTTCGGTAGAAACATTTATGCACAATCCGCCAGACTATATTTACTACGAAAGTGATTCTATGAAAGATGTAATGCGTAAATTTCAAGATAGTAGTGCTTGGAATCTCCCAGTAATTAAAGCGGGTAGTTATTTCGGATTTGTATCAAAATCTAAACTATTAACAGCATACAGGCGAGAATTAATTAATTTTACGTCTTAATTCATAAAATGGTATTTTCCAAAACCACATTCTGATGAAATATATTATTCTTATTGCATTTTTAGCCTCAGCTGCCAGCATTATTTGTGGCTTTCTTATAGATGTTGAGTACTCTCAAAAGCTCATAGGCTTTGGTGTTATTGGGCTTTTTGCCGTGGTCTTTCCACTTTTTGGATATTACAGATGGAAAGGTAAAGACATAAAAGACTACATGTTAACGCAGGAAAACCTTGATAAAATGCGTGAAAACCAGAAAGATAAAAAGTACTAAACAATCTTTTTTTTAACTGTTTAATTTTCAATATTTTAAAAAATTGCAATTAATTAATGCATTGCATTATTATTAGCCTTACATTTGCATCTTAATTAATATATTTTTTTTACAATGACTGGAACAGTTAAATTTTTTAATGATTCAAAAGGATTTGGATTCATTACCAACGAAGAAACAGGAAAAGACATTTTCGTACACGTATCAAACCTTAACGGTGTTGAAATTCGTGAAGGCGATAATGTAGAGTACACTGAAGAAGAAGGAAGAAAAGGAATGGTTGCGGCTAACGTACAAGTTCTTTAAGAAGATATACTTTATATTACAGTTTCAACGTCTAACGAAAGTTAGGCGTTTTTTTTATTGAATTTCCAAATTAATTTCGGTGTCCCACCAACGTCCTGTTCTATTATTCACAAAAAGACTACGCATTGCTTTTTCCGTTTTATAAATGCTTTTAGTATCTATTGTTTCTATTTCCAACGAACGTATTGATTTCACCAATGTATTGACTTCATCATCTGACCACGTTCCTATTCCGAAGTCCATATCATACGTTTCATTTGGCTTTAAATATACAATTAGAGAATCTCCAGTTACATCATCTTTTAATAATCTATTCTCAAAGGTTTCGTTGAAGTGAAACGATATCTTAGCCTCAGATTCGGTTGTATTGATAAGAAATATATTATGTGGAGGGTCACAACTGGATAGCAGTACAAATATTAAAACCACCATCACAGATCTAAATAAATGATTACTAATTTTCATAGTGTGTTTAACTATTAATTCAAATTTCGTCTTTGAATGAAAAAGCGCTTCAATAATGCAGAAGCCTCATCGGCAAGCACACCTCCAACCATTTTTGTTTTAGGATGTAGTTTTGTTTTTAAATGAATACAACCCCGTTCTTCATCTCTGGCTCCATAAACAATCTTAGAGATCTGACTCCAGTACAAAGCCCCTGCACACATTTGGCAAGGCTCTAGCGTAACATACAAGGTACAATTGGTCAAGTATTTTCCTCCTAAAAAATTAGCAGCTGCAGTAATGGCTTGCATTTCGGCATGTGCGGTAACATCATTTAAAAGCTCAGTTAAATTATGTGCTCTAGCAATAATTCGATCATTAATAACGACTACAGCACCTACAGGAATTTCACCTTTTTCAAAAGCATCTTCAGCCTCTTGCAAGGCTTTTTTCATAAAATAAGTGTCATCAAACGGGTTTTCCATAGTTGTAAAAATACAATTCTAAATGTTTTTTCTGAAAGTCGGCAAGAATTTTGATGCTATTCTAGAAATCACTCAACTATGAAACCACGCTACACGATCTCAATTCCCAAACCATGTCATGAAAACTGGTCTGAAATGACGCCTAATGAAAAAGGACGTTTTTGTCAATCCTGCTCTAAAACAGTTGTTGATTTCACTAAAATGAACACCAACGAAGTTCAAGAATTTATTCATGAGCATAAACATCATAGGATTTGCGGACATATTAGACAAAATCAGTTAGATGCTGTTAATTTGCAAATTTCAGAAACCGTATTTGAGCAAACTATGAGTTTCCATAAGCTATTTTTATTGGCCTTGTTATTAGCCATGGGAACATCACTCTTTAGTTGTTCTGATGATAATGGACAAGCCAAAAAGATAGAGAGTGTGGAGATTATTAAAACCGCTATAGATTCAACTGCTTTTGAAGCCAAAACACAAGTTGACTCTACAGCATCTGTTTGTTCAACAAAAGAAAAACAAGTAGATAGCATCGCAGAAAAAATACCGCCTCCACCGCCTCCTATTTCTACACCTACAGGTATTGTAATCGTTGAAGGTGATGTAGACATTGTAGACACGAATTACCCTTTAACATGGTATACTGTTGATGAAAAACCAAATTTCATTGATGCACCTAAAAACCTTCCAAAGAAAGATATCAAAGCCTATTTTAATACACGTATGAGAGCATTTGTTTTAGAACATTTCAATATAAAAACTGCCGCTAACCTTGGTTTAAATGGAAGACAACGGATCTATATTAAATTTACAATTGATGCGCATGGTAATGTTAAAGATATTGACACCAGAGCTCCACATCCTTTATTAGACGAAGAGGCCAAACGCGTTATTGGTTTATTACCAAAGTTTAGTCCAGCAAAATATGATGGTGAGCCCGTTGCGGTTGCTTATAATTTACCTATTGCTTTTAATATGGAAGACTGATTAATTCTCGTATTTTTGTAGTGTGCAAAAACGACTATTAGACCATATTAATTTCCCTAAAGACTTAAGGCAATTACAGCCAAATGACTTACCTCAACTCGCCAAAGAGTTACGTGAGTTTATTATCAATATTGTAGCCACAAAAGAAGGTCATTTAGGTGCTAGTCTTGGTGTGGTAGAATTAACTTTGGCCTTGCATTATGTATTCAACACGCCTGACGATTTACTCATTTGGGATGTTGGACATCAAGCCTATGGACATAAAATACTTACTGGGCGACAAGATATATTTCATACCAACAGACAAGAAGGTGGTATTAGTGGTTTTCCAAAACGTGCAGAAAGTGAGTACGACACCTTTGGTGTTGGGCATTCATCAACCTCAATTTCTGCTGCCTTAGGTATGGCTATTGCCTCACAACTTAAAGGCGAAGACAAACATCATATCGCAGTAATTGGTGATGCTTCTATTGCCAGCGGAATGGCTTTTGAAGGACTTAACCACGCTGGTGTAACTGACACTAATTTGTTGGTGATTTTGAACGATAATGCCATTGGAATCGACCCAAGCGTTGGTGCTTTGAAACAATATTTAACCAATGTAAAAAAAGGAAAAGAGAAGCAAGACAATATTTTTGAAGCCTTAAATTTTGATTACTCAGGTCCTATTGATGGTCATGATTTTAACGCGCTTATTTCGGAATTAGAACGTTTGAAATTGGTTAAAGGCCCTAAGTTTTTGCATGTCATTACCACCAAGGGTAAAGGCTTAAAACAAGCCGAAGACGACCAAGTTAAATATCACGCACCGGGAAAATTCAACCCAGATACGGGAGAGGTATATGCTAAATCTGCCTCTAGGCAGCAAGCCCCAAAATTTCAAGATGTTTTTGGACATACCATAGTCGAACTAGCTGTGAAGAATAAAAACATAGTTGGTATCACACCCGCTATGCCCACAGGAAGTTCCTTAAAATTTATGATGGAGCAAATTCCTGAGCGTGCCTTTGATGTTGGTATTGCCGAGCAACATGCTGTGACCTTAGCTGCTGGAATGGCAACCCAAGGATTGATTCCATTTTGCAACATCTATTCTACATTTTTACAGCGTGCTTACGATCAAGTCATTCATGATGTTGCGCTACAAAATCTCCCAGTTATTTTCTGTTTGGATCGCTCAGGATTGGTAGGTGAAGATGGTGCAACACATCATGGCGTATTCGATTTAGCCTATTTGAGATGCATTCCCAATTTGATCATTTTTGCTCCAAGACATGAAGTTGAATTACGAAACATCATGTTTACTGCCCAATTAGGATTAGACCACCCTATTGCCATTAGATATCCAAGAGGTCGTGGTCGTATTATTGATTGGCAACAGCCTTTTTCAGAAATTAAAATTGGTAAAGCTATTCAGCTCAAAGAAGGCCATTATCTAGCAGTTCTAACTATTGGATCAATCTCATCAATTGTGGAAGATGCCATCGATTCTTGTACAAACAATGACCATATAGCTCATTACGATATGCGTTTTGTTAAACCATTAGATGAAACCTTATTACACCACATGTTTAAAACATATGATCATATAATCACCGTCGAAGATGGTACGATAATTGGCGGATTTGGAAGTGCTATTTTGGAATTTGCTTCAAAAAACAACTACGTTACACCTATAAAAACATTAGGAATACCAGACCGTTTTGTTGAACATGCTTCTATAAAACAACAACATCAATCTTTAAAGATTGATGCCGATAGTTTAAGTCTTTTGTTTAGCTCTATTGCTCCTCTTGGTCTGTAGTAGCAATATCTGGCTGCTCATTCACGTCGTAAACCTGAACATTGGGTTGTTGTGGTTCATGATTACCATTACTAGTAATATCATCAATCATTAACAAAAACGCTAGTGTTACGAAAAAAATCACTGCAGCTCCAAGAATATTCTTTTTCATCTGTGTAGGTTTAAAAGATTAGGTTAAACAAATATAGTTATTTATCGTTAAAATACAAATTTAATCGATGAAATGCATAAAATAAAAAGAGAACTCTACAAAGTTCCCTTCTGTATCTCTCTCAAAGATCATACTTATTTTGTGAGTATTTATTTACTTAAGTGAATAATTATCAACACTAATATCAACAAAACACAGCGTCTATTCTGTATTATTACTAACACTCTATATTACAGATGATTCCCTGTCAATTTTTGATAAGTAAGCATTGCATTACTATCAGACATTTTAGAAACATAAAAACAAACAGACAGCAAACTATCATAAAGATTATCCTTTTCGATATCAACATGATGTTTTAATGATTTTAAAATCAGCTTGTCAAAATTAGATGTTTCACCTTTTAAGTTATGGACCACAGCTTTAGTAAATACTTGGAGTAATTCATTTATAACTTTATAACCTACAATTTCTTTATCGATAACCTCTGTAGATTGATATACATTACTAATACTTAAGGTAATAATGTCTTTTATTTGTGCTTCGTATGCGCTGTAATCTATAAGTGCTTTAGAAAATTCTCCAGATAAAATAGAGTTTTCATGTTCCATAAAAATATCTACGGCCTCACTAATAAGGGTATTGATAGCTAATGAACGTAAGTAACTTAACCTGTCTTGGGTGCTTTCTAATGCATTATAGGTTTTTGTTTGAATAGAATCTCTAACTAAATTGATTAAATATTCTAAAGCGTATTCTTCTTGTATAAGTCCTAAATTAATACCATCCTCGAAATCTATGATCGTATAACAAATATCATCTGCTGCTTCAACAAGATATACCAACGGATGTCTACAATAACTAACATCATCATTAGCACCTCTTTTTATTAAGCCTAATTCTTGGGCGATATCTTTAAACGTATCTTTTTCATTTTGAAAAAAACCATATTTTTTATCTGCAATATGAGTTGTGGGTTTCTTCGGAAGGGACTCTTTAGGGTATTTGGTAAATGCTCCAAGTGTTGCATAACTTAGTCTTAAACCTCCAACACGTCCCTTTCTGCTTTCGGTTAGGATTTTAAATCCGTTGGCATTTCCTTCAAAACTGCATAAGTCTTCATATTGCTCAGCGTTTAATTCGTCTTCAAAATAACGGCCTTCTCCGGTTTTAAAGAACTCACCAATAGCTTTTTCTCCAGAATGCCCAAAAGGCGGATTCCCAATATCATGTGCAAGTGCAGCAGCAGCAACAATGGCTCCAAAATCATTAATTTGATAACCGTGTACATCTCTTAAATGAGGATGCTTCTCCAATATTTTCTGTCCGACTTTACGGCCTAAAGAACGACCAACTACACTTACCTCTAAACTATGCGTAAGACGTGTATGGACAAAATCGGTTTTAGATAATGGCACCACCTGAGTCTTGTCTTGTAAACTTCTAAATTCTGAAGAAAATATTATGCGATCATAATCAACTTCAAAACCTAATCGTGTTTCGTCCTGTTCTTTTCTTAAGCGTTTATGAGTATCACCAAATCGTTTTAAGGAGAGTAATTGTTCCCAATTCATAGTATCGTTTTAACACCAGCAAGATAAACTATTTCAATGTTAATTTAATGTTTCCAATTAACAAAAAATAGCAATATCCCATAACACTTAATTAACGGTTTTATGATTTAGGTTTAATAACTACTTAACCTTGACTTTACATTGTACAATCATCTTTGCACCGTTACTAAAAGAACATAAAAACTATTTAAAAAAATAATCATGAAAAAATTAGTATTATCTGCATTAATCGCTTCTTCTCTTGTGTTTACAGGATGTTTTAAAGATGATGACACACCTATTATTATAGAAGAAACTACTATCATTCAAAACGGAAATGGTAATGGTGATGAATGCCCAATAGTATCAGTAACTGGAGCTATTACACAAAACACAACATGGACAAACGATAACATTTATCAATTGAATCAAAAAGTGGTTGTTGATAATGGCGCTATTTTAACTATTGAAGCAGGAACTATCATTAAAGGAACTCCTGGAACGGGTTCCTTAGCCTCTGCTTTAATTGTTGCTAGAGGAGCACAAATAAATGCTGTTGGTACAGCATCAGAACCTATTATTTTCACATCTACGGCTGATAACATTACTTGCGGTGAAACTGCTGGTACAAACTTAGATGAAAACGATAGAGGACTTTGGGGAGGTTTAATCCTATTAGGTAATGCACCTTGTTCGTTCTCTGGAGATATTACTGAAGCTCAAATTGAAGGCATTCCTGCAGACGATACTTTCGGACTTTATGGCGGTACAGATGCTACTGATAATTCTGGAGTATTACAATATATCTCCATTCGTCATGGTGGTGCTTTAATTGGTGAAGGAAACGAAATCAACGGTTTAACACTTGGTGGTGTTGGTACCGGAACAATAATCAATAATATAGAAGTTGTAGCCAATGTTGATGATGGTATAGAGTTCTTTGGCGGAACAGTTAACGCATCTAACTTATTAGTATGGGCTCAAGGTGATGACGCCTTAGATATTGATCAGGCGTATTCTGGTACAATCGACAATGCGGTTGTTATATTGGGAGACTTCTCTGATCACGCTTTTGAAATTGATGGTCCAGAAGGTTCTGCTACAGGCTCATTTACATTACAAAATGCCACTATTATTGGTAATACCACTACTGAGAATGGAGAATATGCAGATTACAGATCTGGTGCTACAGGGTTTACAAATAACATATATGCATACGGGTTCAAAGCGTCTTCAGATGTTGAATTAGATAATGATGGTGTTGCTACCAATTACAATACTGGAGATTTAACGTTTGGAGCTTGGGAAATTGCATTACCTGCAGGTGTTACAGATGTCACTAGCATTTTCGTAAATAAAGCTGAAACCGTTACGGTTACCGGATTTGGTTCTACTGCTACAGCTGTAACTGAAGGTGCTAATACTATTGGCGCAACAACTTCGAGCTTAAGCTGGACTTACGCCAACAACGCTGGAAATTTAGGATTCTAAAAAATAATCAAACAATATAGTTTGAAAACAAAGCTATTGCTTGCCAATTACGGCGAGCAATAGTTTCAATAATTAAACAATCATGCATAAAAACATTTACTCCCTTCTGTTCTTTCTATTGGTTAGCATTAATCTTGTAAACGCTCAAAAAGGAACAGTAGCTGGAAACGTAATTGATGGTGAGTTTGTAGAGCCAATGGCCTTTGCTAATATTTTAGTAAAAGGAACTACAACTGGTACCACTTCTGATTTTGATGGGAAATACGAATTAGAATTAGATCCTGGGACATATACTATAATATTCTCATTTGTTGGATACAATACACAAGAAATAACAGATGTTGTTATTAAAGCTGGAGAGGTAACTCATCTTGATGTCACTTTAGAAACAAATTCGTTAGATACTGTAATTATCCAAACATCTGTAAAGCGTAATACTGAAAATTCAGTATTAAATTTACAAAAGAAATCTGTTGTCGTATTAGATGGACTATCTGCTCAGTCTATAAAAAGTTCTGGTGCAGGCAACCTTGCAAGTGCTGTAAAAAGTGTTCCTGGTGTTTCTATTGAAGGCGGTAAATATGTTTATGTTCGTGGATTAGGTGATCGTTATACCAAATCTATCTTAAATGGTATTGACATTCCTGGTTTAGATCCCGATAGAAATACAATTCAAATGAATTTGTTTCCAACGAATATATTAGACAACGTTATTGTATTGAAATCGGCATCTGCAGAATACCCAGCCGATTTTACTGGTGGTATTGTAGATATCGTTACTAAAGATTTCCCTACTAAACCTGAATATACGCTTTCAGTAGGTACATCTTATAATCCAGATATGCACTTTAACGACAAGTATTTAACTTATACTGGAAGTGATACCGACTTTTTTGGTTTTGATGATGGCACAAGAGACCTTCCAATTCATAGATACCAACCTATTCCTGGAACGTTCGAAAACAGATTGTTATTAACGTCTTTAACCAATAGATTTCAGAAAGAACTGCAGGCAAAACAAGAAACCAGTGGAATGAATTTTGATATTGGTTTCACCTTAGGAAATCAATATGACATTGGTGATAACAAAATAGGATATCAGGCCTCATTTTCATACAAGAATGAAACTACATTTTATGAAAATAGAAATGATGGTGCATTCGTAAAAAACTTTAATGACTCTTCAGTAAACGACTTAAGTTCTGTTTTAAATTCAAGAGGGTCTGAAGGTATAAATAATGTGATTCTTAACGGAATGCTTGGCTTAACTTATAAAACGAGCAAGTCAAAATATAAAGCCAACTTTTTACATATTCAAAATGGAGAGTCGACGGCTGGATTTTTTGAGCAAGACATTTCACAAGATGGTGTTGGAGGCGGAATTGAGCCTTTAATTAAAAACTCATTAACCTATACAGAACGTTCAATCACAAACCTATTGCTTAATGGAAAACACCGTTTGAGCGACGACGAGAATGCATTTAATCTAGAATGGAAACTCTCTCCAACATTTTCAAAAGTTATGGATAAAGCTCATAGAATTACACCATTCCAACAGTCTGGAGAAGGGCAATTCTTTGTGAGTCCATCTGCATCGACATTTCCAATTCAATTGTGGAGAAATCTCATTGAAGAAAACTGGGCAGGTAAAGTTGATTTAGACAAAACGGTTGACATTTTTGGTAGACCAGGAAAGCTGAAATTTGGTGGTGCTTATACTTATAAGTTTAGAGATTTCAGCATTGATGATTACACATTTAATATCCAAGGTGATGATTCTTTTGTTGCCGACGGAAATGCCGATAATTTATTGGCTTCACAAAACATATGGAATCCAACTACAGACTCTGGAACATTCCTAGTTTTTGGTGATCAATTTAATCCTATTGATGCTTATGAAGGTGAGCAGAATATTGGAGCAACATATATTTCGGCCGAATTTAACGTAACAGACAAACTGAAAACGGTTGTAGGTATTAGAACTGAACTCTTTAAATCGTTTTACACAGGGCAGAATAATGAAATGCAATTTGATAGAGCTCCAATTTTAGATGAGTTCGACCTTTTTCCTTCGGCTAACTTGATCTATACCGTTACTGATAATTCCAACTTAAGAACATCATATTCTCGTACAACAGCACGCCCTTCTTTTAAAGAATCGTCGGTTGCTAGAATTTTTGATCCAATTACAAATCGTTTGTTCATTGGTAATATCAACTTAGTACCAACTTATGTTAACAATTTTGATTTAAGATATGAGCGCTTTGGTGAAAATGGTCAAATGTTTGCCGTAAGTGGTTTCTATAAAGATTTTAAAGATCCCATTGAGCAATCATTCTTTTTACAAGCGCCAACGCAATTAACTGTGGCTAATTTAGGTAATGCTAAAGTTTATGGTGTTGAATTTGAAGTGAGACAACGTCTAGGGTTTATAACTGAAGGTTTAAATAAATTAAAGTTTAATGCAAACGTGTCTTTTATTAAATCTGAACTAACTATGTCCGACGCAGAGTTTCAAAGTAGGCAATTGGCTGCAAGAGATGGTGAGCGTATTGATAGAGAAAGAGACTTACAAGGTCAGGCGCCTTTTCTTATTAATTTTGGTTTAGATTACAATGATCAAGATTCGGGTTTTCAAACTGGATTATTTTACAACGTACAAGGTGAAACTCTTGAGGTTGTAGGTATTGGGTTGGTTCCTGATGTATATACGAAACCCTTTAATAGTTTAAATTTCACATTGAACAAAGCCTTTGGAGAAGACAAGAGATCTTCTATTGATTTTAAAGTTTCTAACATATTAAATAGTAAAAGGCAGAGTGATTATGTGTCTTTTGGAACAAGAGATCAGCTGTTCTCAGTTAGGGAACCAGGTACAGAAATAGCTCTTGGATACAGTTATAAGTTTTAAAACTTATTTTTTGAATTGGTCTATAAGTAAAAAGTTCCCAACATCGCTGTTGGGAACTTTTTTATTTTATGTGTTTTAATATCTATTTAATTGCTAACCGCTAGTTGAACTTTATCTGTCCATTCGCTAACGCTAGCAATTTTTGAATCTACATAATCTACTTCTCTTAGTTTGTCACCTGACCAAAACAGCCACTTTCCAACTTTGTTCCCATTTTTATAATTGGCTACAGTTACTTTGTTTCCTTTTAAATCATAACTAGTCCAAATACCATGAAGTTCACCTTCTTTATTAAATGTACCAACTTGTTCTATGGCTCCATTTTCATAATAGTAGGTTGCAACGGTTAAGTCGCCATCTTTTTTGAGATCCACCTTTTTTTGCTCTTGAGCAAAAGTGAAAGTTACACTTAACATTATCAGTAGTACAAACAATTTTTTCATCTTTATTGGAATTTGGGTTATTAGTTAAACATAGCTTATCAAATTTAAGCAAAAATTTACAATATTTAAACATTCACATAACATTAAATTAACATTGAATTCATAATTAATTGATTTTTAGTTATTTGTGATTTTTGAAAAATCTTAATAATTAGATAATATTAGCATTACAATTACATTACGTTTCGCCTAGATATTTGTAATTGTGTATTAATACACGATTAGTATGTCGTTAATTCTATTAGTTTTTGTCGGCTAAGTAATTATGATTACTAATGAGGCTGCTTTTTTCAAAAGCAGCCTTTTTTATTTTAAAAATGCACATAAAAATTAATCATTAGGAAACATTCAGTTAACATTAGAGTTGGTTATTTGTAGCGACAAAAACTAATACTTATAATGAAATCTAAATTTACTACCCTAACACTACTATTGTGTATTGTATCCTTTGTAAACGCTCAAGAAATTAGCGATACTTCATTTGGAAAAGGCCTCATTAACTTTACTGCAAAAGACAGCTCATTTAGCGTAAAATTCGCGCCTCGTTTTCAGGTTCGTTCTGTATCATCATGGGATCATGATGGCGACCAATATGGAAGTCCAGATCACAACTTCATTGTTAGACGTGCACGTTTAAAGTTTGATGGTTTTGCTTATAGCCCTAAACTTAAATATAAAATTGAACTAGGATTGTCTAATAGAGATATTTCAGGAGCCAATCAATTTAACAGAAATACACCACGCTACATATTAGATGCTGTTATTATGTGGAATTTTGCAAAAAACTGGGAATTATGGGCAGGTCAGACAAAGCTACCTGGTAACGTAGAGCGTGTTGTATCTTCGGGTAACTTACAACTAATTGACCGTTCTTTACTTAACAGTCGTTTTAATATTGATCGTGATTTAGGAATTCAATTGCGTCACAAAAGTAATTTGGGAGGCGATTTTTTAATACGTGAAAAACTATCTATCTCACAAGGAGAAGGGCGTAATGTAACCGAAGGTAATGAAGGTGGTTTACAGTATACGGCACGTCTTGAATTTTTACCATTCGGAAAATTTAAATCTAAAGGCGATTATAGTCAAGCAGATTTAAAACGTGAGGAAAAACCAAAACTTATGGTTGGTTTTACATATAACTTTAATCAAGATGCAGTGAGAGAACGTGGATTTGCTGGAGATTATATGTTTAAATCTGATGGTTCATTGTATGAAACCAATCAGACAACGATTTTTGCAGATGCCATGTTTAAATACAATGGATTCTCGTTTATGGGAGAATACGCTAAACGAACTGCCGATGATCCAGTAGCTGTTGATGTTGATGGTACTACACCAACTGGTGACATTGTATTAACAGGAAACGCTGTAAATCTTCAAGCTGGTTATTTATTTAAAAGTAATTACGAAATCGTAGGACGTTTTACGACTGTAGATTATGAGGCTGTAACAGAAACGCTACCTAGAGAACAGTACACGTTGGGTGCTTCAAAATACATTTTAGGTCATAAATTAAAAGTACAGTCAGATATTAGCTATACAACTTTAGACGGAAATGATGATAACATTACGTTTAGAATAGGGTTTGACGTTCATTTTTAAACAATAAAAACATAACAATAAGGTAACACGATAACGCAATACTCTAAAGATATTTGCACACCTTTTTAAACTATAAAGATTATGGATAATATTTATTTATTTATGTTAATTGCAATTACGGTATTGGCGGTTGCCGATATTATAGTTGGAGTTAGTAATGATGCGATTAATTTCTTAAACTCAGCCATAGGTTCTAAAGCAATTTCAATGAGAACCATTATGATTGTAGCAAGTTTAGGTATTTTTATTGGAGCTGTATATTCTAGTGGATTAATGGAAGTGGCACGTAAGGGAATATTCGTTCCTGGCATGTTTAGTTTTCATGAGATCATGCTTATTTTCATGACGGTAATGATTACAGATATTCTTCTATTAGACTTCTTCAATACACTTGGTTTACCAACATCAACAACGGTTTCTATTGTATTTAATTTATTAGGTGCCGCTGTAGTAATGGCGTTAATAAAGATTGGTCATTCTGACACGCAAACATTGGCAGATTTAGGCAGTTATATTAACACCAAAAAAGCCATGGAAATTATAAGTGGTATACTCTTGTCTGTGGTTATAGCTTTTAGTGTAGGTGCTTTTGTGCAATGGATATCGAGGCTTATTTTCACGTTTCAGTATGAAAATAAAATGAAGAGTTTTGGTGCCTTATTTGGTGGATTAGCTTTAACCGCTATCCTTTACTTTATTTTCATGAAAGGACTTAAAGGAACACCTTATTACAAAGATTTAAAAGGTTATGTTGAAGGTAATGAAGTTTATATTATTGCCATTGGGTTTGCCATATTTACATTATTCTCATATGCATTTCAACAAATCACAAAAAAGAGTATTCTTCTTGTTGTTATTGCCGTAGGTACATTTGGATTAGCTTTAGCTTTTTCTGGAAACGACTTAGTAAACTTTATTGGTGTGCCAATGGCCGCTTATCACTCTTATGAAGCGTGGACCTTAGATGGTGGAGCTGCTTCTGGATTTATGATGGATGTCTTAGATAAGAAAATGCCAGCAGAGCCTTTCTTATTATTTATTGCTGGAGGTATCATGGTAGTGACATTATGGTTTTCTAAAAAAGCGAAAACGGTTGCCGAAACAGAAATTAGTTTATCACGTCAAGGTGAAACACATGAAAAATTTGAGCCTAATGCCATCTCTAGAGCGGTTGTAAAAGGAACATCTTGGTTATCTACAGCTATTAGTTCTATCGTTCCAAAAGCAACTCAAGAACGTATCGCACATAGTTTCCATAAACCAAATGAGAATCTAACAAAAACACAAAGTATTGATGCTCCTGCCTTTGATATGATTAGAGCTTCTGTTAACCTTATGGTGGCAGGTGTTTTAATTGCGATTGCAACATCAATGAAATTACCATTATCTACAACTTATGTAACCTTCATGGTAGCCATGGGTACATCATTAGCCGATCGCGCTTGGGGAGCGGAAAGTGCTGTATATCGAGTAGCAGGTGTTTTAAATGTTATTGGAGGATGGTTTGGAACTGCCTTTGGTGCATTTACTGCAGCAGGTATTATCGTATTCTTAATAAACTGGAACCCAAGCGTAATGACTCCTATTTTATTATTGATAACGGCGTTTTTATTGTATAGAAATTATAGAGCTCACAAAAAGAAATCTAACAAAACTTTAGACGAAGACTCTCTTACTGAAACAGGAAGTCGTTCGGTTCAAGGTGTGATTCATGAAAGTGCTTCTAATATTTCTAATGTTGTAAAACGTGGAAATAGAATTTACACCAATGCCGTTAAAGGTCTTGCTAAACAAGATTTAGTCTTACTTAAGAAGAATAGAAAACAAATTGACAAACTGTCTACGGAAGTTGATAGTTTGCGAGATAACATCTTCTATTTTATTAAAAACCTGGACGAAACTAGTTTAAGAGCAAGTAGTTTTTATATCAATATCTTAGGTTACCTACAAGATATGACCCAGTCTTTAGATTATATCTCTCAGGCAAGTCACAAGCATATCAATAACAATCATAAAAAACTTAAGTTTAGTCAGATTAGAGAACTTAAAGAAATTGATGACACATTAGAAGTTTTATTTAATGAAACTAAAGAGGCCTTCGATTCGCGTTCGTTTGAAAAGATTGGATCAATCATAAATCGTAAAAAGGAAGTATTTGATTTAGTTACTGATAAAATTGTAAAACAAGTAGCAAGAACTAGAACTGAAGAATCTAGTCCAAAAAACACAACATTATACTTTGGATTATTATTGGAGACCAAAGATTTACTAACAGCAACTATGAATCTATTAGAAGAGTACTACAACTCTCACGATAGTTCCATAGAACCAGCAAAAATTAGTGAAACAGCGCCTCCTCCTGCAGAATCAGAATCAGGTCCAGATTCAGCGTCGGGATCAGAATCATAAACAACAATTCGAATAGAAAAAAAGCCACCTTAAAAGAGGTGGCTTTTTTGTTTCTATGATCTTGTTCTAATTCTAGTAATTCAAAATAGTTTAATTTAGTATCTCAAAATTTTCAGTTATGAAATCATTGCTCATAGTTATCATCTCATTTTTAAGTTGTCAATTCATAAACGCCCAAGAACTCTCAGGTAAGGATCTTCTTGACAAGGCCATTAACTATCATGATCCTGAAGGACGTTGGTCTAAATTTGACGGTGAGTTTTATATCACTATGGAAACACCAAACAATCCAAATAGAGATAGTCATATTAAAATTAATTTGCCGAAAGAGTTCTTTTATGTAAGCGCAAAAAGAGATACAACGACCACAGAATACACGATAGCCAAGACCGACTGTACCATAAAATTAAATGGAGAAAGTGCTATTTCCGAAGCTCAAAAAAAAGAACATAACTTGTCTTGTGATCGTGCCAAACTTTACAAAAACTATTATACTTACCTCTATGGTTTGCCAATGAAACTCAAAGATGAAGGTACTATTATCCACGATAAAGTAGAACGTAAAACATTTAAAGGAAAAGAATATCTGGTTCTAAAAGCTTCCTATGATGAAACCGTTGGTAGCGATGTTTGGTTTTTCTATTTCGACCCAAAAACCTATGCAATGGAGGTTTATCAATTTTTTAAAACTGACGATAAAGGCGCTCTAAAAAAAGATAGCGGCGAATATATTTTGCTCACAGACACTTCTAGTATTAATGGCATTAAGATTCCAAAACTTAGAGCTTGGTATTACAACAAAGACAATAAGTATTTAGGAACCGATAAACTCACTAATTAAGAAAATAAACCAAGTAATATATAACCTAAAACAGCTCCAATAAGAATGACCCAAATAGGGCTAATTTTAGTTTTAAAGGTTAAAATTACAGCACCTAAGGCTATAACTATAGCTTTCCAATCTAGCAAAGTTTCTTTAGTCATAATCACTAAAACAGCCAACATTATAGCAACTGCAGCAACGTTAACAGCATTTAAAAAATGCCTTAGCACTTTAGATTTCTGCATTTTAGGAATAAACGGATTTAATATAAGTACAAACAAAAAGGAAGGTAAAAAAATACCGGCTGTAGCAGCAAGTGCGCCATAAAAACCAGACAATTGATAACCAATAAATGTCGATGTTGATAATATGGGTCCTGGTGTAAATTGACCAACCGCAATAGCATCAATAAGCTCTGCTCTTGTTAGCCAGCCTCGTGTAACTAACTCGGCATCTAGATAGGCAAATAACACATAACCACTTCCATAGAGAATGGCACCTACTTTTAAAAACACCCAAAACACATTAAGTGTTGATACTTTTACTAAGGATGTTCCAAGAACTGGCCATAAAAACAATGGTGATATACTATGAATATTTTTATTAGTCTTTTCTTTAATAGTAAAATATAGCATTCCAAGAATGCCGGCTGTTAGTAGCGCAATAATTTCGTTCAAACCCAACAAGCTAGCCATTAAAACAAGACTTCCCAACATGGCAAGTTCTGTGCCTTTTATTGCCTTTTTACCGAGTTTAATTACGGCAGAAGCGATAATGGCTAAAACGGCAGGTTTAATACCAAAAATAAAGGGTTCTACTTCTGGTAATGTTCCGTAGGAAACATACAAATAAGCCAATATTGCAGTAATTAGAGTCGCTGGAATTATAAAGGATAATCCTGCTACAAAAAGTCCTAATTTCCCAGCGCGTTCATGACCGCAATGCATGGTCATTTCGGTTGAATTAGGTCCAGGAATTAAGTTTGTAGTTCCTATTAAATCCAAAAAATAATCTCTGGTCATCCATTGTCTCTTCGTTACAATTTCGTCCTCCATCATAGCGATATGAGCTGCGGGACCACCAAAGGCAAAACAGCCTAGTTTAAAAAATACACTAGCAACTTCTTTAAGTTTTTTTGATTGGTTTTTTTCCATCTTTTATGATACTTGCAAACATAAAAAAAGCATCTCTTTCGAGATGCTTTTCGAGAAAATTATTTTCTTCTTTTCTCTTTCACAGTTGTGCTTGGATGTCTATCAGCATATTTTTTTGTCACATACTTTCCAGTTTTAGCGCTTCTGTGTCTTGTAATTGTAGCTTTCTTAGCCATAATTTCAAATTTTAATTAATAAATATGAAATTTCATTTATGCTTAATCAATTTTATATATTTGAAGTCTCATGTTCAACTAATAAAAATATTAGGTTCTGGGTTGAAATTTCTTTTTTCCAGATTTAAATTCATTAAAAAGGCTCCAAGATTTTTTGGAGTCTTTTTTATGCAACATTCCATATAGCTTTTACTTCTTCACAAATAACCTCAATATCTGCTATTGCCTTTTTTAAATTTTTAGGAACTGTAATTACTTTTTCTCCAAAAACATCTATTGATAAACATAAGTCCTTCATCACTTCTTCATCTTCTTTAGCAACAACTTCGTTCAGATACTTATAAATAAGACTTGATATATATCTAGATTGTTGATTATCGAATACGTTATTCTTAGATATATGTACTTTAACTGCACCAATATAAGTTTTACCCTCAATTTTCAGTTTAAAAATAACATCTGGAGAAATTATCACTTCTACTCCGTTAATTATTATAGATTTTGATTTAGGCTTCTTAATTACCTCATGAGGAATCTCTTTTAATAACTTAGGTAACTTTATATTAATAAACCTTTTTAGAGCATCTAATGAAACCATTCTATCAATTATCTGTCTCTGTTTTTCAGGCTTTTTTGCTTTTAACTCTTCTATACCATCTAATATTGGTTTTAAATCTCCATTGTTTGCAATCGTTTTTTTTATTCTTGATTTTGCTAATTGATACCAAGCGACTAAAAACTTATTTGGAACTTTTTGTTGTTTAATAATTCTTCTTTTTTTTGCATCAGTAGCTCTAGAAAAATCTGCTAACTGATTTATTGAAATTACATAATTTCTTTCCATAATTTTAATTTGTTTAAGAGTTACTCTAATTTTATATATAACTCTAGTTATTAACATACTTTTTAAAATAGTTGATAAATTATAAGGTTCATAAAGCCTTATGTCATAGGCTTTTTCAACTATTTATATTTGACGGAAATAATTTAACTTGGCAGAAATAATCTAATTTCGTTTCTTTGAAGAAGAAATAGGAGATGAGAAGTCTCTAATGTTTCGCTATTAATCTGAAAAAATTGCCGGTCAAGCTTTTTTTAGAAAAAATTACCAAGAGGGATATTTCCAGTATCCCTTTTTTTTGTGTCTTATTCTCGCATATAATTATTTATCATTAATAAAATCTGTTACTTACTCTTATCAAAATTAATTTTACTAGGTTAGATTGAAAAATTATTAGATTAAAGCTTTTCAACATGTTTTTAACATTCAATCTTTTATTAAAAAAGCACCTCTTTCGAGGTGCTTTTTATCTAACACTTAATTACTAAGAACCACACATTAAGCAGTCATCACCTTCGCCTTCTTTAGCTTGAGCAATTAATGCCTTCATTTCTTCTGCACTCATTGGTTCTACTTCTACTTTCTCTGCTGTTTGTTTTGCAAACTTTGCAGCAGTTTCGGCAGCTTTTTGTTGCTTTTGAGCAACATTATCTACGACTACTTGTTGCGTTTGAGCAACAGCAACAGGCTCCGTTTTTTCTGTTCTAGCAATGGTAACCTTCTTGGCATCTACAGCACTCTTAGTACGCAAGTAGTACATTCCTGTTTTCAATCCGCTTTTCCAAGCATAGAAATGCATAGATGTTAATTTTGCCATTGTTGCACCTTCCATAAACAAGTTAAGTGACTGAGATTGATCTATAAAATATCCTCTATGGCGAGACATATCAATGATATCTTTCATGCTCAACTCCCAAACTGTTTTGTAAAGCTCTTTTATATCTTGAGGAATGTTATCTACGTTTTGAATAGATCCATTTGCTCTCATAATTTCATTTTTCAAACCTTCATCCCAAAGACCTAGTTCAACAAGATCTTCTAATAAATGCTTATTTACAACGATAAATTCTCCAGATAATACACGACGTGTATAGATATTAGAAGTATATGGTTCAAAGCATTCGTTGTTTCCAAGAATTTGAGACGTCGATGCTGTTGGCATAGGTGCGACTAATAATGAGTTACGTACACCATTCTTTAATACTTGCTTACGTAATTTCGCCCAATCCCATAGTCCGCTCAATTCTTCATCTTTAATACCCCAAAGGTTGTATTGGAATTCTCCTTTACTAATTGGTGATCCTTCATAACTTTCATAAGGACCATCGGCTTTAGCCTCTTCCATACTTGCTGTTACAGCTGCAAAATAAAGGGTTTCAAAAATATCTTGATTTAATTTTTTAGCCTCATCACTTGTAAACGGTAAACGTAATTTAATGAATGTATCTGCCAAACCTTGTACTCCTAATCCAACAGGTCTATGACGGAAATTAGAGTTTTCGGCTTCTTTTACTGGATAGTAATTTCTATCGATAACTCTGTTTAAATTCTTAGTTACACGTTTTGTAATTCTAAATAATTCTTTGTGATCAAACGCGCCATTTTTAACAAACATTGGTAATGCAATTGATGCTAAATTACATACAGCAACCTCATCTTCAGAGGTATATTCCATTATTTCTGTACATAAGTTTGACGAACGAATTGTTCCTAAGTTTTTCTGATTAGACTTACGATTTGCTGCATCTTTATACAACATGTAAGGTGTTCCTGTTTCAATTTGAGATTCTAAAATTTTCTCCCAAAGTTCACGCGCTTTTATAGCTTTACGACCTTTACCTTCGGCTTCATATTTTGTATATAATGCCTCAAATTCTTCGCTATGCACATCACATAAACCTGGGCATTCGTTAGGGCACATGAGTGTCCACTCAGCATCTTCCTGAACACGTTTCATGAACAAATCTGGCATCCACATTGCATAAAACAAGTCGCGAGCACGTAATTCTTCTGCACCATGATTTTTCTTAAGGTCTAAGAAACTCATAATATCGGCATGCCATGGCTCGATATACATTGCAAAACTTCCTTTACGTTTTCCGCCACCTTGATCTACATAACGTGCAGTATCATTAAACACTTTAAGCATTGGCACTATACCATTACTTGTTCCGTTGGTTCCTGCGATATAACTTCCAGTGGCTCTAATATTATGAATAGATAATCCTATTCCGCCAGCTGATTGAGAAATTTTTGCTGTTTGTTTTAATGTATCGTAAATACCATCAATGCTATCATCTTTCATTGTTAATAAGAAACAAGATGACATTTGAGGTTTTGGAGTTCCAGAGTTAAATAATGTTGGTGTTGCGTGTGTAAAGTATTTTTTAGACATTAACTCATAGGTCTCTAAAGCGGCATCCAAATCATTAAGGTGAATTCCAATAGAGACACGCATAAGCATATGTTGTGGGCGTTCAGCAATTTTTCCATTTAATTTTAAAAGGTAAGAACGCTCTAAGGTTTTAAACCCGAAATAATCGTAACCAAAATCGCGATTATAGATAATAGCAGAATCTAATTTATCTTTATTTTCGGTGATTACGTTGTATACCTCATCACTTAATAGTGGTGCTTTTTTTCCTGTTCTTGGGTTAACGTAAGTATATAAATCTGTCATGACCTCGCTAAAGGTCTTCTTTGTGTTTTTGTGTAGGTTAGAGACTGAAATACGAGCTGCCAAACGTGCATAATCGGGATGTGCGGTTGTCATCGTTGCTGCTTGTTCTGCAGCCAAATTATCTAATTCACTTGTAGTTACACCATCATATAATCCATCAATGACGCGCATTGCTACTTTAATAGGATCTACAAGTTCGTTAAGTCCGTAACATAATTTACGTACTCTTGACGTAATTTTGTCGAACATGATAGGTTCTTTTCTTCCATCTCTTTTTACTACATACATACTTTACACATTTTTTAGTTCTTTTCTGAATTAGGGTTCAGAAAAAAGGGTTAGTTGGAACTATAAACCTACAGGAAGTTGATTTATAGCTTGTTAATTAATTAGGTTTTTATATTGAAATTAAAATTGGCTGTACTACTATATTCTGAAGTTGATTAACTACGGAAACGATATGCCAATTAAAATACTTCTGTCTTTGATTTACTCTAAGCTCTAGAAATCGAAATTATCTGAGCCAAAGTCGTATTTATTTTCTTCTTCTTCTTTATTAAGAACACCTGCCTTTTGATATTCAGATACACGTTTTTCGAAGAAGTTCGTTTTTCCTTGAAGCGAAATCATATCCATGAAGTCGAAAGGATTTGCTGTATTGTAAACTTTCTCACAACCTAAATCTGCTAATAGTCCATCGGTTACGAACTCTAAATATTGTGACATAAGTTTAGCATTCATTCCTATTAAACTAACAGGAAGTGATTCTGTGATAAACTCTCTTTCTATATTTAAAGCATCTACAATAATGTCTTTAATACGTTCTTTTGATACTTTGTTTACTAAGTGATGTTCGTGTAAGTGCACAGCAAAATCACAATGCATACCTTCATCACGAGAAATTAACTCATTAGAAAACGTCAAACCTGGCATTAAACCACGTTTTTTCAACCAAAATATAGAACAAAAAGATCCTGAAAAGAAAATACCCTCAACTGCTGCAAAAGCAATTAAACGTTCAGCAAAACTTGGAGATTCAATCCATTTTAAGGCCCAATCTGCTTTCTTTTTAATAGCAGGGAAAGTTTCAATGGCATTAAATAGTTTAGCTTTTTCTTTTTCGTCTTTTACATACGTGTCAATTAGTAATGAGTAGGTTTCACTGTGAATGTTTTCCATCATAATTTGAAAACCGTAGAAAAATTTGGCTTCGCTATATTGTACTTCATTCACGAAATTTTCAGCTAAATTCTCGTTTACGATACCATCACTTGCTGCAAAAAAGGCCAAAACGTGTTTAATAAAGTAGCGCTCGTCGTCTGTTAATTTGTCTGTCCAATCTGTAATATCTTGGTGCAGATCAATTTCCTCGGCAGTCCACATACTAGCTTCAGATTTTTTATACCATTCCCACAAATCATGGTGCTGAATTGGAAAAATCACGAATCGATCTTTGTTTTCTTGTAAAATTGGTTCTACAACTTGAGACATATTAAATTGGTTTTTTAAATTAAAAAAAAAGCTGAAAATTTTAGTGTGATTTGGGACTAACAAAGATTCAAAAATGTATGAGATATTTCAGTGTTTTTTCGGAAAGCTTTTCAACAAGTTTTTAACAATTAGAGAATTAGCAAAAAAATCAAAGAATTGTTAAAAATAATTTTATTTAATTGATTATCAATAAGTTACAAAATATTTCGTTATCACGAAAACGTAAGTATTATCCTATTAAATACGCAGTCACAAGTGATGTTTACTATAAGTTTATAATCTGAAAAATCGAATTAAAACCAAACAAAAAAAGAGAGCATTGAAATGCTCTCTTTATCCCTAATAATTAACTAAACTAACTAAAACTATTTACTAATGTGAAGTCGTGTTAATCGAAATTAAGATTAAAAAAAGTCAGGTGTGAGCCTGACTTTTTTAATGATTAATAGCATTTAATCAAAAAGTGAATCCCCACGATCACTCTATATTTTTCGATTAAGTTGATTGGTCATCTTAATTTCATTTCAAATATGATAAATATTTTAAGACCTAAAGTTTCCATTTGTATGGTTGGTTATAAAAAGTGTATAATTGGTACTTACCAAGAGCAAATACAAACTTTAAAACACATTACACAGGAAATAGTGCTAACTATACATAATACGAACATGTTATTGTATTATATTTTATATTTGATACTATGATTAAAGCAGTTATAGTCGATGACGAACCAAAAGCAATTCAAGGATTGTCATGGGAACTCACCAATTTTAGTGAAGACATTGAAATTATAGAAACGTTTTCTAATCCCGAAGAAGCTATTGGGTATCTAAACAACAATACGCCAGATTGCCTGTTTTTGGACATACAAATGCCAACTATGGATGGGTTTCAGTTTCTTGAAAAATTATCTAATAAAGACTTTGCCGTTGTCATCACAACAGCCTATGACGAATATGCCATTAAAGCTTTGAAGCATGAGGCTATAGATTATTTATTAAAACCAATAGACTCCGACGATTTAGAAGACACCATTCAAAAAATCAAAAAGTTTAATTCTAGGTTGGTTAATTCTTCAAAGATTGAAGACGTACTTCTAAGTTTTAACGAGCGTTTCGACAAGAAAAAAATTACCATTAATACAGATGGCAAGTTAATTTTCTTAGATATTGACGATATTTTATATGTTGAATCTGATGGTAATTACAGCACTATTGTAACTACAAAGCAACAAAACATTGTTATTACGAAAAAACTTAAAGAAGTTAACGCTATTCTGCCAGATCATTATTTTTTCAGAATACATAACTCATTTATTATTAACTTGAATAAAATTAAAGAGTTTATTAAAAATGAAGGTTATGTTGTTATGGAGTCTAATCATAAAATCCCCGTTGCAAGACAACGTAAATCTGACTTTTTAGAAAAGTTATAATTATCATTTGAAACGCCTTAATTCAAATACAACGTATCAACTTAGCCATCGATTATTGATAGCTATACTAATGTTGTGTCTTTTTAGCTCAAACGATTCTTTTAGTCAAAATCAACAATCAAAATTTGAACAGGATATTGCTAGTTTAATATCTTCAAAACCCAAACAATATACACGCATTGATTCTATTTTTAAACCGTATTTGAGAGACAGTGTAAAAATTAAGACCTTAATCAATAAAGCCAGTAGCATTAATTACCCAGAAGCCGAAAGCTACGGTTTAAATGCCTTAGGCGCTCTTTACAGAAACATATCACACTATCAACAGTCTATTGAAGCGCACAAAAAAGCAAAAACATTAGCTGATATTTCAGATAACACAGAGTTAAAAGTGGTGAGCTTAAATAATATTGGTGTTGCTTATCGTAGAATGGACTTAGTAAAACCTGCTTTAGATTTTCATACTAAGGCCTTAGATATTTCGAGATCTGTTGACCATCCATCGGCAACGATATCCTATAATATTGCAGTATCACAAAATAGCATTGGTAATATCTATCTTATTTTAGAGCAATACGATTTGGCCCTAAAACAGTTTGAAAAATCACTAGAAATCGAAAAAAAAGCGGGAAACAGGTTAGGATTAGCCATTAATTATCAAAATATTGGATATGCATACGAAGCTCAAGGTGAGTTTGGAAACGCACTTCGCAACTATAAACTATCCTTAGAATACAACGAACAGATAAACTCTAATTTGGGTCGAGTGATTTGTTACAACAGCATCGGACAAGTTTATATCAAGCAACTCAAGTATTTAGATGCCAAAGTGATTATTGAAAAGGCTCTAGACAAAGCATTACATATTAATGATCAATTCTATATCGCAGCATCATACATTAATCTTGGTTGGGTACAGAAAGAACTTGGAGACTTGTCTGCTTCTGAGGACAATCTTAAAGAAGGACTCAAAGTGGCTAAACAATATAACCTCAACTCATCTATTGTTGAAGCCGACAAACATCTTTCAGAATTATATTATAAAACGAAAGATTATCAATTATCATTAGACCATTATAAAGCCTCTGTAACTATTGAAAAAACAATCAATAACGATCGTAACTTGCGCTATGTTAACGATGTTATTATTCAATACGAAAATGAGGCTAAAAATAAAGAAATTAAGGCTCTAGCAGATGAAAACCTCATTGTAAAATCAAAGCTAGAGCGTAACCAAAAGATTTTTTGGTACTCCATGTTAGCCTTAGCTATTATCGTAGGTATTTTAGTATCTCTTTATAGACATCGCCAGTTACAACAGGAAAAACAAATACTGACCTTAGAACAGGATATGCTTCGCAGTCAAATGAATCCGCATTTTATTTTTAATTCTCTTAATTCTATCAAATTATATATCATAAATAATGAAAAAGAGAATGCCGTATACTATTTAAATAAATTCTCTAAACTGATACGGAAAATTTTGGTGGCTTCTTCGGAAAAAGAGATTTCTTTAGAAGATGAATTAGATACTATGCAGCTTTATATGAATATTGAAAACATCAGATTTTCTAATGAAATTGATTTCGAAATCAAAATAGATGATAATATAAATACTGCCAATATAAAAGTACCTTCTCTAGTATTACAACCCTTTCTTGAAAATGCGTTGTGGCATGGTTTATCATCAAAAAAAGATGACAAACGCATAACGCTGCGCGTGTATCGTAAACAAGATGACTTTGTTAGCATCTCAATTACAGATAATGGTATTGGAAGACAGGAGGCCGAAAAAATTAATAGAGATAAACTTCTCAAGCGGAAATCTGTTGGTATCGCCATTACTAAAGCCCGATTAGCCAATTTTTCTAAAGGCTACACCAATGATTATCGCATTGCTATTGAAGACTTATATGACGATAATAGAAAGGCTAAAGGCACTAAGGTTATTGTAGAAATTCCAACGCGATCAAGTGTCTTGCAAACAGCCTAACTCTCTATTATTTAACTATAACTTTTTTTAAGTATTCACCTTTATCAGTACAGATCTTTAAAAAATAAATACCCGACTGAAAACGCCGTATATCCAATGTAGTCGTATTTTGATTATCTGTCAACACTTGTTTTCCAAACACATTATATAATTCAATTGCATTTATCACATGAGATGTAACTATTCTAATATAATCCTTTGCTGGGTTTGGATAAACTATAATGGCTTGCTCTGTAAGGTTTGCGTCGTCTAAACTTAAAGTTGAAAACACAAAATTCTCCAGTCCATCAGATAACGCTGTAAAATAGTTTTGAGTTAATGTACCATCTATATTTGCATTGTAAAAACTATCCAATGTACCTGATAGTCCCAATGCAATGTCATCAGAATTACTCAAAATTCTTATCTCGCCGCTAGTTGGAGTATTACTAACTTCGAACATCACCAAGGTTATTTGTTCACCAACAGTATGAGATATTATACTTTGTCCTGGTGGTAAGTTTAAAACAAATCCATCTCGGGATCCATCTCCCAAGCCAAAGGAATTTAATTGTTCAGCAGTAACTTCAGTAGCTGTCCATGTTCGTCCGTTAAACATTGATAGGTTTGTGATATCAGTGTTCCCTGCTGGTAGCATTATCGTTAATCCAAGGTCAGATACATCTGTGTCGGAAGCATCAAAATCTGGGGTTGCTACTATAGAAAAACTATAGCCTCCATTATGAATAATGCCAAACTCATAGCCTTGAGAAAAACAGAATGTGGTTATCAATAAGAATCCAGTAAATAGGTATATTTTTTTCATAATTTAGTATTGTTTTATAGCAATTGTGATTAGTTATCATTTGGTATTGTTGAACTTATTGTAAATGTTGGTAGACTTAAAAAATTCGCGGGATGATTTAATATGTTGTCCTTAATAATATTACTGTCATTTGGAGAGCCAGAAAATCTTGCAACCCCATTCAGATCTAAATCTGTGAGCAGATACCCATTCGAAGAGAACGTAATTAAGTTTAAAACATTAACAGGGTCAAGTAAGACATCGTCTTTGATTCCATTAACATCATTATTGGCACCTGAAAATGTAATGCTTCTTGTATTATTAGTATCCCCAGACCAGAGTCCTGTATGTCCTGAAGCCAATAAGGTTTGAGCATTTGTCCCAAACGTTAAAAACAGATTATCCCTGAAATCTATTAATGTAGTAGTGCTCTCAGACAGCCCTATAGTTGATAAGCTCATTGCTCCTAAATGATTTCGGTGGTTTACAATTACATAATAATCTTTTGGAGATGCCTGTAGTACAATATTTGAAATCCCATCAGTTTCAACAACATCTCCATCACGTTGCAACAAAGCAGAACGCCCATTAACGAGTATTGTGTTATCATTAGATCCCCTTAGCTCAATCCAAACCCAGTCTACTATTGCATCGGCTCCAGTTATGGTAAAAATTGAAGCATCGCAAGTAGCGTTATCTCTATATGGACTTATAATAGGAAGGTACCCTGAAGCACGTAAATTATCATTCATTAACCCAGGAGTATCTGCTTGGGTTAGTGGTCCTTGTAAGAACATTTTAAGGTTTGCAAATATCTTAAAATCGGCATTAATAAAACCCTCTGACACAGCTACCGCACCTGTATTTAATTCTTGAACAGCAACTTCACCAAGTGTATACAATATCTCAATACCTCCAACTAAAGTTGATGCACCTCCACTATCCATGCTAAACTTCTCAATAGTTTGAGCCTTACTCGGTTTTATAAAAAAAACACTTATTAAAATTAGCAAGATTAGTCTCATTGTTTTGGTGTGTTTAGTAAGACTTCAATTTTTTGCACTCTTAGTTCAAGTGATTTTGTAGAATCCAATTCAGCAGACAAGTCATTAATCTTTAAGTTTTGATTATTTATAATGTCCTGCTGTTCTTTAATCGCATTAATGAGTATTGGAATCAATTCGGTATAACTAATACCTAGGATTTTCTCTTCATTATCCTGAGCAGTAACAATCTCCTTAATGATTGACTGTACATCCTGAGCGATAAGTCCGAGCGATTTAAACTGCCCCTTCCTATCTTTCCAGAAATATGCTTTGGGTTCTAATTTCAAAACTTCTTTCAATCCATATTTTAGGGTTTCGATTTCTTTTTTAAGACGCCTATCACTACTGTGAATTGTCGCTCCATTCTGTCTAATAGTTCCTGTTTCATCTACTTCAAAAATTTCTGAACCATCTCCTGCTTTAATTTCAAACTGACCAGTTTCATCATTATCAAAATCTAATTGTACAACAACAGCGTCGTTACTTCTAATAAAGATATCGCTACCTAAATACTCTGGATCTGAAGCTATAATGCCATCATCTCCTGCCGAAGTATTTGATCTTCCTCCCAATATTACATCAGGATTGGCGTTATTGGTAGACTCTGCATAAACCCCAGATAAAGCGCCTTTAAACGAACCGCCATTTCGCTCTGATGCACCTACATCTATTCCATTATTCTCAGTATCATGAACAATAATCCCGTAAATATCTGCGGTAACAATAATACCTGATCCAGAAGGACTTGTATTAATTACATTTAATGCGCCGTCAGAACTCAAATCTGTATTAATAGTTAAGTTATCATACCCAGACCATGTCTCTCCTAAGTGGTTATGAGACTCAATGTTAAGATCTACATATTCCTTTGTCACTAATGATTTGTCATCAGTGATTTCTGCTAAATCAAAACTTGGTGCTGTTATGATCCCATTTTTAAAAATGGCCAATGCGTTGCTTCTACCAAATGACGTTCCATTACCAATAACAAATAGACGATCATTTTCATTCCAATTTTGAGTGTCATTTGGCACATATTCTGTATTAAAACTTCCAAGAGTAGTCTCAAGATAAGAAGGCGCTATTGTAAAACCTCCCATTGCGATAGAAGATTCTCCTGAAGCCGTTGTAGAATTCCCTATTGCAAAAGAATAATTTCCTAAGGCGTCTGCGCTTACTCCAATTGCTGTTGAAAAATCTGCAGAAGCGATTGAGCTTCCGCCCATAGCAATCGAACCATATCCTGATGCGGTAGCATTATCGCCCAATGCAAAAGAAAACTCTCTTGAGGCTGTTGTGTTAAAACCCATTGCAGTTGAAGCATATCCTGAGGCTGTAGTACGAAACCCCATTGCTGTAGCATTTTCCCCTGTAGCACCTATACTTATAGATGCGCTCGGACTTGAGCTTAAATCAACCGCATCCAATCCAATAGTTCCATAATTATTTGAGTCCTTACCTTTTAGACGCCACCCTAAACCATTACCTTCATCTATTGCTTCTAAACCCGTAACATTTAACGCTGTTTCTGCGATATCAGCCTTTTCAGAATGAATAGCGTAAGGTACAGATCTAAACAAATCGGTCCCCATATCTACAAGCCCGTTACCTATATTAATTAAAACCTTATAAAAGTAAACATCATCATCCCATTCTACATCAGATAGGCTTTCAACTTCTCCATCTAATGAAGTTCCTTCGCCAATTATTAGCACTATTAATCCGTTAGTATTTGTAGTAATTGCATGTTCTTCATGGTAAGTAAGTTCCATGCCTTGGCCTTTCATAATTTGAACTTCCACTTGTATGAGTTGATTCGCCACAACATTACCTAAATCATTTTTTACAATCGCTTTATAGTTAATTCCATCATTAGACTGTGCAGATAAACTATAGCCAAAGACTAAAATGCATATTATAGTTAATTTCTCTATTAAATTTTTCATTGATATTGGTTTATTAGGTGGTTTAAAAAGCCTATCGTACTAGTATTTTTTTATGAGCAACACGGTCACTACTTGTTATTTTTAAAATGTACATGCCCGTAGATTGATTTTGCAATTTCAGTGTATTACTATTTTCTATTACCATTATCAGCTCTCCCAAAACAGAGTACACTTCAACTTTATCTATTGGGACTGTAGAATTAATGGTAATCAAACCATTGGATGGATTAGGAAACACGTTTATTTCAGCGTTTAAACTATTTTCAGAAATGTTTAATATTTCTGGCTGTGGTATATATTCTATCGCAAAATCACCATCTATAAGTTTAAATGCATTTTGCGAAGCATGTGTCCAAATATTACCCTCACTGTCAATAGTAATTGTCCTTGGCAAAAAATGCTCTAGTGCTGGTAAAATACTATTATTACCACCAATGTGTATATTGCTTAAAGTTGGATTAACATCTGATGGATTTTCAATACTAATAATTGTTGAAGAATCATTTAACAAATAGGCTTTTCCATTAACATCAACTACCATGTCTTGGATACCGAATAGATTTGGATAATCTTCAAATAAAAATGAATAGAAGGTTTCGTTTTCTTGGTATACAGCACCAGAATTTCCCAAGAACCAAACACTTCCATTTGGTGCAGCAACTACTTTGCGCAATGCACCTAAACTTCCAACAGAAGACATATCATACGTTGTAGATGCTTGAGCCGACGTATCGAATTTCTTTATTTCTATACCACTATTATTTCTAACAAACCAAGCATCTCCATTATCATCTACGGCAAAATGATAAGCACTCAAATACCAATCTTCATCCAAATTATAAGTATGAATAAGCACATCATCTTTGTACGCTTCTATTTTTTTATCACCCCGACTATAAATCCAAACTTGATCTAAAACACGTTTCATGTCATTGGCTTCATTGGAATTCACTTGAATCGTATTGACATTAGGGAAATCTACTTTTTGTATTTCGTAAAGCGGACCACCTTTAATAATAGCTTGTTCATCGTCATCTATTGCCGACGCATTTCCTAAATTTTCAATGAGAATGGATTGATGATTATCATTAACATCTCGATACACGACAATCTCATCATCAGTATTAAACCACCATACACCTCCATTGGCATCTGGCATACTATTGTGAAATCTACTGTGCATTCTTTCAGATAGATTGCCTAATTCATTATCATTACGTCCAGACCACACCCCATCATTATTGATTACTACTTCAAAATTTGAATTGCTTCCTGAAGAAAAATCATTTGTTGTAAAATAGAATTTGTTGTTTCTGAAATAGATATTATTTGGAGTATATGTCATAGGTACTCCTAGTGCTTCTAAATCTGTAGGTGATTGTAAATTCCATTGCGGCGTATTACCTACAAACTTGAGTTCTATAATACCTGAAAAATAGGAAGAGGTTGTCCAAATGACACTATTCTCATCTAATGCAATACTTTGAAATGCCTCATTTATGCCAGGAATGATAGATTCTAATTGATATAGATCATATGTTTCGCTGGTAATATTAAATTTCACAATGCCTCCATCTGAATTTACTGAGCCTTGCGAAAGCCATAAATCGTCATTAGCATCAAACTGTAAACCGCTAACCTGATCAAATGGTAAGCCTGGTGTTGTCGTACTATCATAAGATGTCACTGCTAAAGGTGGCTGTGTATAATTTGACACATCAATTTTATGTAAACCATCAAAGCCAGCCAAATACAAATAATCATCATGGTAAATCAATGTTGCTAAACTAATCGTAACATCAACATTTTGTATATCGGTTAGTTGCTCAACTAAGTTTAGATTAGTACCGTCGTAAGTAAATAAGAATCTATTTGAAGAATCAAATGCTATAATCCAAGTTAAATTTCGATCCTCATCATATACAACTAATTGAGGAAATCTATTATTTGGAAAACTTAATGGCTCAAATGTTTTTAATGTTCTATCATAAACATGAACTATAGGACCTAGACCCGTAATTGATCGTATCATAATTCTTCCATCCGGTAGCACCAATCCATTTTGAATGGATGCAAGATTCGTCCAATCTCCTTGTGTATTAAACGAGGGAACAGCAATGTTTGGAATGTTTTCCCAAGTTCCGTTTTCGTTTCTTATAGATAAGCCTTTCTCTGTCGCATAAACTTCATCGCTATTAAAATGGTTAGGAAACATTCGAGTTACACCTCTGTTGTTAAGACCATAACTGCGTTCTACGACACCAAGATTATTTTGTCCATCACAAAATGTTAATTTTCCAGTAGCTTCAGGTATGGCATTGCCACATTGATTAGGATAAAATGACACTTTAGTTCCTATTAAAAAAGTTTCAGCTTTTGTTATTTGAGCGTTTGCCAGAGTATAACAGAGTAATGCAAAAGTGAGTAGTTTTATTTTCATAATGCCGTGGTTTTTATTGGTACTATTTGATTTTTAATGGAATAATAGCAGGTTCAACCTCTTCATCACATCCAAATGATATTTTAAAGAAGTAGTAGTAGTCCCCTTCATCGCTAGAGAACATATCACCCCCTGGGATAAACATATCGCCTCCTGGAATGAACATATCACCGCCTGGAATAAACATATCACCTCCTGGGATAATTTCACGATCAATAGCGTCACACAAACCATTTGAACTAAGAACAAACAATCCTTTACTAATCTTAAAAACTCCATTTGAATTGCACTCCCAAACAGTATCTGTATTGCGGTTTATATATTCAAAATCTGCACCTCCCTCTGGTAATTCGTCATCAATAAATTTAGCTTCTAGGCCTTTAAGGATTTCTAATTTTAGGTTACACTCCATTTCAATTTGCTCGGTAGTGCCCTTTTTTAGGTATATCTTAAAATGTTTTCCTTCTGAAAAGTTGATTCCTATCTTCTTTAATGACTGCATAGTTTTACTGTCTACAGTTAGCTTTTGTGCAACTACAGAGCTTGTGCTAAGTGCTATTAGTAATAATGTTGCAGTTATAATCTTCATTGTTTTCATAATATTATTTTGTTTTAAGTTCTATTGATGTGAATACCACATAATTGTATTCTGTTGATGTATAATGCCGTGCGCCTCCATTAGTTTTAAGAATATAGTTGGCCACAGCCACCATATTCCAAGCGTCCCTATCTGAACCACTCCAACTCCTTGTCTTTAGTTTTTCACAGTTATTGTTTTCTCCAAACACTCTAACATCGTCTAATTGATGTGTTTGTCCAAGCGTATTAGCCCAAGACCACGTCCATGTTTTTTTTAAGACGTTGATATGTCCAACAGGTATAAATTCAATGTGCAGGTAAGTGTTTCCATTTTTGAATACCTCGATGGTGTTATTTTCAAAATCATATTTCCAGTTATAGCTATGAGCGTTTTCATCTGGAAAATAAGTGTCTTGAAAGCGCCCTAACTGTTGCCATAATGTATCTTGTTGCTGCCGGACTATGGTTTCACAATTAGCAACAGATTTTAAAGTTTGCGGTGTTTCCTGACCTTTACATTTTAAAAAGATCGCTGTCATAAATACAAATATTATCAAAGGTATTCTCATTGCTTTTAAGTTTAAAACATACTTTTATACTGGGTAGTATCTATTGAAAATTCAGACTTTTTTATTCCTTTACAAATCATTGAAACATTGAATTTCGATTTCT
This sequence comes from uncultured Psychroserpens sp., assembly GCF_947494225.1. Lineage (NCBI taxonomy): Bacteria > Pseudomonadati > Bacteroidota > Flavobacteriia > Flavobacteriales > Flavobacteriaceae > Psychroserpens > uncultured Psychroserpens sp. The sequence goes on from NZ_CANLUG010000001.1 coordinate 184,786, forward strand.
TTTTGTGCTTAAAATCCATCTCCATTACTAACCCGTTTTCAGCATATTTCATCCAACCAGACTTAAACCCTTTTGGTTTAGATTTTTCATCAAACCCCCAAATCTGGGTAAAACTTACAGGCACTTCGTTAGTCACATAAAAGATCACTTCGTGCTCTGCATTTTCGGTTTTAAACCCCGTGCACTTGTAGCCTTGAATGGTCTTGGTTCCTATTTCAGTAATTTTATAATCGCTATTGGCATCGTTATCAACATCGAAATCATCCATTTTGGTTGTTTGTACAATATTTTGCCCCATAGCACTCATAAAAACAACATTAATATGTCGTTCTTTATCCATAACCATGAACATACTGGCATCTTTATGTGCTTTAGCTAATTGATCATTTTTAAACCCGAAATACGGTTCATCCTTTTTTAAATAATAATCCATAATAAAACTGCCTTGTTTTGTTTTCATTTCCATTGTTATGGCCCATTCAAAGTCATAGGAATTTGGCAATGTGTTCTTTTTTGAATGTCCTTCTTGTGCCAAAACCTCTTTTGGAAAAAGAAATACGAGGTAAAGCAGTATGATGATTTTTAAAGTTTTCATATCTAATTATGTTTAACAGTTTAACTATTAGTGAATTGTTTTTTAAAAGGTAAACATGACTTAATAAGTTTTTTATATTTTTACTAAACATGTTTACTTTAAATAGAAGCCAGCACTAATATGACAGATAAAGCTGTTATTGAATCCTTGAAGAAAGGAGAACAAGGTGGATTAAAATTTGTCTATTCGGCACATCGCTTAGACTTTATAAATTTTGCCAAGAAATACCCTATTGTTGAGGAAGACATTATAGACGTATATCAAGACGCTATTATTGCACTACGAGACAGTGCAATTAAAGGGCATGTTGATACTATTAAAAGTGAATTAAAAACTTATTTGTTTAGTATTGGTAAATATATAATCTACGCCAAACTAAAGCAGCAACGTAAAGTTCATTTAGTAGAAGATCATTTCGATTTTAACAAAAACGAGTCTATTGAAATGATTGATTTTTTTAACCAAGAGCTCACTAAAGAGCAAGAACAATTGCATGCAGCGTTTCAAACTTTAGGGCAGAAATGTAAAGATGTATTAACATTATTTTATTATCGTGGTTTTAATCTTGAAGATATTATGAACGAATTAAATTACAATAGTAAAGATGTCGTGAAAAGTCAGAAATCTAGATGTTTAAAATCTCTTAAAGCATTGATTTTTAAAATGTAAAAAATGGATAAAGACGAATTAATAGCATTGTATTTTACTAAAGAACTTTCCCCTGAAGCTCAGAAAGAGTTTGATCATTTAATGGCTTCAGATGAAGAGTTTGCCAAAGAAGTGGCATTTCAAAAAAATTTAAAAACTGTTATTACTAAGGAAGAGCAATCCAATATAAAAGCTCAATTACAAGGTTTTGAATCCGAAGAAAAGACCAGAGTTAATTATAAAAAGTGGTTTGTGGCGGCTGGTATTGTTATGTTTTTAGGGTGGTTTGGTATCATGTACATTAACAATACAACTCCAGCTGAGAAACTCTTTGCCGAATACTTCGAACCTTATCGCAATACCGTACAACCTATTTTAAGAGGTGAAGCTCAAAATGATATTAAATCGAAAGCATTCCAGGCTTATGAAACAAAAGATTACAACAGGGCCTTAGATTATTTTAATATGTTATTAGACGAACAATATGATGAAACCATAGCTTTTTATAAAGCTAATGTTCTTTTAGAGCTTAATAAAACTGAAAATGCTATTACCATTTTGGAACAGAATCTAAAAACCAGCGATAGCCTTAATGATAAGAATAGCTGGTACTTAGTTTTAGCACATTTACAGCAAAATAACACCGATAAAGCGAAAAGGATTTTAATTAAATTGAATGACGATTCTAACTATAAAAGGGAAGACGTTAAGACATTACTTAAACAACTGGATTAATTTCTTTCTTGTTAAAAATAAAATAATCAGCGCTGCCATTACGAAAACAATCCACCACCAAGAATTATAACTTTGATTTAAACTCGAAACGTCTCCCGAAATAACAAAGCCAGACCAGTAAAAAGGATGTCTAAGCACCTCATCGTCTGTTGTTTTCAAGTACTCCAATTTGGCATTACGTAAAGCCTCATCCTTATCTAAACCTTTATTTAGGTTCTCATAAAACGACACCATCAAAGTAGAGGTTTCTTGATCAGGAATTTTCCAAAGGCTCATTACTGTACTTTTTACGCCAGAAAAGGCAAATGCATTGGAGAGGCTAATAACACCTTTTCCTTTAACCTCTTTTCCTATTCCTGTTTCGCAAGCACTTAAGGTAACCAAATCGGAATTTAGCTTTAATGCATACAATTCTTCTAATTTAAGATACTTTTGAGAAGGTTCTAATTTTGAATTGTCATAAAAATAAATTTTGCTGTTTAATGGTTCTTCTTTACTAATTGTGGAATGTGTTGCAAGATGTATTAACGAAGCATTTGATGCTTGCTGAATAAACTTATCTTTATTAGCTTTTTCATCTAGATAAACGTTGCCATTTAAAATCTCATTTATACGATTTACTTCGTATGCACTGCTTGAAAGTTTTGTTTTATCAAAACCATTTTGAGTTGCAAACGGCGCAAATAACAGTGTCTTTGATTGTCCTATTTGGGATATGAAATTTTGAGTTATAGAATTTAATCTAATCACTCCTATATCCTCAATTAAAAAATGTGGATTTTCTTTAGATGGTACCCACAGCGACTCAATAGGCAGAAGATGCAATTCTCCATCCAATATAATTTTGTTCTTTTTATTGCGGTCAATATATGTTTCAAAAAGTAGCTTATAAACCACTGAACTCGATTTTTTAAACGCTTTAGTATCTCTGTTTTGAAGTGATTTAATAAGTGTATTTATGCTGTGTTTTAAATCATCGGTTATTACAACTTTATCAAATAGTCGTTGCTCTCCATTGACGTTGAAAACATAAACAGCCTCATTTCCAAAAAAGAACTCTATGATATTATCATCTTTAAACTTAGTCTTTATATGTTGCTTTATTGGTTTTCCATTACCATATTTAACATCATAATAGTTTGGTGCAGATTTTTTTAGCTTCTTTTTGAATTGGCTAAACTTTTGCTCAATACTATCTTTAATTATTTTAGATTTTTGAGGATTATTTGAGTAAAACACAGATTGAACCGAGTCTAAAACTTTAAGCAGTGCTTCTTCTTGTTCTAATATTGATTTAGGAATCGATTTTTGGAGTTGGCTTTGCTTAATTGATTTTATCTCACTTAAAATCGTAACATTTTTACTTTCATCACATACACTTAAGGCCTTATAAAACGTATCTAAATCTTTAGTGTTTTGCCAATTGAGATGGTAAATACTTAACAGGCTTTCGTAAAAACTTTTAAACTCATCATTACTTATAAACTTATCTTCATCGCTCATGGAGCCAATAAATTTAATTAACTCATGAACACCTTGATAAGAATGAAGTGCTGTATTTAAGTAGTTGTCGTCATTTGTAGATTCGTAAATTTGTTTTGACAAATCTCCTTTGATTGTTAGCGCTTTTATTAGTGCTAAATTTTTAGTTTTGGTTTTTTCAAGTGCTATTTTTTCATGAAACCCATTAGGAGCATTCTGTGTGTTAAAATTTAAAGCTATAGCTCCATTTATAGCCTCTTTTGAAGCCTCTATCTTTCCTATATGGTAATAGGATTGAGATAATAATTTTAACCTTTCAGACCTGAAACTTGTATCATAACTCTTCTTATCGCTATCAACTATTGAAATCAAAATGTCTATAGCCTTTTCATAATCTCCCATATCAAAATAAATATGACTTAATCGTCGCTTTATTAGCGCTTCAGAAACATGCTTGTCATAGTTTGAAGTGGAAACAAACTCTTGAAAATCTAATAGCGTTTTCAAGGCTAAATCATGTTGTTTGATTTCTAGGTAATATGAAGCTTTGGTTGTTTCAATTCCAAAAACATAAAAGAGAGGTGTATTTTCTTTGTCATAAAACTTAACTTCATCTTTTTGGAGTAATTGTTCTAGTTTGTCATTTCTATCACTAACAGAATAAAAATTTATAAGGTTTGCATAAACAGTTATTGTTTTTCCAGAAAATGCTTTAGACATTTCGAGTCCTTCAAGATAAAGCTCTTCAGCTTTATCATAATTATAAAGCGCTCTTTCTATAGACGCTAAGTTCATTAAATTATTAAACCGCTCCATTTCTATATTAGATGCATCATTATGATGTGGATTATTGAAAATATTTAGTGCTTTTTCCAAATAAAACTTAGCGTCTTCATATTCTTGAACTCTATATTTATATCTAGAATAGTGGTCATATAGTCTCGCTAAGTCAAAATGATTAGGATCTAAAAACTGCACATATTCAAAAGCTTGCTCTATTGGTACTTTATAAACATCGGGAGGTTGCCAAAGCATTTGCAAACAAAAGGTCGTATTCACCTTTGAGGCGATGACTTTTTTATAAATTTTTAATGCTTGATACAACGAATCTGTTTTTATAAACAAATGTTTTGACTCTTCATAGTTTTTTTCTACCAGAGTTAAATGCTGGGCTCGTTTAAAAAGGCTATCCGCTTCTTTTTTACTTAAACTATCTGTCTGAAATGTATATGACACCTCATTAATTGCGCCATAGCCCAAAGTTGTTATGAGTAAAAAGAGAATTGAAAAAAATGTTTTCAATTTATAAAATTTAGATTCACACTAAGTTAAGAAACTATCTGTAGTTCTCTGCAACTTTCTCTAATTCGGTGTACCAATCTTCACCAAACTTTCTTATTAGTGCTTCTTTTACAAATTTGTAAACAGGAACTTGCAATTCTTTTCCAAGCGTGCAAGCATCATCGCATATTTCCCATTTATCATAATTTACGGCAGAAAACTCAGAGTAATCCTTTACACGAATGGGATATAAATGGCAAGACACTGGCTTTTTCCATTCAATTTCACCTTGATTGTAGGCCTCCTCAATTCCGCAAAGAGCTGTTTTCTTATCATCAAAAATCACATAGGCACAATCGGCACCATTAATCAACGGTGTTTCTAAGTCTCCAAAATCTGTAGTAATGTGAGTGCCCTGCTTTTCAATTGCATCAATCCCTTCTTGTCGTAAAAAAGGTTTTACCTTAGGATAAATAGTTTCAAGAATTTGTGCTTCTTGTACATCTAAGGGAGCGCCAGCATCACCATCAATGCAACAAGCACCTTTGCACGCCGATAAATTACAGACAAAATCCTTTTCGATAATAGCCTCTGAAACTATTGTTTTTCCTAACTGAAACATAATTTTTACAATCAAAACCTTCGTGGCAAAAATAGTCAAACTTTACGATTATTTAATGTTATATATATGAGTTAAAGAGGTACTTTTGCGGAAAAATTAGATCTTATGGATATTCAATTAAGTTTTAAAGAAATATTTACGGCATTTATGATATTATTTGCCGTTATAGATATTATTGGAAACATTCCGATAATTATTGATTTACGTAAAAAAGCAGGACATATACAAAGTGAAAAGGCATCCATTATTGCAGGTGTAATTATGGTTTTCTTTTTGTTTCTAGGAAAAACAATTTTGTCTTTTTTAGGTGTTGGTGTTAATTCATTTGCGGTTGCAGGTGCCTTCATCTTATTTTTCATCGCTTTAGAAATGATTTTAGGAATCACTTTATACAAACAAGAAGAAGGCTCCGAGATGACCGCTTCGGTTTTCCCTTTAGCTTTTCCTTTAATTGCAGGACCTGGAAGTTTAACCACATTATTATCACTAAGAGCTGAATATCGCATTGAAAATATAATTATTGCCGTAATACTAAATGTTATCATTATCTTTATTGTATTGAAAACTTCGGCAAAAATTGAACGCCTAATTGGACAAAACGGAATCAATATCATACGTAAAATATTTGGTGTTATTCTATTAGCTATTGCTGTAAAATTATTTGCCCATAACATAAAAGCGCTTTTTGAGCTGGCTTAATTAAATGTACTAGACACATGAAATTTTTCACAATTTTAGCGACCATTGTTGCTACCGCCCTTATTATTTATAATGCTACAAAACTTGACTTTAATAACCTCTTTGAGGGCCAAAGCGTTATAGCACTTATTACTATTTTGGCCTCACTTTGTGCCATAGTATTATTACAAATTTTACGGTTTTCGAAACGCGTGGATCAAAAATTAAAGGGACGCCGTTAATGTATGATGTTTTAATTATTGGTGGTGGTGCCGCTGGCATGTCATGCGCTTTAGTATTAGGCTCAGCAAAATCTAAACCTTTTGCTGAGGATAAGCATATTGGTATTGTGATGCATCAACGAACATCTCATTTACAAAGCGCCTTATTCAATAACGTATTAGGATTGACTCCTGGAACTTTGGGCTCAGATATTTTAGAAAGTGGTAGGGCTCAACTTGAGCATTTGTATCCTCATGTTGATTTGATTGAAAACGAAAAAGTAAGCTCAATTATAAAATCTTCGGATTATTTTGTTATCACTACAAATAAGTCTGTTTATACATCTAAAGTAGTCGTAATTACCGTTGGATATACTAAGCTGTTAACCATTAAAGGTCTTGAAAATTATATTGAACCTCATCCAAGAGCAAATTTGGAAAAAGAGCGTATTTGGTTAAAAAATGACGATCATTTGGTGGATCATGGTTTGTATGTTGCCGGAACTCTAGCAGGATGGAGAAGTCAATTTGCTATTGCTTCAGGAAGTGGAGCACAGGTTGCTACAGATATTTTAACCCTATGGAATAATGGGAAACACACAAAAATTCATGACAAGTTGTAATGGGAAAGAAAAAGAAAAAAAAGAAGCCAAGTAAGAAAGAAATACTCATACTTATTGTAGTATGTGTTTTGATGGTTTCTGGGATATTCTATGGTTACTTTTCCGAAGATAATTCAGAAAAATCTAGTGTAAGTGGCATTTTTAATGCCTATCAGGAGAAAAAACGACGCTCAAATAAATCAACTAAAACTCATTATTTCGTTTTTTTAGATGGAACAAAATATAATATTCCCAGGATATACATTAGTGCATTGAATAAAAAATCGTTCCTAAATGAAGTTAAACCCGGTGATTCTTTAACATTAGAACTTGACGGAGGGAAGTCTATATATCAAATTACCAAAGCTCAAACAAATTATATAGATCCAATTAAATTAAAAGAAGACATAGAGTCGAATAATTTTGTAGGCTTAATTTTGGGGTGTTTCTTTTTAGGCTGCATATTCTATTTGATATACGTATATACAAGGTTGTGATTTTAGTTGTCTTCTTGCTCGTCAATTCTTTGACTCAGTAAGACAACCTCTTCAATCATATCGTCATTTTCGTTAAGGATTTTTTCGGCTTCATTGCTACCAAAAAGCTGTTCGGCTAGCTCAGATTTTATAAGTCGGCGCATTTGATCATGATAAGCCACAAAAGTGATATTTGTGCGTTCTTTCAAGTTAACAAAATCTTGAAATTTAACCACAATGTCATCACTAACTTCAAAATTATTGATAAAATCATTTGCTTCAACACCTTCGTAAACACTTCGATCTTTATCAAGCTCTGTAAACACAAAATTGCTGATATACTCGCGTCTTTTTAAGTAATTCAATGTTTCGTTTTGTACAGAAGTATTTAAGGGCACAAAAATATCTGGAATAATACCTCCACCTCCATAAACAATCTTACCTTCTGGTGTTTTAAACTTTAAAGAGTCTGCAATTTTAATGCTTTCTGCATCTTCAAATTCACCATTACTTAAGCGTTTGTAATAGTCGTTATAATAATCATTATTTTTACCACTATCATAAGGTCTTTGAATAGAACGACCCGTTGGCGTATAGTATCTAGACACGGTTAATCTAACTGCACTTCCATCACCAAGAGACATTTCGCGCTGCACAAGACCTTTCCCATAACTTCGTCTTCCTACAATTGTACCTTTATCATTATCCTGTAAAGCACCTGCTACAATTTCGCTTGCCGATGCAGAGCTTTCATTAATCATAATATAGATTTCGCCTTCTTCAAAATCACCGTCGCGAGTAGCATAGCTGTATTCTTTTTTTCCTTTTTTATTTTTAGTAAACAGAATAAGTTTGTCATCTTCCAAAAACTCATCTACAATCTGTTCGGCAATTCCTAAAAAACCTCCAGGATTATCTCGTAAATCTAAAGCCAACTGCGTAGCCCCTTGATCTTGTAACCTATCGAGTGCTCTTTTAAATTCTTTATAGGTTGATTCGGCAAAACGATTAATTTTTATATAACCTAAATTATCGGTAAGCATATAAGCTGCATCAACACTTTTAATAGGCACGACATCACGTTTTACCTTAAATTCAAGTAATTTATCTTCTCCTTTTCTATATACTGAAAGTTTAACTTTTGAACCTTTTTCGCCTTTTAATTTCTGGATGATATCGGCATTACTCCATTCTTTTCCGAAGATAGAATCACCATCTGCCATAAGAATTCGGTCACCAGCTTTAATTCCTGCTTTTTCACTTGGTCCTCCTTCGACGGTTCTAATAACAGTAATGGTATCGTTGTAAGTATAAAAATTAACACCTAGCCCTACAAAGTCCCCTTTCATATTATTGGTAACCCGCTCTAATTCGCTTTTTGGAATATAGGTAGAATGTGGATCTAGATTATCTAAAATTCCATTAACAGTTACATCAACAATGCTATCTGTGTTAACATCATCGACGTACTCATAATCTATATAATCTATAAGTCTATTAAGTTTGTCTTTTTTGCTATTAGAAGTAAATAATCGATCGGAAGTATCTTCAAAATTCAATTGTCCGCCAATAAAGACACCAGCCGCAATTGCGACACCTACAATAAGTGGTATGTATTTTTTATCGATTGTCATTTATACTTTGACGTCTTCTATTAATGTTAATTCTATGCCTGCTTTTTCTAAAAACGCAATTCCTGAGCAATCTTTATAGGCTTCACTATAAACAACTCTTACAATTCCTGCCTGGTGAATAAGTTTACTACACTCTTTACACGGAGACAATGTAATGTATAATGTTGAACCTTTACAAGACTGTGTGGAAGCCGCAACTTTTAGAATAGCATTTGCCTCGGCGTGCAAAACATACCATTTTGTGTAGCCATCATCATCCTCACAATAGTTCTCAAACCCCGTTGGTGTTCCGTTATAGCCATCGGATATTATCATTCTATCTTTAACAATCAAAGCACCTACTTGCTTGCGTTTGCAATGTGATAGTTTTCCCCATTCTTTAGCAATTCTAAGGTAAGCTTTATCGTATCGTAATTGTTTATTCTCTGGCATTATTTAGTTTTAGTGTTGGCTATTTTCCGAAGAACAACAAACACGTTATAAGTCAAATGTAATAATTATTAAAAATGTTTCTAGGGTTTTAAGACTTTGATAACGTTAAAGTTTTATCAAAACTTATGTTGTTAGTCAGTTTTAGGACAACATTTCGCTATTAATTATCATTGGTAAAACGAAACCAACAACAATTGCCGAGATGACCATAACCCAATCTCGTTTTGAAAATCTAAATATAGTCTGACATAAAAAACTTAAAAAGATTACAATAAACACGATAATAAGCTGACCAACTTCGATTCCTAAACCTATTTCAAGAAGTGCGAGTAATTTATTCTCTGAACTAGAAATGAGTTTTTCAAACGTACCTACAAAACCTAATCCGTGAATCAATCCAAAAAATAAACTTACAAAAAACAGAAGTCCGATGGTCTTTCCATGAGATTTCTTCCCTGAAGTAAATACGTTAAAAAGGGCTACAATTAATATGGTAATTGGAATTAAAAGCTCAATCAATCTTACATTTACACTAATAATGTTATAAGTAGTTAAGCCAAGAGATACACAATGCCCAAGTGTGAACACGGTAACTAAGAGTAACACGCGCTTCCAATCTTTAAACAAATATGGTATAGCAAGTACTATTAAAAATAAAATGTGATCGTAGGCTTTTAAATGGAGTACGTGGAAAACGCCATCTTGAAAATTTGACACGAAATTGTCAATCATAATAATTTTATTTGGGTGGAATCAAAGTTACATTTTATAATTGATAATGAAAAAGGCTTTAACGTTCGTGTTAAAGCCCATTCGGTTCTAAATTGATTTTAGTATTATTCTCCTTCTACGCTAAAGAGTATGCGTTCGTTTGACATTGGGCTTCCCGTTTTAAAATAAGGTTTCACCCATGAGTCATCTGAAGTTAGATGGAGTGTCTTCTGATAATCGGCGTTGTTGAGGGCATTCTCAACATTTCGATTGCGGAAATGGTTAAACATGCGCATAAACTCGGTTAAATAAATATCTGTAATTCTAGTATTCCCTCTAATGATTAACATGTTTTCATCATTATCACATGTAGACGCTTTACTGAAATTTGCTGATCCAGATATCACAATTGGATCTTCAGTTAAAGCGTCAATAATCATATATTTGGTGTGTAAATAATTTACGTTGTGATTTAAACCTGTAAGAGATTCTATTAATTCTTCTGTTTTATTAGCTCCTCTTCTAGCTCTTAATTTATCACCATGAGCAACTCTATTTTGCTCACATTTAACCATATCTGGATATTTAGGTTTGATGTATTGAGCATTTTTACTCTCAACTAATAGATATCTTAAAAAGGCAGAGGTCTCTGCATGTTGTGCTTTTTTCTTTACAACATTAAAAAAACTATCGTCAATTGAAAAGGCTAAAGTTAGAAACACAGAATTCTTAGCTTGGTCTATTCTATCTGCATACCATTGCAGCATCTTTTCATCTGATCTTGGACTGAAAATAGCATTCACACTATCTTCGGGAACATTACCATCAAGATTTGGATTTTTTTCTTTAAGCCAATCTCTAATACCCTGACCTGTTTTTTTGCTACTTGATTTTTTAGGGTTTTCAGACAATTTTTCCCAATATTTAAAGTACTCTAAAGCAATGTCATTATCCCTAATAATTTGCCCAACATTAGATTGCCCAAACAGCCCTCCACCAGTTAAATTTGTAGAGCCTGTCCATACTTGAATCGGGATATCATTCTCCAACAAAATGATAAATTTATTATGTGAAATATTAGCTTCGGTACGCGGTAACAGTATGGTTTTAAAAGCGTCTAAATACTTCGATTTTGAGATTCCAACAGAACCCATGGTTCGCATTGCGACTTGACTAATCCCATCTGGAATTCTATCTTTTTTAATTTCAGACCCTTTGAAAACGACTTCTTTAGAACCATCAACAGCTACTGTTGTAACCGCTTGTTTATTTGAATACCTCCTGTATGCTGTTTGTTTTTTTGCATGATGAATAACTTTAACATCAGCACCACGTTCTAAGGCATCAACAAATGCTTGTGCAGCTGGGAAATGTGACAATTCATATATGGAAGCGCGTATTGAATACTTACTATTTTTAGCCTGACCAATAAAATCTAATAACGCTTCTTCCAAGCCTCGAGACAACCATTTATAGGCTTCTCTTTTCGGAATATCTGCAGGTTTAAGAAATCGTGTATATCTTACTTTCGTAGGGTCTTGTTCTGTAGGATCGTCCTTGTACCATTTTTGATACTTCTCAAAACGCCTTGAGTAGGCTTGACTTCCCGCGACTCCTCTGTTAAAAAACACACCATGCTTGTCATCATCTGGGTTTTCTGTCGTTATATCGATAGTAATGGTTTCAGAAAATCTCAGGTCATCTAGAGTGCCATAAGCGGCAGCAATTCTGTATGTGTACGCCGTTGCTGAGTCCACTTGGTAATCACTCCACATAAACCTTTGTATTAAAGATTTATCTGAATCAATAAACGTTCTTCCGTCATGTAGTGAATACCAAGAATTTTTTATTTTTTTTTCAATTTTAAACCCTAAAAGTTCATTGATTTCGTCGTCAGGAACATTTAAACCAAATAGAATAACTTCTGTGCCTGCTATGGCCTTAACCGATAGACTGTCATTTTTAACTTTAACTCTCATTGTATTTCTTGTTTAGTTAGTCTTCTTCTGTAAATGGCTTCATTTCACCATGATCTACAATAAAAGCGCTAAATTTAATTGGAATCATGTCATCTGTTAGATGATGTTTTTTTATAACGGCGTCTATAATCGGCTTTGGAACGGACTTAGACAGTTCTAAAAACTCTGTTAGATTTTTTTTATCATCATCAATAAGTCTAACCCTTCTAAACCGTTCTTCTTTTAAATATTTTAGAATCACCTTTTTCTTTTTTTCAGCAACTGAAATATTTGACGTGTCGTTTCCAGATCTTTCAACGTAAACACGATCAGAATCCATATCTATTCCATACCTTCTAAAGGTATTTAGAAATATGTCTTTGTTATCAAAATCGCTTCTAGCCGTTAGGAAGACTACCATGCTCCCTTCAGACCTAGTTGTAACTCTATGAATAATCTCTTTAACTCTTGATAACATTGCGTTGATAGGTTTTGATGTTTCTTTAAATATTTTGGCGTTTTTAAACTCTCCAAAATCATAAGATTCACCTTCCTGAAGTTCGTATGTATTAAATTCTTGATTGTTCAACAATTTTTCAACCTTGCCATCTTTGATTACTTTTACCATTGCAAAGGTCCTAAACACAGTTTCGTCTATATCAATAAACGTCACGCCTTCCCCATAAATGTAATCTGGAATTTTATAGGTTTTAGGTCCAAACTCTTGAAACATTCCAGAACCTAAAAAGTCTCTTCTATTTTGCGGTGCTGGTGGGCAAAAATAGTAACCACCATCAACAGTTTTTAAAACCTCCTTAGCATAAAGCGCATCAATTCCAGTTCCTGGTACAGGGAAATCTTCGTTCATTTGCCACATGTTTGTTACATGTTCAAATTGCTGCTGAATATTTTTCATATAGGCAACAAACTGTAAGCCATTGACGCCTTTTCCGTTTTCATCAACGCCATCAAAGAAAGGATACGGTCGTCTCAAAAAACGCCTGTCTAAATCATTAATTCCAAACAAATCTGGGTCTGGTCGTCTTGGTTGTACTTTTCTAATATGAGAATTTAATTTCCCGTCTCTTTTATCTTTAGGGTTAGGATAAACAGGTGTTAATTTATCATCACCTGTTTTTTTTCGTGACAATGGCTTGCTCGATCCTTTGTCTCTTCCTATCATGTGACTTTGAGTTTTATCTGTAAATGCTTCCCATACAGGCATCATTTCTCGAATTTTTCGATAGACCATATACGATCCATTAACACACCAAGAAGGTTCATGGGAACGTTTATCTACAAAAACCAATTCTTCTAAATCAACTTCGGATCTTAAGTTATCTATACCATCATTAAATCTCAAGAACTCTCTTTCATCTGGTCTACCAAAACCATGCTCAACAGAATCTACTTTAAATAATGTCTTAACTGTATCCAGTTCCAACTTATCTGAGCAAGTTTTATTTATCTTTTCTGAGAAATATCGAGCGATACTAACATTTACATATTGACTATCGCTGGCTACAATAATAATGATATCGGATTGCGTTTCTTTTGGATTAAAATCATCGCCTGGAAATGATGGCATTCGTTTAAGATACCTTGGTTTCTGCCCTCTTAAACCATATCGATCATTTTCATGTTCATCAACAAAAAGGCCATAACCAAACCCGACAGTAACAGTAACTCTGTAACTTTTCGGAATCTTAGGACGATCTAAAGGCAATAAATTATTCTTTGATGGTTCTTTTTCCATCGACTCATAACTATACCTTGTAATGACTTCTAAAAGAGTTTTTAACTCTTCTCGATTAGAGCAATACACATCGCCTCTTATTATCGTACAACATTTTTGTTTATCAATAATACCTTTATACCTACTGTATTTTTTAGGTTCCTTGATATATTCTGGAGGGCTTAGAGGATATTTTGGATCGCTTATTCCACTTTGAAAATAGCCTTCATAAAATGGCAATGGTAATGGTATTGGCAATGGTATTGGTGATTTTTTATTTTCCATCAGTGATTATTTTAAAGATTTATACAATGGTCTTCTACGGTGTTGCTCCTTATGGTCTGGAAATAAGGTTATAAAAAACTCAGTCCAACCACCCATTCTAACTCTTAATAAATTATAGTCTTCCGGATTTTTCTGAGCTTCTTCAAAGGTTTCTGGGTTAGCTACTGTTAATGTCAGAATATTTCCACCATTACCTTTAGCAAATTTATCTATAACATCTACCAATTCGTTTAATGGAAAATCTTCTCTAATATTTAAATCGGCTGGTGCTCCATCTGATAATAAATCAATTCTAGAATCTTTATAGGAGTTTAACCCCTCCATAAGTGTTGTAGAAGGCGCACTAAAATCTTGATCAATATTACCCATTTCAGTATTTAAAGGAGCTGGAGACATATCAGAGGCAATCGATTGAAATTTAAATCGCCCATCTGGAGTTGCTCCAACAAAAGACCCTCCAAAAACATATTGTTCAAAAGTTCCAACACCAGGAGCAATTAATATCTCGAAAGGCTTATCTTCCAAACCATATTTATCTTCTAGTTTTTCCCATTGCTCTTTATGAATTTTGGATGCTTTCGTTTTAACTAATTTTTCGTAAAAGTCTTCAATAAGTTGCCAAGCAATTTCATCGACAGCTTTATTATTATGACCAAATTTAGGTTGACTTATACAGGCTTCTCTTATCTCATTAATTCGTTCTTTAGTGATATATTTTCCAACGAGCTCTGATTCTTTACCCCAATTCGTTCTTAGTGCACTTACAAGTTCTTCGAGCGTCATAAACTTATCCTGAAATACGAGTTTTTTAATCACATATAGCGAATCTGTTGTGGTACTGATACCTGTCATTAAGGGAGAAAATAGTTTGTATTTCGCTCCTCCTCCTGAAATATCTCTTCCAGTTTCCATACAACCCGCAATCATTGCAGACAGCAAAGGAGAAGGACTTACGTTTTCTTTTATACCATATTGATTTAAAATGCCATTATAAAACTTGTGACATCCAATTTCCATATGCTGAAGAAATATGTCATAGAATTGCTTAAAAGATGTTATCTCCCTTGCAGGTTTTGTTCGATAACTCCCCTTGCTTCCTCGTAAATACGTTCCTCCCGAAAATGCAAATCCCGCACCACTGTTAAGTGCTTTTTCAAGAACATCTAGAGCACCTACAAAGCCAAAACTAAACTCTGTTTCTCCGGCGAATAGGGTTTCATAACATCCATCACAAGCATAATTTCTGGCGCTGGCAAGATCAACATTACCTCCTGTTTTTTTATGCAAGGCTGGTATTATTCTATCATCATTTAGCAAGACTGGGTGAGCGCCTCCACTCTTTAATGCTTCTGCGGCTAATTTGAGAATTTTTGGCTTGGTTTTGCTATGAACTCGCAAATCTAATGTTGGGCTATTTAGTGGTAATCTTCTAGCCGAATTAAGGCACATTTCTGTGATTTCGTTTGCTGCATCTTTGGCTGTCCTATCATTATTGGCAATTGTGCCTCCAATAGTAATCTGCTGCATCCATTGATTGAGCAATGCACCTTGATCAAAATTACTAGCTGCTCCAGACCCAAGTAAGGCGCCATCTGAAGAGGTAAACCTGTCTTCGGCAAATCGTCTTTTAAGAATCACTTTCTCATCTAATTTGATCCAAAAAGCATCTATAGCATCTTGAGCCTCTTCTTTTGTTATCACCTTATTCTTTACATCTTCTCTATAATAGTTTATGAGCAGTTGATCTAACCTTCCTATTGGGACAATTTCACCCGTAAAATGTAGCGCACAATGCATAAAATAAATACATTGAAGTGCATCAATAAAAGAGGTTGCTGGTTCTGCTGGAATGCGTCTTAATCTATTAGAAATAGACTCCATGTTTTTATATTCAATAGTGTCTGAAGTATACAAGTCTTTAATACGTCCACAATGATCTGCATAAGCATTAGCATAGTGATTAACACCTTCCATGACATTGATAATCGACTTATAAAATGATATTTTACGTTTATCTTTAGTATTCGCCATATAGCTTTGACACATTGTTATAACTCCAGAAGTACCATGTTCTAAAATAACGGTATGATCAGGAACAGTATGACCAAAAGGAGACCATTCATTTAGATATTGAATTTCCCATTGGATGGTTTCTTCATCGGTTAGATACCGCATCAACTCTTTACCTTGACCTACCGAGTAAGGAGGTAAGGCTCCTACTACAGTTTCTAAAGGATGTACATGCATGGTTTGCCCATTAAACCAAAACTCTTTTCTAGTTATTAATTCTAATGTTTTCTGAATCGCTAAGCCTTTACGTTCCATTATGGGCAAGCCTTTAACTTTTCGTTTACTATTTCCTTTGAAATAATCAAACAAATGACCCAATTGATCTTGTTCAATCCAAGCGGGTTTGGAATGCCACTTTTCAAACATTTCCTGAAGTAAGATGCAATTTCTTGATGAAGGTTTATCCCTATGTCCGTTTGGCAAATTTTCTAGTGAGCGCCAGTAGCTCAAAATATTCTTGTGCATTTCTATAGTGAAATTAAAGTTGGTTACATAATTAAGAAAAATGTGTACATCATACCATACCCAATATTGGGTATAAATGATTCTATTCTTAATTCTTTAGGGAGATATGAGCCGTAAATGCTCTTTTTAAATATAGTGAAAAAAAGTGACTAATCTTTGTTAAGGAGAAATAAAATTTTAGAGATAATTACCGAAACATAAATATTTATGACACACACAATTGTAATCAACACCATTTTACCACCAAAATCATTTTTAAAAATCAAATTACTCAGAATAATAGAAAATATGGGTAATGCAGAAAAAAACAAAACATTTAAAACAACATAAAGCCATTTGTTTTTTATTTGGTAATCAAGACCAAAAAACAAAGCTTGTTTATCTGCTAATGAGAGTGAGCCGTTCATAGCATTTTCTAGTTTATGAGATAGTATTTTAAGATTTGTTGACATAAAGTAGAAATAAAGTAAAATCCCCAAGTTTATTAGACCACCAAATAATACAATTTGACTTAGCATTATGTTAAAATTAATGATAGGGATTTTTATGTTTTCACCTTTGGATATGTCCTGAATTTCTCTTTTCAATACATCTTCATTTGACTTGGCTTCCTTAAAAGTTTGGCTAGGATTATTATTTATAATTTCTGTAAAGGCTGCTATATCTTCTTTACTTACCGATGATGCTCTTAAATGGTTGAATCTAGTAACTGATGTTAAAAGTGTAAAGGAGGTTGTGTCCAGGTTTTTAACCGACCAATCTAATCGTTCCTTAATGTAATCACTATCAATTTTTAGACCGCCATTTTTATCAAAATGTAACATCAGTATAGAATTCATCCAAGAATATTTAATCCCTTCTCGTAGGCTATCCATATCAATTCTGTTTTCAAAAGATTGAGCAAACAATAAATGCTTAAGCTCTTCTTTATTAAGTTCGTTGAAATTTTTAATACGGTTATGTGTAAATTCGATTTGGCGTAATGCGTTTAAATAATCTGATAATTTTATAGCAGCATAATCCACATAAGCCCTAGTGTTATTGAATGTTGGGTTATCAAACTTTTCTTTATTGACCATCGTTAAAGTGAGCATATTAAAACTATTAACCATACACATTAAACTGTAAGGCCCTGCTTCAGTCTCGTTATAATCTTTAATAAATGGCGCATAACTATTGTATAATATTTCAAACTTACCCCATAACGAATCATTTGTGACTTCTATCAGTTGACTATGACGTTCCTTATAATTTTTAAGTTTATTATTTTGTTTTAAAAAGATTAAGATTAACGTGATAATAAAAATTAAAAGTAGCGCGCCAACATTAACAATCCTATGCCTTAGGTATTTTATTCTGTCTTTATAAATATTTGTTGCGAATTCGTCCATGCTATTGGTTTTTATGTTTCAGTACTAGGAATAGAGAAGATATCCTAATACAACTATAGTTGCCAAAACAAAACCGACGATTACCCACTTAATTTTTGGTAAATCTGGTGGTACTGAATCTATGTTTTTATTGACAATAATTTTTAATACATCATGATCTTCGGCGCTGGATAAATTGAGTTCTGCTTTAGCAATACCAAAAGCCGATTCAAACGTTTCGCCTGAACATAACGAATCGTAAAAAGCTCTTGAAAAATCTATAGCCATTGTATTTGCAACAGCCATTTTCATACCAATAACGCAATGAATTTTACTGGAAAAGATTTCAACGTTGTTTAGACTGTAACATGCCGATAAGACTACACATTTTAAATACTTACTATAATGGTCTAAAAAAGTTCCGAGTTGATCAATATATACAATCTCGGTATGGCCATTTTCATCCTCAAAAAGTAGTGTTTGATCATCATTACCATGTCCAGATATATGCAAAACATTAGGTTTATATTTATTTAAATATCTTCGCATAGCTCTTTTTGTAGACGCATTTCTTACATAGAGCCTGTTATTCGTTGGGTCTACAATATCTTTAATAACATTAATCTCGTCTTGAAGCCTAAGTTGGCCAGTATCTTTAGGATTAACCCCAATAAACAAGATTCTCATATCTTAAAGTTTTAAATTTGTTATGTCACCTGTATCCGATTCATCTTCTCCTGAGCTTCTATAGTTAACTTCTTCTAATATGAGTCTTACTATTCTATCGTCTTCATAAACATCTGTAGCTTTTTGAAAAGAGAATCCAGTTAAGGCCTCAATTACTGGCACTCCTGTTTGGTACGTATCTGCATCTTTAAAATCAAGAAAATAATCATCCTCACCATCAGTGCTTCTGGTAATTTCCATTGTAGGTTCAACAATGCCATTATTAAGTAAAAGATTGGACTGATTAGTTATAAAGGCGACTCTCGATAAGTCATTACTTTTATTTAAATAATAAATTACTTTCCAAAAAATCCTAGGAATTTTAACTTCATCACCATCAATTCTAGTTACAAAAACGGGATCATTTTGATTGAGAATAGGCCCAGTAAAAACGATTAATTTCTTTTTGTGCTTAACCCCTTGCGTATGAAGAATATAATTTTCTATTCGTCTCCATATACTCCTGTTTAATCTGGCATGTTGAGGGACAGCATTGGTATAATAAAACGTAGAATCTGCAGCTTCCTTAGCCACAGATGGGCTAGTTCCCCATTGTGTGTCTTCCCTTTTTGTCATGTGACCTCGATCAAAATCACTGTGGTATGCACTATATAACTCTTTCCCAAATTGATGTGAAAGCGGAATTCTGTCATCTTTATCAAAATCATCTTTTCGATCTAATTTTTCTATAAATTGAGATCCATCAATATTGGTTGCTGAGAAATAAGGAAATTTTCTAAATGGATTTTGTAAAACAGAGTAATTAATATAATTTAAATAGTAACGATCTAAATTAAGTCCTGCCTGCTCATATTGATGACGCTGCTTTTTAGAAATGCTTGGCACTTCTATCTCAAAATTCGGTATAAAATTTTTGTTATATGACATTTCGGTTTTGGTATTTATAAACACATTGCTTTCTAAGGTTCTTTCATTTTTTAATCATTGTATTTGAGCGTCAATTGTTATTTAATTTAAATAAAGCTCTTCATTTATTATTCTGCATGTTCATTTGATGTGTTCCTGATTTTTAGTCTCCTGTCTTGCCCTTCAAATTTCACATACTCATTTCCTATTTTTCCAGATGTGATATTATCATTTAATCTTGAGCCAATTAAAAAATAGTAGAACAAAAAGTTCTTTTTATAAATGCTATGTACAAAAAAGATAAAGACCGCTTTTAACAAGAGTATCGCAAAGAGGACAATGATTTTTATTGTTCTAAATTGATTACTGACATAAGCCTCGTCTATAATTTCTTTTTTTGACAAGAGTAAATTGGTCACTATACTTTGGTCAAAAAGAATAAAAAACACTTGCATCGCTGCATACAAATACAGAAGGCCTAATACATAATTCTTTGCGGCAATAAATTTACTATCCAACCTACCTATAACCAAGCAAAGACTAACGGCTACAACAATACCGCTAATAGATCTCGTGATTAAATGAAACATTCCCTTTATTATGTCTAGATCATAACCAAATAAAGTGTTATGGTTTGTGTTATAAATATATATTCCAATAGTTGATAAAATTAAAATGGTACCAATTAAAATAAATAGTGGTTTTTGATACTTTACGGTATTCACATAATGCAGGCCATTTTTAATGTCATAGTTCTCTTTTAAGGTTTTATCAGTCAATAACTTATACAAGATGTATAGAAAAAAGGCCTCTATACCATTTAAAGAAATATCTATGAGATGTACATATTTCTTTAAAAAATCCCCATCTGGGTCTATTAAACTGGATATTTCGGATATGTAATAGAAAAGGTATAACGACAAAAATGAAATACCTAATAACTTCCACCATTTTGCAAATTGCTTAATAGCACTTGTAGCCCTTAAGTAGTACTTATACATATCGAAAACATTAGATTGAAACACTTTTTTCAAATAATCATCAGATTTTCTAATGGCTTCAAACTGAACAAATCCAATGGTGGGTACGATTTTATAAAAGATCATATAAAAAATAAGACCTAGCTGTAGAATAAGATTGATAAGAAGCATAGGTGGTGTGCCTTTTGTAGAGTCTTTAATAGCAAAAGCGCCAACAAAAATTAAACTTGTAAAGGTTACAGCTATTGCTGTTTTTTGATTAATAACACTAATCCCGTTTTTTTCGTCTATAACATCAGCAGCAACTTCGATTACTTTCTTAAAATCGTCTCCATATAAATCGCCTAACTGCGTTAACGTCGATTCTGGTATTTGATGTGATGTTTCGTTGGATTGATTCTCTATATTCTCAATTGTGCTCTTTAACTGTACTATAAATAAGCCTATTTTTTCAATTATTTTTTCCTGATTATCATGATATTCATCTTCAGAAATTAAGTCTTCTTCTAAACTCTCTATATTAGTTCGGTATAATTTTGAAATACTATCAATTTCAACTTTTAAACTAGAACTTACGGCACCATAATGTCTTCCTTTTTTGGATGGGTCTAAGGTTTCCATAAGATCATTTATTGCTCTCAATTCTCTAAGTCTATCAAGCAAGGCAAAGTATTCATCTTTAAATAAGTCATATCTAACTTTTACATCCTTAATACTAGAGATTTTAGACGAGGGAACTATAGGGCTTTCAGGTTGGTCTTTTGAATCGAGATCACTTAAAACCTTATCATTGACTATTAAAGTAGGAATCTCAGGGTCATTTTCATCTTTAAATCCTAAAACATCTCTTCCTATTTTAAAGGCTACTGGCACTGGTTTTCCTGAAAAAAGACTATCATAGAACGCTTCAGAAAAGTATTCTGCCGATTTATTAGATACTGGTTTTGACATCCCAATCACATAAGCGATTTCTGGTTTGAAATTTTTTAACGATACCGAGCTGCGACAAGCATTTAAAACTAGGCATTCCAAATCAGGAGAGTAATTACCCAAAAACTTTGACAGGCCCTGTATACTTAAAGGTTGGCTATACTTGTCATCTCCTTCAAACATAAGATTTCCGTTTTCATCTCCATGGCCAGCAATATGTAGAATATTAGGTTTGTGTTTATTTAAATAATGCACCAAATCTCTTCGAGTTACTGCACCTCTATCAATAAACACGAAATCATCTTTAGAATTACTCTTTGCCAGAGCGTTTTCTATTAGTTTGACTTCATCTTGTAATCTTAAATAAGGTGTATCTATTGGGTTAGTCGCTAGAAATAAAATCGTTTTTGCCATTCAATTTAATTTTAAGGGATAATGCGTTTTATGTTCACATTTCCTTGTGCATTCTAAAAAACGCCATAGTTGATACCATTTGAACAACTGGGTTTACTTTTAATTTCATTGATTTAAGGGCGTTTGTTCTTTTTCCAAAAACATCAATAAATATAATAAGTGCTACACGTAAATAAATACCCAATATTAGGTATTAATACATATCTACATTAAAAAACTACAAATAGGGAGGTATGATAATAGAATATCACTCCTAAAGTTATGCAAAAAATATGATATGGAATAACTGGCATTTCTGAAATTGTCCCTGTGCTCTGAAAGGGAATTTCTTTTAATGACATATTAGAAGTCTAATAGTCTGTAATCCCTAATTTGTAAACTCAAAAATGCGGTAAAAGAAAAGGCTTCAACGTTTCTGTTAAAGCCTTTTGTACTCAAGGTGGGAATCGAACCCACACGACCGAAGTCACTGGATTTTGAATCCAGCGCGTCTACCAATTCCGCCACTTGAGCAATTTTGGACTGCAAAACTATAAAATAATTTATTACAATCAATCAAAAATAGTAGGTTTTATGCTTTTTCAGTCCAAATAAATTCCTAAATTTGCACCTCGTTAAAATAAAGCGCCTTAATTAATATAAATAATTCATTACCAATGTCAAATATAGCGACAGAAGCAAAAATTTTTGCATGTGGACAAAGTAAAGAACTTGCTGAAAAAATTGCAGTGACTTTCGGTGTACCTCTTGGTAATGTTATTACATCAACATATAGTGATGGTGAATTCCAACCTTCTTATGAAGAATCTATAAGAGGTACTCGAATTTTTATTATTGGTTCTACTCACCCAGGACCAGAAAACTTAATGGAAATGTTATTGATGATTGATGCCGCAAAACGCGCATCAGCAAGACACATTACTGCTGTTTTACCTTATTTTGGTTGGGCTCGACAAGATCGTAAAGACAAACCAAGAGTTCCAATTGCTGCAAAATTAGTAGCAAAAATGCTTGAAGTTGCTGGTGCTACACGTATTATCACAATGGATTTGCATGCCGATCAAATTCAAGGGTTTTTTGAAAAACCTGTAGATCATTTATTCGCTTCTACAATATTTTTACCTTACTTAAAATCACTTGCTTTAGACAATTTAACCATTGCTTCTCCAGACATGGGAGGATCTAAAAGAGCTTATGCTTATTCTAAGGCTTTAGAAAGTGATGTTGTAATTTGTTATAAGCAACGTGCAAAAGCCAATGTTATTTCTCATATGGAACTTATTGGCGATGTCACTGGAAAAAATGTTGTGCTAGTAGATGATATGGTAGATACGGCTGGAACATTAACGAAAGCGGCAGATTTAATGATAGAAAAAGGAGCACTTAGCGTAAGAGCTATTTGTACACATCCTATTTTATCTGGAGATGCCTATAACAGACTTGAAAACTCAAAATTGCAGGAATTAATTGTCACAGATACAATTCCTTTGAAACAACAAAGCGACAAGATTAGAGTATTGAGCTGTGCTAATTTATTTGCTGAAGTAATGCAAAACGTACATTACAACAAATCAATTAGTTCTAAATTTTTAATGTAATTTAATATTAATATAAACACAAACAATGAAATCAATTACAATCAATGGATCTCAAAGAGAAAGCGTAGGCAAGAAGGCAACGAAAGCCTTACGTAATGCTGGTCAGGTTCCTTGCGTATTATACGGAGGAGACCAAAACGTGCATTTCTCTGCACCAGAATTGGCTTTTTCTAAACTTGTATACACGCCTAATGCGCATACAGTTGTGATTGCCTTAAACAATGGCGAAACTTTCGATGCTGTTTTACAGGACATCCAGTTTCACCCAGTAACAGATAAAATTTTACACGTAGATTTCTACCGTTTATTCGAAGACAAAGAAATTGCTATGGATATTCCAGTTCATATTATTGGAACATCTAGAGGTGTTTTAAATGGAGGTGTTCTTCGTAGAAACAGACGTAAATTAAGAGTAAAAGCTTTACCTAAAAATTTACCAGATTTCTTAGAGGCAGATATCACTCCTCTTAAAATTGGTAACAAGCTATATGTAACAGCTTTAGCAGGTGAAGGGTATTCTTTATTACACTCAGACAACACAGTTGTTGTTCAAATCAAGACAGCTAGAACTGCTGTTATTGATGATGAAGATGAAGATGATGAGTTGGAAGAAGGAGCAGAAGGAACTGCAGCGGCAACTGAAGGAGGAGATGCTCCAGCAGCTGAAGCACCAGCTCAAGAATAGAACACATATTATTCTATAATTATTAAAAGCATTCTATTTATTTAGAATGCTTTTTTATTTTTACAAAAAACACTACTTAATTATCTGGAAGTTTATACGTAATTTATTTAATTGGAATTCAATACCAGAAACTATTGAAGACATAGATCCTATGAAAAAATTTCTCATCGCTGGACTTGGTAATATTGGCGATAAATACACCAATACAAGGCATAATATCGGTTTTAAAATTTTAGATGCACTTGCAGAAAAAGAAGCACTTAAATTTGAAACTCAAAAACTTGGAGACTTAACCACATATAAATTTAAAGGCAGAACCTTTATCCTACTTAAACCTAGTACATATATGAACCTAAGTGGTAAGGCTGTAAAGTATTGGTTAACAAAGGAGAAAATTCCATTAGAAAACCTATTGGTTGTTACCGATGATCTCAATCTTCCCTTTGGTAGTTTAAGGCTAAAAACTAAAGGAAGTGATGGCGGCCATAATGGACTAAAAGACATTCAGAATGTATTACAGACTACCAAATACAATAGATTTAGGTTTGGAATAAGCGATACTTTTAGCAAAGGTCGCCAAGTAGACTATGTTTTAGGCGAATGGACAGATGATGAAAACGAAAAGATTACAGAACGTCTTGACAAATCTATTGAACTCATAAAGTCGTTTGGAACGGCTGGAATCAGTAACACAATGAATACATTTAACGGAAAATAAAAAAGAGAGCTTAAAAGCTCTCTTTTTTTATTTAAATTCAATAATTACTATTCGATAACTATTTTCTTAGTTGCTTTTCTATCTCCATCATTTACAGTTACTAAATACATTCCAGATTGAACGTTATTCAGATTTATAATTTGATTGAATTCTGAATTGCTACCGTATGAATTATTAAAAATTCTTCTTCCTCTAATGTCCACAACGTTGACCGTTATATCCTTATTTGAAGTTGAATTTAATTTAATTGTAAACTCACCATTGTTTGGATTAGGATAAATAGCAAAGTCATTAACACCAAACTCATCAACACTTAAAGGTGTTTCTGTTGTAGAGCAAATTTCAATATACCAATCGTTAAGTGTTCCTGTATCAGCATTGAAAAAATCTTGAATCTCTATGGTCCAGTCACCCGAACTATCTAATCCAGAAAAAACATCCAATGGAGACGCAGGGCTATAAGTTCCTGTTGTAGGAGAAGCACATGCTACACCAGGCGCTCCGTCTTCAAAAATGACATCAAAATCTGTTTCCCTTCCGCCGTTACATGTTCTGTTCCAAACTGTACTTAACGCAGTTCCATTTGGATGAGTAACACCAACAAC
Organism: uncultured Psychroserpens sp.; assembly: GCF_947494225.1. Taxonomy (NCBI): domain Bacteria; kingdom Pseudomonadati; phylum Bacteroidota; class Flavobacteriia; order Flavobacteriales; family Flavobacteriaceae; genus Psychroserpens; species uncultured Psychroserpens sp. The sequence goes on from NZ_CANLUG010000001.1 coordinate 210,309, forward strand.
TAAATCACCAATCCAAGTATGAGCAACATCAACGTTTACTTTAACCTCTCCAATAGATCCAGTATCTGGAATATTGATTATGTTACTTATTGCTGCTCCAGGTTGGTTAGCTCCAGTTCCATCAGGTATTGCCGTCCCAAGTGCACCTGAAGCGTATTGTGTACATGTTGTTGTTACTTCATAATCTAATGGGAATTCAGAACTGTTTAATGCGTAGTAAATATTACCAACTGCTTCGATCATAATTCGGCAGTAAGGCGCTGGTATATTTGGCACTGTAATCATTTCAGAACCGTCATTAGGTGTATTTGACGCTAATACGGTATCAAAATTTTGTCCACCATCAGTTGACAATAATATGTTTACGTTGGCTGTATTAATACCATTGGCATTTGTTCCAGCAACATCCCAAGTAACCATTTCGGCAGTTCCACTAGTCCATAACGCCCCACTGTCTTGAGATGTTACTTCAAAAGGACCTGAAGTACCGCTTACATTTACTGTCATGGTATCAAAATCACTTTGAGGCATTTGGTTCACTCCTCCTGCTTCAGATCGGTCTCTTACAGTTAAGGCAAAAGTTAAACTTCTTCCTACTGTTGAGACTGTTTCCCATGTTGTATTATTTGCAGACAATAATGGATTTGATTCTGTCAATTGTCCGTTTAAAACACGTGAGAAAACTGGCATATATCTATCTGGAGAAGTACTTGGAGGTCTAGATCTCCATAGTGGTCCAGTCGTAAGAGTTGGTGTAAAATCATTTCGAGTTGTGTACCCATCATTTATTTGTTCCCAAGTATAGGTCAAAGCATCACTTCCATTTGGGTCTGTAGCATCACCTTTCAAAATAAATGCTGTACCATTAGGAATAGTATAATTTGGTCCTGCATTTGATACAGGAGGTGCATTTGAAATACCAGTTGTAACCGCACAATTGTTAGGTGCTGTAGCAACGTTATTTAAAATTTGATTGATACTTCCATAATGGAAATATGGATCACTATGACTTTGAACATCATTGGCTCCTGTTATTCCAGCGTAGCCCATAATTGTAGTACCACTTCCAGGTTCGAAATTTACAGAATTATTATCAGCCGCTGCATGTGTATGCAAAGCTCCCATTTGATGTCCTATTTCATGAGGAACATAATCAATATCAAAGAAGTCGGCCATGTAAGGTCCTCCATCATTATCTTGGAACGAATGAGAAGAAAAAGCACTTCCCTTGTTACTTTCGCATACACAACCAATACAACCTGCATTACCATTATTTCCAGCAAAAGCAAATAAATGACCAATATCATAATCTGCTGATCCTACAGTTGCTGTTAAGTTAGTTTGCAAACCACCATTTAAATCCCCTCCATATGGATCAGGAAACGATGGAGAATAAATTAGATCTAATGCTGGATCATCTGCTGTATCTACAAGAACAAAAGTAATTGCCATATCTACTTCATAAACCTCATTTGTTCTATTAAGTGTTGATACGACTTGAGCTAGTGCATCGGCTCTGTTATTTCCATTAGCATTATTTCCATCATCCCAAAAATTGGTATATTCCTGAGTTACTGAAATTGCTATTCTATAAGTTCTTAACAATTGATCATTAGCATCTCTATTAAGTGTAGTGCCATTTGTTCTATTTGAACTTTCTAATTCTTCAGTTAAACACTCAAATGTTTCTGAAGAATTCTTTCTAGCGCTTTTATTATACAAAAGGTACTGTCCGTTAGATACCTTCGTTGCAGGTTGAATAAAAAATGTGCTTTCGTCAGGTTTTGAAATCATAGCATTTAAACCTAACTGCGTTACACTAAACCTCACTCTAACAGTTGGGTCATCAACTTTTGAGCCCAAATAGGTTTTAATGTTTTCATGCATTGCTGCATTGTCTTCAGACGAGAAAATTGAGGTCTCCACAACACGATACTGTTGTAAGGAGCCATCTAAACTTGGAAAATCAATAACAACATTAGATACACCATTTGATTGATTTCTCAAAGGAGCATTAAGGAGTTTTGATTTAAAACTTTCAATATTAAATTGAAAAACGCTAAAATTATTCTCATCTAAGTTGGCAAAAGATACATCATCAATACCTCTTTTATTGTTTAACAATTGCCAATCTTGAGCTTGCGTGCTGATTACGGTGACCAAAAATAATAGACAAGTCACCAAAACTTGTTTTGATAATTTTTTCATAGGTGGTAGATTTTTTTTGTTTGTTTGAGTCGACTATTCGACTATTGTGGTTTTAGAAGTATAAAAAAAGAGAGGCCAAAACATGACCTCTCTTTTCTTATGAATTATTCAATAATTATTTTTTTAGTTGTTGTCTTATTTCCATCGCTCACAGTAACAAGATACATTCCAGACTGAACATTGTTCAATCTAACAACCTCATTAAAATCGGCATTGTTTGCATAAGAATTATTAAAGATTCTTCGTCCTCTTATATCAAACACATCAATATTGATGTCGCTATCCGAAGAAGAATTTAGCTTCACAGTGAATTCACCTTTATTAGGATTAGGGAAGATTGTAAAATCTTCAAAAGCAAACTCTTCAGTGCTTAATGCTTGTTCAGAACATATTGTAATTGACCAATCATTAAGTGTACCTGTATCTCCAGCAAAGAAATCTGCAACAAAAAGCGTCCAATCTCCTTGAGCTTCTAACCCATTGAATGTACTTAATGAACCTGATGGCGCAAATGTTCCCACTGTTGGCTCTGCACATGCTATTGCGCCAGCAGCATCATCAAACGTAATATCTAAATCATTTTCACTACCACATTCTACTTCCCATAAGTTGATGAATGTTGTACCATCTGGATGAACTAACTGAAGTACTAAATCTGAAACATAAGTATGTGTCACATCTACATTTACAGTCATACTTTCAATTGTCGCCATATCTGGTATATTAATAACATGATTAGCAACAGGTGTTCCTGGAGAACCTCCAGAACCATCAGTTATAGCGATAGCAAGGTTTTGAGGTGAATCGTAAGACTCACAAACTATTGTTGTACAAGTGTTTTTCAACAGAACATCTACATTTTTAGTCTCAGAAGCAGAAGTTCCTGTTACTGTAATTGTATATTCTCCTTGCGCACTAGCTTGTAAATTTCCGATAGTCATTGTAAAATTACCATCAGTATTTCGAGTCGTAGGGTTAAACGTAACTGTGGTACCTGCCGGATTACCTACAGCAGAGAATGTAGCAGTTTCGTTAAAATCTAATATTGTTGTATATGAGAATGTAAACACAGCTTCGGTGTCTGTAGTTGGACAACTAAGTATTTCGCTATTATCTGCTGCAATGACAAACGAAGGCGTTGCAGGCGTACAAACACCTGGTTTAAAGTCTGCTGCTATACCAGCAACATAAGTATCTACAACTGTCATTTGCTGCGGGGTAAACATGTACATACAGGCGTCATTAACATAATCCATATAATTCATTGTCAAAGAACTGGTACCAGGAACACATCCAGCAACACTACCATTAGCTGGGCAACCATAGGTACTGTTCGGAATTTTTGGAGTATCTGCAATACCATCAGCATCAGGATTTGCACAATTGCCTGGTGCTCCATCAGAAATAAACGTATGATTTAAATTATAGAAGTGTCCTAGCTCATGAGTTACTGTTCTTCCTAAGTTATAAGGAGTTTGTGGTACAACTCCAGAACCTGGACAACCTGCTCCTGATCCAAAAGCATTATCATCCATAGTAACAGCTTGACCAGCAGTAATACTTCCTCCTAATGGAGAAAATCCTAAAGCTCCAATTGGTCTTATAACGAAGTTCATATATCCAGCCCAATTTGCATCGGCATTATTTCCACCTCCAAAATCATATCCAATTGTTACAGCTGGATTACCTTCTATTAGCTCTGGGTCTAAACCAACTGGATGATTAGATACAGCAATACAAAAAGAGATATTAGCAGATCCAAGATTTAGTCCTGGATAAAATGCACTTGCAGCGGCCCATTGCGCATTATCGGCATTGGTTGCTGTGTAATCGGCATTTAAAATATCTATTTGATTCTGTGCCAATGCTTCTAAACAAGCTCTATCAGCTTCATTTGCAGTTGGAAAGTGCACAGCGACTGGGATAGTAATAGTTGCCCCACGCTGAGCAAATTCTCCTTGAGCCAATACTTCAGCTAATCTAGCTTTAAATAAGGCTTGGTTCTTTTCATACTCTTTAGCAAATGCAGGATCTTGCATTTGTTCTTCCATATACTCAAGCATTCCACAAGTACGATCTTGATCTTGGGCTTGCATATTAACAGCACACAAAAGAAAGAATATTACAAAAATTGATTTTAAAGTAAAGTTCTTTTTCATTCAGTTGTTTTTTAGTTAAAAAAAGTAAAATTTTGATTAATGACATCAAATCTAATGAAAATCAATCATAATATTATTGTGTTGATTAACAAAATTTTATGATTTTAACACAAAAAAGGTGTTCAAAGTCAGAATCTTGATAAAAATCACTTAAAATAAAATAAATCTCTAATTTTTTCTTTTTTTTCATTCCCTTGTTGTTTATGGTTATTTTTATCAAAAAATTGATCGAAAATCAATGCCAAATCAAAATACAGAAATTAATACCTCTTCAATTATCACTATAGGCACTTTTGATGGTGTTCACATAGGTCATCAAAAGATAATTGAACACCTAGTGAAAACAGGACAAGACAAAAATTTAAAATCGGTCGTGCTTACGTTCTTTCCACATCCAAGAATGGTACTACAACCTGATTTTAAAATGCAGCTTCTGCACACAATAAATGAACGTCAGGAGATTCTAAAAATCTTCGGAATTGATAACCTAATTGTTAAAGAATTTACGAAAGATTTCGCTAATCTCTCTGCACATGATTATGTCAAAACTATTCTTGTAGATGAACTTAAGGTTAAGCATATCATTATTGGTTACGATCATCATTTTGGAAAAAACAGAACTGCCAACATTGACGATCTTAGAACTTACGGCAAAGCATATGGGTTTACGGTAGAAGAAATTTCTGCCCAAGACATCAAAAATGTTGCAGTTAGTTCTACAAAAATCAGACATGCCTTAATGGAAGGCGATATAAAAACCGCTAATGCTTATTTAGGATACCCTTATTTTATAACAGGACAAGTTATAAAAGGAAAAGGAATTGGTAAAACACTAAACTTTCCAACAGCCAACTTAGCTATAGAAAAAGATTACAAACTCATTCCTAAACAAGGTGTTTATGTTGTGCGTTCAACATTGCATAACCAACCTGTTTATGGCATGATGAATATTGGATTAAACCCAACTTTTAATGATAAAAAACAATCCATTGAGGTTCACTTTTTTAATACGGAAGAAAATCTCTATAATAGAACATTAAAAGTAGAACTATTACATCGTCTTAGAAATGAGCAAAAGTTTGAGTCTAAAGACCAACTAATACTCCAACTTAATAAAGATAAAAAGCATTCAGAAGATTTTATAAAAGGATTACATGAATAAATTCTTGTTTAAACATATAGATAACACTTCACTTATTGTTTTCAGAATGATCTTTGGAGCCCTAATTTTTCTCGAAAGTGTTGGTGCTATTTTCACAGGCTGGCTTAAGAAAACTCTCATAGATCCTGAATTTACTTTTAATTTTATTGGTTTTGAATGGCTTCAACCGCTTCCCGGACAATGGATGTATGTCTATTACATAATTATGGGACTTTGTGGCATATTTGTGATGATAGGTTACAAATACAGGTGGAGCATGCTCACATTTGCTCTACTTTGGTCAGGGACGTATTTAATGCAAAAATCATCTTATAATAATCACTATTATTTTTTGATGTTATTAAGTTTTATAATGGTGTTTTTACCTGCTCATAAATATGCATCAATCGATGCCAAACATCATCCTCATATAAAAAGTATATCAATGCCTAACTGGTGTAGATGGATATTTATCATCCAACTGTTTATTCTATACACCTATGCATCAATTGCTAAAATGTATCCTGATTGGCTGGACTTAAGTGTTCCTGAATTGTTAATGAATAATAAAAAACATTATCCTCTTGTTGGAAATCTATTACAAGAAAAATTTGTGCACTATGGTATTGCCTATGGTGGTATTTTATTTGACGGACTTATTATTCCTTTGCTGTTATGGAAACGCACGCGTAAAATAGCATTCTTTGCTTCGATATTTTTTCACCTCTTTAATTCGTTTATTTTTCAAGTTGGTATTTTTCCATATCTATCGTTGTCGTTTGCAGTATTCTTTTTTGAACCAAAGGTTATTCAAAAGATATTTTTGAAACACAAACCTATATATACTGAAAACGCTGTAACAACTCCAGCATATGCCTCCATTTTTAAAGCAGTTTTTATATTTTATTTTAGTATTCAAATTGCGCTTCCAATAAGACATCATTTTATTCAAGATAACGTTCTTTGGACAGAAGAAGGCCACAGATTATCATGGCGAATGATGTTACGTTCAAAAAGTGCCAGCACAAGTTTTAGGGTTGTTGACAAAGCATCTAAAACTGTAATCCCTATAAATCTTAAAGACTTTTTGTCTTCAAAACAAATAAGAGCAGTAAGTTCTAAGCCTGATGTAATGTGGCAATTTGCGCAACGCTTAAAAGCAATGTATGCTGAAAATGGGATTGATGTTGCTGTATATGTTAGAGCATTTGTTGGTGTAAACGGCAAACCTCTAAAGCGACTTATTGATCCTGAAGTTGACCTAGCAAGTGTGAAATGGAACCATTTTAAACATCACGATTGGATTTTACCATCAAATCAAGACGAGAATAACTGACAATTCATTAAATTTGGCGTTTCAAAAAATATAACAACACCATGTTACAAGTAGCATTTATTAGAGAGAACAGAGACGATGTCATCAAACGGTTAGCCAAACGAAACTTAGATGCATCACAAATGATTGACGAGGTCATTACACTAGATGAAGAACGCCGACAATTACAAACGCAATTAGATAACACTTTAGCCGAATCTAATAGCCTTTCAAAAGAAATAGGTAACCTCTTTAAATCTGGCAAAGCTGCAGAAGCAAATGAACTTAAAGAAAAAACAACGCTACTTAAAGAGCGCTCTAAAACACTCGGTGAACAACTGAACACCACAGCCGACAGTTTAAATAATTTACTTTATAAAATACCTAATGTACCTCATGAGAGTGTTCCAAATGGTAATTCTGATGAAGACAATGAAGAGATATACACTGAAGGTGATATTCCAAAACTTCATGATGGTGCGCTTCCGCATTGGGAGCTTGCTAAGAAATATGATATTATCGATTTCGAATTAGGAACTAAAATTACTGGCGCTGGTTTCCCTGTATATAAAGGAAAAGGAGCGAGGTTACAACGTGCCTTAATTGCTTATTTCCTAGATAAGAATACAGCAGCTGGTTATACCGAATATCAACTACCACATTTGGTTAATGAAGCCTCTGGTTTTGGTACTGGACAACTCCCAGACAAAGAAGGGCAAATGTATCATGTTGGGGAAGACAACTTATACCTCATCCCAACAGCTGAAGTTCCTGGTACCAATTTATTTAGAGATGAATTATTATCTCAAAACGACTTACCGATCGGTATAACAGGTTATACACCATGTTTTAGAAGAGAAGCTGGAAGTTATGGTGCTCATGTAAGAGGACTTAATCGATTGCATCAATTTGATAAAGTTGAAATTATTCGTGTTGAACATCCAGACAACTCATATAAGGCATTTGAAGGAATGATAGAACACGTGAAAATGATACTAAGAGAGTTAAAATTACCATATAGAATATTAAGATTATGTGGCGGAGATGTGACTTTTGCTTCTGCGTTAACCTATGATTTTGAAGTGTTCTCGACAGCTCAGGACAGATGGTTAGAAATTTCTAGTGTGTCAAACTTTGAGACTTTTCAAGCAAACAGATTAAAATTGCGATTTAAAAATCAAGATGGCAAAACACAATTGTGTCATACACTTAATGGAAGTTCTTTAGCATTACCAAGAGTTTTAGCTGGTATTCTAGAGAACTATCAAACCGAAGACGGCATTAAAATTCCTGAAGTTTTAATTCCATATACAGGATTTGATAAAATTTAAATTTGTAAGAATTTTATTATTTAATATCGTTTAAATGCTAAAAAATAACGTTGTTCAACGATTTTTTAGCATTTTTCTTTGTTTTTCAATTAATATTTGTGATGTTAGTATTCCAAATAAGAACTAACCTACTTATTATGAAAAATATTAAACGTATCGTACTGCTAGTGACACTTGTTGTAATGGCTAGCAAAGTCTTTTTCTAAACATAAAGACCACCAACCTGACCTTACAAAAGCCATAGCAGAATAACTGAATCATTTTGTAAAGAATAGATTAATAGCACATTTATTTTGTTGTGAATGCCTAAACTTGTGTTTAGGCATTTTTTTGCACTTTAACGAATTAATTATAAAAACATTCACAATATCTCGTAATTGCATTTGTTATATTTACATAAAATAATAAATATGCGTCGTCTTTTAATCATACTTACTCTTTGCAGTTGCGGACTTATATTCGCACAAAGCGAGCAATTAGCCGACGACTACTTTAAGCGTGGCGAATTCGAAAAAGCATTGCTTACCTACGAAAAACTCAACGCCAAGAAAAAAAGCTCAAAATACATCTATAAAATTGTTGCTACACTTCAACAGTTAGAACGTTATAATGAAGCCAAAGAGATTATTTTACAACGAATGCAGGAAATTAATTATCCTGCTTTATTAGTTGAGCTAGGGTATAACTATCAACTTATGGACAGTACTAACTTAGCCAATAAGTACTATAAAGAAGCTATTTCAAAAGTTACAGAAAAACCAAGCTACACCTACGGTATCGCTAGAAAATTTGAAGATCATTCACTTTTAGACCAGGCCTTAGAAGCCTATAAAAAAGGAATGGAAACAAACCCAGATTTTAACTTCAATATGCAAATGGCTCGTATTTATGGAGAACAGGGTAATATTGAATTACTTTTTTCAAATTATATCGATTACATTGAAGTAAAACCTAATTTTCTAAGTAATGCCAAACGTGCCTTTAGCGATTTTGTTTCAGAAAATAAGGACAGCGAAAACAACCTAATTTTAAGAAAACTACTACTTAAAAAATTACAATCTAATCCCGAGCCATACTGGTACGATATGTTGAGTTGGTTATACATTCAACAAAAAGAATACAACAAGGCCTTCATACAAGAAAAAGCGCTGTACCGAAGAAGTCAGGAAAGTTTAAGTCGCATACTAGATTTGGCAATGGCCACAGTTAAAGAGAAAGAAAATGATATTGCCAATTCAATTTTCCAATTTATATTAGATAATTCTCAAGATATTGACACGAGACTAACGGCTCACCAATACATGCTCGATATAGAAATTGAAAATGCCGAAAAACAAGAGTTAGATGACATAGATGAGAAATTCAACCAATTGTTTGACCAATATGGTAAATACGAACAAACGATTGCGCTTCAAATTGCCTACGGAAATTTTCTCGCGTTCAATAAACATCAACCTAAACGTGCTAGTGACTTTTTGAAAAAGAGTCTAGAGTTACAGTTATCTGTATTTCAAGAGGCAAAAGTTAAGCTGAAGTTGGGAGATATCCTTGTCTTTCAAGAACGATTTAACGAAGCCTTAATTTACTATACTCAAATTCAGGCTAACCTTAAAAACAGTACCATTTCTCAAGAAGCTAGATTTAAAGTAGCAAAAACAAGTTACTATAAAGGTGATTTTCAATGGGCAGAATCCCAATTAAAAATATTGAAATCATCTACATCACAGCTTATAGCTAATGACGCCCTAGATCTTAAGTTGTTGATTTCAGATAACAAAGATGAAGACTCGTTACAAACAGGATTAAAACTCTACTCCAAAGCAGACCTGATGTCTTTTCAAAATAAAAATGAAGAAGCTATTGGGCTTTTAGAGACCATATTAACCGAGCATAAAGGTGAAACCATTGAAGATCAAGCCTTGTTTATGCAAGCAAAGTTGTTTGAAAAAACCAATCAAATTGACAAAGCTGTGGATAATTATGAATACATCATTGCTAACTATAGAGATGAAATTTTAGCCGATGACGCTCATTATTTTTTAGCAGAACTCTACCAAAACAAGCTAGATCAGCCAGAAAAAGCTAAAGAACTTTATGAGAAGATTATTTTTGACCATGAAGACAGTATCTATTTTATAGAAGCCAGAAAACGCTTTAGACGACTGCGTGGTGATGCGATAAATTAGATATGACTAGTTGAGATGAATATTAGCTTTGATCTTGATAGCACATTAATTCCATGTGGAAACGAATTTGAAACAGAATATAGAAGTGTAATAGCTAAGTTATTGGGCGTAGAAGAACTACGAAAAGGCACTAAAGAGTTGATTTTCCAGTTACAGAAGCGTGGACATACTATTCATATTTACACAACATCTTTTAGAACAAAGAATAAAATTCGGAAAACCTTAAAATACTATGGAATTAAGGTTAACACGATTATCAATCAGAAAGAAAATCAATACGTTTTAAGATCTAAAAATATAGATGCCTCAAAATATCCAAAAGCATTTAATTTTGATCTGCACATTGATGATTCGAAAGGAGTCGCTATTGAAGCAAAAAAATATAATTTTGAAACGCTTATAATAAAGCCATCTGATAAAAACTGGGTTGAAACCATAAAAAAGAACATTAAAAACCTTAACTAACCAATGCAAATCGCAGAAACCAACAGACTTATATTCTCTAAAATCACTGTAGATGATGCGCCTTTTATTCTAGAATTAATGAACTCTCCTGGTTGGATAAAATATATTGGAGATCGCAACGTGAAAACTGTTGAGCAAGCCAAAAGTTATATACAAAACAATCAACTCAAATGTTATGAAGATTTTGACTTTGGATATTACAAAGTGCAACTAAAATCTGAAAACCTAAAGCCTATTGGTTCCTTTGGATTATTAAAACGAGATACCCTTGACCATGTTGACATTGGGTTTTCATTACTTCCAGGTTATGAAGGCTTAGGCTATGGTTTCGAAGGTGCTTCCCAACTTATGGTTCTTGCAAAAGACACATTCAACATAAAAACAGTATGTGCCATTACACTTCCAGAAAACCAAGCTTCAATTCATCTTTTGGAAAAATTAGGCTTATCTTACCAAAAAAGGATAAAACCCTTTGACAACGGCGAAGAACTTCTGTTATTTGTAAAAAATTTATAAAATTCAATAGTTTGCGTCAATCGCAGGATCATTAAATAAAAACATATGATTATATATAACGTCACTATCAATATTGATGATAGCGTTCATGATGAATGGTTAGTATGGATAAAAGAACATATCCCTCAGGTATTAGGAACTGGAAAATTTGATAAAGCTACTTTAACCAAAGTACTTGTTGAAGAAGAGATGGGCGGACAAACATATTCTGTACAGTATCGTTCTTATTCTAGAGAAGCTCTAGATGCCTATTATAGAGAAGATGCTGAAAGACTAAGAACAGACGGTCTTAAAAAATTTGCAGATAAAATGTTAGCCTTTAGAACTGAGCTTCAAATCGTAGATGAATACACCGTAAACTTTAAATAACGTGGCAAACAACTATCAAGTTAAAGCAAAAAAACACTTAGGTCAACATTTCTTGACAGACGAATCTGTAGCTCAAGATATTGCAGACACTTTAAGTCTAGAAGGCTACAAACATATATTAGAAATTGGTCCAGGTATGGGTGTTTTAACCAAATACTTGCTAGACAAACCCATCAAAACTCATGTTATTGAAATCGATACCGAATCTGTAGATTATTTAAAAGCCAATTATCTCAATTTGGCAGATCGTGTATACGAACAAGATTTCTTAAAGTACGACCTCACTAAAATTTTCAACAACGAACCCTTCGCCATAATAGGAAATTTCCCTTATAATATTTCAACTCAGATTGTCTTCAAAACGTTAGAAATGAGGGCTCAAATTCCAGAATTTTCAGGCATGTTTCAAAAGGAAGTTGCGCAACGTATTTGTTCTAAAGAAGGCTCTAAAGTGTATGGCATACTTTCAGTATTAACCCAAGCATTTTATGATGCCGAGTATCTATTTACAGTACCACCAACTGTTTTTAATCCACCTCCAAAAATAGACTCTGGAGTATTACTTTTAAAAAGAAAAGAAAACATGACACTGCCTGTTGATGAGAAGCTTTTTTTCAGAGTGGTAAAAACGGCATTTCAACAACGCAGAAAAACCCTACGTAACAGTTTAAAAACATTCAATCTTTCCGATAATTTAAAAGCAAATGTTATATTTGGCAATCGTCCAGAACAACTAAGCGTCGATTCTTTTTTGGAACTCACACAACTTATTGAAAACGACGATACAAATACGTAAAACCATCTCGTTTGATCGAAGAGAAAGAACATAATCAATTTGAGCTTACCAATGAACTCATTGAACAAGTAGAAATGCATGTCGCAAATAGCGATGACAAAACACTTAAACTACTGTTAAATGAATTTCATTACGCCGATATTGCCGAAATTCTAGATGAACTAGATTTAGATGATTCGATTTACGTTATTAAATTATTAGATTCTGAAACAACTTCATATATTCTTACAGAACTTGATGACGATACCAGAGAAAAGGTACTCGAAAACCTATCAGCCAAAGAAATTGCCGAAGAAGTTGAAGAACTAGACACAGATGATGCTGCCGATATCATTGCAGAGCTTCCAGAAGAACGTCAGGCCGAAGTTATCTCCAGAATTGAAGATGATGAGCATAGAGAAGAAATCACAGAACTTCTTGCCTATGACGATGATACTGCAGGTAGTTTAATGGCTAAAGAACTCGTTAAAGTTTACGAAACATGGACAGTTGCAGGATGTTTACGTCGTATTAGAGGTCAGGCTAAAGAGGTGACCAGAGTCCATTCTATTTATGTTGTAGATAAAGAAGAGAAACTTATTGGTCGGCTGTCTTTGAAAGATTTAATTGTAGCCAAAAGTGAACAAAAGATAGCTGATATTGCTAAAGACAACGTAGACTATGTTAATGTTGAAGACGATGTTGAAGACGTTGCCAAAGTTATGGCTAAATACGATTTAGAAGCTATTCCTGTAGTTGACAATGAGCAAACCTTATTGGGAAGGATTACCATTGATGATATTGTTGATGTTTTAAAAGAAGAAGCAGACAAAGATTATCAACTAGCAGCTGGTATTACACAAGATGTCGAGGCCGATGATAGTATTATTGAACTCACTAGAGCACGATTGCCATGGCTGTTCTTAGGATTAGTTGGTGGTGTTGGTGCTTTTTTGATTATGGAGGGTTTTCAAAATACATTTGAAAAATATGCAGTATTGTTCTTTTTCACACCATTAATTGCTGCAATGGCAGGCAATGTTGGTGTACAATCGAGTGCCATTATTGTACAAGGTTTGGCTAATGATGATGTTAAAGGTAGCATCAATAGTCGTTTACTAAAAGAAATGTTCCTCGCAGCACTTAACGGTACTATTTTAGCGCTCTTCTTGTTTTTATTTGTTTGGGCAACAAAAGGCGAATTCTATACAGCACTTGCTATTTCGGCTTCTTTAATCGCTGTTATTATTGTTGCAGGTTTAATAGGAACTTTTGTTCCATTATTCTTAAACAAAAGAGGTATTGATCCTGCAATCGCTACAGGGCCTTTTATCACAACAAGTAATGACATTTTCGGAATTCTCATCTATTTCTGGATTGCCAAATTGATTCTTAATATTTAGGGCGTTCCCCTTCGGGTCGTGCTCTCACAAGTCGCTCTCTTCGAGGAGCTCCAACACATGTTCCATCACTAACGCAAAACTTTGTAACTTTAAAGCATAAAAATCTATTACCTATGAAACCCATAAATATTAAAGAAAAACACGCCATGTTCTCCAAACAATGGCACCCGCATCGTATAGCCACAGTAGATAATATGCAGGTCATTCTCGCTAAAATAAAAGGCGAGTTTGTATGGCATAGTCATGATGATGAAGACGAGTTGTTCCAAGTTATAAAAGGCACACTCTATATGCAATTTAGAGACCGAACGGAAATCGTAAAAGAAGGAGAACTCATCGTTGTTCCTAAAGGCGTTGAGCATAATCCATGCACCAAAAATGACGAAGAAGTGCATTTGTTATTATTCGAAAAGTTAGATACAGCGCATACTGGTAAGGTCGAACATGAAAAAACACAAACCGAATATCCCGAAATTTAATTGTCATGTCGAACGAAGTTGAGACATCTCAAGACTAGATTTATCAATCATCACTCTGTTCCTCATGTCGAAATGACCACTATGAATATACTTCACCTAGACAGCAATCATCCTTTGCTTATATCACAACTTAAGGCTTTAGGTTTTACCAACAACGAAGACTACACCTCTTCAAAAGAAGCTATAGAAAATCAAATTCATGTCTACGATGGCATTGTTATTCGAAGTCGGTTTAAAATCGACAAACAATTTCTTGATGCTGCTAGTAACTTAAAATTTATTGGCCGCGTTGGCGCAGGACTTGAGAATATTGATTGCAATTATGCTGCAAAAAAAGGAATCAAATTAATATCAGCTCCTGAAGGTAATCGTAACGCCGTAGGAGAACATAGTCTTGCCATGTTATTAGCACTTTTAAATAAATTAAACAAGGCTAACGATGAAGTTAGCAACGGCAAGTGGGATCGCGAAGGTAATCGCGGCAGTGAACTAGACGGAAAAACCGTTGGGCTAATTGGTTATGGTAATATGGGAAAAGCCTTTGCTAAAAAATTGCGAGGTTTCGATGTTGATGTGCTTTGTTATGATATCAAACCCAATGTTGGGGATCAGAACGCCAGGCAAGTGTCTTTGGAGGAACTTCAAGATAAATCTCATGTGCTAAGTCTTCATACTCCAGAAACACCATTAACGGTTAATATGATTAATTCAGAATTCATTAGCAGGTTTAAAAACCCATTCTGGTTAATCAATACAGCTAGAGGAAAAAGTGTTGTTACCAAAGATTTAGTAGTCGCTTTAAATTCTGGTAAAATATTAGGTGCAGGACTTGATGTGTTAGAATATGAAAAGTCGTCTTTTGAGAATATATTTTCCAACCAAATGCCAGAAGAATTCAAGTATATCATTTCCGCAGAAAATGTGATACTTACGCCACATGTGGCAGGATGGACTGTTGAGAGCAAAGAGAAACTCGCTCAAACAATAGTCGATAAAATAAAAACAGAATTTCTATTGAAGTAATCTATTGAACTTAAAATTTATAATTTTAAGACATGAAAAAAACCATTCTTGTTTTTGGCTTGCTCATTTTAGCACTACTCTTGTTATTTCAATTTAGTAAGTATGCGTTGGTTTCAAATAACTTAAAAATTGAAATCATAATAGCCATTATTGCAATTGTATTCTTTGCTATTGGTGTTTTCATAAACAAGAAAAGTTTGCACAAACACAATCTAGTATCTAAAGAAATTGATCATAAAAAAATAAAAGACTTAGAAATTAGCAATCGAGAATATGAAGTTCTTATAGGAATTTCAGAAGGTTTATCTAATAAAGAGATTGGAGACAAACTTTTTGTGTCTGAAAGCACTGTAAAAACACACGTTTCAAATTTATTATCAAAGCTAAATGCTAAGCGTCGTACTCAAGCCCTTCAAATTGCTAAAGACCTTCAAATTATTTGAAATACTAAGGTATTAGAACCAAAGTATGACCATTTTGGTACTTTAGTATGAACTAAAAAATCGAGCATAAATCTACTTTTGATGTGATAACATTTAAAACTCATCATTATGAAGAACACAATTATTAAATACGGAATTTATGCCTTTATTACGGCCTCTGTACTATTCTTATCAGGATTTTTAATAGGCAAACAAATTGATTTAGATTTTAATACCATGGCCATTTTCGGATATGCCTCAATGGTATTATCCTTATTGTTCGTTTATTTCGGAATCAAACATTTTAGAGATCATGTTAACGATGGAAAAATTAATTTAGGAAAGGCCATTGCGATTGGGTTGTTGATCTCCTTGTTTGCGGCTATTGGTTTTGCTATAGTAGATTATATTTACACGACTTCAATTAATCCAAATTTTGCCGCAGAATATAAAGACTATTCAATGGCGCAGCTCCAAGAAGCCAATCTTTCTGCGGAAGTATTGAAAGAAAAAACAGAACAACTGGAAACATCAATGGCAATGATGGGAAGCTCAACAGCTCTTGCATTTATAATGTTTGCGACTGTTATGATTATAGGATTTATCATATCTTTAATTTCTGGATTAATCCTTCAACGTAAATAAAATTAAATATTATGCAATACAAAGCAACGTCACCGGAAGACTATATAAGTCAATTACCTGAAGAGAGAAAAGCACCAATTACAAAATTAGATCAACTCATAAAAAAACATATGCCAAAAGGTTTAGAAGCAGGATTAGGATATGGTATGTTGGCCTATTATGTTCCAAAATCTATATATCCACCAGGATACCATTGCAAACCTTTTCCACCCCTACCTTTTATAAACTTAGCATCACAAAAGAACTTTATTGCATTGTATCATTCTGGACTATATGCCAAAAAAGAACTTTATGATTGGTTTGTTGCGGAATACCCTAAACATAGCAAGTACAAACTAGATATGGGGAAAAGTTGTATCCGATTTAAAAAAATTGATGATATTCCTTATGACCTGATAGTTGAACTTTTAGGCAAGATGTCTGTAGACGAATGGATTGATATTTACGAAACCGCAATACATAAAAAATAAATGAAACATAGAGTAACAGGAATAGGAGGTTTGTTTTTTAAATCAAAAAACCCTCAAGCATCAAAAGATTGGTATCAAAAACACTTAGGGTTTAACACCGATGACTATGGCTGTACCTTTTGGTGGAAAGATAAAAACGGTAACGATTGTTCTACACAATGGAGTCCATTTAAGGATGACACAAAATACTTCGAACCGTCTAAAAAAGAGTTCATGTTTAATTATCGTGTTGAAAACTTAAAGGAACTTTTAGTGACTTTAAAGGAAGAAGGTGTCACAATAGTAGGCGACATGGAAGAATACGATTATGGAAAATTTGGTTGGATTTTAGATAATGAAGGTAATAAAATTGAACTTTGGGAACCTGTTGATCAAGCTTTTAAGTAGTCGTGTAACAAATTTTATATTTAAACTACTCATAAATAAACAATTAGAATGACCGAAGACAACGAAAACTTAGAAGACGATTTAAAAAACACTGTAGATGCTGCAGAAGATGCCGTTAATGACACAGCAGATGACGTTTCAGACACAACAAATGAGCTAAAAGATAATGCTGTAGACGCCTTTAATACAGCAAAAGAAAAGGCCTCAGAACTTGCAGAAGATGCTAAAGAGGTTTTAGGAAATGCCAAAGACAAAGCCACTGAATTTATTCAAGGAGATGGCAAGGAGATGTATAATAATGCCAAAGAAAAAGCCTCTGAATTAGCGAATGCAGCTGGCGAAAAAATTGGCGCATTTGCAGATACCGCTAAAGAAAAAGCAAAAGATCTTGCCGAGGATGCCAAAGAATTTGCTGGTGAAGCAAAAGAAAAGGCTGGAGAATTTATAGAAGATGCTGGCGAAAAACTCGGGGAATTTGCAGATGTTGCTGAAGACAAACTAGAAGATTTGGCCGAAGACGCCAAGGAAACATATACCGAAGCAAAAGAAAAAACTAAGGGCTTCTTTCAGAAGTTGTTTGGTAAAAAATAACATCATCTATCACATTTTTATTAACTTTATAAGATAACCATAAACGCTATTTATTATGTCTGACGATAATAAGAACTTAAGTGACGACCTCAACGAGATGTTAGGTGACGCCAAGGACAGTGCAAAAAAAGCCGCTGATAAAGTAAGTGAAAAAGCAAGTGAATTTGCAGAAGATGCAAAAGAATTTGCCGGTGAGGCTAAAGAAAAAGCAAGTGAATTTGCTAAAGAAGCTAAGGCTTCTGCAAAAGAATTTGCAAACGATGCCGAACAAATTCTAAGTGATGGAAAAAATGTTGGAATAATTGCTCACATAACTCTTATAGGTTGGATTATCGCATTAGTTATGAACAATGGCAATAAAACGGAGTTTGGTTCATTTTATATCAGGCAGGTTTTAGGTATTGCGCTCTTGGCATTAATACTTGCAATTATTCCTATAGTCAACTTTGTAGCTTGGATACTTCCATTAATAATGTGGATTATGAGTTTAATTGGTGCCCTAAGCGGAGAAAAAAAGCCCGTCTTTTTGTTGGGTGATCAATTTCAGGATTGGTTTAAATCCTTATAAAATAAGAGCCGGAATATCAAATATTCCGGTTTTGTTATATTTTTATTATCGTAATATTGCAATATTACGATAATTTACTATCTTTGTACCCAAATTGAAAGTTATGGGAGTTACAAAACGCTTTATTTATTCAGACCATATTAATGACATTGCCAATATTGCAAAAGTATTTGCGCATCCTGCTCGTGTTGCAATTTTAAAATATATTAGCGAGCAAGAAGGCTGTATTTGCAACGATTTGGTTGATGAAATTGGTCTATCTCAAGCCACGATTTCGCAGCACCTTTCTGTTATTGGTGATTCTGGGCTGTTAAAAGGAAGGTTTGAAGGCAAGAAAAAATGCTACTGTCTCAACCTTGAACGTTTTGAAGAATTCCAAATACTATTAAACTCATTTTTTAACAAAGCAGCATCTAGTTGTTGCTAAACCTTTATAATAAAAGAGATTATATCTCCTCACTAAAAAACATAAATAGAACTCAGATGAAAACACAAGAATTATTTTCAATACTAGAACAAAACCAAGACAAATCTTTACTTTTTGAATACTTACCAAATGCGTTTGTTGGTGCTAATTATCACATTACTGAAGTTAAACATATGGCCATCAACTCTGTAGATTGTGGCTCGCAAATCGATAACTGGAACGAAACAATTATCCAGCTATGGGAAAGCCCTAGTGAAATTGGAAAAACCGAATTCATGTCTGTATATAAAGCGCTTGCCATTCTAAATAAAGTAGGAAAAATGAAGCCATATGATGTTGACGCTGAAGTTAAATTTGAATACAGTAATGCAACATTTCACACAGCACAATTGTTTGTTAGTGATTTTCAAATCGAAAATCAAAAACTTATTTTCAAATTATCGGTTGAAAAAACAGATTGTAAAGCTAAAGAAGCATGTGGTATTTCAGAACAATCAAAAGAATTAGTTGCTTCAACTGACGAGCCTTGTTGTTCTCCAGATGGCAACTGCTGCTAAACAATGCTATGGTTATTGAGTTAAGAGCATTTAGAAAGGAAGATTTCAAAGCCGTTTTGAACATCTACAATGAGGGTATAAAAACTGGTATCGCTACATTTGAAACCAAACTACCCAAATGGTCAGAATGGCATAAAAAACATAATCTTCACCCAAGACTTGTTGCAACCTTTAATCAAAATATTGTTGGATTTGCCGTACTGTCAAAAGTGTCTCAAAGAGCGGTTTATAAAGGTGTTGCCGAAGTAAGTATTTATGTTGCACCACATATGCAAGGTAAACACATAGGAAAGCAGCTGCTTTTGCAACTTATAAAAGAGAGTGAATGGCTCGGCTTTTGGACCTTGCAAGCTAACATTTTTAAAGAAAATAAAATTAGTATACATTTACACAACGTCTGCGGATTCCAAGTTGTTGGAACCCGTGAAAAAATAGGAAAACTAAATAATAAATGGTTTGATAACGTCCTTTTAGAAAGACGAAGTCAACTAATATAAACATAATGAAAAACATACTCGTTCTCTGTACCGGTAATTCATGCCGAAGTCAAATGGCCCATGGATATCTCAATATACTTACTCAAGAAAAGGCAACAATTTATAGTGCTGGCATAGAAACTCATGGTTTAAATCCGGGAGCCGTCGCTATTATGGGAGAAGATGGCATTGATATCACCAGTCATACTTCTAATCATGTAGATGAATATGCTCATGTTGATTTTGATTATATCATTACAGTTTGTGATCATGCCAACGAAAATTGCCCTTTTATACCGAGTAAAAATGCGGAAAGGTTACATCATAATTTTTTTGATCCATCAAAAGTTACTGGGAGCGAAACCGAAAAACACGCCGCTTTTTTGAAAGCAAGAAACGAGATTAAATCTTACTTAGAAGTGTTCGTAAAAGAACGCTTCTAATCTTGTTTTAACCCATAATTAGTTGGTAGCAAATCACCAATACGCTGGTCTCCCATAACACCGCTAAAAAGTAGTCCTGGGATAGGGGTATAATTGCCATATTCGTCAATATAAAATTGAGAAACTAAGGGTGTTAACACAGATTGATCCTTGCCTTTAAAAAGAATGTTTACTTTAGTTTCAAAAGTTACTTTTTTAAAGGCAGAGTCATTAATATCCTCAACCTTGAAAAACTCCCATTCGTTAACCTTAAACTTTTTGTGAAAAATATCGAACCCAGCATCTTTCAGATTCATATGATATAATGAACGCATAAAATGTTGAATCGAACCTTCATAGGCTTTCTTTCTATGCTTTAATGCCTTCTTCTTTCCGTTGTTTAAATCTTTATAAAACGAAGTTCCTGTATATAATACCGAATGAATCCCAAACTGGTCCTGTTTGGCATCAACGTATCTGAAGGTAATTTCAAAATCTTGAATATCATATGCAATTTCATATTGCAAACTCTTGTTTTTAACCAACACAGGTTTTCTGGCACTAACAGATAGCACATTATCTGCTTTATTAAACCGCAAAATTAAATCATCTTCATTAAGAATCTTACACGATTTCGAAAACTCAGAAAAGCCCAAAAACTCCTTTCTAAATAATTTCAATTTTTGTTTCCGAGTGAAACCGTCATTTGTATTTACAACAACTTCATCTAACTGATTTAAAGATTCTTTCAATGCAATCGAGAGCTCTGTCTTTTGCCTGTAGTCTGATACAATTATCGTTTCATATCCTAAATATGATACAATTAACTGCGACTGAATCGCGTCAGAATAATCAATAGAAAATCGTCCTAAATCATCAGTGGTTGTTCCAATGGTTGTATTATCAAAATAGACTGATACAGCCATTAGCGGTTGCTTGGTCTTAAAATCAATAACGGTTCCCGAAAGGGTTTGGGCGTAAAGTAATGACGTTAATAGAAATGAACAGAAAAAACCTAAAGTCTTACTCTTCATTATTATTTGAGAATTTACGTTCTAATTCGGCTTGAAACTCTTCCATCACAGGTTTCACAGTGCTTTCAGGTAAGTCGGCTATTTTAATATACATCAACCCATCTACCGAATTATTAAATAAAGGATCTACATTAAATGCTACCAGTCTTGCATTTTGTTTAATGTACTTTTTGAGTAATACAGGTAAGCGTAAAGCTCCAGGTTCAACCTCATCAATAATTTTATCGAACTTATTTAAATCGGCCTCGGCAGCATCAAACACAAAATCTTTATCAGCATCCTTTAATTTTACTTTAAATTCCTTTTTTGGATGCACATATTGAGCTACATAAGGATCATAGTAATGCGATTTCATAAACTCAATCATCAATGATTTTGAGAAATTTGAAAACTGATTACTAATGCTTACACCTCCTATTAAATACTTGTGTTCTGGGTAACGCAATGTTGTATGTACGATTCCTTTCCAAAGCAAAAATAAAGGCATTGGTTTTTGCTGATATTCTTTAATAATAAAAGCGCGTCCCATTTCTATGGATTCGCTCATCATTTTATACAATTCAGGTTCAAATCTAAACAGGTCTTGAAGATAAAACCCATCAATACCATAGCGTGCATATATTTTAGACCCTAAGCCCATTCTATATGCGCCTGCCAATTGTTTGGCTTCAGTATCCCATAAAAACATATGATGATAATAGGTATCGAAACTATCCAAATCAATCGCTTCATTTGTACCCTCTCCAATAGCTCTAAAAGTAATCTCACGCAATCTTCCAATTTCATGAAGTATGTTTGGGATATGATCGGCATCTGTTAAATACACCTCGTAGTTTTTACTAACCAAAAGTCTATAATCTCCTTCCCTTAAGGCATCAACTTCTGCTGCCATTTTTTCGGTACTTACAGATCCTACAATTCGTTTTGGCGGCTTTGCTGGCGGTTTAAGTGTATTTGATAAGTTGTCTAAAATCTTAGGTTTGTCCTCAAAAGCATTAGATAACATATATGTTTTCCGACGTATAAATTCTGAAAAATCAGAAAGCGTTTCGTGTTCTTTTTGAGCATTAACAGAAATAGCTTTTCCTATTCTAACCTTTATAATTCTGTTTTTTTGTGTGAGTAATTCCGAAGGTAATTTTGCTGTTCTAAAGGTATCACTAATCTTCGATAATTTATAAAACAACTTGCTGTTTTTAGCATGAAAATAAATAGGAACAACTGGCACTTCTGCCTTTTTTATGAGCTTCATGGCCGCTTCTTCCCAAGGTTTATCAACAACTAATTTACCGTCTTTATATGTTGAGACTTCACCCGCTGGAAACACCCCTAAAGGATGACCTTCTCGTAAATGTAAAATAGCGTTCTTAAATCCTGCAATACTAGACTTCACATCCTTTCGGTCTTCAAAAGGGTTAACAGGCATTATATATGGCTTTAAAGGCTCTATACGATGCAATAGGAAATTCGCTATGATTTTAAAATCTTGGCGCTGCTCTATCATTAACTTCAGCAATAAAATACCATCAATTCCTCCAAGTGGATGATTTGATACAGTAATATAAGCGCCATCTTTAGGTAATCGCTTTAAATCTTCTTCAGGAATTTCAAACTTAATTTGAAAATCATCCAATATACCGTCTAAAAAGTCAACATCACTCAAGTGCTTGTTACGCTTATAAATTCTGTTAAGCGTTGATATTTTTAATACTTTCATCAACAACCATCCAAAGAATGTACCTATAAATCCATACTTATCAGCTTTAATAGCTTTAGCCACTTCTTTTGCGGTTACCAATCCTGTATCTTGTTGTTTAGTCATGAGTGTAAAAGTACTAAATTGTTATTTAGTTACAATTTGAATCGTTTCTTGAGTTAACTGTTTTAATAGCAATTCTTTACCTTTTTCTATAGAAGAAATAGCTTGCTCATTATAATGTCTTACAGTATATAGACTCACATTATCGTAAGATGTTACTTTAAATTTTGCTTTTAAATGCTGAAGTAAGCGATCGAGGTTATTATAGTTATTATCAAAACACACCGAAAAACTAATAGCTGAGTTTTGAATCACATCAACTTTCATCTTATATAAGTGTAATAGTTTGAATATTTCGCTAATATTTTCCTCAACAATGTAACTAAAGTCTAGTGAGGACAATGATATCAATACTTGATTTTTTTTAACTATAAAACACGGGATATTGGGTTCTATTCCAAAACCTTTACCAACGCGTGTGCCTGCTTCTAAAGGATTTAAAAACGACTTTACAAACAGCGGAATCTCTTTTTGTTGTAGTGGTTGCAAGGTTTTAGGATGAATAACTGATGCACCATAAAATGCTAACTCTATGGCTTCGCGATATGAAATACTATTTAATAATTGTGCGTTTTCAAAATAGCGTGGATCGGCATTTAAAACACCTGGTACATCTTTCCAAATGGTTACACTTTCGGCATTTAAACAATACGCAAAAATAGCTGCTGTATAATCACTCCCTTCACGTCCCAATGTCGTGGTAAAGTTATTGGCATCACTTCCCAAAAAACCTTGAGTAATATTTAGAACTTTCGCGTCAAATTCAGTTTTTATCTTAGTTTGTGTTTGCTCCCAATCTACATTTGCTCTACGATAATAATCATCTGTTTTGATACACTCACGCACATCTAACCATGTATTTGTTAATCCTATTTCATTGAGATATGAACTAATAATAGTTGTTGATGTAAGTTCTCCAAAACCAATGACCTGATCATAAACAAAATTATAATCTGGAGATTTATTACGATTTAAAAAATAATCTAAGTCCTCAAAAATAGAGCCTATTTTTTTAAAAATTGGATGCTGCGTGTTTTCAAAAAGATCCAATAAAATCTCATTGTGATAAGTTTTCACGTCGTGAATAGAGCTCTGTAAGGCTGCCTTATTTTCAAAATAGTTTTTTATGACAACTTCAAGGGCATTTGTTGTTTTCCCCATTGCCGAAACCACAACAAGTGTATTATCATAACCTACTTGTTGTAAAACTGATGCTAAATTTTTGACACCTTCAGCATTTTTTACCGAAGCGCCACCAAATTTGAATACTTGCATGCTAAATATTTGCTATATAATTTTTTATTCCGTCTTCATTAAGCTGAACAACAAACCAGTCGCGCTTAACAAGAGCTCCTTTCTTCTCATAGAACTTAATTGCAGGTTCGTTCCAATCAATCACTTCCCAGCTCACGCGTCTAACGCCTAAACTATATCCATACTTTACAACCTCATCTAATAGGGCTGTACCTAAACCTGTTCCTCTTTTACTTTGGCTCACCACTAAATCTTCCAAATGAAGCACCTGACCTTGCCAAGTAGAAAAACGATTATAGACCAAGGCAATACCTTCAATGTATCCCTCGTATTCGGCTACAAAACACACAAACTGTTTAGGGTCTTCAAAACCGCTTTTTTCTAAATCGACAACCGTCACTTTTACAGCATCTGGTTCCTTTTCAAAAACAGCAAGCTCCACAATGAGTTCTAACACTCTGGGCATGTCTTCTTTTGTAGCTTTTCTAATGGAAAATGTCATGGTTTTTTCTTTACCTCAAATATAGTTTAAAACTTGAGAATTTAATCACATAATTATACTACGAAATCGTTGTAGTTGATTAAAAAAATGAGATATTTGCATAAACAATCACACTACATGTCTCGAAAAAATCAAACGCTAGGTGAATTTATAATAGAAAATCAGTCTTCTTTTAAATACACCTCTGGCGAATTATCGCGTCTTATCAATTCTATAAGATTAGCCGCAAAAGTAGTTAATCACGAAGTTAATAAAGCTGGTTTAGTAGATATTATTGGTGCTGCTGGCGACACTAATATCCAAGGTGAAGACCAACAGAAACTAGATGTTTATGCCAATAATAAGTTCATCCAAACCATGACCAAACGTAATATTGTTTGTGGTATTGCTAGTGAAGAGGAAGACGATTTTATTTCCATTAATAGTCAGGATGAAAACCATCAAAACAAGTATGTGGTTTTAATTGACCCCTTGGATGGCTCATCTAATATTGATGTGAACGTTTCAGTAGGAACCATCTTTTCTATTTACAGACGTGTAACACCTGTAGGAACACCTGCAACTATTGATGATTTTCTTCAAAAAGGAAATCAGCAAGTGGCTGCTGGATATATTATTTATGGTACCTCAACTATGATTGTTTATACCACTGGAGATGGTGTAAATGGATTTACGCTAAACCCAGCCATTGGAACTTTTTATTTGTCACATCCCGACATGAAATTTCCTGAAAACGGTAAAATATATTCTGTAAATGAAGGTAATTATATTCACTTTCCTCAGGGTATAAAAAACTATATCAAATACTGTCAAATGGAAGAAGGAGACAGGCCTTATACAAGCCGTTATATAGGCTCTCTAGTATCCGATTTTCATAGGAACATGATTAAAGGCGGTATTTATATGTATCCTAAAAGCTCTAAAAATTCTAATGGGAAATTGCGTTTATTATATGAATGTAATCCAATGGCTTATATAGCAGAGCAAGCCAACGGTAAGGCTAGTGACGGCTTTAATAGAATTATGGATATAGAACCTACAGAATTACATCAACGTGTGCCTTTTATCTGCGGAAGCAAAAACATGGTTGAAAAAGCTGAAGAGTTTATGCGTAATGCATAATTAAACATAA
Source organism: uncultured Psychroserpens sp. (assembly GCF_947494225.1). Lineage (NCBI taxonomy): Bacteria > Pseudomonadati > Bacteroidota > Flavobacteriia > Flavobacteriales > Flavobacteriaceae > Psychroserpens > uncultured Psychroserpens sp. The sequence goes on from NZ_CANLUG010000001.1 coordinate 236,385, forward strand.
AAAAAGCCACTAGATAGTGGCTTTTTTTTATGACGTATAACAGATATTTCTATCTGTTCATTGTTTTTATTTCTTCTGTAAACGTATCTAAATCCACACCATTACTTACTAATGTTAAGGCTTTATCTACAACGTACTTTACGTTTTCTGTAGAAAATCCTAAGCCAATCGCAATTTTACGTAATACGATTTCTTCATGATCTCCCTTAATATGATCAACATACACCATTCGTGCTAAATCATACAAACGCTCCAAACGTCTATCATACGATGTTGGAGGATTAATTGGGTGCGACTTATAATCTTTAAGTATTTGCTTGTATTCTGTTTCGGTAACATCTAATTTTCTAGCCAAACGATCTAAAAACGCTTGTTCTTCTTCTGAAATAATCCCATCATCCATAGCAACTCTAACAATGGCTGCAAAGTGGTCTTCGTTACGTTTCTTAAATCCGCTATCAAATAAATCTGAAAATGACATATATATTATTGTTTTAGTGCCACAAAGATAGTTTTATTAATACATTTTAACAATAAGAAATAAGACAAAAAATTTATATTTGCACAAAATAAAATGCCTTGAGTAAATCCATTCTCTCGCAAACGTATGTACAGGCTTTGCAAATGCAAAATCTGCAAATTACTATTGCTCAAACTCAAAGTAAACTTCATTTAAAAGGCCTTGTTGGGTCATCATTATCACTCGTAATTAGTGAAATTTTTAAAACAGTTGAACGTCCTTTTTTATTAATATTTAATGATAAAGAGGAAGCCGCTTTTTATCTCAACGACCTCGAAGTCTTACTTAATGATAAAGACGTTCTCTTTTATCCAGGAAGTTACCGACGACCATATCAAATTGAAGAAACCGATAATGCCAACGTTCTACTAAGAGCCGAAGTATTAAATCGTATCAACTCTCGAAAAAAACCAGCCATCATTGTCACTTATCCTGATGCACTTTTCGAAAAAGTTGTAACGCGTCGTGAACTAGAAAAAAACACATTGAAAATTGCGGTTAATGATGAGTTATCAATCGATTTTGTTAACGAAGTCTTATTTGAATATCAGTTTAAGCGTGTTGATTTTGTGACCGAACCTGGTGAGTTTTCGGTACGTGGAGGTATTGTTGATGTCTTTTCTTTTTCACACGATGAACCTTACCGTATTGAATTTTTTGGAGACGAAGTTGATAGCATTAGAACCTTTGATGTAGAAACGCAACTCTCTACAGAGCAAATTAAAAAGATTGGAATTATTCCAAATGTTGCCAATAAATTTTTAGAGGAAAGTAGACAGAGTTTTCTAAAATATATTGCACAAAAAACAGTGGTTTTTGCTAAAAATGCCGATCTACTTTTTTCGCGTATTGATGATTTCTTCGGAAAGGCCGAGGAAACATTTAAAACGCTATCTTCAGAATTAAAACATTCTGAACCTGAAGAACTCTTTTGTAATTCAGATTTACTAAAACGTCAATTACTAGATTTTAGCTTAATCGAATTTGGAACGTCTCGCCTATTTTCAGAAGAACACATTGTATTTAATACAACACCGCAACCGTCTTTCAATAAACAGTTTAATCTATTAATTGACGACTTAAACATAAATCACAATAAAGGTTATACCAACTATATTGCTTGCGCAAGCGAACAACAAGCCAAACGTTTTCATGATATTTTTGAAGATGTTGAACAGGATGTTCATTATAAAACCATCGTACTATCCTTATACCAAGGTTTTATAGATCACGACCAGAAAATCACCTGTTATACAGATCATCAAATTTTTGAACGTTATCATAAGTTTCATCTTAAAAATGGCTATGCAAAAAAACAGGCCATTACACTTAAAGAACTCACCAATCTTGATGTTGGTGATTACGTGACACATATTGATCATGGGATCGGAAAATTTGGTGGACTCCAAAAAATTGATGTCGAAGGAAAAAAACAAGAAGCGATTAAATTGGTTTATGGCGAACGTGATGTGCTCTATTTGAGTATCCACTCCTTACATAAAATCACTAAGTTTAATGGTAAGGACGGAAAACCTCCAAAAGTGTATAAACTAGGAAGTAAGGCCTGGAAAACACTCAAGCAAAAAACCAAGTCTCGCGTTAAAGAAATTGCGTTTAACCTCATTAAGGTGTATGCAAAACGTAAACTAGAAAAGGGATACCAATATAGACCAGACAGTTACCTTCAGCATGAGTTAGAGGCATCGTTTATATATGAAGACACTCCAGACCAAATCACTTCTACAGCAGATATCAAAGCCGATATGGAAAGTGAACGTCCTATGGATCGTCTTGTTTGTGGTGATGTGGGTTTTGGTAAAACCGAAGTGGCTATTCGAGCTGCCTTTAAAGCTGTAGATAATGGAAAACAAGTTGCTGTTTTAGTGCCCACAACTATTTTAGCTTACCAACACAATAAGACATTCACAGATCGTCTTAAGGATTTTCCGGTTACTGTAGATTATCTCAATCGCTTTAGAACAGCAAAAGAAAAACGCATTACCCTTGAAAAACTAGAAAAAGGACATGTTGATATCATTATTGGTACACACCAATTGGTGAATAAAAATGTAAAGTTCAAAGATTTAGGGCTACTTATTGTTGATGAGGAACAAAAGTTTGGGGTTGCCGTAAAAGAAAAGCTTAAAACGCTTAAAGATAATGTAGATGTATTAACGCTTACAGCAACACCTATTCCAAGAACTTTGCAGTTTAGTTTAATGGCTGCACGCGATTTATCAGTCATCACAACACCACCACCAAACCGTTATCCTATTGAAAGTCATGTGATACGATTTAATGAGGAAACCATTAGAGATGCCGTGACTTATGAAATTCAACGTGGTGGTCAAATATTTTTTATCCATAATCGCATAGAAAATATAAAAGAGGTTGCTGGTATGATACAACGCCTTGTTCCTGATGCTAAAATTGGTATTGGTCATGGTCAAATGGAAGGAAAAAAACTAGAGCAGCTCATGTTAGCCTTTATGAATGGTGAGTTTGATGTTTTAGTGAGTACAACCATTGTTGAAAGTGGTCTAGACGTGCCCAATGCAAATACCATTTTTATTAATAACGCCAATAATTTCGGACTTAGTGACTTACATCAAATGCGTGGTCGTGTAGGTCGAAGTAATAAGAAAGCCTTCTGTTATTTTATTACACCAGAATACTCTGCAATGACAACAGATGCCAGAAAACGTATCACTGCACTAGAGCAATTTACAGAGTTGGGTAGCGGTTTCAATATTGCTATGAAGGATTTAGAAATTCGTGGTGCTGGCGATTTATTAGGTGGTGAGCAAAGTGGTTTTATTAACGATATTGGATTTGACACCTATCAAAAAATCTTAAATGAAGCCATTGAAGAGCTTAAAGAAAAGGAGTTTAAAGACTTATATCAAGATGATGGTAAGCCAAAAGATTATGTAAAGGATATTACCATAGATTCTGATTTTGAATTACTCTTCCCAGACGATTATGTAAATAGTATTACAGAACGCCTAAATCTGTATACGAAACTCAACACACTCAAAACTGAAGCTGAATTACAAACCTTCGAAACCGAAATTATTGACCGTTTTGGAGAGCTGCCAATTCAGGTTAGTGATTTATTAAATAGTGTTCGTGTGAAGTGGATTGCAACCAAAATCGGACTTGAAAAAATCATCATGAAACAAGGGCGTTTTGTTGGGTATTTTATCAACGATCAACAAAGTCCGTTCTATCAAAGTGACAACTTTACCAAAGTGCTTAAATACATTCAAAGCAGACCAAAAGATTGTAAGATGAAAGAAAAACAAACCAGAAATGGCCTGCGTTTGTTGCTTACCTTTGAACATATAAAATCGGTTAAACAAGCCTTAATTAGGCTTCAGGAGATATGAAAGACTCGCATTTTAAACATGTGCTTTGGCTTACAGCTGCTACTGTTTTTATAAGTACATCTGGCGCTTTAGGTAAATTTATAGAAATGCCTATCCCTGTGATCATATGGTGGCGTTCTGCTTTAGCGGCTGGTCTACTCTTTATATTTTGTAAGTACAAAAAGATTAGCCTCAAGGTTCATACGCGTCAGGATCGTATCACTTTTATCATTTCGGCTTTACTCTTAGGCGCTCATTGGATCACTTATTTTTACGCGCTTAAATTATCTAATGTGGCTATTGGTATGTTGTCCCTATTTACATTTCCTGTGATCACAGCTGTTTTAGAACCGCTATTTTCAAAAGTAAAATTTGATCCAATCCATATTATTCTTGGTGGTTTGGTTCTTGTTGGCATCTATTTTCTCGCTCCAGAATTTGATCTGGAAAGCGCCCAACTCAAAGGTGTATTGTTTGGGATACTTTCGGCCATTTGCTTTGCTATTAGAACACTCATGTTAAAACAACATACGCCCAAATATAATGGTACCATGCTTATGTTTTATCAGGTTTTGATTTTATCTGCTGTGTTGGTACCCTTTCTATTTACGCTAGGAACCTCAGCCATAGAAACTCAATTTCCATATGTCATTTTATTAGCGCTGCTCACCACTGCCATTGGCCATACCATGTTTATCAATAGCCTGAAGTATTTTAAGGTAAGTACCGCAAGTATTATTGCCAGCACACAACCTGTATTTGGGATTATTATTGCCTTTTTCTTCCTAAATGAAATCCCATCTTGGAACACTTATTTAGGCGGCGCACTTATTATTTCTACAGTGCTTATTGAAAGTATGCGATCAAAAAGAAAAAAATCCTGATATTTGGCTTGATATTTGAAACTGATAACGTGTTTAAAATAAATTAAATACCAATGAAACGACTTTTACTTCTTCTTACTCTAATTCCTACAATCCTTTGCGCTCAAAATAGTATTAGCGGCGTGTTTACGCCAGCAGAGCAATTTACATATGCTTTTCTATATCGCGCTACACCTACAGGCTCAGATTATATAAACAGAGCACAACTTGCCGATGATGGTAGTTTTAGTATTACATTAAATGAAAACGCAACACCTGGCATCTATAAAATTGTTTATGCCTTACCTCCAGAAGAGAACAACTTTGATTTTATTTACGACGGAAAAGAATCGGTTAAATTCACATTCGACCTTGATAAAGGGTTAGAATTTACCCATAGTAATGAAAATAAACTATGGGCTAGCTATATGAAAAGTATGGATCTGGTAAATAGAACTCTAAGTAATTTTTACACGCAAGAAAGCACCGATAAAAAAGCCTATCTAGATATTATAAAAACAATGAGTGACACTCAAAAGGCCTACGAAGATTCTTCTAAAGGCACCTTAGCATCACAATTTATAAAAGCGAATACACCATATATTCCTCAACAGTTTGAAGACCTATCTACCTATTCCAAAAATTTAAAACATACATATTTAGATCATGTTGACTTTGGAAGTCCTGTATTACAAAGTTCTGATTTTTTGATAGATCGTGTGTTAGCCTTTATCTTCGGAATGACGGTCAACACAAATAATGACACCTATAAAAAAGATGTAGATCACTTAATGAGCACTATTGGCGATGGTAATATTGAAATTAAAACCATTTTATTTGAAATGATTTGGAGACGTTTTAAGGAGACAGACAACCCAGAGTTGGCTAATTACGTTGCCGATAATCATTTATTAGAACTGTCTAAAAAAGTAAACTACGATGCCCTTACAGAGCAGCTTATTGTTTATAAAAACAATACAATTGGTAATACCGCAGCCAATTTTGATTTGGCCATTACTAAAGACGGAAACACCGTAAGTACAACATTGCACGACCTAGATTTGTCGAGCAAATACCTACTGGTATTTTGGAGCAGTACTTGCGGACATTGCTTAGACGAGCTTCCTAAATTAAAGACACTTATGGCAAACTCAAACGATGTTAAAGTGATTGCCTTTGGAATGGAAGATGACGATCCTACAAATTGGCAAAAAGTCATTGCAGACTACCCAGACTTTATTCATGTTTTAGGATTGGGTGCAGCACGAGCAGGTGGCGATCCAACAGACTTAAGCAAATGGAATAATGCCGTTGTAAACCAATATGGCGTAAGTTCTACCCCTTCCTTTTTCCTATTAGATAAAAACAAAACCATTATTGCTAAACCTTATGATGTTGAGGCTTTAGAAGCAATTTTGAAATAATTAAAACAAATACAAAGGTTGTTATGTCATAATGTTTATTAAAACCATTATGTTTTAGAAAATTTTCTCTATATTTGAGTTCCCTATATTAATTAATAGTTTCATCGTGCTGTAAACAACAGGCGTCATTTAAAACTATTTATACCTTATGAAATACCTACGTAAATGTGTGTTTCTATGTTTAGGGCTTCTTGTCATTACCTTTTCTTGTCAAAAGGAAGATGTTAGCAACGATACTACTAATCTTCAAGAAAAAGGCGTTAATAATGATGTATTCAGAAAAGGAAAACTCTCAGATTATAAACATGTGCGTGATTTTGTTGCTACAATAAAAGCAACCCAGCCTATTCAATAATAGCAGTAAATGAACAAAATGGAACAGAACAAGCTAAAGGCACAAAGTGTGAATAAATTAAAAATCGCATTAGTTTTAGCATTAATGCTAAACTGCGCTCCAAAAGAATCACAACCAGATAATGATGATTATAAGCTTTTGAGCTTATATGTGTCAGAGCAGATTGCTAGTCAAAAAGCTAATAATCCCAAAAACGACTCCCTAGTATTTGGTTTAAGTAATACTAATAGTTTTATACTCAATAAATGCAAAGAATATTTAGAGTTAAAGCAAGATTCGTTTCTTAAAATGCCAAAGAGTACATCTAAGATCGTAAATGGTAAAATGATTTTCGTAGATATTGTAAAAGGTGATAGCATTTATAAAAGTGAATTAAATAAACCTTGGATTAATATTAAATTAGACTCTATAGTTCATAAAGTGTACGCTGATGCAGAGTATGCAAATTATAAAAAACAATTGTCTAATGGACAATGGGATTCTATTGTTTACAAAAAATTTAAAACGATACATCCGCCAAATTCAGAAACAAAAAGGGCGTGGTATATGTCGAAACCAATGTATACCATAAATAAAAAATACGCATTATTGTATGGGTTTGTTAAGCCAAACGGAATTTATCCATACATAATTATTTATGAAAAGAGAGCCAATAAATGGTATGAAATTCACCAGATTAAGCCTGGTGATTTTTAAGTTGGGTTTTCAAAAGCACTTAAGTATTTGCAATAAAGAGAATAACAATGAGATCAATACATCACCAATCATAAAAAAAGCGCAACCGTTGGTTGCGCTTTTTTTATCATCCATCTAAACCTTAGTCTAAATGTGGTATACGTAATACTTGTCCTGGATAAATTTTATCAGGATCTGTTAGCATTGGTTTGTTAGCTTCAAATATTTCAGGATATTTCATCGCATTACCATAATAGTGCTTTGCAATTTTTCCTAAAGTATCACCACTAGCTACAGTATGAAATTGTGCTTCTGGCTCTACATGCTCTACTGTCATTTGATCATCAACCGTAGAAATTCCTGCAGTATTACCTATAACAAGCACTACTTTCTCTTTAGTTGCTTGATCATAAGCCATACCAGAAACTCTAGCCATTTCATCATCAACAACTACATATAGATTGTCTACTCGCAATTGTAAATCGTTAATTGTTTCTTCTAAATTACGTGCTGCTGCTTCCTCCAATTTTAACTCTGCTGCATCTGCTTCTCTCCTTGCTTTTGCTCTTGCTTCTGCTGCTTCCTCTTCTGTTGTTTTTCCTATTCCGAAGACCTTTGCGCCCGCGTTTTTAATAAATGAAAATAGTCCCATAGTTAATTGTTTTAATGTTAATAATGTAGTACTTGTAAAGTTGGTGAAATTTCTTAGCAATTCCAATTATACAACCAACTCCATAACTAAGACACAAGATCTCATTATAAGTCACTTAATGCCTATTAAACGAAGAAACGCCCATCTCAAATGCATGAGATGGGCGCCTTATGGAGTCTAAATAACCAACCAAAATCTAGCTCCTTGTACTTACCCGAGGGTTATCTTTTTTAGCAGTTTTCTGCTTACGTTTTTTTAATTTTTTCGTACCGTCAATACGCTTTCCTGAAGCATCTGCTTCTCTTAAGAATTGAATGTATCCGCGTCCTGTAAATTCATATACCGTTTCAGACGATGGATGAAATAATTCTATCCTTTGATCATTAATAACGCTCAATTCGAAGTATTCATTGTCAAAGAAATCATAATCTAGTGTTAATGTTTTTAAGTACATATTATTACTAATGTCTCCAACACCATAAACACCTGTGTAATCCCAATAGATATTATCTGGGTTTGAGATATTTACATCTTGAGAACTTCTAAACTCTGAGTCATTTCCACCAGCTAAAAACTGAAGGTAATTTTCATTATCAAATTCATTTAACACACCCATTTCACTTGTATATGTCTTTTCCCAAGCCTCATACTCCTGTAAGAAATAGTGAATATTGTCATAGAATACAAAGTCATAATCAAAGCTGTTTCTCTGGTATCCATTTAAGAAATATGATGTGTCATTAAACGGATTATACAACTCGATTGTATTATTATCAATTTGATAAACATCAAAAGTTTCAAACCCATCAATGTCGTGATTGATATCTAAAATCATATTATAAGCATCATAGGTTCCAACATCAATACCATAACCATTGCCTTGGCTTCCAAAACCTACCAAATTGTTATTCGCATATAAAACGCCATTTCTAAATGATACCGTAAACGCAATTTGTAAAAACGGTGTTTCTCCATTTCCTAAGGTTTGATTGATATCAACATACCATAACTCATATGAGTTTAACAACTGGTTTAATGAAATACCAGGATTGTTATCTGTGATAATCACCTCGTCTGTATAACAAGACGTTAATAATGTTGCTGTTAAAGCAAAGCCTAAGAGTATTTTTATCGTTTTCATAATCGTTCGTTTTAGGGTTACACTTTCTTAACTTTCAAAACACGTGCCAAAAATTTAAAGTCTATGGTTTTCCCTTCGGAAAAGCGTATAAATTATGTATTTTTGAATGACACTAATTATAATCCATTTATGAGTCAACCATTAAAATATGCTGTTTTTGGTGCAGGAAGTTGGGCCACTGCCATTGTAAAAATGCTTTCTGAAAACCTAGATGAAATTGGTTGGTATATGCGTAGTGTGTATACTAAAGAACATTTACTCAAAGAACAGCACAACCCTAGTTACCTTAGTTCTGTAGAGTTTAAGACCGAGCAGCTTAAAATTAGTAATGATATTAATGAAATTGCTGCATGGGCAGATGTGCTCATATTTGTAATTCCGTCTGCTTTTATTCATGGTGAACTCCAAAAATTAACGGTAGACATCTCACAGAAAACTGTGGTATCTGCAGTAAAAGGAATAATGCCCGAATCTGGATTATTAGTAGGTGAGCATTTTCATGATATTTATAATATTCCTTTCCAAAATATTGCAGTAATTGCTGGACCTTGTCATGCCGAAGAAGTCGCATTAGAGCGTCTGTCTTATTTAACTATTTCTTGTGCAGATCCAGATAAAGCTCAGGCCATTGCCGATGCCTTATCTAGCAACTATATTAGAACAAAAATTAGTGATGATATTATTGGTACCGAATATGCAGTCATGCTAAAAAATATTTATGCCATTGCTGCTGGTATTGCACATGGCTTAGGTTATGGTGATAACTTCCAAAGTGTATTGATGAGTAATGCTATTAGAGAGATGAAACGCTTTATTAAAAAGATGCACAAAATGAAGCGTAACATTAATAATTCGGCTTATCTAGGTGACTTGTTAGTAACGGGCTATTCTACATTTTCTCGTAATCGTATGTTTGGGAATATGATTGGTAAAGGTTATACTGTAAAGTCTGCACAAATGGAAATGAATATGGTGGCCGAAGGCTATTACGCCACCAAGAGTGCACATGAGCTTAATCTCAAAAATGTTAAGAAAACGCGCTTACCTATTATTAATGCCGTTTACAGTATTTTGTATGAGAATAAGAACCCAAAAAAGGTGTTTAAGAAACTGACTGAAAAATTGGATTAGATTCCTCCACTTTGGTCGGAATGACAATACATCACATGTGAATAACAATCAATTGTCATTTCGAGCTTGTCGAGAAATCTTTGTTAATTTATTTCATGGCGAAATTAATCGGTAATCATAATTATTACATCTACATTTTAACGAATAAGCGTCGAACTGTATTATATATTGGAATGACCAATAATCTTCGTGATCGACTTTATTATCATAATACTCCTTCCTCGAATTCTAAATCATTTACACATAGATACAAATGCAAATATCTTATTTACTTCGAGCATTTTTTTGAGGTTGAAGATGCTATAAAAAGAGAGAAACAATTAAAAAAGTGGAATAGGAACAAAAAAGAAACTCTAATAAATTCGAATAATCCAGAATGGTTATTTCTAAATGATACTGTCTAAATGATAGATTCCTCCACTTTGGTCGGAATGACAATACACCACATGTGAATAACAATCAATTGTCATTTCGAGCTTGTCGAGAAACCTTTGTTAATTTATTTCATGGCGAAATTAATCGGTAATCATAATTATTACATCTACATTTTAACGAATAAGCATCGAACTGTATTATATATTGGAATGACCAATAATCTTCGTGATCGACTTTATTATCATAATACTCCTTCCTCGAATTCTAAATCATTTACACATAGATACAAATGCAAATATCTTATTTACTTCGAGCATTTTTTTGAGGTTGAAGATGCTATAAAAAGAGAGAAACAATTAAAAAAGTGGAATAGGAACAAAAAAGAAACTCTAATAAATTCGAATAATCCAGAATGGTTATTTCTAAATGATACTGTCTAAATGATAGATTCCTCCACTTTGGTCGGAATGACAATACATCACATGTGAATAACAATCAATTGTCATTTCGAGCTTGTCGAGAAATCTTTGTTAATTTAAAATCAACGTTTTTATAACAGTAACTACGTTAAAAACAGCTCAGATTCTGTCGCAATGACAAACCATCACTTTACCAAAACACCTTTTAATTGCATGAGCGGAATGCTTTGCAATGCCTTTGTATTAATGGTGTTTTTTCTAAACAAATAGGTTTTATCTAACATCGCATTGCCTTCAAAGAAGGTGACTTTAAACTCGTTGTTTAATTGCAAGACATCGTTTTGCATGAACTCTATTTTAGCATAACTTCTGGCTGGGAGGAGTTTTATCGTATGACGCATCACAGGAGTAACCTTGTCTTCTGAGTAGCCTTTAGACACAATTAAAACCGTATCAAGATCAACGTCTTTATTATTGATGATATAAGCATTCCAATCATCGGTTTTATACTCTGGGTGTTGCTCTTGCACTACAGCAACAAATACATCTTCTACTTTTGGGATATGAATGTCCTTTTTCATGGTGCAAAACTAAAACATAAAGTTAAGATTTTGATACTCTCATAAAAATAATCGAACTTAGATTATTGTTACAAATGATAAACCTTATGAGATTAACATTGATATTCTTCATTTTTTCACAGTTGATTATTGCGCAAAATATCAGTGGACTAATTTTAGATTCTGAAACTAATGAACCTATTGAAAATGTAACTGTTTATTTCGAAAAATATAATACTGGTTCTGTTTCGGATGCTAATGGAGTTTTCAATATTAAAGTAAATTCTCGCCCAACTGAAAATGATTACTTAGAATTCTCGTTAATGGGTTATCATAGTAAGGCTATAGCACTAACAATGTTGTTACCTACAAATAACAAGATTTATCTGTCTAAAAAGCTAGAAAATCTTAATGAAGTTGTCATTAATTCATCTAAAAAATTAAAATCTAGAATACACTTTAAAAGGCTGAAACCTCTAAAGACAGGCGTATTTGCATTTGACTCTCAGGTTGTAGGGAATAACATATATGTGATTAGTGGAAACTCATCGCAAATTGAAGATTCTGGAAAAAGAGCGCTATTAGCAGTGAGTAATTTACCTAGAGGTAGTTTTGCTGATCTTATAAAGGAGATGAACCAAAATTTTTCTTTTGAAAACTATACAGACAAGCTTCAAATCTATAATATCGAAGATAATAGTTGGTCTGTTTCTGAAACCAAATTTAGAAATCGAGCATACCATAATCTCAATTGCTACGGAAATGAACTTTATAGTTTGGGAGGGAAACGATTATCTATAAATAGAAAAAAGGAATATTTGGATGATAAGATTGAAGTCTTTGATATGGGTTCCAGACAAATTACAATTGATCATACCAATCCGCATCAAGCCATAAACTTTGCATCATTTACATACAACGATAACATTATTGTTATGGGCGGTTCTTTTTCGAAAAATAAAAAAGGAAAAAAAATGTTTACCGATGCGTCTCACATTTACAATATAAGCTCTGGGCATTGGTATGAACTTCCCAAAATGACAATTAAAAAAGAAACCCAGGGTGTCATCATTGATGATGTTATATATCTAATTGGTGGTAGTAATGGGAAAAAGTTGAATACTATTGAATCTTTTGCTATAAAAACTGGAGTATGGAATACAGAAGGCTCCCTATTCAACGCCATGGAATATCCTGCTTTAGCTGTTCATAAGCATATGATTTACATATTTAATAATAGGCGACTTCTTAACTATAATACAAAAACCAAAGTCTTAGAATCTTATAAAATTGATTTAGATCTCAACCGGCCTAAAATGCATTATCACCAAAATAAACTTTATATCATTGGTGGATATTTGTTAAACGAGTATTCTAAAAAGGCATCATCAAGTTTATATGTTATAGACCTAGACGAATTTGACAAAACAAAGCTTTTTAATTCCAAAGACGTTAATTAAAGCGCGCTCTTAAACTGTTCTAAGAAACGTACATCATTTTCGCTAAGTAATCTGATGTCACTAGTTTGGTGAAGTAATAAGGCAATACGATCGATGCCCATACCGAATGCAAAACCAGAGTATTCTTTAGAGTCTATACCACAGTTTTCTAGTACATTAGGATCTACCATACCACAGCCCATAATTTCCAACCAACCTGTTCCTTTGGTCATCTTATAATCGGTTTCAGTTTCTAAACCCCAATACACATCTACCTCAGCACTTGGCTCAGTAAACGGGAAATATGACGGTCGTAAACGAATTTTAGACTTCCCGAACATTTCGGTAGTAAAATATTGAAGGGTTTGCTTTAAATCGGCAAAACTTACATCCTTATCAATATATAAACCTTCCACCTGATGAAAAAAGCAATGTGAACGTGCCGAAATAGCTTCATTACGAAACACACGGCCAGGAGAAATGGTACGAATGGGTGGCTTGTTATTTTCCATATATCGTACCTGCACCGAACTGGTATGCGTACGTAGTAACACATCTGGATTGGTTTGAATAAAAAATGTATCCTGCATATCACGAGCAGGATGATATTCTGGTAAGTTTAATGCAGTAAAATTATGCCAATCGTCTTCAATTTCTGGACCCTCACTGACGTTAAAACCAATGCGTGAAAAAATATCGATAATCTGGTTTTTAACTATGGAAATGGGATGGCGTGCACCAATTTCGATAGGTTCACCAGGACGTGATAAATCGCCATAAATTCCTGCCGATTCTTCCTTATTCTCTAACTCTTCCTTTAAAGCATTAACTTTCTCTTCGGCGGTTTTTTTGAGTTGATTAATGGTTTGACCAAACTCCTTTTTTTGCTCATTTGCCACATTTTTAAATTCTGCAAAATATTGCTTTAAGAGCCCTTTAGACCCTAAATATTTTATACGGAAATTTTCAACCTCTTCTTTAGATTGGGTTGTAAAAGCTTCGGCTTCTGCTATGAGTTCTTTTATCTTATCTATCATGCCTGTGCTGCGTTTGGTTTGCTAACTTAAAATGAAACGCAAATTTAATCAATTTATCGAGATTTGCGTTAAGGATGGAGGCATTTGTTGAAGCTCTCCCGATGGCTATCGGGAAGCGACTGCCGAGAGCCTGACACGCTGTAGCGCTTGGCGGAAGCGTGGAACGCCCAGATTTAATCTATAAAATTTGTTTCTATAAAGTAATTGACAATAGCGTCTTTCATTAAAATACTTTGTTCTCCTGCTTTTAATGGTGGTAGTTGCTCTTTTACCTTGTAATGCGGCCAACCATCGTCATCTACAAAATCGAATTCATAAAATCCGTAAGGTGTAAGCAATTTACAAATGGCAATATGCATAAGATCTAACTTGTGGTCTTTTTTAAATCGACGGTCTAATTGCCCTAGTTCTTGGACACCTATTAGATAAATAATGGCATCTAAATCTAAAGGATCACCATCTGAAAATCGCGCAGATAATTTCTCTACCACTTCTTCCCAACGCTGTTTTAATTGCTCATCTCTAGCCATATATTCTAATCAAAGATAGTTAGTTTGCAAAGTTAGTAAACTATAACATCAACTTTAGCGTTATTAATTTAAAATGGGAAAATTTATGTAGGTTTGTTAAAATTAACTAGACTATGGCTGTAATTGATATCATATTAGGCGCGCTTTTGTTATTTGGACTCGTTAGGGGTTTTATGAAAGGGCTTTTTGTAGAGGTAGCTTCTTTAGTAGCACTTATTGCTGGTGTTTATGGTGCCATTCACTTTAGTAATTTTGCCGCTGGGTTTTTAGATAGCCGACTTGACTGGGATGAAAAGTACATTAATATAGTGGCCTTTGCTATTACGTTTGTCATTATTGTTTTGGCTATTGCCCTTGCTGGAAAAGCCTTGACGAAATTAGCAGATTTTGCAGCACTTGGCGTATTAAACAAACTGCTTGGAGGCGTATTTGGCGCTTTAAAAATTGGCTTAATTCTTAGCGTGTTACTTATTGTCTTTGATACTATGAATAATTCGATTCCATTTGCAGATAAAGAAGACCTTGAAGACTCTGTGCTTTATAAGCCTGTAAGATCTTTAGCTCCTATGATTTTTCCTAGCATCTTAAACAAAGGCAAAGAAGACCTTGATGATAACGATGATACTAATGATGAGGCATAAAAAAACTGCCTATTGAAATATAGACAGTTTTTGTATGGTTTGAAACTAATTGTCTTAAAGCATTTCTACTTTTCCTGTGTGTAAGTTATACACACCACCAACGATTTTAATCTCTCCATTATCCTCCATTTCTTTTAAAATCGGGCTTTTAGCACGAATACGATCAATAGTTAATCTAACATTATTTTCTACTGTTTTAGCGACAAAGGCGCCATTAGATGAATTAGCCTCACCTTCAACCTCTTCGGCAGATTTTCTAACGGCTGGTAAGATATTATCTAGCATGGCTGTAATATTTCCTAACTCTACACCATCACAAGCTGCTTTAACAGCTCCGCAACTTTCATGTCCTAGTACAAGAATTAATTTGCTCCCTGCCACTTTACAAGAATACTCTAAACTTCCAAGGATGTCTACATTTTCGAAATTCCCTGCAACACGCGCCACAAATATATCACCAATGGCTTGGTCCAATACCGTTTCAACAGGTACACGAGAATCTATACACGATAGCACTACCGCTTTAGGAAACTGTCCGCCTGTAGTTTGATTTACTAAAGCCGAATTATCTGTAGCTTGAGAATTTCCATTAGTAAAACGATTATTACCTTGTAATAAATCTTCTAATACACCATTTGGTGTTAATGCGGTTTGAACATCTTTTGTTATTGCTATATTTTTCATTTGTTATAATTTTTATTGTTAATGTTGATCTTTTACGTTGGTTTTAATCCATTCGATACACTCATCAAACGAATTAAAAATATGGTCTTCGGAAATAAAATCTGGAATGATATCAATACGCTCCATCATATATCGTGGTTGCTTGAGTAAGCCAACAAATAATGCTGTAACGTCCTTTTGTTTTAAGTCTTGTAACATATCTTCCATAGCATATAATCCAGACTGATCCATGTACTGCATACGGTCTAATCGCATAATTACAGTAACGGCTGTATCTGGAATTTGCTGAGCAAGAGCTTGGAAGTCGCTAGTTGAACCAAAAAACAGAGGTCCTTTAATGTGCTTTACAAAAACTTCTTCTTGTAAATTGACAGGAAAATTGCCTTCATCTGCCCAAGCTTCTTCTTTTAAAGATTTCACATCGGATCGCTCTGCTGTAAGGTCTCCAATTTTTTTCATGAACATTAATGAGGCAATGACAAGGCCAATACCTACGGCATATACCAAATCCCAAAAAGAAGACAGTATTAATACAACTAGCATTATTACCACCTCTGAACTCAATTTTAAAGGTCCAATTTTGATGTCTTTTGGTAGGGCAGGAATGGCCCTCAAACCTTTATAATCCATCACTCCAATACCTACTGTAATTAATATTCCTGCTAAAACAGCTGCAGGTATTTGAGACGCCAAATTTGGTAATCCAGGAATCATTAAAATACTAAATAGTAATACCCCAGCAATCATACCTGATAGTTTAGTCTTTCCACCCGAGTTAATATTTACTACAGTACGAATAGTGGCACCTGCTCCAGGAATACCTCCAAATAAAGCGGCAATACTATTACCAATACCTTGCCCTACCAGTTCTTTATTAGGTTTATGCTTGGTTTTGGTCATATTGTCTGCCACTATACTTGTTAATAGTGAATCTATAGCTCCTAATAATGCCAAGGCTAAAGCTGTAAAAATATAAGGCGTTATAGAGCTTAAATTAAAACTTGTGATAATTTCTAAGTTTGGCACTGGTAAACCTTCTGGAATTTCAGGAATAGGTTTATAATCTAAATTCCCAAAGATTGCTATGGCCGACATCACAACCAGAGCAACAAGCGTGCTTGGAATCTTGGTGGTTATCCGTTTAAACCCATAAATTATGAATATAGTACCCAAGGCCAGTATCACTTCGAGCCAGCTAATATTTTTAAGTGCTCTAGGCAACACTTTAAGCGCTCCTAAAACACCTGAAGCATTTTTCGCCGCAAGCGTCTGAGACTCTTTTAAAATATCGTCCTGAGTGATTTTATTTGCTCTATCTATAGTTACCTTAAAATTTTCTAAAACTAGAATACCTTCTCCGGCTTCATCTTTTAAAATATTTTCTAAAATAACTTCTTCGGCCTGCGGTTTAAACTGGTTGACATAATCCATGTCTTCTTTAGGATAGTATCCAAGCGAAGGCAAAATTTGTGTAATTAAAATAATGACACCAATGGCAGTCATAAATCCAGAAACAACAGGATAAGGGATATACCGAATGTATTTACCAAGTCCTATGGCACCTAATCCAATTTGCATCAAACCAGCCAATAAAAACACAGTTAGAATTGCCGGCAGTGCTTTTTCTACACTTCCATCATTAGTAGCAATAATTCCTGCTATAATTACCATGCTTACTGCAGTCATTGGCGCTGTAGGACCAGAAATCTGTGTACTGGTTCCGCCAAAAAATGCTGCAAAGAAACTAATAAAAATGGCTCCGTATAATCCTGCACTAGGTCCAAGACCAGATGACACTCCAAAAGCTAAGGCTAAGGGTAAAGCTACAATTCCGGCTGTAATACCTCCAAAAGCATCGCCTTTGATATTTGAAAATAAGTTTTTCATAATTTAAGTGTTGGTTTATCCTTAAAAATATAATTTTTTAAATTAAAAAAAAATATATTAGGCCTTAGCTTCTCCAATTAACACGAATTTATCACTATTGTTTTTGCTCTTCGGAAATGAGCAACGACACATTCACATTGTTTATTACATCTTTAATTCTAGGTTTATTATTTGCGGTTTTACTGCTGTCTCTATTTAAGCACAATAAATTAACATCACTTTTTGCTAAATAGTTAGATAAGCTCTTAATAGAATTATCTCCATAATCAAAAACCAACTCCACTGTATCTTCTTTTGCAATGTTATTTTTTCCATTGGTCTCAACCAATTCCTGATCTGTTCTAAAGGACTTTAATGGCTTTTGTGTATGATTAAATAAGGCATCAACGAATTCTAAGTTAAATGTTGTATTAGCATCATTAAATAACCCAAGAGATAGTTCTTTTTCTGGTTCTAATAAACCCTCATCTGACGCAATCATTATAGCTCCATTATAATTCTTGATTATAAAATCTGTAAGCTTATCTCCTAATAAATTAATTGGCTTTGATTTACGTCTTCCTAAGACTATAATATCTGGTTTTTGTTTTTTAATGCAATCTAAAATTTCATTTTTTACGTTACCAAACGTATGACTATAGGAGATCGTAGTATTATAATCTTTAGCTATAGGTTCTATCAAATTTTGAATATCACTTGAAATAGACACATGAGCCTTATTAATTGTTCTCATAGCAGACAATTGACTCTCTTTTTCTACAACTTCTGTTGGTTTCTTCACATGAAAAAAATGGATGTCTCCATCAATCATCTTAGAAAGGCTAATACTGTTTTTTATGGTTCTTGTCGCTGTACTTTTCATATCAGAAAGCACAAGTATTTTATATTTATTTGTCTTCATATTTTATAATTTTAGGCGGTTTTTGGTCTTAGTTTAAAAAATTCTATAAAGCTATCTGGGTTTTCAACAACACCACGTTCTGAAATAAGTTGAATGTCAATATTTCTCTCTTTTGCCTTAAAAGCGAAGTCGTCAAGAATCTCAATAATATCATTATCTAAGTATCTTGTTTTCCTTACATCTAATTCTAGATACGTGTCTCTAGGTAAGCTATCAAGCTCTTTTAAGATTGCTCCTTTATTGAAAAATGTAACTTCTTCGGCAAGTGTCATTTTAATTTTATGCTTGCCATTACTCTTATCTTCAATGTGTAAAAAGTGCGAGTTTTGGTAGCTTTTTATTAAAATCACAATGATTCCAATTGCTAATCCCATACCAATTCCTATTAATAAATCTCCAGTAATCACCATTGGTAAAACTGTTGCCATAAATGGAACAAACTGTTTCCACCCTAAATTGTACATCTTTTTAAACAATGAAGGCTTTGCTAACTTGAAACCAACTATTAATAACACTGCAGCTAGTACTGATAGAGGAATCATATTCAACAATTTTGGTATTAAGATTACTGAAATCAACAATAAAAAACCATGAATAACGGCAGACATTTTACTACGACCGCCAGATTGAATATTAGCCGAACTTCTTACAATTACTTGGGTAATTGGTAATCCACCTATTAATCCAGATAATATATTTCCTGTTCCTTGAGCTAATAATTCTCGATTTGTTGGTGTTACATTTTTGTGTGGATCTAATTTATCTGTAGCTTCAACACATAATAAGGTTTCTAAACTTGCAACTAATGCAATTGTAAAAGCTACAATCCATATATCTGGATTTGTAATTGCAGAAAAATTTGGAAAGCTAAACTGACCTATAAAAGAATCAAATCCATCAGGAACTGGCACACTAACTAAATGTGCTTCGGCAATGGCTAAACTTTCATTAGATTTCGTTAGTAAAAAAAAGACAATTCCAAATACAACGGCTACTAAGGGCCCTTGAATTATACTAAATATCTTTCCTTTTTTAGATAAAACTTTATCCCAAAGTATTAAAATTAATAGTCCTATTATTCCAACAACGGTAGATCCAATTTGGATATGATCAAAAATGCTTAGGATTTGGCTAACTGCGCCTTCTCCACTTCCTTTGAAAAGTGTAAAGGCTTTGTCATAACCAAAAAAGTGAGGAATTTGCTTTAAGATAATGATAATCCCAATTCCTGTAAGCATTCCTTTAATAACTGAAGATGGAAAATAATAACCAATAATTCCGGCCTTAAGAAGACCAAAAATTAATTGAATAATACCTCCTAGAACAACTGCAACTAAGAAATTTTCATAACTTCCTAGCGTTGTAATTGCGGTTAAAACAATTGCCGCTAAACCTGCAGCTGGACCACTAACTCCAATTTTAGACCCACTTAAACTTCCTACAACAATTCCCCCAATAATACCAGCTATAAGTCCTGAAAAAAGAGGCGCTCCACTGGCTAATGCAATACCTAAACATAAAGGTAGTGCAACAAAAAATACGACTATACTCGCTGGCAAGTCAGTCTTAATAGTTTTAAACATATATAAATTCATTTAGGCTAAAGAGAAACTCAATAGCTATTTTTAATAATTTTTTTGGATATAGTATATCCAGTTATTCTTAAAATTATTAAATGAATTCGGGGGGTGGAGAAATTAAATTAAGGTGCGGTTTCGGATAAGTTTTATACGAATATTCCAAATCTATACTAGCTTTTGAAGTAAGTAAGTTATCCGATTCGGTGTCTAAATCGACAACAAATTTTTCAAACTCTTTATTCTTTTTATTACTTTTTTCTTCCTCTTCTTCTGAAATATCATAGAAAAATGCTATGTCAACAGAATCCTCAACAAATACGAGAATTGTAGGCGCTGTAACAAGCGTTAAAAAAAACAATGAAAAAAATATGGCTAGTAGGTTTCTGTTCATAATTTCAAATGAAGGAACAAATATAAGTCTAGATTTTTGATTTTTTTGTTAAAGAATCTTTAAAAATTCTTCAACATTTTAATGTCATCATTTAAAACCCATCCTGTTTGACCATCGGCTATTCTAATTTGCTTCCATTTCGATACAGTGTCTAACACTTGGACCTTAGTCCCTTCATGAAGTTTAAATGATTCTACGCTTCTCAAATTGGGTTCACTCTTAATTTGAGCTTCCTGTGCAAAAACAATAGCTGGTTGGTTTTTTTCATCCAAATCAAATTTATGAAAAGCAAAAGCAACAGTCACAAAGGCTAGGAGTAAGCAAGAAATACTTGTTACAAATGCAAATCGCTTTTTTCCTGTGCTTAAAGAAAAGTAATACATTAAAAATAAAATCACGAAAAGCATAACCATACTTACAGATAGCATTGCCCAATGATCAAAGCTAAGCGTATTAGTTGCATTTTTGATGAGTTTTGAAAACCCAACTTCAGGCACAACTTCAATGGCATCAATGGTCATATTTCTTGCATAAGCAATATTGTTTTGTATGTCCTTATCATTAGGTTTTAACAATAATGCTTTTTCGTAATAGTAGATACTTGGTGCAATATGGTTTAGTTTATAATGGGCATTAGCAATATTAAAATATAATTCTGCCGAATGTTCTCCAGAATCTAAAACCGCTTCATATTTATCTAGAGCTTCGGTATAATTCCCTTCATTATAAAATGTATTTGCTTGATCAAAAAGTGTTTCATTTTGAGCAAATATCGTCGTGCTTACCAGCACAAAAAATATGTAAAACAGTTGTTTCATAACTATCTTATATCTTTGTCTATTATAGAAATGGTCGAAGCTGCATTTTCATAATCCTGTTGCATTTCTACATTTGTGATTGGCGTATATCTTGCCAATTCACAGTGTTCTAAAATGCTAATAAACTCCTTAACAGTAACTTCATTTACTTCTCGTTCAATCAATATATGTTCTATTTTTTCTTTGCTAAAATCACTCGTTTCAATATGAATTTTGGCTTTTAAATAATTATGCAGTGCTTTTTCTAATGCGATATAAAACGCTTCTTTTTGACCTAATGATTTTTTCGCTTCACTAAGATATCGCCTTGCCAATCGGTCTGCTTTTCTAATTCTATTTCCAAAGACATCAGCATGGCGTTCTTCTTTTTTCTTACGATACACCATAGCTAATGGAATAGCCAATAAAGGCAATAATAAAGAACTCCAAAACCCCTTAGATTTAAAGAAATTTTCATTTGAAATAGGCCTGAGATTCGCATTTGTTTTTACAAACGCAAATTGAGCGCTATTGGCCGTTACATCCTTTTTATTGGCATTAATATCGGTAATGTTATTGTCGCCAGATGTGTTATTAACTGGTCCTTCGATAACATCAATAATAATTTCTCCAGATGTTACTGTTTTATATGTTTCTGTTTTTAAATCAAAGTATGAGAACGACATGCTCGGAATAGGGTACTTCCCTTTATATTGCGGAACAATAGTATAATTATCTGAAATAGAACCTTGCATGCCATCAGTACGTGTTCTTATATTTTCATTATGTTCTGGTTCATAAACCTCCAGAGAGCTTGGTACTGTTAGCTTTGGCAATTGAAACAAGTTTAAATTACCTTGTCCAGTAACTTCAACTCTAGCTTCTAAAGACTCAGAAGCATTTAACTCAGATTTTGAAGTAATAACGTTAAATTCAAAATCGCCAACAGCTCCGGTAAAATTTTCGGGTTTCCCTTCCTCTGGTAATGCTTTTACATTAATTGTTCGGCTACCTGCAGATACCGTTCTATTGGTTTGCGCCATACGTCTTCCTCCAAAAATATCACGTCTATTTGTTGGTACCTCAACCGTAATATCAAGTGTTAATGGTTCAATTTCAAGCTTACCCGTTTTTTGAGGATATAATATCGTTTTGCGAAGTACAACATATCTATAATCTTCCCCTTTATATTTACCATTTTGTATACGATAACCTCTAGTATCAATTTTTTGACTCCAAAAGTCATTATATCTCGGGTTATCAACTTCCCTCCAATTACTAACACCTGTATTTGCAGATACATATAATTTATACACCACAGTAATGGCTTCGTTAAGATAAGGATCTGACTTAGATACCTCAGCAACTAAGTGAATGTTTTCTTCAGCGACTCCCTCAACATTATAAGGGTCATTTGGACGCTTTACTGCATTAGTTATATTAACAGCCACTGCTTTGGTTTGATAAATAACACCTTCTATTTCAATACTAGCTTCTTTAATTTTAATTTTTCCTTTTTTAGTTGGTGCCAAGAAATAACTATACGTTTTAGTGTAAGAATGCTGTCCATTAAGCCAAGAATTACTCACTGAAGTATTTGGACCTCCCACAACATTGAAACCAGCAAAATCTGGGGGATTAAAATTATCCCCATCTTTATTCATAACAAAATCCACTCGTAAACGCTCATTTACGCCGAGCTTCTGCTTACTTACTTTAGCTTCAAATTTGACTTGTGCAAAAGTCACACTTGAAAAAAGTATTGCACACAAAAGAATGGTATGTTTAACGGTTTTCATTTTGAAAAATACCTAAGGTTTATTAATTAACAGTTACGATAATCGTATCTGTAGTTAAGGTTTTGTTTACTATTTGCATTACTGGACCTCCAAAAATATCTTTCTTATCTGTTGGCATCTCCACAGTAACATTAAGTTGTAGTGGTTGTAATTGAAATTCTCCTTTTTCTTTTGAAGTTAGTTTTGTTTTACTCAACAATACAAAGCGATGATCCTCTCCTTTATACGTTCCTGATTGAACTTTCATTGGTTTAACATCAATTGTTTCAGATTCAAATCCTTTATATTCTGGCATTTCTAACGTTTTCCAATTTGAAATCCCTACATTTTGAGATACATACAATTTATAGGTAACTTCAATAGATTTCCCTACTGACAGTGTATTATTTGAAACTTCAGCAATTAAATGAACATTTTCACTGAATTTTAAAAACTGTGCGGTCTCTTCTTTGCTTTGATACATATGATCAACCTTTACAGCTAATGATTTTGTGACGTATGTCTCATTATCTACACTCAAACTAGCTTCATCAATTGTTAAGTCTCCTTGTTTTTGAGGAACCACATAGTAGGTAATTGTTTTCTTATAACTCTGTTCCCCATTAATCCAAGTTCTACTTATATTTTTCTGAGGCCCACTTACAACTTCAAAATCATCAAAACTAGGTGGTGTAAACTCTTCTTCTTCGGTATCCATTTCAAAATCAACACGAATAGATTCATTAGGCGCTACTTTATCCTTGCTTATTTTAACTTCGAAATTCACTTGTGCAAATACGACACTTATTGAAAAAATGCTCAATAGAAACAGTGTAAGTTTAATGGACTTCATATCGTTAGGATTTTGGTTGTACTTTTAAGTTACCAGTCTTTTTCGGGTTTGACTTTCACTCCTTTTTGCTTTTCTGCATTTATTTTTTCTTGAACTTTTTGTTCTTGATTGTTCATTGCTTCTAGCAAGTTTTTAATTTGTTGAGGAGACAATTGTCCAGGTTGCGGTTTGGGCTTTCCTTGCTCCTTTTTATCTTCTTTCTTTTCATCTTTGCCTTGATCTTTATCATCTTTAGGCTTCCCTTCATCATCTTTTTGGTCGTCACCCTCCTTTTTCTCTTGATCACCTTCATCTTTAGGGTCGTCCTTTTTTTCTTCGTCTTCCTTCTTTTCTTCGTCTTTCTTTTCCTCTTCTTTTTCTTCTTCGTCCTTTTTCTCCTCGTCTTTTTCTTCCTCTTTCTTTTGTTGCTCAGCACACTCTTTAGCTATGGCCAAATTGTAACGTGTCTCATCGTCAGTTGGGTCGTTTCTTAAGGCGTTTTTAAAAGATTCAACAGCCATTTCACACAGTTCTTTTTTCATTAAGATATTTCCAATATTATGAAATATCTTGTGCTTTTCTGATTTTGAATTTGAGTTATCGGCAGCTAATTTTAAGCGATATAGAGCTTCTTCATAGTTTTCCTTTTCGTAATAACTATTTCCTAAATTATACGAGCCTGCCACAACAGATGGTGCCTTTGAAATAGCTTTTCTGTATTCCATTTCGGCCGAAATATAATTATCGGCATCTACCAACTCATTGCCTTCATATACATAATCTGTAGCTGTTTCAAGCGTCAATTTCTTTTGACGTTCTTTATCCTTGTCTTGAGCAAAAGCCAATGTTGTCATTAAGACTGCACAGATGATACTGAGTTTCTTCATTTTATTTCTGTTCTTTAAAAACGGTATTAAGATACACTTGTTTCCAAGTGCCATTATGATAACTACCTACTTTAAAATTATAAGTTGAATCATCAACATATTCCCACATATCAGTAATAACGCTATCGCCATATTGATATTGGTAAATGATATTTTTACCTTCGGCATACACCTTACCTTTAGTTACATTTCCGAAGACATCAAATTCCCAAAACTTAATTGTCTTAGATGTTTGGTCGTATTGTCTTATGCCATGGTTTCTGTTGCCAAATTTAGTTTGTTCTTTATTTATATATCCTTTTGAGTCTACAAGAATAATAGAACCTTCCAAATCATAACTAAATTTAATTTCTTGTTTAAATTTTGGACCATTATTTTTCCATCGTCCTTCAGCACTCCATGTTTTATCAATAAGATTATCGAATAGAGCTAAATCTTGGTTTTGACCAAAATTTAACATTGGAAACAATAACGATAGGACGATAATCTTTATTAACTTCATTCTCATGTTTTGTAAATAGCAAGATAAAAAACTGTAAGACTTGATATAGTTAAAGAATTTATAAAATATCTAACAGACAAACGATTATATATTCTCATTAAACAGGTTAAGACGTTTTAGCCATCCTGTTTTTCGCTCGAGTAGAAAAATATCTATGAATAAAAAGAAAATTCCAAAGCCTAAAAACCATTGAAATTGATCCTTAAAATCGGCAAACTCTTTGGATTCAAATTCTGTTTTATCCATTCGATTTAAAATGTCTTTTATTTCATCAATCACCTCGTCTGTATTATTACCTTTTATATATGCGCCATTGGCTTCGTCTGCAATTTCTTTTAGTGTTTCTTCATTAAGCTTGGTGACTACAGTTTCGCCTTTGCTATCTTTTTTATAATTTAAAAGTACACCATTTCGTTTGATAGGTATTGGGCCTCCTTTTTCATCGCCAACTCCAATTGTAAAGATGCGAATACCTTCATCTCCGGCTTCTTCAGCTACATTACTTGCAACATCACTGTGATCTTCACCATCTGAAATGATAATTAACACACGGTTGGTGTCTTCTTCTTCATCGAAATAGGTTTTGGCCAACTCAATAGCTTCGTTGATTGCGGTTCCTTGAGAGGACAACATATCTGTATTTAAGTTTTGAAGAAACATTTTTGCCGAACCATAATCTGTAGTTATAGGTAACTGCGGAAATGCTTTCCCTGCATAGGCAATAATACCAACACGATCGCTAGCCAAGTTATTAATAATTTGCGTCACCAATTGCTTCGATTTTTCTAATCGGTTTGGCGCTATATCCTCGGCCAACATACTTTTTGAAACATCAACTGCAAAGACAATATCGACGCCTTGACGTTTTACAGTCTCTAATTTGGTTCCAATTTTAGGATTAACTAAGGCAATAGCAAGACAAGCAAATGCTAAACTGAGTACGACTATTTTTAAAATGGACTTAAACAAGGATTGGTTTGGACTCAATCGCTTTAGCAACTTGCTATTAGCAAATCGTTTTTGTGTTCTATATTTCCAAAACTGAAGTATAGCAAATAAGAAGATAATTACTGGAATAATCAGTAATACCCAAAACCAAATTTTTTCTTCTAATTGAAAATCAAACATAATACTATACAAAACTTCTAAAAACGGTTAATCGAAGAAGTGCTTCCAAAAGGATAAGACCTAATGCAATCAAAATTAGTGGTCGATATTTTTCATCGTACGTGGTGTATTTGATTTCTTCGATTTCTGTTTTTTCTAGTTTATTAATTTCGTTGTAAACCTCTTTTAATTTCTTGTTATTAGTAGCTCTAAAATATTTTCCTCCAGTAACATCTGCAATTTCATTAAGCAAATCCTCATCGATTTCTACCTGCACTCGTCTGTATTGAAATGTCCCATTTCTATTAATAGAATAAGGCGATAAGGCCATACCATTGGTTCCTAATCCAATTGTATAAACTTTAATACCATATTCTACAGCTAATTCGCTAGCGATTTTCGGATCTATAAAACCAGAATTATTGACACCATCAGTTAATAAAATGATGATTTTGCTTTTGGCTTTGCTATCTTTTAACCTATTTACGGCTGTTGCTAATCCCATACCAATAGCTGTTCCTGTTTCAATAATTTCATTGTACTTCACATCTCGAAGTGAGCGTAATACAATGGCTTTATCGCTAGTTATTGGAGTTTTAGTATAGCTTTCTCCTGCGTATTCTACTAAACCTATTCGATCGTTAGGTCGACCTTGAATAAACTCTGATGCTACTTTTTTCAGAGCTTCAAGCCGATTTGGCAACAAATCTTTGGCAAGCATACTAGCCGAAACATCTATAGCCATGACAATATCAATACCTTTCGTTGTTTTTGTCTTGGTGGTTTCATCAGACGTTCTTGGTCGAGCTAAAGCCGTAATTAAAAATGCCAAGGCCAACAAACGAAACGCAAATAATAATGGGCGTAACTTAGGTAGTATAGCATTACCAACCTTAAATCCTTTTATACTTGATATCTTAAACTCTGCCGTTTGGCGTTTTCTTTTTAAAACATACCAAAGGATAGCAAATGGTAGTAGTAAAAACAACCAGAAAAACTCTTTATTTAAGAACTCTATTCCTTCAAACATTACTCTTCTACTTTTTTAAGTTCTACTGAATTTAAGACACGATCCATAATATCGTTGGTATACTCGTCTTTATTATTCCAAACAAGTGCTATTTTTTGCATGACCGATTTATCATCTGACACAAAAATTAAGATGACATACTCACCAGACCTATATTGCCCTTCTACATCGGTTGGAAACTCTCCTGTTCCAAAAACTTTTAAGCCTTCTGCAGCATTTGGTGTAATAAATTGCTCGCGTTTCACAACAATATTTCTTGCGCCATTGTTTTCAAACGATTTAATTGTTTCTTCTACTGCACCATTAATATCAATTTCTTCTCCTTCCTGAAGGTTATATTTAGTTGTTCCAACTCCTATATTAAAGCTACTATTGACATCTCCATAGGCAAATGCTGTTCTTTTTAGTTGTTGTGTGGAGTCTATAGCTTGTAACTCTATACGTTCTAAAACAACAGGTGTTGATATCATAATTGGTGGTACACCATAATCACTTTGAACCCAATCCCCTTCTAGAAGCTCTTTGGCTTCATTTCCAATAATGGTATCAGTAACATATTTGAATCCGTATTTGAGTCCGAAACCAACATAAGTTGCTATTAAAATCAAGATACTAGCGCCAACCGTCAAGATAATTTTTCTTCGTTTTTTCTTAAGTTCTTGCTCTTCTTTATACTGTTTATCTAGGAGCTTTTCTTCTTCTGTAGGTTCAGGTAACGCTTCTTTAACTTGGTCAATTTCGACATCTATGGTATTTCTATCAATTTTTGCAAGCTCGATATCTGGGGCAGACTTTGCGAATTTCACCAAATCGGCACGTTTCAATATGGTTTCAATATTATTGATGTCTGACGTACTCAGTTCGATCTGATTGGCATCACGAAGTAAGTTAAGTCGACCTACCAGTTCGTCTGTCGTACTTTCAAGCGCTCGATCATACACTTTTTCATCTAGATACTTCCTAATAATAAAGGTGAGTTCTGAATAATAATCTTTTAGCTCTGAACGCTGAAGGTAATTGCTCTCATCTAATTTCTTAAGTGCCAGTTTCGCTCTATCATATGGCGGCAACATGGCAATTTCCTCCTCTTCTGTTAATGGTTTTTTTCGCCATATAAACCAATACAATAAGAAAGCGATAAAACCTAGCGCAACTAAGGTTATAAGAAGGTATATCCACCAATCGCTTGAGGCCTTTTCTACTTCAATCATTGGTTTGATACCATAGAGACTTTGTTTGGTTGTATCTACAGCAACAGTGTAAACTTCAACATGCAAAGAATCTGTAAAATATGTTTTAGTACCAACAATTATTTTCTGCTTCGGAATTTTATATGAACCCGAATCAAATTGCGTTAAACCGTACGTCTTTATGAGCTTAAACTTTGCCTCATTTTTGGTTGTATCTATTTTATAAGACTCTATCATTTCAAGAGGCCCAAACGTTTGACCTTCTGGAAAAACAACTAAATCTGTAGTATCTGCATCAACTTCAACTTTAAAAGTAATTTGCTCTCCTATTTTGATTTTCGTTGTATCAATTGAAGATGTCACTTGAGCATTTGATGTCAAAACAAAAAAGAGACAGCAAGCTAAGAACAAGATTACGCGCTTGCCATAACTATTAATTACATGTATGAAATTTAGATGTTTCACTTAATTATCCTCTTCTTTTAAAATATCCTAGTAGTTTTTTTACATAGCTTTCATCAACCCTACAGTTAATTGTTCCAGAACCCGATTTTGTAAACGTGTCTTTATAATAATTCACTTTATCATTATAATAATTACTATAATTCTGTCTTACAGATTTTGATGCCGTATTTACTAATATAAGTTCACCTGTTTCCTCATCTTCCATTTGTACCATTCCAAGATTAGGAATAGCCTCTTCTCCTTTATCATATACACGTATTCCGGTAATGTCATGTCTTCCTGCGGCAATTTTCAAGTTTTGTTTGTAATCATCAGCTATAAAATCACTAAGCACAAATACAATAGCTTTCTTTTTCATCACATTAGACAAAAACTTAAATGCTTCACCAACGTTAGTTAATTTACTTTTTGGCTTAAATTCAATGAGTTCTCGTATAATTCTCAAGACATGGGAACGTCCTTTTTTAGGAGGAATATAAAGTTCAATATTATCAGAAAACAAAATCAATCCTATCTTGTCGTTGTTTTGAGTTGCAGAAAAGGCTAAGGTCGCCGCTATTTCGGTTACGATTTCATTTTTAAACTGAACGTCTGTACCAAATAATTCAGATCCTGAAATATCAACCATTAGCATCATGGTTAATTCACGTTCTTCCTCAAAAACTTTTACAAAAGGCTCATTATATCGTGCTGTAACATTCCAATCAATGTTACGAACATCATCACCAAATTGATACTGACGAACTTCAGAAAAAGTCATACCTCGACCTTTGAATGTCGAATGATATTCACCCCCAAATATGTGATCAGACAAGCGACGTGTCTTAATCTCAATTTTTCGTACTTTTTTTAGTAATTCCTTAGTATCCATTTATAATTGCTTCCTCCCTTTTAGTATAACTTAGTTTACACACGATTAACACATAATTATTGATGTTAGAGTTGTGTGTTTTATGATGTATCACATCTACTAAGGCACTTCTATTTCGTTTACAATTTTATTAATGATATCTTCAGAAGTTACATTCTCTGCTTCGGCTTCATAAGTGATACCAATTCTATGACGAAGGACATCATGAACAACAGCTCTAACGTCTTCAGGAATCACATATCCTCTACGTTTTATAAAGGCAAAGCATTTCGCAGCTGTTGCCAAATTAATACTTCCACGAGGAGAAGCTCCAAATGAAATAAGTGGTTTTAAATCTGCTAATTTATATTGTTCTGGATAGCGTGTTGCAAAAATGATATCAAGAATATACTTCTCAATTTTTTCGTCCATATAAACATCTCTTACAGCCTCTTGCGCTTTTAAAATTTGTGCAACTGAAACCACTGGATTTACTTTATCCCAAGCACCTTTCAAGTTGGCTCTCATGATAAGTTGCTCTTCTGCTTGTTTAGGGTAATCTATAACAGTTTTCAACATAAAACGGTCAACTTGTGCTTCTGGCAAAGGGTAAGTTCCTTCTTGTTCAACTGGATTTTGTGTTGCCATTACTAAAAATGGTTTATCTAAAATAAACGTCTCATCACCAATGGTTACTTGCTTTTCTTGCATAGCTTCCAGTAAAGCCGATTGCACTTTAGCTGGCGCTCTGTTAATCTCATCTGCTAAAACAAAATTTGCAAATATTGGACCTTTTTTAATTGAAAAGTCATTAACCTTCATATTATAGATAAGTGTTCCCACAACATCGGCTGGTAATAAATCTGGTGTGAATTGGATTCGACTGAAACTACCATCTACAGCCTGAGACAACGTATTAATTGCAAGTGTTTTTGCAAGTCCTGGGACACCTTCTAGTAAAATGTGTCCTTGCCCCAAAAGTCCAATGAGTAAACGTTCTACCATGTGTTTTTGTCCAACGATGACTTTGTTCATTTCCATCATTAACAAATCAACAAAAGCACTTTCTTTTTCTATTTTTTCATTAATGCTCTTAATGTCAATTGTTCCTGTTTCTTCCATTATTTATATGTTTTAAACGCTGTGAATATGTCTATTTAATTTAGTTCTGCAAATTGTTAAAATTTTTCCTGTGTTGCTGTTAATAATTGGTTAAAAGTTAAACCCTATTAAGATTGTGTCGTACAAAAGAACAAAGGGCAATACAGATTGTATTGCCCTTTGTTCTTTTGTATCGTCTATTGGTCATTCTAAGTAGATTGTCTCAACAACAGTATTTTCTCCAACGACAACTTCTATATTTTCAATTATTTCCTCTGAAAACTCCGATTCTGGATCAGGTGTTATCGTAATGTCATATACACCTCCAGGCAACCCTACTAATAAGAAGGCACCATTCTCATCTGCATAAGTAGAAACAATATCATCTCCAACTGTCACACTAATTTCAGTTTGGACATCAATTGGAGAAATACTACCACTAATTGTCCCAGTAGAAATTTCAGCCGACGCCCTTAGTACAGGTTTCAAAATTATGTTCCCAGAATTACCAGACATAACGATAGATTCATCTACATCAAAGTCTAGCCAAAAAGTATATTCAAAATTTGGAGCTAACTCTTCATTAACTCGAATTTTTAGTCCTGATTGTTGAGCACTTGGTGTTGATAGCAGGAATGATTCTCCATCAATAACAACAGAATTATCTTCCCCTAACACTAATCTAATCTGGTTTAATGTTCCAGAGGGAATTTCATAATCGTCAGCCAGAAGGACATTAACACCTCCTGTTAAATCTAATAAATCATAAACTCCTGTATTAATAGCTTCAAGACTTTGCCAGTTATCATCTTCTGAATCATTGTTAATCTTTACTCGCACGTCTATAATTTCAACATAAACATGTTCATAATCGCCTGGTTCATCAACAAGTTTAACCGTTAATTTTGATGTTCCTTGACTATTTGAAGATGCATCGTCATCATTACAATTATATAAACTAAATGAACAAATAATGAGTAAAAAAAAAGATTTCAATTTTAGGGAATTCATAACAGTATTTTTTGAGTTCGTATAAACTATATACGTTCAAATTTCACTTTAAGATGTCTTGTCTAATTAATTAAAACAACTCGAAACGTCTTAAAAGCGTACTCATTCTAGGGTTAAGATTGACAGTGCCTTCCGAAGAAAATTCGACAGAACGATCGATATCAAACTCAATTAAA
Organism: uncultured Psychroserpens sp.; assembly: GCF_947494225.1. Classification (NCBI taxonomy): domain Bacteria; kingdom Pseudomonadati; phylum Bacteroidota; class Flavobacteriia; order Flavobacteriales; family Flavobacteriaceae; genus Psychroserpens; species uncultured Psychroserpens sp. The sequence goes on from NZ_CANLUG010000001.1 coordinate 268,684, forward strand.
AAATCATATAACACATTAGTTTTCAAATGTTTTCCAACAATATTTGTTGAAGCATTTTCGTGTTCAGGAGCAATTTCAAGTACATACTCGACACCATTCTTAACAACAGCATTTCTATCTCCTAAAACCAATTTGATATTGTAAACAAACCCAGCAGGTACTTCTTCAAAATCAACTAAAGTAACTACTTCATCGTCTGTTATATTTGCCAAATCATGAATTCCTGTATTAATCGTATTTAGACTCACCCATGCATTTGGATTCGAATCCTCTTCCAAAACCTTAATTTGAACGTCAAGTATTTCAATATTCGCGCTATTCAATAGACTCTGAGTACCTTGAAGTTTTACACTAATTAAACTGCTGTTATCAAAGGTTTCTGTTTCTATTTCTTTAGAACAGCTACTCACTATGAACAGAAAAAACACACTGTAGATTATTGTTTTGGAACGACTTAAAAATTTCATGACTTAGGTAGGTTAATTAATACTTAGCAAGTATACTTTCTTCATCTAGATTTGACTATTTTTATACGTGAATTGCAAAAAAATCCATATAAACAGAAAAAAAAGTGAAATATTCTCGATTAATAGCAGGTTGTATGACCTGGGGAGTTTGGGGAAAACAGCTTCTCAAAAAGGATATGATTAAACTTATGCATCAGTGCATAGAAGAAGATATTACAACGTTTGATCATGCAGACATTTATGGTGGCTATACTACGGAATCTGATTTTGGTAATGCATTTTCTGAAAGTGGCATTTCACGAGATACTATTCAATTAATTAGCAAGTGTGGTATTCAATATTTAAGCGACAATAGATCGAATACTGTGAAGCATTATGACTATAGTAAATCCTATATTATCTGGTCTGTTGAAACGTCTTTAAAACATTTAAAAACAGACTATCTAGATGTATTATTATTACATAGACCAAGTCCGTTAATGCATCCAGATGATATAGCTGAAGCCGTATTAGAACTAAAACAAAGAGGTTTGATAAAAACATTTGGGCTCTCAAACTTTACGTCTTCTCAAATGGAACTTTTGTCAAAATCTGTTGACGTTTCGGTAAATCAAATTGAGTTTTCACTAACACATCATAACGCCATGCATAACGGATTATTGGACTACATGATGACCAATGAAATAACACCAATGGCTTGGTCGCCTTTAGGCAGTGTTTTTAGAGAAGACAACGAACAAACAAGACGCATTCATAGACAACTGGGTGATTTATTAGATAAATACAAAGCTACCGAAGATCAGTTGCTCTTAGCTTGGATTTTAAAACATCCCTCTCAAATTCATCCCGTAATTGGCACAACAAATACAAAACGAATTTCAGATGCAGCCAAAGCCGCAGCTATTGAACTCGAACTCGAAGATTGGTTTAAAATATTAGTAGCTTGTCAAGGTCATAAAGTCCCATAAATAATTAAAAACAGTAATGAATAAAATAGCATTAATCACAGGAGCGACCAGTGGAATTGGAAGAGCTACGGCACATGAATTCGCAAAAAACGGTATTCATTTAATTTTATGCGGAAGAAGACAAGAACGTCTCGATACTATTGAAAAAGCCCTAAGCAAACAAACCAAAGTTCATACACTCAATTTTGATGTAAGGGATAAAAATGCCACGTTTAAAGCTATTGACTCTCTTCCCGAAAACTTCAAAACGATAGATATTTTAATAAATAATGCTGGAAATGCTCATGGCCTAGACCCTATTCAAACTGGGAATCTTGAAGATTGGGACGCCATGATGGATATTAACGTAAAAGGGTTGCTCTATGTAAGTAAAGCCATTATTCCTCAAATGACAGAACGACAAAACGGACACATCATTAATATTGGATCTTCGGCTGGGAAAGAAGTTTATCCTAAGGGTAATGTTTATTGCGCAAGTAAACATGCCGTTTTGGCGATTACTGAAGGGATGCGAATTGATTTAAATCCCTTCGGAATAAAAGTAACGGCTATTAACCCTGGACTCGTAGAAACCGAATTTTCAAAAGTTCGTTTCAAAGGCGATCCCATTGCAGATCAAGCGTATAAAGGCTATAAAGCACTTCAGGCTGAAGATATAGCAGAAGTCATTCAATTTGCGGTATCGAGGCCTGCACATGTTAACATTGCAGACGTGCTCATGTTTTGTACAGCACAAGCCAATAATACTATTGTAAAAAAGCAACTATGACACTCTGGTTAAAAGATGCTTGGTTTCAATTAGCTTCAATACATACCGAGGATCAATTGCTAATTTCTAAGTGTTGGATGGACATTGAAAAGCACTACACTTCAACAAAAAGACACTATCACAATTTAGATCACATCTACCACATGCTCAAGCAGACAGAACATCTTAAACATGATATTGTAGATTATGACGCGTTCCTATTTGCCATTTGGTATCATGATATTATTTATAACGCCACAAAAAAGAACAATGAAATAAAAAGCGCAAAATTCGCTGAAAAGCGCCTAAAATTGTTCAAAATCGAAGAAAAATACATCAAAAATGTATGTTTTTTAATAAAATCAACACAAAATCACGATATTGTATTGCAAGAAAATAGTGACAATGCGTATCTTTTAGATATTGATTTATCTATCTTAGGAACATCTTGGGAACAGTATCAATTATATACTAAATACATAAGAATGGAATACGCTGTTTATCCTGATTTTCTATATAATAAAGGTCGAAAGAAAGCAATGACTCAATTCCTAAATCGTAAATCGATTTATTTTACCACATTATATCAAAACAAATTTGAAGAACAAGCACGACAAAATATTGAAAAAGAAATTAGATTATTGCAATCGTAAACTATATCATAATTTCTTTTTGATTCTTATGGTTTTAGCTTTATGTGTCTCATGTACATCTGGCGCTCAAACTATAGATGACCCTAGATTTATAAGCCATGTCGTTGATTTAAAAACCCAAACTTTAAAATTGTATTGGAAAGATTCTACCAATACCAATTATGGCAGCATTGAAAAGTTAAAAAAACACCTAAAAACCAATAGTAAAACACTGCGTTTTGCTATGAATGGAGGCATGTACCTTAAAGATAGTTCTCCTCAAGGTTTGTATATTGAAAAAGGAATAGTTAAAACAGCAATCGATACTACAAAAGAGGCCTATGGCAATTTTTATTTACAACCCAACGGTATCTTTTGCATTACAAAGGACAATAAAGGCGTCGTTGTTGAAACCTCCGCTTTCAAATCTACTTCTAATATAAGATATGCAACCCAGTCAGGACCAATGTTAGTTATAAATGGAGCATTGCATTCAAAATTTGTTAAAGGTTCAAATAATTTACATATTAGAAACGGTGTTGGTATTTTGCCTAACGGAAACTTACTGTTTGCTATGTCTAAAGATCTTATCAACCTCTATGACTTTGCTGATTTTTTTAAAAGTGTAGGATGTAAAAATGCCTTATACCTTGATGGTTTTGTGTCTAGAACATATCTTCCAGAAAAAAACTGGGAACAATTAGATGGTAATTTTGGAGTTATAATTGCTGAGATTAAAGAATGATTAATAAACGACTGCTTATTAAAAACCTGTTGGCTCATAATGATGAGAACAGTTTTTATGATAAAAAACGTAAAGTCGATATTACACATAAAGAAGGGAAAGCTAAGTTTTTAAAACACATTTGCGCGCTATCAAACAGTAATCCCAAAAACAACTCCTACATTGTTATTGGTGTTGAAGACGAGGATAACAATATTATTGGTGTTAATTTTTTTGATGATAGTAAAATTCAAAACCTGATTAATGCCTACCTTTCAAATCCGCCTATTGTACAATATGAAAATATTCCTTTTCCACACCTTCCTGATGATAAAGTGGTTGGTTTAGTCACTATTAGGCCAATTGATGACCTCACATCTCTACGTAAAAACATCTGGAAATACTATGGAGGCACCGTATTTTTTAGAGATGGGAGCATGAGTATGCCCAAGGTTTTCGACATCGAAATTAAAGATGTTAATTCTAAAATTGTTGAGGCCATAGAATCCCATGCACAAAATAATATTGAATACACCTTAGATGGTGTTTTTGATTTTATGAATAAGCGCAAAGATTACAATCCGCAATACAAAGTCTTTAAAGAGTACTTTGTTTTATGTTGGTCTGGACAAAAAAAAATTGTCAAAGATGAAGAGTTTTATTCACGTGTAGATATAGAATTAATTAATGAGCAGGTTAGACTGTTTTTTTCCACATTAGACGAAGTATCTATTTCATATGATAACAATACATTCAAAATTATAGAGTATGTGAGTTTAGGTCTTCACAATCAAAATAAATATTATCAATTAGAAGAAACCATTATTCATTTTGAAGACAACGCAAATTATACCATTGAAACTACGTTATTATTTAAACCTCCGCAGTTTGAAAAAAAACAACTCCATCATATCAATAATTCTAACAACGCCGTTTTAGAAAAATTGAAGAAAGGATTAGCTTTAAATAAAAATGAAGAGTTAGACCTAAAAAACCTTCCTGCCACATATCTTATTTGTTATTTAAATGATTTTCCAGATGCCATAAACAAACTCAATGAAGCAAAACCATATTTAAAAAAACATAGTAAATACGCATATAACGCTTATCAAGAAGCCATTAGGATTTTAAGAAAGGTTAAATATAGTTAGCACTAATTTAGGGTATTAAACTACTGCTAACTATACTCTAAATATTAATTCGGCTTATCTTTTTTATAAGGACAAACTACAGCATGAGCTATAATATAGATTCCGCCTTCTACGTCATCAATTTTATAACTATCATCCGATGCTCCACCGGGAATGTCATTGCTATAAGGGTATTGTCCAGGAGCAACGGTGTACTGGCCATTTCGCTTTCTTGGATATTTTTCATCTCCTATATACAGATGAGTTTCATAAAAACCATAGCCTTCATTAGCTACAAAGTCGACTAAAACATAATCGCTTTCATAAACAACATTTAAGGTCCCGATAACTTCTCCGTTATTTAAATTACAGCCACCAGCTCCTTGATAGATGAGATACGATTCGTAGTGATCTGCATATATAGGGCCAATAGACCAGCCCCAACGATTAGAGTCAAGCTCATCATCATCTATAAAGCAAATAGCTTCGTCATCTTTCCCATACGCAAAGGCGGTTTCGCAACCTTTTACAGGTTCCCGATTAAGGTCATTTTCGATTGTTACATCTTCCGTTTCACAAGAATAAAGTGAAACAAATAAGGTCAAAATAATTAACTTAAAAACTGTTTTCATAATTGAATTGGTATTGATTAATAGCACCCATAAGTTAATCAATATTTTAACATATCTGTATTTAATACACTGAAAATCTTATGTTTATACATATTTTTAAGCTGTTTTCTTACAATTTATATGAAAACCCTTACTTGTTTACATACTATTGAACTGTTCTATTATAAATTTAGAAACGTCGTTAATCTAAGAAATTATCAAAAAAATACCATTCATACAGTTTTTTTAACCACTCATAGTTTTTTTTCAAAACCAGCATTGATTTTTACGATTTTAGCCTTGCTATTAATCAATTACATATAACCTTATTTCAATGTTGACATGTCAATAACGAAATAAGGTTTTTGTTTTTTCATAGAATATAATGGCTCATTTTCTTCTTAAAAAAGTCAAATTCCTTTTTTTAAAATCTCATATTTACCATTCATACAGTTTTTTTGACCACTTATAGTTTTTTTTAGAAATCAACTTTAATTTTTACGATTTTTGCCTTGCTATTAATCAATTACATATAACCTTGTTTCAATGTCGACGTGTCGAATGTGAAACAGGGTTTTTGTTTTTTTAAGACTAAATGAAGTTTAATTTTGGGAAGGTCTTATTTAAAATGGTATGATCATCGGCCGCTAACCATGTATTCAAAATAGTGGCATAAATTGATCTAAAGTCTATTGTATATTTCAAATCGCCATTACTATCCAAATCTCTTAAACTTGCTAAGTCATTATAGAATCCGGCAGTTTTTAATTGATCTCCTATAACAAAAACATTACTCGCCGCTCCATGGTCTGTTCCATTGGCTGCATTCTGTTTAACACGCCTTCCAAATTCTGAAAAAGTAACTATAAGTGTATCCTTAAATGTCCCTTGTTGCTTTAAATCTTTAATAAATGCTTCGATTCCTTCAGCATATACTTTTAACAATCTCGACTGACTATTAAGCTGTCCTGCGTGTGTATCAAACCCACCAAGAGATGCATAGAACACTTTTGTTTCGATGCCCGATTTTATTAACCTCGATGTCGTTCGTAATTGCTTAGCAAATTCATTATTAGGGTAATCTTGACTCGTTTCGGAGCCTTTATGTTTTTCAAAAATATATTTGGCCGAAGATTCGGCTGCAATCATAGTTTTATATAAATAGCCTAAATTATGTTCGCTTAAATGCTCATCTTCATAGTATTTAAGTACGTTTTTAAAATAAGGATCTTGAGAGGTTCTATATAAAATCTGAGGGTTTTTAGCCGCAATGCCATTAATTTGTTGCCCCTTTAAAGCAAGCGACAGACTATCATCTATTTCAATAGCGTTATAAGGTTTAGTTCCGAAATGATCTAAATAACGACCAATCCAACCCGTTTGTAAATATTGATTTGAATCACTCGCTGTTTGCCAAATATCTGTTGCTCTAAAATGGGAGCGGTTTGGGTTGGGATAGCCTACATTATTAATAATGGTTAAATGCCCCTCATCAAATAATTTTTTTAGAGGAAGTAGACTTTTATGAAACCCCAACTCATCACTGGCTTTCAAAACATCATTTTTTGAAATTGAAATACTAGGCCTATTTCGATAGTAGATATCATTATTAAACGGAATGATTGTGTTTAAACCATCATTACCTCCCGACAGCTGAATTATTACTAAACGTTTATATCCTAAACTACTAGGCGCAATATTCTCAAATGCTTTTACAAAATTGGGCACGAAAAATAAGCTACTCGCTAAGGTTGACTGTTTTAAAAAATGTCTTCTATCCATAACTAACACATTTGATATTCGGGTAATGACATTAATTGAACGCACAATTCCATATGCGAGGATTTATTTAAGGTCTCTAAATAATTTTCTGTGCCTTTATTCAGTTTAGAAGCCATTAAAAATGTCTTTAATTCCTGCGATGAATATCCCGAAAATTGTTCCTCGAAATTGTTCCAATCAACGCTAACATTAGCAAATCTACTTGGTCTTTTTCTATAATTATAGATGTCAAATGAATCTTCAAACTCACCTTTTTCTTTAATAGATATATGCGCGTTTGCCAGTAAGATTGATGGTAGTTTTAAACGCAACATCAAGGTATTACTATCAATCCAGTTTTTACCACCTTTCCAGCCAGCAACATTTGGAGGGTTTAAAAGTATTTGTCCTAAAAGCTTTTGAATTTTTAACTGATCTTTTTCGTCATTAAACTTAATTGGCACTGTTTTGCCTATTCCTATTAAAAGTTCAATCGGAGATTTTATTTTTACACCAATATTTTCTTCAGAATAAAACCAATCAGACATAAAGAGATGTCGCATGAGGTTTTCAATATTATAATCTTTAAAAAAAACCGTTGCTAATTCTTCTAGCCTTTCAGTATTTATGGTTTCATTTACAAAATACTTATAGATACTTTGACAGATAAAACGAGCACACTGTTTTTGTTGTAAAATAATATCTATAATGTCGTCACCACTAAATCGTCCAGTATTCCCAAAAAAAGTCTTAATACCATAATCATGCTGACGCTTTCTAAGTACAAATTGTCCCTTAACTGTATGATTATAACCTGTAAATGCACGAGCGCTTTCTTTAATATCTCTTTCGGTGTAATGCCCTTCTCCAAGCATAAATAATTCCATCAATTCTCTTGCAAAATTTTCATTTGGTTTTAACTTTCTATTTTGTTTATTATTCAAATACTTAAGCATGGCAGCTTCCTTTGAAATGGCTTTTACAAAGTCTCCGAAATTACCTAAAGCATGGGCTCTAAGTGTATTGTTAAAGGTCTTTACAAATAGGATGTTATTGTCGCGGCACACAAAATGATTAGCCCAAAACAACGTCATTTTTTCCCTTAAGATTTGATTTGAAGTCTCGAGACGATTTAGCCAAAGCCTATTATAAGTTTTGAGTTTTTTAGTACTTATCTGTCTTATTAATTTTCGTTTAGCAGCATCTTTAGCTAGCGCCGGAGTTAAAAGCTCCTCAAAATCTGAGGTATCAATATCCAACATCGTCGTAATCTCCGATGCCTTGAAAAGCCCGTCAATAATGGTGTCCCGATTATCTTGAGTCTTTAAAGCGTACTGTTTTGGAGTTAATCCAAAACCAGCTCTCCAATATAAATGTTGAATATCCTGCTGTGTCATATGCAATAAGACTAAAAAACTAATGTTCGGTTTAATAGAAGTGTAAAAAAATGACACAAAAAAACCGTTTCATAAGTAAAACGGTTTTTAAATAATCTTTATTTTAGGTTGCTATATTTACTTGCCTCCATCTAATTCATCTTGCCATTTTAAAAGCTCGCTCCATAGACCTTCATAAGCCATTCTTGCTTGTTCTGGCCAAGTTCCAGGCTTATGAATAGCAAAACGTTCCCCGCCACTATCTAAGACACGTTGACATTTATCAACGCTACACTCTGATAAGCTCTTCCAAGTTTTAACATCATGGTTATGAAATAATTCCTGAATTTTAGGGCCTATTCCTTCAACAATCGTTAAATCATTTTCTTTAACTGTTTTCCCAAAGACAGCTTTAGCCGCTCCTGCGTCAAATGCAATAGCAGTAGCTCCTGCTGTGAATGAAGATACAATATTTGACTTGCTTGCTTCGCAAGCCTCTAAATCTGCTTCAAGTTTTGCAATTCTGTCATTGCCATTATCATGATTATTAGTACCTCCAAGAAGTCTCCCTAGTAAGTAGCCTAACAGTGCGCAAATAGCACCTACAAGTAATGGAATTAATATACACCAGTTCATAATTTTATATGTTTTTAAGTTTGTTAATTTAGTTTATGGTAATTACTGTACGTCTATTTTTAGTACGTCCTTCATCAGTGTTATTATCTGCTATAGGCTCCGTTTGCCCTTTAGATGTAGCATCGATATGGTTGCCTAGAATACCATTTCTAATGAGATAGCTTTTGGCAAAATCGGCACGCTGTTGCCCCAAAATGACATTAGTGCCCGCGTCTCCCGTATTATCCGTATGTCCAACAACTTGTACTTTAACACCAAGCTTGTCAACACATCTAGAAATATCTGCAAATTTTTGACGTTGCTCAGCGCTAAGACTAATTTGGGCCTGTCCTGTTTCAAAATAAAGTACTAATGGGCTTTTTCTTATGGCTTCACATGCAGCTTCTAAAGCTTCATCAATTATACCTTCTTCCAACGTAACCATGCCAAATTTTAATGGTCCAAACAGCGTATTTGAATCATCTGGGTTAATACCATCATTAAGTATTCCTTGAGTATTTATTTGTTTAGACAAAACACCTTGAGTCACCAAATAATTCTTAACAGCATTTGCACGCGCTAAACCTAAATTAGGAAAAGCCGAATTATTAGTTTCATCACTTCTATAATATCCAACGATATCAATAGTTTTTAATGGATTAGTTATAAGATAGTCCTTAAGTTTTAGAACACCACCTGCAACATTTGGTGCAATTGGATCCAAAATTGAGAAGCTCGATGTTTTAAAGTTGAAATTATCATTCATTTCAATATTGAAATCGCCATCAGCATCATAAATTGTAAATGCATTTTTAGTAGTAGGCATTATTTTTTGCTGTTCTATTTCGATAGTTTCATCAGTAGTTGTTTCTGTCGTTTCTCCTCCCAAGGAACAGTGACAATCGTTACATAAATAACAATACAATAATGTACCAATGATAATCGTAAATAAAATACCAAGAAGATAAGTAGTCTTTTTACTCATGTGGTTAGTGTTTTAGTTAAGAATTATTGAGATGTCAAAAAAATTAACATCTTTTATCCTATATATGAAACACAAATCTTAAAAAAGTCACATTATCAAGCCATTACCTTGTGTTTTAAGCAAAAAAAAGCCGCATCGAATGATGCGGCCTTTTTAGTATTAAAAATTTTATTTATAAATCAAACTTGATCCCTTGAGCTAAAGGTAACTCGGTCGTATAGTTAATCGTATTTGTTTGACGTCTCATGTAAATTTTCCAAGCATCAGAACCAGATTCTCGTCCTCCTCCAGTTTCTTTCTCACCACCAAAAGCACCGCCAATTTCAGCTCCAGAAGTACCAATATTTACATTTGCAATACCGCAATCAGAACCTTGAACAGATAAGAAACGTTCTGCTTCGCGTAAATTATTAGTCATTATTGCAGATGATAATCCTTGAGCAACTTCATTTTGAATATCGATTGCATTTTCTACATCACCAGAGTATTTTAATAAATATAATACAGGTGCAAATGTTTCATGTTGAACAATCTCATAGTGAGGTTGTGCTTCAGCGATTGCAGGTTTCACATAGCAGCCACTTTCATAACCTTCTCCTTCTAAAACACCGCCTTCAACAACAACGTTTCCACCTTCTTCAACAACCTTTTCTAAAGCATGCTGGTACATTTTTACTGCATCCTTGTCTATTAATGGCCCAACGTGATTATTTTCATCTAAAGGGTTACCAATTCGTAATTGTTTGTAAGCGTCTACAACGGCATCTTTAACCTTATCATAAATACTCTCATGAATAATTAAACGACGTGTTGATGTACAACGTTGACCACAAGTTCCAACAGCACCAAATACGGCTCCAATAACAGTCATTTTAACATCAGCGTCTGGTGTTACGATAATTGCATTATTTCCACCTAATTCTAGTAAAGACTTTCCTAATCGTGCAGCAACTTCTTGAGCTACAATTTTACCCATTCTTGTTGATCCAGTTGCAGAAACCAATGGAACTCGTTTGTCTTTAGTCATCATTTCTCCAACGCGATAATCACCATTAATCAGGCAAGAAATCCCTTCAGGTAAATTATTTTCTGCAAAAACTTCAGCTGCAATGTTTTGACAAGCCACACCGCAAACAGGTGCTTTTTCAGAAGGCTTCCATATACATACATCACCGCAAATCCATGCTAAAGCAGTATTCCAAGACCACACAGCCACAGGAAAATTAAAAGCTGAAATAATTCCAACAACACCTAAAGGATGATATTGTTCATACATTCTATGTCCTGGACGTTCAGAGTGCATTGTTAAACCATGAAGTTGACGTGATAATCCCACGGCAAAATCGCAGATATCAATCATTTCTTGAACTTCTCCAAGACCTTCCTGATATGATTTACCCATTTCGTAAGACACTAATTTACCAAGCGCTTCTTTCTTCTCTCTTAATTTCTCACCAAACTGACGTACAATTTCACCACGCTGTGGAGCAGGCATTGTTCTCCAAGTTTTAAAAGCTGTAGTAGCAGCAGTCATTGCTTTTTCATAATCGTCTTTCGTAGATGATTTCACTTTAGCAATTAACTGTCCGTCAACAGGTGAGTACGATTCAATAATTTCTCCATTAGAAAAATTATTAGAGCCTGTAGATGTTCCTTCATTAACGTCATGAACACCTAATTGTTCTAAGGCCTCTTTTATACCAAAATCGGTAGCAGTAGCTTCCATATATGTTTATATTTTAAGAATTATTAAATTTTGACGCGAAGTTACTAATAAAAAGTCATTTTTACTTGATGTAATTTGGTGAATGATGTAACTTTAATGCTCTTATATATAACACATAACCATGAAACATTCTATTGTATTATTTTTAGCACTCTTCATTTTTTTTGGCTGCGGTGAAAAAACCCAAAAAGTGGCCTCAGAACCTGAAACTGCACCAACAGATTCTTCCTATGATGCTAAAAACGAGAAACCAGAATTTGCCATTATTATACATGGAGGTGCAGGAACCATCTTGAAAAAAAACATGACTCCTGAGCGTGAAGCTGCTTATAAAGCAAAATTAGAAGAGGCAATTAAGGTAGGATACGACATATTAAAAAATGGAGGAACGAGCCTTGACGCAGTTCAAAAGACTATTAATGTCATGGAAGATTCTCCGTTATTCAATGCAGGAAAAGGTGCCGTATATACAAACGCTGAAACTAATGAGTTGGATGCATCCATCATGGATGGAAAGACATTAAATGCCGGAGCATCTGCAGGAACAACAACGGTTAGAAATCCGATTGATTTAGCACGAATTATTATGGACAAATCTCCACATGTAATGATGGCTGGACAGGGTGCCGAAACTTATGCTAAAGAGCAAGGTCTAACCATAGTAGAGCCTAGTTATTTTTATACAGAAAGACGACTAAACGGGGTTAAACGGGCAAAGGAAAAGGAAAACATTGAGTTAGATCATAATGATAAAACCGCTTTCTACGATGCCGAAATTCAAAATTATAAATTCGGAACTGTTGGCTGTGCGGCTTTAGACAAAGATGGAAACTTAGCTGCTGGAACGTCTACAGGTGGTATGACCAATAAACGTTATGGACGCGTTGGAGATGCACCAATTATTGGAGCAGGAACCTATGCAAACAATAACTCGTGTGCTGTGTCTAGCACAGGTTGGGGCGAATATTTTATTCGTGCTATGGTTGCTCATGATATTTCTGCATTAATGCAATACAAAGGGTTGTCCTTAAAAGAGGCGGCTCAAGAAGTTATTCAAAACAAAGTACCTCAACTTGGAGGTGATGGTGGAATTGTTGCGGTTGATAAAGAGGGCAACATGGTTGCCGAATTTAATACAGCAGGTATGTACAGAGCGTCAATGAATGACAAAGGAGAATTAACTGTTGGAATTTACAAAGAATAGGCGTACGCATATTTGGTGCTATTTCTTTATAGAAACGAATTCTATTCAATTCGTAACGAATACTACTTTGTCTGTAACAAATAACTAAAACCACATCATTAAGCCCTATTAATCATGTAATTTTATAGTATTCAACTGTCAAACCGGTAGTTGAAAATTATAGTCTAAACCAATAATAACATGTCCATCGCCATGAAACCAAAACATCTGTTCGCCTTAATTTTATGTCTCGCCATCGTTTTTTCATGTAAGAAAAAAGAGCCTTCTACTCAAGAAACTGATAACCTCTTTAAATTTAGAGATTATATAAGTTATACATCTTCTGGCTTGCAATCTGTAGTTAATCCTATAACCATCAATCTATCTAATGATGTTGCTGATTGGGACATCAACAAAGAAATTACAGATGATCTTATTGGAATATCTCCTCATGTTGAAGGTACTTTAAAAGCTGTAAACAAACACACAATGGTTTTTACGCCAGATGAGCATTTAGAACCCGCAACAGAATATACTGTGGTTGTTAAGTTAGATAAGATTTATAAAGACATGCCTAAAGATTATAAGGACTATACTTTTCAGTTTAAAACCATAACACCAAATTTCAATATAGCTACGAATGCACTACAGTCGTATAGTAAAAAATGGCAATATCTAGAAGCATCTATTAAATCGGCAGATATAATTTCGCTAGAGGATGCAAAAAAATTGGTGAAAGCCACTCAAAACGGAAAGCAACTTAAGCTACATTTTAACGAACTCGAAAAGGATGCTAAATATTTTGATTTTAGAATAGATAGTATAAACCGTTTTGTTGATGATTCTGAAATTCTAATACAATGGAATGGAAAGGTCATAAACGCAGAAAATGAAGGTGAGAATACGATTCAAATTCCTGGTATTAACAATTTCAAAATAGTAAATGTTGAAGCCTACAAATCTCCAGAACAATTCTTATATATTAATTTTTCAGACCCGATAAAAACCCAACAAAATTTTGACGGTTTGGTAACAATTCAGAATGTTAAAGATCCAAAGTTTGTTGTTGTTGGGAATGTCTTAAAAGTCTATCCAGACACGAAACTCATTGGAAACATTCAAGTTGATGTATTCCAAGGCATAAAGAATACAGATGGTTACAAACTTAAAAGTCCGTTTTCAGAAGCCATCTCATTCGAAGAAATAAAACCCCAAGTTCGTTTAGTAAGTAACGGAACCATTTTACCAAACTCTAAGGAGTTAAAGTTCAATTTCGAAGCCGTAAATTTAAGTGCTGTTGATATTAGAATTATCAAAATATTCGAGGATAATGTATTACAATTTCTTCAAGATAATGTTATGAGTAGCAACAACGACAATGAAATAAAACGTGTTGGTCGTCGTATTGCTAAGCAAACAATTCAACTACAATCTGCTGCCGAAAACTCTGGAAAATGGAAAGCCTATAGCATTGATCTTTCTAAATATTTTAAAGCAGACCCTGGTGCTATCTATAGAGTTGAACTTAGCTATTCTAGGAAATACTCACTCTATGATTGTGAAGCTAATCCTGATAGTGCGCTCAATGAAAATGACGAATATGACGATTATTATTACGAAGAAGACTACTATTATGATGAGTATGCCGATTCTAATACGGAAGATGACGAATTAAGAGAGCAAGAATATTGGGATAACCGAACGTATAGATACAGAAATCACACCTATAATTGGAGACAACGCAATAATCCTTGTCATGACGCCTATTATGGTGACGGTAAAATTATCGCACAAAACCTATTGGCTTCTAATCTTGGTGTTATTGTAAAGCAAGGTGCTGGCAACAACTATTACTTTGCTGTAACTAATATTTTAAATACTAATCCGGAGGCAAATGCAACCATAAAATTGTACAATTTTCAGCAACAAGAAATAGGCACAGTTTCAACAAATAGTGAAGGATTAGCATCATATGATGCCAATAAGTTTGCATCATTTGCTATTGTTTCTAAGGGAAATAACACAAGCTATTTAAGACTTACAGATGGTAACTCTTTATCATTAAGCAAATTTGATGTTTCGGGAAATAGATTACAACGTGGGCTCAAAGGTTATATCTACGGTGAGCGTGGTGTATGGCGCCCTGGAGATTCGTTATTCTTAACATTTATGTTAAATGACAAAGCCAACGAATTGCCTAAAGGTCACCCTGTAAAAATGGAGGTTACCGATCCCAATGGAAAACTCATCTACAAACATGTGACATCCGATAATGTCAATAATTTCTATAAGTTTATTGTTCCTACAGTTTCAGAAGGAAAAACAGGAAACTACAATGCTAAAGTGTCTGTGGGAGGCGCACAATTTTATAAAGCATTAAAGGTAGAAACAGTAAAGCCCAACCGACTCAAAATTAAAGTCGATTTCAAACAAGATATACTATCTAGTGAAGTACCTCTAGACGGAACATTAGATGTAAAATGGCTACATGGTGCTCCTGCAAAACATATAAAGGCCGAAATAAAAGCTAAGTTTAGCAGCTCTTATACTAGTTTTAAAAATTTTAAAGGTTATGTGTTTAGCGATCCTACACGCCAGTTTAGTACTGAAGAATTAAATGTTTTTGAAGGAAATTTAAGCGAAGAAGGAAAAGCAACGATCGACACTAACCTTGATATTGGAAAAAATGCGCCAGGTATGCTTAATGCACAATTTTTGGTAAGAGCATTTGAGAATGGTGGGGACTTTTCTCTAGACGCCTTTACAAAAACGTATTCTCCATACGAATCCTACGTTGGTTTAAAATCTCCAAAAGGAAATTATTATGGTTCTTATTTTACAGATACTAATCAAACTTTCGATTTAGCCGTTGTTGATAAAGACGGAAAACCTGTAAAACGCGAAAACCTCGAAATTAAAGTTTATAAAATTGAATGGCGTTGGTGGTGGAACTCATCATATGATAACCTATCTAATTATGTATCGAGTAGTTACCATAGACCTATATTAACAAAAAAGGCTTCAACGGGAGCCAATGGTAAAACATCATTTACTATTAAAATTCCTGAAAACGATAGAGGTCGTTACCTTATTAGAGTATATGATCCTGTAAGTGGTCATGCTACTGGACGTACGGCATATTTCTATAGAAATTGGTCTGGAATGTCTACAGGAAACAATAAAGAAGCAGCTAAAATGTTAGTGTTTGCCTCTGATAAAAATAAATATATCGTTGGTGAAACGGCAAAAATAAAATTCCCATCTGGGAACGAAGGTCGTGCCTTGATTAGTATAGAAAATGGTTCTGACGTGATTGAACACAAATGGGTAAAAACTAAAAAAGGAGAAACAACGGTTAATATACCTATTACTTCGGAAATGGCGCCAAACGTGTTTGTTAATATCTCTTTATTGCAACCGCATGCTATTACAAGTAATGACTTACCTATTAGGTTATATGGTGTTATTCCAATCTTAGTTGAAGATCCAAAAACCATTCTAGAACCAGAATTACGCATGGCAAGTGTTTTAAGACCAGAGCAAGAATTTGAGGTCTATGTTTCTGAAAAGAATAAAAAGGCCATGACCTATACTATTGCAATGGTTGAAGAAGGACTGCTCGATTTAACCCGATTTAAAACGCCTAATGCGTGGAACACTTTCTATTCTCGCGAAGCACTGGGTGTAAAAACATGGGATATTTTTGATGATGTTATTGGTGCATATTCTGGCAGTATCGATCAGGTATTTGCAATTGGTGGTGACGGAAGTGCAGCTAAGGGTAAAAATAAAAAAGCCAATCGCTTTAAACCTGTTGTTACCTATTTAGGACCTTTTAAGCTAGAAGCTGGTGGAAGACAATCTCACAAAATTAAAATGCCAAATTATGTTGGAGCCGTTCGAACTATGGTTGTAGCAGGAAATAATCAAACAGAAGCCTATGGAAGCACAGACAAATCTGTTGAAGTAAAAAAACCATTAATGGTGTTGGCAACCTTACCAAGAAAATTAAGTCCGGGAGAAAAAGTAACCCTTCCTGTGACCGTGTTTGCGATGGAACCTAAAGTAAAAAATGTCAATTTAAGTTTAAAATTAAGTGATGGTATTTCTGTGGTAGGTAATAATTCTCAAAAATTGTCTTTTGCAAAACCAGATGAGCAAATGGCTTATTTCCAATTAGACGTTAGCAAGGCAAAAGGTATCAATACTGTTGAAGTGATTGCAACAGGAAATGGTGAGAAGTCAACATATAAAGTAGAACTAGATGTTGTGAATCCAAATCCTATAACTTCAAAATTTGAAAATGCGCAATTAGAAGCAAATGCATCGCAAAGTCTAGATTTTTCAACCTTTGGAGTTCCTGGAACAAATTCGGCAACTGTTGAGTTTTCAACATTACCTCCAATGGATTTCTCAAAACGATTGGAATATCTCATTCAATATCCACATGGATGTGTTGAGCAAACGACGTCGAGTGTGTTTCCGCAGTTATACTTAAGTGATATTTTCGATCTTAAATACGAAAAGCGCCAGCAAATTCAATCAAATATAGAAAATGGCATAAAACGTTTAGGGAATTTCCAAAGACCCAATGGAGGCATGAGTTATTGGATTGGTGAAAATACGGCCAACGACTGGGGAACAAGTTACGCCGGACATTTTATGATTGAAGCCGAAAAGAAAGGCTTTGTATTACCTCTAACCTTTAAAAGCAACTGGTTACGTTACCAAAAAGAAGCCGCTAGAGACTGGAGACCAAGCTATAGACGTTATAATTCGGATTTGGCTCAGGCCTACCGATTATACACTTTGGCCTTAGCTGGAAGCCCAGACCTTGCCTCTATGAATAGATTACGAGAATTCACCGAAATTTCAAACGAGGCCAAATGGCGATTAGCAGCAGCATACGCTCTAGCTGGTCAAAAGGAAGCAAGTGAACAGTTATCGAAAACAGCTAACATCGATTTCAAACCGCCTAAATATAATTATTATACTTATGGTTCAGTAGATCGAAATAGAGCTATGGCTTTAGAAACCATGATTATTACTAAAAACCCTAAAGCTCGAGAAATTGCAGAATACATCGCTAAAGATTTATCAAGTACGCAATGGATGAGTACACAAACAACAGCTTACAGTTTATTAGCTATGGCAAAAATGGTAGAAGCCAATGGTGGAAAGCATATGAATTTCAGTTATACCTTTAATGGAAAGACAGAAACAATAGACACCAAAAGCACTATTGCGCAGCGCAAACTTGCCGTTAAAGACGGTTCTAACACCTTAACTTTAAAGAATGCTATTAGCAACTTGGTTTATGTACGTGTTTTAAATTCAGGAAAACTTCCTTTAGGACAAGAATTGGCAGAGCAACGTGGTTTAAGTGTTTCTGTTATCTACCAAGATTTAAAAGGAAATCGTCTTAACGTATCCGAATTGCAGCAAGGGCAAGATATTGTGGCAAGAATTAGTGTGAGTAACCTAAAAAATGAGTCGCTACGAGATGTGGCACTTACTCAGATTTTCCCTTCGGGATGGGAGATTGTAAATACACGTTTTACAGATTATGGTGATACAACAACAAGTAATGCCAGATATACAGATATTAGAGATGATCGTGTGAATTTTTATTTCGACTTACCTCCAAAAGGAAAGCGCGGCACTAGAGTGTTTACCGTAATGCTCAATGCAGCTTACCTAGGCACCTACTATTTACCAGGTACGCAAGTGGAGGCTATGTATGATAATGATTTCTTTGTGAGAAATAAAGGACGTTGGATTGAAGTTAAAAAATAGAACAGATGAAAAAGTATAATATATTTTTACTGATGCTACCGCTATGTTATGCTTGTGGCATCGATGATTCAAAAACTAAATCGTTATATGAACATCAGGAAATTGATAGTTTCAAAATTGAAAATGATACCATTTTTAGAAACCAAATTCCTGTGGCTATTAAAGTATCCTCAATTCAACGGTTTGATAACAGCCAAGTGTTGATTATAAAAAAGATTGATAACAATAAAACTGGTAAGTACCATGCAAAATAACAAACCATACTACGCAGTGATTTTCACCTCAACACAATCGGATACTACAGATGGTTATGAAGAAATGGCCAACCAAATGGAAGCCTTAGCGAAACAACAAGAGGGTTTTATAGGTATTGAAAGTGCCAGAGATACCATAGGAATTACTGTTAGCTATTGGGAAAGTCTTGAGGCTATTAAAAACTGGAAACAGCAAACCGACCATTTAGTGGCACAACAAAAAGGGCGTCAAGACTGGTACAGTTGGTATAGAGTGAGAATTTGTAAAGTAGAACGTGATTATGAATTTGTAAAATAAATGAAACTAGTAAACTACATAAAAAAGCGTAAAAAGAGATTTGTCGTATTAGCGATAGGCCTTATTATTTATGCTTTTTGTTTACCTAGTGACTTATTTATAGATCCTACAGCGACTGTAATTACAAGTAAAAATAATGAGCTTTTGGGTGCTCAAATTGCTAAAGATGGCCAATGGCGATTTCCGCATAACGATAGCATTCCTGAAAAATTTAAAACCTGCATAGTTCAGTTTGAAGATGAATATTTTTACAATCATCCTGGTTTTAATCCCATCTCCATTTTTAAAGCCTTAAAAGACAATATAAGCGCTGGTGAAGTAAAGCGTGGTGGTAGTACTTTGACGCAGCAGGTAATTCGTTTATCTCGAAAAGGGCAATCTAGAACCTATATCGAAAAAATTAAAGAAATCATTCTGGCTACACGATTAGAACTTCGAGATTCTAAAGACGATATTCTTGCCTACTATAGTAGTAATGCTCCTTTTGGTGGAAATGTTGTTGGTTTGGATGCTGCTGCTTGGCGTTATTTTAATAGAGATGCACACCAACTCTCGTGGGCTGAAAGTGCTACTTTAGCCGTTTTACCTAATGCGCCTAGTTTAATTTATCCCGGAAAAAACCAAAAACGTTTACTAGAAAAACGCAACCGCCTGTTACTAAAACTTCTTGAAAATACAATCATAGACTCCTTAACCTACGAATTATCCATTGCCGAAGATTTACCCCAAAAACCCTATGCCTTACCTCAAATTGCACCTCATCTTTTACAGAAAATAGTGCGATCAAATCGAGGGGAACGTATTAAAACAACCATTGACACCAAACTTCAGGAGCGCGTCAATCTTATCGTAAAAAATCAGTACAATCTTTTAAAGCAAAATGAAATTCATAATGCATCTGTTTTGGTATTAGATGTCCATACACGTGAGGTTTTAGCGTATGTTGGGAATACACCAACAGATAGAGCGCATCAAAAAGATGTAGATATTATTGATAAACCACGAAGTACAGGTAGTATTCTAAAACCATTTTTATATGCCGCCATGTTAGATGCTGGGGATTTATTACCAAATACTTTGGTCGCAGATGTGCCATCTCAATTTGGGAGCTATAACCCAACCAATTTCAACAAAGAATTTGATGGTGTCATCCCAGCAAGTCGGGCGTTATCACGATCACTAAATATTCCTGCCGTAAGAATGTTACAAAGTTTTGGACTAGATCGATTTCATCAATATTTAAAACAATTACACCTTAAAGATTTAAAATACAACGCCAATCATTATGGGCTGTCACTTATTTTAGGTGGTGCCGAAAGCAACTTATGGGATTTGTGTAAAAGCTATGCTTCCATGTCATCTACACTAAATCATTTTTCTGAAACCTCAAGCGAATACTACACTAATGAATTTGTAGAGCCAACGTTTATGACTTCGGAAACTGTAAACTTTGGAAAAAAGTCTACTGAAAAAACACTATTTGATGCTGCTTCCATTTACCTTACCTATGAAAGTTTAAAAAAAGTAAATCGCCCTGAAGGCGACGAAAGTTGGGAGTTTTTTGATGATTCTAAACAGATTGCCTGGAAAACAGGAACAAGTTTTGGATTTCGCGATGCTTGGGCTATTGGCACGACAAAAGATTATGTAGTTGGTGTTTGGGTTGGAAATGCAGATGGTGAAGGTCGTCCAGGCTTGGTAGGTGTTCAAACGGCGGCTCCAATTTTATTTGATGTTTTTGATATATTACCACATAGCGACTGGTTTGCCAAACCATATGACGAAATGCAAGAAGTGAGTATTTGCTCAAAAAGCGGACATCGCGCGTCTCCAATTTGTGACGATACAGAAGATCGTTATATTCAGGCAAGCGGATTAAAAACATCGCCTTGTCCATATCATATTTTAGCGCACGTCGATGCCACCGAGACCTATCAAGTGAATTCATCTTGCGAAAATTTAAAGGATATCAAACACAAGCCATGGTTTGTTTTATCACCTTTAAAAGCCTATTACTACAAAACCAAAAACCCGTTTTACAAACCACTTCCGAAATTGAGAATGGACTGTATGGGCGAGTTACAACTAAGCATGGATTTTATTTATCCGAAAGCCAAAAACTCTGTATTCCTCCCAAAAGATTTCGATGGCAATACCAATGATCTTGTCTTGAAGATTGCCCATTCAAAACCTGAAGCTACGGTATATTGGTATCTTGATGAGACCTATGTTGGCACTACTAAAGACATTCATGAAATCGCCATTATTCCAGAAAAAGGAAAGCACCTCATTACTGTGGTTGACGAATTTGGCAATGAGGCGAAACGACATATTTCTATTTCGGAGTAAGCTCGCCATATTAAGATCCTTTTTAGTATTTTACAGTACTAAAACAATAGCATGATTGGTATTCTTAGTTTTGTTGGTTTTACTGCTTTAGTAGCAATCATTTCTTATGTCGCTACCCGAAAAACAGACGAGTCGTCATCTGATGGTTATTTTCTAGGAGGTAGAAGCCTTACCGCAGGAGTTATTGCAGGTTCTTTATTATTGACCAATCTATCCACTGAGCAATTAGTGGGTTTAAATGGCTCGGCATATACAGAAGGGATTCTCGTTATGGTCTGGGAAACTTTAGCAGCTATTGCCATGGTAGTGACTGCCTTGTACTTATTGCCGCGCTACCTAAAAAGTGGATTGATTACTATTCCGCAGTTTTTGGCTAATCGCTTTGATGTGACTACAAAAACATTAACCTCTGCTCTGTTTTTAACGGGATATGTTGTTGTGCTTTTACCTACAATTCTCTATTCAGGGTCTTTAGCCATAAGTGGTATGTTTGATGTTTCAAATGTACTCGGTGTTTCAGAAAATGCGGCACTATGGATTTGCATTTGGGGTATTGGAATTATTGGTTCTATTTATGCCATTTTTGGCGGACTTAAAGCTGTCGCTGTTTCCGATGCGATAAACGCTATTGGTTTACTTATTGGTGGTATTTTAATTCCTGTTTTCGGACTGCTAATTATTGGAGAGGGAAGCGTGACGGATGGTATATCTACACTTCAAACTAATATCCCCGAGAAGTTTAATGCTATCGGAAGCTCAACATCATCTGTTCCTTTTGCCACTATTTTTACCGGAATGATGCTAGTACAGCTATTTTATTGGGGTACTAATCAGCAAATCATTCAACGTGCTTTGGGTGCAAAAAACCTTAAGGAAGGTCAAAAGGGCTTACTACTAGGATCTTTTATTAAAATACTTGGACCTCTAATTGTTGTGTTGCCAGGTATTATTGCTTTTTACATGCATCAAAACGAGATGTTATCTGTATCTGAGCCCGACCAGGCTTATGGTGCATTGGTTAAAAAAGTACTTCCTCCTGAACTCTTAGGATTCTTTGCCGCTGTACTATTTGGCGCCATTTTGAGTTCCTTTAATAGTGTTCTAAATAGTGCCGTAACGTTGTTTGGTGTAGATATTTACAAAGAACATATAAATACTTCAGCAGATGAAAAAACCACCGTAAAATATGGAAAACGCTTTGGAATTGCCCTTGCTATTGGAGCTATGCTCATTGCACCTTTTCTATCAGAATTAGATAGTATTTTTGACTATTTACAGCGTGTAAACGGGATATATAGCATTCCTATTCTAACCATTATTTTTGTTGGTTTTATGACTAAAAGAGTGCCTGCCATCGCTGCAAAAATTGGATTATTATCAGGTTCCATATTATACATTATTAGCGAATTTGTGATAAGACCAATGCGTGTAAATGCAGCCTTGGAGGAGGCCTCTTTTATGAAAATAACATCACCATCAGATTTGAACATTATAGAGACTAATGCCTACCCCCATTTTTTACATATCATGGCTATTTTATTCGTGCTCAATGTTATAATAATGTTACTTATTGGACGCATTAAACCAAGAAAGGTAGCTTATGAACAAGTATTTACTAACGCCGTCAATATTACACCATGGAAATATGCAAAAGCAGTTGGTGTCATTATTATCATTATTGTCATAGGTGTCTACCTATATTACTCTTAATTAATACTTTAAAGTGCAGAACCAGAATTAACACACCAAATTGTATTAAATTCTTACCTTTGCTTTTGTAATTTTTAAACTATAACCGATGTACGATATTGTTAAAATGCTCCATTCTTATTGGGCTTACCTAGTACTTATTATGCTAGTATTAGCTACATTTAATGCCTTAATCAAGTTTTTTGGGAATAAAGAATTTCAAGCGGTAGATTTCAGAATTTCTCTATTTGCGCTCATCGTTACCCATATTCAATTATTAATAGGGTTGGTATTATATTTCACATCACCTTTCGGATTAAAAAACATACAAAACAATGGTATGGGTGGATTGGATCCATTTTCTAGACTTTTAGCTGTTGAGCATCCGTTTGTTGGAATTTTAGCCGTTGTCCTCATTACAATGGGGTACTCAAAACATAAAAAGAAATTAACGTCGAAACCAAAGTTTAAGATGTTAGCCATTTTTTACACATTGGGACTTCTTCTAGTCTTATCTAGAATACCTTGGACAAATTGGTTTTAATGAATTATCATAAAAAGAAAAATGCGCTATTATAATCTAATAGCGCATTTTTTTATTGTGATAAGTTATGTTTAATCTTCTACTTGTTTAATAAGGTATACATATACTGGGAAGTGATCACTAAATCCACCTGTAAATCCACCATCAGCAAAGCTTCTAAAAGGATATCCTTTATAACGGCCTCTTTTATTAGCGAGATACAACTTGTTGTAGATCCCTGCTTTGTAAAATCTGTAAGATGAATAATCGTCTTTCTCAATAAGTGGTTTGGTGAACATTATTTGGTCAAATAAACTCCATGCATCTCTCCATGCTGTTGTTCCATAGCCTTTTTCAGTAAACATATTTTCAAAAGGATTGTAAATACCTTTTAATTCTACATCCTTTTTATCTGCTTTCGCCTTTAGTACATCTTTTACACTTTCATTTGTAGGATCGTCATTTAAATCTCCCATCGTAAATATTTTAGCATAAGGATCTTTAGACTGTATCGAATCAATGATACGTTTATTTAGCTTCGCCGCTCCAACACGTTTTGATCTACTTCTTGCCTCTCCTCCACTTCGTGATGGCCAGTGATTCACAATCACGTGAATAGGATCTCCGTCTAGTTCACCACTCACCAAAAGTTGGTCTCTTGTAATGACACGCTTTCTACTTACATCATCATAAATTAACAATTCAAAAGAGTCATGACTTGTTGGTTTAAACAATGACTTTTGATATAATAATGCTACATCAATTCCCCTAACGTCAGGAGATTCGTAATGTATAATACCATAATCTTTAGACAACAATAAAGGATGATTAACAAGGTCAACTAATACTTGTCTATTTTCAATTTCGCAAACACCAATTAAGGCAGGTGTATTTCCAGTAACATCAGCTCCAATATCGGCAATAACTCTTGCCATATTGTTCACTTTCTTTTTATAAATTCCTTCTCGGTCTGCTTTGATTTCCATAATTGGACTTCTCTCGTCAAACTTTGTGGTGTCGTTGATAGTGTCAAATAAATTCTCTAAATTGTAGAATGCTACAGTGTGAATTTTAAATCGTTTTTCTTTTTTCCCATCTTGAGAAAAGCCATTAAATGTCATTAAAAAACAAATAATTGCTAAAGAAAAATGTAGTGGTTTCATAGTTTATATATTATGTTATCGTTATGATGATTACAAATGTCGAGCCAAAAGTATGTATTTATTATAAATAATGTAAATTTGCACGCTTTAAATAACTTAAATTACTATTATTTAATGCATAAGAATTATTAATCTTAATATAAGGCATGAAAAAAAGTTTTTTTATTTTTTTATTCGGAATGTTTTCCATGTTGACATCCTTCGCTCAAGAGACTATTGTTAAAGGTAGTGTTTTAGATGGAACAACAGGTGAACCAATTCCTGATGTAACAATTACAATTGAAGAAACTTCGCAATCTGTTAAAACTGATGCGAACGGTGAATTTCAATTTCAAACCATTGTTCCTTTAGGCGAACAAGTTCTTAGAGTTGAAAAGGATGGTTATGTTACAAAACGTTACCCTATTGTTGTTAATGAAGGGCAAACCGTAGATATAAGCGGTATGACTCTTGACTTCGATAGTGACAAGACAGATTCTTTCGTTATTTCAATTTCTGATGACAATTTAAATAGTGAAGATGATGGTTTAACAGACAATATTTCTGGATTACTACAAGCATCTAGAGATCAATTCCTACGTGCAGCTGCGTTTGATTTTAGCGCCACGTTTTTTAGACCTAGAGGTTTAGATAATGCCAACGGAAAAGTACTTATTAATGGTGTTGAAATGAACAAGCAATTTAGTGGTAGACCGCAATGGGGAAATTGGGGTGGACTAAATGATGTTCAAAGAAATCAAGAATTTACTATTGGTATGTCTGCCAACGATTATACATTTAGTGATCTTGCAGGTACTAATAATATTGTAATGAGAGCCTCTAGATATAGAGAAGGTGGAAGAGTATCTTATGCTTCTGCAAACAGAAGTTATACTGGTCGTGTTATGGCTAGCTACAATTCTGGAATCCTTGAAGGCGGTTGGTCTTATTCTGTGTTGGCCTCAAGACGTTTTGGAAATGAGGGTTATGTAGATGGAACACTCTACGACTCTAACTCATTCTTTGCTGCTGTTGAAAAGAAAATCAACGATAAACACAGCATTAACTTTACAGGAATTTATGCCCAAAACAGACGTGGGCGTTCTACGGCTATAACCGATGAAATTCTTGCTTTAAAAGGAAGAAAATATAACCCATTCTGGGGCGAGCAAGATGGTGATATTAGAAACTCAAGAGTACGAGAAATAGAAGAACCTATTTTAATGTTAAATCACTTTTGGGATATTTCACCTAAAACAAAATTAAACACAAATGTTGCTTACCAATTTGGAAAAATAGGTAATACTAGAATTGATAATGGAGGAACACGACTAGTAACCTTTAACGGTCAAGCAAGTTATATTGGTGGTGCTAGAAATCCAGATCCTTCTTACTACCAAAATTTACCTAGCTACCATTTGAGAGATGTAAATCCAACAGCTTACGATTACGAACAAGCATTTTTGGCTGCTCAAAACTTCAGAAATAACGGTCAGTTAGATTGGAACGCATTATACAGTGCCAATGCTACGGTGAGAGCTCAAGGAGGAAATTCTATCTATGCTATTCAAGAAGATAGAAATGACGATTCACAATTTACGATTAACTCTATATTAGATACTGAGTTATCTGAGCGTGTGAGATTAAATGCCATGGTAAGTTATAGACGATTAAAAAGTGAAAACTTTGCTAACCTAAAAGACCTTTTAGGTGGAACAGGTTACTTAGATGTAGATTTCTTCGCAGAAGAAGATGCTAACGTTATCGAGTCTCTAGAAGATGTGGCGCAGAGTGATTTAAACAATCCTAATAGAATTGTTAGAGAAGGTGATCGTTACAAATACAATTACGAAATAGATGCAAACGTTGTTACTGGTTTTGCGCAGGCTCAATTTAAATACAACAAGATAGATTTCTACTTAGGAGCAAACATTTCTCAAACTACATACCAAAGAAATGGTTTGTTTGAAAATGGAAACTTTTCTGGTTCACGTTCTTTTGGGAAAAGTGAAAAATTAGATTTTTCTAACTACGGTGTTAAAGCTGGAGGTACTTATAAAGTTACTGGTCGTCATCTTATTGATTTCAATGCAAGTTACTTTACTAAAGCACCAACAATTAGAAATTCATTCAATAATGCAAGGCAAAACAATGATGTTGTTATTGGTTTAGAAAGTGAAAAAATTCAATCTGTTGATGTAAGTTATATTTTCAGATCTCCAACAATTAAAGCTAGACTTACAGGGTTCTATTCTGGATTTCAAGATGGAACAGATATCGGTTTCTTCTTTACTGAAGATTTAGCTGGGCTTGGTTTAGATACTGGAGATGCATTTGTACAAGAGGTCCTTACCAACGTTGAAAAAAGACATATTGGAGTAGAATTAGGGTTTGAAGCTCAAGTAACACCAACGATAAAATTAAAAGCAGCAGCTTCTGTTGGTCAATACACATTTGATAATAATCCAAACTTATATTTAACAAGTGATGATTTTGATGGTCCATTAACCTTTGGAGATGGTACTACAAATATTAAAGATTACCATGTAGCTGGAGGTCCAGAACGTGCTTATCAAATTGGATTTGAATACCGCGACCCAGATTTCTGGAATGTTGGTCTAACAACAAACTATTTCTCAAACGCATACATTGATGTAAGTAACCTTGCTAGATCTGCAAACTTTACTACAGATTTTGATGGTCAACCAATAGTTGGTTATGACGAAGATATCGCTAGAGATTTATTAAAACAAGAAGAGTTTGACGACTATGTTCTTGTTAACATTGTAGGTGGAAAATCATGGAGAGTTGGTGATTACTTTGTTGGATTCTTTGCAACAATTAATAACGTCTTCGATCAAGAATATAAAACAGGAGGATTTGAGCAATCAAGGTTACCAAAGTATACAAGGTTATTAGAAGATCAATCTAGATCTACAGGACCTGTATTTGGTTCTCGTTATTTCAACGGAAATGGAACAACTTATTACTTAAATGTATACCTTCGATTCTAAAACGCTAAAAAAACAAATTTCAAAATAATGTCCTTTGATAAGGATAAGATAAAAAAGAAAAAAATGAAAACAATTAATTTAAACAAAATCGTACTATTAGCTTTAGGCTTATTAGTATTTAGTGCTTGTGTTCAGGATGATGATTTTGACACACCTAATGTTGACGTTACAGACCCTGTAATTACTGGAAACATTATTGATATAGATGCTGTTATTGGTAACCTTACACAATCTGGTGAAGACATCATTACCTTTGAAGGAACAAACAACTTCATGGAAGGTTATGTGATTTCTAGTGATGAAGGAGGAAACTTCTTTGAAGAGTTAGTACTACAAGATAAAGCAGAAAACCCAACAGCAGGTATTGTTGTTCAAATAGATGTAAACCCTTTATTTACAATATACGATTTCGGAAGAAAAGTATACGTTAAATTAGATGGATTGTCTGTTGCTGTTGATAATGGTGTTGTACAAATAGGAAGAAGAGAAGGAAACGAATTGGCAAAAATTGCGTCGTCTGAAATGTCTGAAACAATTCTTCGTACATCTGAAGTAGCAACTATAGTACCTCTTGAGGTTAGTATTAGTGACTTTTCTAATGATTTGGAAAATTTATTCATCCGTTTAAGTGATGTTCAATTTAATAGAAATGACGTTTTAGGTGATGATTTAAAAACATTTGCTGCTGAAGACACAGACCAATTTGATGGAGAACGTCTTTTAGAGAGTTGTGCAAGTAGTTCTAATGTGATATTAAGTACAAGTACCTTTTCTGATTTTAAATCGCTTTTATTGCCTGCAAATAGAGGATCAATTGATGGGATTTTAACAAGAGATTTCTTTGATGATTTTTACACGTTAGTAATTAATTCTCCAGAAGATATCAATTTCACAAATGAAATGCGTTGTGATCCAATAGAATTATCTTGTGGATTAGCTGCAACAACTGGTAGTACCAACTTATTTGAAGATGATTTTGAAGGACAATCTACAAACTCTCCAATTTCTGGAAACGGCTGGACTAACTATATTGAAGCTGGTACTGAAGGATGGGAAGCTTACACTCAAGGTGGTGCTAATTCATCTCAAGGTGTTTCAGCTAGAGTAGGATCTTTTAATTCTGGTGATGCAAGCTCAGTAGCCTGGTTAATTACGCCTCAAATAGATTTAGATGCTAATCCTGATGTGACTTTAAATTTTGAAACATCTAATAGTTTCTCTGATGGTAGTACTTTAGAAATACTATTCTCAAACGATTGGGATGGTACTGAAGCTGGTATTACAACCGCTACTTGGGGAATCATCACAGATGCTTATGTAACACAAGACAGTGATTTCTTTGGAGATTGGTTCCCTTCAGGAAATGTTGATCTTTCTTGCGGATCTGGTCAAATCTACATCGCATTTAAATATGTAGGTAGTGGACAAGGTGATTTTGATGGAACATACGAATTAGATTTCGTGAGTATAGACGCTCAATAAAACAAAACTTATATAAAGAAAAGCCACATCAATATTGATGTGGCTTTTCTTTTATCAATACATTTGTATATGACCACTTTCGATTCTTTTTTCTTTACCGTATTCCAACATTACAAACCAACACATAAAAAGAAAGCCAACACTATAGCCTTATTTTATATTTCCACATTACAATGTAGTTTAATATTGCTCTCAGGTATCTTGTTGTCTGCATTTTTAAATGAGATGAATTCAATTACAATTTCATCGGGTAAAGCATGGGCCTTCTTTATAATGATAAGTATTTTTATCTACTTTAAAAACTGGATTCAGTATAGTGGTAAAAAGAGAGCAGTAATAAACGTAAAAAGAAATAGTAAAAAAACACCTCAACAATATAATATATGGTTATTGTGGTTTTTATTATTCGGTTCTATTGGTTTATCCATTATTCTACTAAGCACTGTGTTTTAATCGTAAGATCAAATAAAAAAGCCTCCAACGTAAATATCGTTGGAGGCTTTTTTTATGTATTAAACTATTAGGCTTTAATTCAAACGTTGAATATAAACCCATGCACTTCTTCTCTTTGTACCATCTTCGTACTCCATAGTATAGAAATAAGTACCTACAGGCAATTCTTCACCATCGTTGGTTTGTCCATGCCATTCGTCAACATAGTTCGTTTTAGAATACACTAGTGTTCCTAACCTGTTGAATATTTCCAACTTGGTAACGCGGTAACTGCTTAAATCAAACGTATCGTTCATACCATCTCCATTTGGCGAAATTCCTTGAGGTATTACGCAACTCTCTAATTCAATAACAGTTTGACTTGTTATACTAGAACAACCAGTATCATTAAAGATGACTTCAATTTCGTAATCTCCAGCAAGTAATACTGGGAATGTCAATCCATTTTCACCAGCTTGTAATACACCATCTAAATACCAATTAATCGTCACTTCAGACGTGTTATAATTAACAGGTGTTGCCGTAATAATAATTGGCACAGTTGCATTAGGACACACTTCGTAATCGAAATCTTGTGTAAATGTAGTTTCAGGTTCTGTACCTAAGACTAAATCAAAACTTGTTGTGTTTGTACAACCTGTGGCATTATTGGTTACTTGAGCATAAACCGTTTGAGGGTTAGATAAACTCGTATAAGGACTCACTAACGGATTAACACCATCAATGGCGTCTTGCTCTGTTAAATGAATCGTTACTGTAAAATCATCAGGACTTTGCGTATCGCCTAAAATGGCTAAATCATTATCCGATAAATTAAATACTGCCGTATCATTTCCAATTGAACATCCAACTAAATCTGGTGGCATATTTGCAATTGGTAGAGGTAAGAACTCAACTAAAATCTCATCAGATATAATACATGATGGAGAGAAAATAATTTGAGTTGTATACGTACCATCTTCAGTAACAACTAAGGTGTTAGACGTTTCATTTTCAATAACAAACCCATCCTTAAACCATACATGGTCTACAGATAACGCTTGCGTTTCTAAAACGATCTGTTCTCCCACACAAGCTGCTGTTCCAGAAGCAATCGTAATGTCCTCACCTAGTTCTACTTCACCAATATCAAAACTTCCAGCTTTCAAGAATACTCCAGAATCTAAAGCAGCATCTGTTGCATCAGCAATAACAAGTTTAATGTGATAGTTCTCTCCAATATTTACTTCAGAGAATGCCGTAAATACTTCGGTTCTACCGTCAAATGAAATTGGAGGAAGGTTCTGAGGAACATAACCGCCAAAATATTCTTCATTTATTGCAGGACATCCTGGGTTTTCAGGGTGAATATTAGTGACCAAAATTGGTGTGTTTGTACCAGGCAATACTGCTAAGTTAGTTGTATTACCGTCTTCGTCTGTTAACAAGAATGCGAATGCATCTGAGAACGTACATTCAAATGTACCACCTGTACTTCCGTTGTATTCTTCGGAAGCCATTAAGAAATCAAAGCTGATTTCGTCAGATAATGGCACGAAATCAAATTCAATAATAGACGCATTATTAGAATTTATTCCTACTTCTGCATCCAGCTCAGGGTCTCCAGGCCATCCAAAACCACCATCACTCATGGCATTAAAGTTTGGTCCACCAGCTCTACTAGCATCTCCAGAAGTTAATATAATACCATCTTCAAAAGGGAAACTACCCTCATCTGATGTGAAGTATCCAATACCATTAACATCGCCGAAATCTGTACCTGTCGAGAATGTAATATTTGTAATTTGAGCACAAGGGCTATCAATTAATATGTCTACAACCAGTTCTTCTACAGTATATGTATCTTGATCAACCGATACATTTCCAGTACCTGGTCTTATACATAAATCAAATGTATAATCAACACCATCATCTCCTGCCGAGAACACTCTAATATAATACGTATTACCTATCGTTAATGCTGGTGTTAAACTTGCAGTATCAGGAGAACAGTATAATTCTACAGGTGCATCACAAGTACCTTCATAAACTGCATGATCTAAATCTTGGAAGAAACCTCCTCCAGTAATATTTAAAAATTGAATAATTTGAAATTCATCTACTGCTGTAAATTCAAACCAAACGTCATCATCTGGATCTCCAGCACAACTTCCGTCTGCAATACCCGATGGCGTTGCTTCTAATAAGGTTCCTGGAGTAATAATATCACAACTATCGTCAGCATTAACTCCTGCAACTGTAGCATCGCAAGGATTGTCGTTGTCTGGAGGACATGCTAATAATTGAATTGCATCACTATTGATAACACAGTTAGCATCTTGGTCATTGTTAATTGTAACAACAACATCTACACCAAATGGAAATGGTCCAACCTGGTAAACACCAGCTGCTGTTGCAGCCACTGTATTAGCATCAATATTATTAGAGATTGTCAATGACGTTGCATCACCTAAAGATGCTACATTAACGTCAATTAAGAATTGATCTCCGTTATCACAATCGTCAATAACTTGATAAGTTGCTGTAGGATTTACACAAGTTGCACATGTCACTGTATAATCTATCCCATCAGAACAACAGAAACTTCCAGATGAACAACTTACAGAACCGTCTGAAGTAATTTGGAAGAAAATCGTATCTCCTGTAGATTGGAATACCAATCCGTCAAGAACACCATCATTACCTTCTCCATTATACAATTCTGTTACACCATCAGTATCTAAAACAACTAAGAAATCAAAAGGATCTCCTTCAATTTCACCAGAGTTGATTGTAATTCTTACTGGCGAACCATCTGAACTTGTATAAGAGAATTGGTTTGCATCATTATTTTCATAACAATAGAAAGCATTTAAAGGTCCTGCTGAACAATCAACAATATTATCAATACAAAACTCTTGTGTTAGCGATTCACTCGTAAGCATACAGTTAGGATCGTCATCATTAGCCACAGAAATAACAACTGGAGTATTATTATCATAAGGTCCAAATGTTACAATACCAGTAGCACTAACTGTTTGGTCAGCACTTCCTTGATCGTCACTAAGTGTAATTGATGTCGCCGAACCTAAACTAGTTAAGTCTACATCGACAAAGAATTCTGGTCCAACTGTACAGTTAGATACCACGCTATAAGTTGCTTCAGGCTGCACACAAGTTGCACAAGCCACAGTAAAATCCCATTGAGTTGTACAACAGAAACTTCCTGAAGCACAACTTACAGATCCATCAGCATCAATTTCCATAAACATTGTATCTCCTGTCGAATCAAATTGTAATCCTGAAAGATCTCCGCCATTATTTCCTTGGTAAATTAATGGTGCTGTATTATCTGCTCCATCATATACTAATATATCGTCACAACAACTTTCAATTCCACCTGCATTAAACGTTAATCTAATTGGGCTTCCATCTGTGGACGTGAATGTCCAGTTAGTTGTGTCATTATTATCATAACAATAATTAATTTGTGTTGGTGGTTGCGTACAATCTATAGTATAATCTGATTGTACCGTTGTTGTAAATGTAACTGGACCAATCCAACTACTAAAGCCATCTGCATCACAATTACCTCTAACCCAAACTTCGTAGTCTGTTTGGAATGTTAATCCTGTTTCATTAACTGATGTCATTGCAACCGTTGTTCCTGGTCCTGACGGCATACCTGTTCCAAGAGGTTGTACTACGTACTCCCAACTTGTTTCAGCGCCACCAGCTGTCCAGCTTATATCGGCTGTAGTTCCTCCAACATTAGCTACGGTTAAACCACTTGGTTCTTGACAAGATGGTATTAATCGAACTCTAAAGTTGTCTATAAAAACATCATTGTCTTCGGTATCATCAACAGTTCCTTCAGACCCTAATATTGCAAATTGCACAGTTTGTCCTGAATAAGCTGTTAAATCGGAAACCACTTGTGTTCCAGTAACAGGAACTACAGTAGTATTATCAAATGTTATTAAGTTGGTCCAACTTGTTCCATTATCTGTACTAATAAATAATTGAACGGTATCATCAGACCCTAAAGTTCCGGCAGTAGTGCTACTAGCAAATTGCATAATTCCAAAATCAAAGTCTACTTGAAATGGTCCTCCAGTTAAGTCAAACTGAGGTGATATTATCCAATCACTCTTAGCTGCTTGCCATAAATTAATCTTATAAGCTCCATCAAATCCGTTATTTAGAAATCCATCTGGTCCCCAATCACCTCCTCCAAGGTTCATAGGTCCTGTTGTTGCATCTCCATCAGCTGCTTCATCCCAACAATTAGGTATAATTGTTGTAAAATCTTCTAGGTATTCTGGTACGAATACATCGCAAGCAGATTCAAAATTTCCAACACTAGACCAAATACTAAAACCATCAGCGCCACAATTGGCTCTTACAAAAACCTCATATTCTGTAATTGCTGATAAGCCTGTTGCCGTAAAAGGATTATCTGTTGTAGCCGTTCCTGAACCCGTTGGTTCTCCTGTACCTAACGGTTGAACTACAACTTCCCACTCTGTTTCTGTTCCTCCTGCTGTCCAGCTTATGTCGGCAGATGTAGAAGTAATATTTGTAACTGTAATTCCCGAAGGGAAGTTACAAGTAGAGTTGTAAACTTGAACGTTATCTACTAACCAGTACCAAGCCCATACATTACCGTCATTATAAATAAATCGGACTTGCATTGCAGCGTTAGAATACGCAGTAATATCAATATGTTGTTCATCAGGAGCATCAAACCCTCCGGCATCTGCCGTTTGATTAAGTACTTCAACCCAATTGGTTCCGTCAAAAACTTCAACAACAGC
This sequence comes from uncultured Psychroserpens sp., assembly GCF_947494225.1. Classification (NCBI taxonomy): domain Bacteria; kingdom Pseudomonadati; phylum Bacteroidota; class Flavobacteriia; order Flavobacteriales; family Flavobacteriaceae; genus Psychroserpens; species uncultured Psychroserpens sp. Next base: position 303,406 of record NZ_CANLUG010000001.1, read on the forward strand.
GGTATCATCACCTATATTGTTATAGAATTGATCAAAATCTAAAAACAAAGCTGTTGCACCAGTTGTATCAAATACTGGCGAGGTTAATGTTTCTACTAATTCTGTTCCATTTCCATTAGAGTCACTATCTACTATAGCACAGTTAGTCCCATTTAGGCTATTTCCGCCTCCTTGCTGACCAGAAATCCAAGAATCACCTGTTGCACCTCCTTCGTCGGTAACAGTCCATGTTGCAGGAATTTCCGTATCAAAATTTTCTTGTAAATACGTTTGCGCTTCAGCCCAAGAACAGGCAAATATGAGCGCAAAGAGAAAGATTATTTTTTTCATGTGTGTCGGTTGTTTTTTTAAACTTTTTCTTTTACATGTAGTTCATGTAGCAATTTTAGATATAAACAATAAAAGCCCTGTTTGATTAATTCAGGGCTTTATATTGGTTAGTTAGTCATTTTTATATTTGTTTTATATTATTGCGCTTGTGGACCTCCACTTACTATAATAAATTCGGATCTTCTATTCAGTTGATGTTCTTCATCTGTACAATTCGAGCCACAATTTACCTTAGGCTCACTTTCTCCTTTACCCATACCAGATATTCTGGCTTTGTCAATTCCTTTAGAAATAACATACTGAACTGTAGTTTTTGCTCTTCTATCTGATAACCTTTCATTATAAGGGGCAGAACCTCTGCTGTCTGTATGTGACGTTGCATTAATAACCATATCTGGATATTTATTCATGATCTGAACTAACTTATCAAGTTCAAAGGCCGCTTGAGCAGTAATATTTGATTTATCAAATTCGAAATAAATTGGATCAAGGTTAACAACTTCAGGGCCTACTATAACCTCAATAGGATCGAGTGCAATCGCTACTTCAACTTCTTCTTCGTCTGTAGCGCTAACTGTAACTTTTCTGCTTTCGTATCCATCCATAGTCACTTCCAACTCTGATCCTTGTCCGCATTCAACGATAAACTCTACTGTACCATCTGAATTGGTCACCTTAGATAATACACTATTTCCTTGATCATCATACATTGTGACAGATGCTGCATTAATAGGGTTTCCAGTTTTAGAGTCTGTAACAATACCTGTAATTAAAACATCACATAATGGTTGAAGTTTCTTTATCGCGTAAATGTCATCACCTCCTAAACCACCATCTCTGTTGGAAGAAACAAATCCTTCTTCTGTCTCTTCATCTAAGCTAAAGGCAAAATCATCTGCATTACTATTAATAGGGATTCCTATATTACGTATTGGAGCCAATTTCCCATCAACTTCCTTCGTATAGAAAACATCTAAATTTCCAAGTCCTAAATGACCATTAGATGAGAAGTATAATGTATTGTTACTGCTAATATATGGGAACATTTCCTGTCCTTGAGTATTTACTTTTTGGCCCATATTTTCAGGCTCTCCTAAAGATCCATCATCATTTATAGACGCCTTGTAAATATCAAACAAACCATATCCTCCTGGCATATCAGAAGCAAAATAAAGTGTTTTTCCATCAGCACTAACAGAAGGATTCTTAACAGAGTAGTTCTCGCTATTCATTGGAAAGCCTTCAACATTCCCCCATTTTCCTCCAGACTTCGTTGCCTTGAAAAGGTGTAATAAACTGTATCTGTATTTTGTAATAGAATCTTTTTCGTATTCTTTCTCAAAGAAACTTTCTCTCGAAAAATACATCGTATTTCCATCTGGAGAGAACGAGACTAAACCTTCGTGATGTTTCGTATTTACTTTGTCCTCAACTAGAGCACCTGCTTGGTAAGTTCCATCATCATTTTTAGTCAACTCATAAATATCCAAAAATGGTTCTTCGTTCCATCCATAAGTTTTACGAGACGTATTTCTTGCTGAAGTAATGTAAAGTTTACCATCTTGAAGTGTTCCTCCAAAATCTGAATATTTTGTATTAAACCCTAAGTTTTGAATGTTGAATTTTTTACCTTTTTCTAAAATTTTAGGTAAGTAATCAGGGTTCTTATTAAATGCTATTGCTCGATCATCACTAGGACGCATTCCTGCAAATTTTCTCATTTGAGCATTTGATTCTTCGTATTTCCCATTGGCTTTTAACATTTGAGAGTATTTGAAAATCATCTCAGGGTTATCAGCACTTTCAAGAGCTTTTGCATACCAACGTTCTGCTTCTTGAGTGTTAAATACGTTATAATATGATTCTGCTAGTTGACTATAAACGTAAGGACTTCCTTTACCATCTTCAACTAATTTAGCGTAATCTTCAGCAGCTTCAACAAATTCAAATTTATTAAAATGTTTATCTGCTTTTTTAGTGTCTTTATTCTGAGCAATTAAGCTGAAACTACTTAATGCTGCTATTGTAAAAAGTGTCAATAATTTTTTCATGATTGTTTTAGCTTAACTGATTAGAAATATCTTGGTGAACGTGAAACTTTCTTCGGAAAGTTTAAATCGAATAATAACATAAATTCGTGAGATGCCGGAGCATACCTTCTAATATCAGAAGTTACATTATCATATGCATATCCAATTCTTAACGATGGTGTAATAGCAAAATTGACTAATCCAGAAAAAGAATCATCCAATCTATACGAAGCACCTATTTCAAACTTCTCATAAAATAATGCGTTTAGGTTAACATCAAATGATGTTGGTGCACTAAAGGCAGATTTCACTAAAAACGAAGGTTTTAACTTAGCGTTTGGAGATAATTGAAAAACATATCCACCAGTAAGAAAGTAATGTGCTTCTTCTGAACCTAATTTATTTCCATTTGCATCTAAATGAACAGAGTTTAGGATATTCGGAACAGAGAGTGCCAGATAATAATTATCTGTATAGTAAAAGGCTCCAGCTCCAATATTAGGAGTGGTTGTATTTATATTTTGAAAGAACGGATCGTTTGGATCTATTAAATCAATTCCTGCCAATCCAATATCGTGAAACGTAGCTCCTGCTTTAACACCAAAAGCTAATCTGTGTGCTCCACCTAGTTGCAATGTGTATGAGAAATCAGCATACGCATTCGTTTCTTTAATTGGCCCAACTTCATCAGCGATAATAGATAAACCTATCCCTACTTTCTCGCCTACTGGAAGGTGTCCGAAAAATGTTCCTGTTTTTGGAGCTCCATCAATTCCAGTCCATTGCGTACGGTAAAGTAATCCAAAAGATAAATTCTCTTTAGAACCTGCATATGCAGGATTGATTACATTCATATTATACATGTACTGTGTATATTGTGGATCTTGCTGTCCATACACTTGTGTTGCGATAAGCAATACAATAATGATATAAAATTTTTTCATTTGTTAGTTGTTTGTTTTAGTTTGGTTGAATTCTTAGAATTCTATTTAAGATTTTAATTGGTTACTAGTTAAGTCGTTGTATGTAAACCCAGGCACTTCTTTGCTTACCATTTTCATATTCCATCGTGTAGAAATAGGTACCTACAGGCAGTTCATCACCATCATTGGTTTGTCCATACCATTCGTTTGTATAGTTGTTTTTAGAATATACTAAAGTTCCATTACGATTAAATATTTCAAGTTTACTTACATCATAGCTACTTAAATCAAAAGTATCATTCATACCATCTCCATTTGGAGAAATACCTTGAGGGATAACACAACTTTCTAATTCAATTATGTTCTGAGCTGTAATACTAGAACATTGTGTTGCATCGTTAAAGGTCACTTCAATCTCATAAAGTCCGGCCTCTAATACTGGTAAGGTTAATCCGTTCTCTCCTGCAATAACACCACCATCCTGATACCATACAATCGACACTTCAGATTCGGTATAGTTATTTGCCGTCGCCGTAATTAAAATAGGTACTGTTGCATTAGGACATACTTCATAATCAAAATCTGTTGCAAATGTTGTACTTGGCAACGGTTTAACTATTAAATCAAAAGGTGTTGTAGAGTAACAATCAAAAGCAACGTTACTTTCAACTCTTGCATAAATCGTTTGTGATGCACTACTGTATAAAACAGAAGTGTCAATAGCATTTGTTCCTGCTTCGGCATCTGCTTCAGTTTCGTAATAGGTCACAGTAAAGTCTGTTGCACTTTGTCCATTTAAAATATTTGCATCATGTCCTGCTAAGTCAAATAATGTTACACCATCTGTATCATCATCACACGCTTCAATCGGCACACTAGTAGCATCTGGAGTTGGTCCAGATATAATTAAATCGAACGTTGTTGTAGCAAAGCAGAATTCTGCATTGGCATCCTCTATTCTCACAAAGATAGTTTGTGGGTTAGAGGTGTTAGTATAATTTAAAGGTAACGGATTTACATCTGCTTGGGCATCTGCCAATGTTAAGTGATATGAAACATTGAAATCTGTAGCAGATTGTGTTCCTAACACTCCAGCAGTTTGAATATCTAAATCGAAGTCTTCAATTTCATCTGCTGAAATATCATCACAAGTTACAATGTCTGCAACTGCATTTGCAACCGGTTCTAAACCAAATACAACAGTTACCGAATCTTGAGCCTGAGCATCACATTGTTCGTCATAAGCAATTACAGTATATGTACTAGATGTTGAAACTGTTAATGTTGGTCCTGTTTCTCCATTTATAATAAATCCATCTTCATACCACTCATAAGTATCTGCGAATGGTGAATCTGCGTTTAAGACGAAATCTGGGAAACCACAGAAGTTTTGATCTGCACCTAAATCTACTTCAATTTCTGCAGTGATATCACCATCACCATCTCCACCAGTATTTGTTTGGCTAATTGAGATTGTTCCAGGATCATCGGAGAAATTGGTAACTAATAATAAATAGATCTCTCCTGTTTGTGCATTGTCTATAGTCAAGTTTTCTGTTGAAATAAACGAATAACTACAATCTACAATGTTTCCGAAAGGATAGAAGTTTGGATCTGCCGTATTATTAGGGCAATCTCCACCAGGATTAGGACATCCTAAGTCTAAGTTACCACAAGCATTTTCTACTGAATCGAAAGGTCCCCAAAGCACGAAATCAACATCTAATCCATTTCCATTATCATCAACTTGAGAAATTTCTATTTCGATTAAACCAGGATCTCCAATTTGAATGATATTCCAAGTTGGATTCGGTGCAGAGAATAAACAAGCAATATCTGTAGGATCAGGAATACCAATAATATTAGATGTAGTTAAAGCTCCACCTGGCTCAGCACAGAAGTTTTCTGCATTTTCACATATAATGTTTGTTGGTGCCTCTTTGATACATAAATCAAACGTCGTTGTTTCAGAATCATTTCCTCCAGAGAACACTCTTATATAATATGTATTTCCAACCACTAATTGCGGTGTTACACTAGCTGTTCCGTCTGTACATTCTATTTCTACTAGACCATCGCAAGTTCCTTCATAAAGGGCATGGTCTGTATTGAATCCGCCACCAGCAATGTTAACTAGAGATATTAATTGTACTTCATTTAATGCCACAAATTCGAACCACACATCATCATCAGGATTTCCAGCACATGATCCACTTGGCACACCAGATTCTGTCGCTTCAACTAATGTTCCAGGTGTAACTAAGTCACAAGATTCATCATTATTTACAACAGCTACAGTAGCGTTACAAGGGTTATCATTTTCTGGTGGACAAGCTAATAGTTGAATTGGGCTACTATTAATAACACAATTAACGTCTTGATCATTACTAACCGATACGACAACATCCACTAAAAATGGGAATGGTCCAATTTGATATGTACCAACTGCAGTTACAGGAACTGTTGTGGCATCAATATTATTAGAAATCGTAAGTGATGTAGCATCACCTAAACTTGTTATATTAACATCAATCAAAAATTGATCTCCATTATCACAATCGTCAACCACTTGATATGTTGCAACTGGATTTATACAAGTAGCACAAGCCACTGTGAAGTCGATGCCATCTAAACAACATCCACTACCAGATTGGCAACTTACTGATCCATCAGATAAAATTTGAATTGTAATAGTGTCTGTAATTGACTGAAAAGATAATCCGTCTAAAACACCGTCATTTCCTTCGTCATTATATAGTACAGTACCATTTCCATCTGTAACCAATAAGAAATCAAATGGTGCGCCTTCAATTTCTCCAACATTAATTGTTAAATTAAGCGGAGAACCATCAGAGCTTGTATAAGTAAATATTTCTGAATCATTATTTCCGTAACATAAGAAACTGTTAACAGGTCCTACGGCACAATCTACATCAAAGTTTGTTTGAATTGTTGTTGTAAATGTTACTGGTCCAGACCATATACTAAATTCACTACCACAATCGGCTCTTACCCAAACTTCGTATTCTGTTTCAAAATTTAAACCAGTTATATTAGCCGAAGGTGTTCCAACAGTAGTTCCGGGACCAGTTGGTTCTCCAGTACCAGATGGAACAACAACATATTCCCATGATGTTTCTCCATTATTAGGTGTCCAGCTTATATCAGCGGTTGTACCTGTAATATTAGCTACAGTTATTCCACTTGGAGGGATACAGAAGTTTCCACAAGATTCTACTCTAATAAAATCTATAGACATATCGCCCTCAAATCCAGTTCCGGCTCCACCGTAACTAAATTCTAAGTAAATAACTTGTCCTAAGTAGGCATCTAAGTTAATCCCCACAGGAACCCAAGCTTCATCATCAGTTATTTGTAAATCACCAACCCATGTAAATACATTAGTAAAAGGCCCGGCAGCGTCATTACCAATTCCAACATTTAGAGTACCCATATCGTCACCAAAAGCATGGAAAAAGAATGATAATTCGGCTCCATCAACAGCAGTTGTTAAATCAATACCTGGACTTATAGCCGATGCAATATCAGTTGCGTCTCCTGTTGCTTCATATTCTAAGTGATTTCCTGTACCACCATCAAAAGCATTTGCTGGACCCGTTCCGAACGAATTCGCACCAGCAGCAGTAATATCCCAATTTCCATTTGAACCGTCAAAACCAGTACCAGTCCAACCTGCCGGAGGATCTTGGTCAAAATTTTCAGTAAAAATAAATGAAGACGAACCTGATGCACAAGTTACGCCTACTGGAGGAGGAGGAGGAGTATTTAATGTTGTAAAGTCGATTGGACCAACCCAACTACTCAACCCATCAACACCACAATCGCTTCTAACCCAAACCTCATATGCTGTACTTGGGTTTAATGGTGTTGCTGTATAAGGATTATTTGTTGTTGCAGTTCCTGCTCCAGAAGGAACTCCTGTTCCTTGTGGTTGAATTACAACTTCCCATGATGTTTCAGAACCTCCTGCTGTCCAACTTACGTCGGCCGATGTATCTGTAACATTATCTACAACTACACCTGTGAGTTCTTGACAAGAAGGAATTGCTCTAACTCTAAAGTTATCCACAAACACATCATTATCTTCAGCATCGTCAACTGTTCCCTCCGATCCAAGGATTCCAAACTGAACTATTTGCCCAGCATAAGCTGTTAGATCATAGACCACTTGAGTTCCTGTAACAGGAACAACTGTAGTATTATCAAAAGTTATTAAACTTGTCCAACTTCCGCCGTTATCTGTACTTATTAATAATTGTACGGTATCATCAGATCCTAATGTTCCTGCAGTTGTGCTACTAGCAAATTGCATGATTCCGAAATCAAAATCTACTTGAAATGGTCCACCAGTTAAATCAAACTGTGGTGATAATATCCAATCACTTTTGGCAGCCTGCCATAAATTAATCTTATAAGCACCATCAAAACCATTATTTAAAAATCCGTCTGCTCCCCAGTCTCCACCACCTAAGCCGGTTGGCCCTGTAGTAGCATCGCCGTCTGCTGCTTCATCCCAACAATTCGGGGTAATTGTAGCAAAACCTTCTAAATAATCTGGAACGAATACAGCACAACCAGATAAAAAGTTAACTGGACCTACCCAGTTACTAAAACCGTCTGTTGCGCAATCTGCTCTTACATATACTTCATAATCTGTTACGGCAGTTAAGCCTGGCGCAACATAAGGATTATTTGTTGTCATTGCTCCAGGTCCTGAAGGAATTCCAGTTCCTATAGGCTGAACAGCGACTTCCCAGTTCGTCTCAGAACCACCTGCTGTCCAGTTAATATCTGCTGAAGTTGCTGTAATATTACTTACTGTAATTCCTGCTGGTTCAGGGCAACTAACGTCAAAAATAGAAACCGTATCAAAAGCGACACCTTCATCTTGAACAGATCCATCAGATCCAAAAGCAAATCTTAGAATCACATTGGCTTCTCCTTCTAGTCCTGTTAAGGCATGCCTAGCAACGACCCAGTTTCCAGAGCCTGTTGCTCCTCTTCCTGTCCATCCTACTTGCTGCCCACCAGGGTTTCCACCGATAGTTCCATCATTATACCAATTATTTGGATCTCCTTGAGCTCCTACATTTTGCCAAGAATTTCCATCATCTATAGATGATTGTAAAACCAGACCGTCCCAACTAAATTCTGAATTCCACCAAATGCTAAACTCAATAGAAGGTGCATTTAATGATGATAAATCAAAAACAGGACTTACAACAAATGAATCTTCATCAACGTTGTATTCTCCTGTTAGATTGGTAACCCAGGCATTGGTTCCTGAATCGGCTGTATTAATCACTGCTGCGGCTGGAGTTCCTAATGCCCATGTCCCTGCAGTAGTATTATCTGCTACCCAACCTCCATCGCCAGATTCAAAATCTTCGGCGTAAGGATATGACGTTATCTGTGCGCTGGCACTCCATAACGAAAAAGCAAATAAAAATGTTAACGAGAGTAAAACTTTTTTCATATCAATTTATAGCTATTAAATTATTTTATTTTATTGATAGTTAATGTCTTAAATTACCGTTCAAAGGGGAGAACAGATTCATTTAGACAATATAAGTCTCTCAACAAGACTCATATAAGTATCCGAAGATAAAAAAAATGGCAATTAACGAACTGTTAACATTGTTATAATAGATAAAAGGCATTTATCATCGACAAAAAGGAAAAGACGTTAAGAACTTATTTTTCGGAGACATTTAATTGTATATAAACTGGAAAGTGATCACTGTATCCACCCTTATATTTTTTACCTACATATGTTCTAAATGGTTGCCCTTTAAATTTACCTTTATATTCGGTTAGAAATTTTTCATCAAAGATATTGGCCTCATCAAATCTCAACTTATCTTTTTGGATTTCAAAAAAGTTGGTAGAAAACAAAATTTGGTCAAAGAGATTCCATTTGAATTTATGATTTAGACTCCCTCGACTATAGGACAACATGGTTTCCATAGGGTTGTATAAGGCTCCTTTTTCAGAAAGAAACTTTATACTTTCGTTACTCGGATTATCATTGAAATCTCCCATCACTAATAATTTAGCATTGGGATCTTCCTCTTTTATAGTGTCAATAACTTCAACAACCTTTTGAGCTGCCTTCAATCGTTTATGCATAGATTCCTTTTCTCCTTCTCGCCTAGAAGGCCAATGGTTTACAATGCAATGTACTTTTTCAGAATGAAGAACACCAGACACTAATAATATGTCTCTTGTATAATCTTGCTCTCCAAATTCATCTTCAATGTAAATAGAAAAGGTTTTGGAATTGACAACTGTGAATACCGTTTTATCATAGATCAAGGCGACATCAATACCACGTTCGTCCTGAGAATTATAGTGAACTATACCATAATCATATGACTCTAAGTCTTTACTATCTATTAAATCTCTAAGTACGTTTTTATTTTCGACCTCAGCTAAGCCTACAATAGAAGGAGGCTGTTGTGTATTCTCAAAACCAATTTTTGAAATAACCTGGCTTAGCTTAAAAAGTTTTCGATCATAACGCTTTTTAGTCCATCGCTTATCTGCTTTGGGCAAAAAATCGTCGTCATGCTTGGAATGATCATTATAAATATCGAAGAGGTTTTCGAGATTATAAAAAGCTACCGTATATGTTTTAGTTTTGTTTTCTTCGGAATTCACTTCACAAATTTAAGTTTTAAAATGCAATAGACGAACATTCAATTATGTAACTTTGCCTTTTATTTGAATTTATGATTGAAAAAAAAGATATAGCTCTAGAAAAGACCGTCCTTATTGGCGTAGTAACACGAGATCAAAACGAAGCTCAATCTAAAGAGTACTTAGATGAGTTAGAGTTCTTGACTTATACAGCTGGAGGTGATGTTTTAAAACGCTTTACACAGAAGATGGACATGCCTAACCCGAAAACATTTATTGGGTCTGGAAAAATGAATGAAGTACAACAGTATATAGAAGACAATGAGGTTGGCACCGCTATTTTTGATGATGAGTTATCTGCGGCACAAGAACGTAATATTAGTAAAATTTTAGGCTGCAAAGTATTAGACAGAACGAATCTCATTCTCGACATTTTTGCTCAACGTGCTCAAACGAGTTATGCGCGAACACAGGTAGAATTGGCGCAATGCGAATATTTACTTCCGCGATTAAAAGGAATGTGGACACACCTTGAGCGTCAGAAAGGTGGTATTGGAATGCGTGGTCCTGGTGAAACCGAAATTGAAACAGACAGACGTATTGTACGTGATAAGATTGCCTTATTAAAGGCAAAAATTAAAACGATTGACAAGCAAATGGTTGTTCAACGAGGTAACCGAGGTAAAATGGTTCGAGTGGCTTTAGTTGGATATACCAATGTAGGGAAATCGACGCTTATGAATGTTGTTAGTAAAAGTGACGTCTTTGCTGAAAACAAGTTATTCGCAACCCTAGATACAACCGTTAGAAAAGTGGTTATACAAAACCTACCTTTTTTATTAACTGATACTGTAGGATTTATTAGAAAACTTCCAACGCAATTAGTTGAATCTTTTAAAAGTACACTTGATGAAGTACGAGAGGCTGATTTACTACTTCACGTTGTTGACATCTCTCATCAAAATTTCGAAGAACACATAGAATCTGTAAATAAGATTCTTGGTGAAATCGACAGTTCAAATAAGCCCACTATTATGGTATTTAATAAAATTGATGCTTATGAAGCTGTTCCTTTTGATGATGACGATTTAATTACCGAAAGAACTTCATCTCATTATTCATTAGAAGAATGGAAAAACACTTGGATGAATCGAGTAGGGAACAATGCTTTATTTATTTCGGCATTAAACAAAAAGAACTTAGATGCATTTAAAAAACGTGTTTATGACGAGGTTAGAGATATTCATATTACGCGATTTCCTTATAATCACTTCTTATATCCAGATTATACCGAGGAAACATAATAGCAGAGTATATACATAATAAAAAAAGCATCCTGAAATTCTCAGGATGCTTTTTTTATTATAGTCATTTTAAATCTTTAGAATTGGTACGTTAATCCTAAAGTATAATAACTCTGTAAGTCGTTATCAACATTGTCAAATGTTGGTTGAGCAGCTGTTCCCATTGGGTCATACTGACTTAAAGCAAAGTTTAAGGCTTCTTGTTTATTGTTTCTAAGACCAAAATCAAAACCTACACCAATGCTTTTCCATAGTGTGTAACTAAATGAGTTAGTCCATGTCCAGTTTGACAAGTCTCCACTTTTATAACTTTGAAACATTGATAAGTTAGATTTAAACGCTATCGCTCCAATTTGGCGTGTGTAATCTGCAACTATTTTTGCACCTAATGATGATTCAAAAACGGCATCATTTTCAGCAAAAACAAAGTTGTAGTTTAATGGATGAATTACAACAATTAAGTTTTCGATTGGTGTCCAAGTTGCACCAACACCTACATCTAAATATCCAGGATCGTTGAAGTTATTTAAAATTGTAGTTCTATACTCCATTAATCCAGAGATCGCAAACTTTTCGCTCAATTTTCTTCCATATAAAGAAGAAATATTAAATACATCTGTTGTTGGCTCAAAATCGTCGCTATCTGTTGGGTCGTCTTTGTTATCAAGTTTTGTCCAGTTTAAATTGGTGTTTAACGCATTTCTCCAGAAAAATTTATCCTGAATTAAATTGGCATAACCATTAACTGTAAACCCAATAGTTCCCGATGAATTATTAGGAGCACCTTGCGCATACCAATTATTAAAATTAGATAAGCTCCCTCCAATTACACCAAAAGCACCAACTCTCCAACCAGGAAGCGCATCTATTTGTGCTTGTAGCGCATTTGCTTCAGCTTGAGCAGCATCTGCCTCTGCTTGTTTTTCTGCTTTTTGTGCTTCTAATTCCTCCTTTGTTTGAGAGAAACCAAAAGATATTGATAACATCAATACTGTCGTAAAAAGTAATTTTTTAGTCATAGTTTTAGTTTTAATAGTTTTTAACTGATTGATTAAAGTACAAATATAAATCATTAGGTATTTGAACACCAATAAATTAGCGGAAAATGAAAATTCGCACATAAGCAATCCTAGTATAGGACTCTATTGTTTTAATAAAGTCACAGGAAAAGTTGCATTTATTTTCTTTTGAAAAGTGGCACTGAAGAACAGGCTTCGCCGTACATAATAGATTTAGCAACGGGCTTTAATTTGCTAGACAACATGAGGTAAGCATTTGTAGGCACTGGTTTGTTTGAACAACCTTTAATAATTAAAGGTTTATCTCGATATATTTCAACGTCCAATGCTCCTATAACATCTTGGTAAAGTGAGGTTTCCAATGTTTGCAAATCACCTACACACACTTTTTTAGCATAAGGTTGTAATTCTAGAGTCAACAACATATAGGACCATGCTGGTATTATGGCATCTGTAGAACAGTTTAATGCCACAAACTGGTCTTGATGTTGAGACCAATTGTAATCTTTTACAAATTGCCTAAATTCTCGTTCTCTTAATACAAAACCTTCGTGTAGCCAATCTTTAATATCAAAAACGAAACGCACACCTTCAGGATAATAGTCTTCTAAATCTATCACCTGTAATTTACTCTGTGCTACTCTATTTATGATTTCTTCGGCCATATTATAACATCCCTAATTCTAACTTAGCTTCTTCACTCATTAAATCTTGACTCCAAGGTGGATCAAAAGTAATTTCTACTTCGGCTGTTTTTACATCATTTAGTGATTTCACTTTTTCCTCAACTTCTAGTGGCAGTGTTTCGGCAACAGGGCAGTTTGGTGTTGTTAGTGTCATTAAAATCTTAACGTCGTAATCTTCATTTACAAATACGTCATAAATAAGTCCTAGTTCGTAAATATCGACAGGTATTTCTGGATCGAAAATGGTTTTTAAAACTCTAACTATTTTTTCACCTAATACGTTTGTATCTATTGTTGTCTCGCTCATATCCAACTAATTTAACTGGGTTTGATATGCAATTGCATACATTTTAATTTGTTTAATCATACTTACCAATCCGTTTGCACGTGTTGGCGACAAATGTTCTTTAAGACCAATTTTGTCGATAAAATCGGTATTACTTTCAATGATATCTTTTGGATGTTGATTTGAAAACACTCGGATTAAAATAGCTATAATGCCTTTTGTAATAATAGCGTCACTATCTGCTGTAAATTTCACCTTATCTGTATCCATTTCAGCATGAACCCAAACCTTACTTTGACAGCCTTTAATAATGTGTTGGTCTGTTTTATATTGCTCATCTATTAGAGGAAGTGTTTTTCCAAGATCTATCATATATTGATAACGCTCCTCCCAATCTTCAAACATTGAAAATTCATCGATAATATCTTCTTGTATCTCAGCAATTGTCATCAGCATCTTTTTTCGTTTTGATATTCATTTTAATGACACAAAGATACGTCATCTTATTGTTTCTCAAACATTGTTTTAAGTGCTAATATTTTCTCAATAAGACCATCGAGTGCTTTAGGTGGTTTACCATGATCAAAACTTTGAGTCATATAGACTTCATCGCCTTTGGTCACCTTTAAAAAAGCAGCTGGAGCCGCATCATACTGATGGGTTTTGGATGGGGCTTCTATATCTGCAAGTTTAGATACGTCTAACTCGCTTATTAGTTTTGAGACAGCCTCTTTTTCTTCTTGTGGAAGCGCATATTTGTTAACATCCTTTAAATTATAATCATAGGTGATCATAATAGAATCTCCTTCAATTTCTATGAGTTGAAAAAAACCTCTTGTAGAGGCACGATAGGCCACTTTAACCTGCTCTTGCATTCTCATTTCTGCAAGTTCTGAAGTTGTTTCAGGCGCCATATTATCTGACATTTGTGTTTTATTTTTATCGCATTCTTTTGCTGAAATAAGCATAAATGCAAAGCATATAATTAGTTTCATAACGCTGTGTTTTTAGTTGTTTATAGTAATATTACAAAAAAGAAGCCAAAGTTTAGGATTCAAAGAACTTTTCGGATTTAATTTAAAAAAAAACAATACTTTTAATACAATTCATTAACCTTATACATTAACTATGAAAACATTAATATCTCTTTTTCTTCTTATCTCTTTTACTGCATCGGCACAAAAACTAGATCGAAAACAAATGTATTCTTATTCTGACGACGTAGAATTTAGAATTTATGCCATACAAAAAAGTAGGACTGCCGATAGAAATCAAGAGGTTTTCGTTGCAGAAAAGGGACAACGATTTTTTACTATAGTATTTGAATTTAAAAACAAAAGCTCTGAAGCGCAGGTTATAGACTTCGAGAAGATATTTATTAAAGATAAAGACGGAAATCTACATGAAGTAGATTTAGTCGTAATGTCAATGAAACTTACCACCTCAATAAAGAAGTTTCAGCAAAAATTAAAAGCTAATAAAAAACGAAAAATTATAGCTCAATTTATCCCGCCACTTCCAAAAAAAGAGCTTATAAAAACACTCGTCATTGATGGTACTGAGATAGAATTAAAATACAATTAATAAAAAAAGGATGCCTAAAAAGACACCCTTTTATTTCTATAAAAACTGAAAATTAGTTTGCCATTGCTGCTCTAGGTCCTCCAGATGCGAAAAGCGTTCTCATACGCGTTTTTTGTCCTTCAGAAAACATATACATACATGCATCATCAACATAATCCATATAGTTCATTGTCATATCGTTAGATCTACAGTTTACGGTAGGATATGATGGACAACCATAGTTTGGTGCATCAGACTTAGGTGTATCAGCGACAAAATCATCTCTATTACATCTTCCGTCTCCCCAAATATGACGTAAATTTAGGTAATGGCCTACTTCGTGAGTTGTTGTTCTACCTCCATCAAAAGGTGCAGATACAAATCCAGTATTTCCAAAGTATTGCGGAGACACTACAACACCATCTGTAGATGTAGGTCCTCCTGGGAATTGTGCATATCCTAAGATTCCTCCCCCAATATTACATACCCAAATATTTAAATGTGTTTCAGGTGTTACAGGTGGATACGCAGCTTTCATTGCATCATTAGTTCCCCAAGAGCTTCTTGAATCTGCATGTCTAAACGTTCCTGCTAGTGTAAACTCAATTTCACTATCCGCTACCAATCCAGAAAATTCTCCTGGAACTTGATTAGCATCACCATTTGTTGCTCTAAAATCTTCATTTAAAACATCAATTTGAGATTGAATCTGTCCTGCGCTAATATTTTGTTGTGAGTTACTATAAATAACATGAACATAAACAGGGATATTGATAACACCTAAGTTATCATCACCACCTCCATCGCCACCGCCGTCACCGCCGCCGCCGTTATTACCATTTCCATTTCCATTCCCTGGTCTTAATAAGATATTGGCTCTGGTTTGGTATTCGATGTCGTACATTTTTTTGTAAAGCTGTGGGTCCTCACTTAAAAGTCGGTTTAAGTTGGTCATCGAATAACACTGTGTTTTACCATTTCTTGCTTTTCCACCATTAGTCTCAGATTCTGTGTGTACAAAAAAGTCGCTCATATCAACTTTGTTTTGTTCTTCAGAAATTTCATTTTTGTCATTTTCACATGAAGTAAAAATTAGGGCTAGAGCTGCGAGGCTCAGAAACATTTTTTTCATTTTTTATGTGTTTTTGGTTAAAAATTTTGCTGAATATATAATTTTTAACACATAAAATTGAATAATTCTTTAAGAAAATATTAAGATATTAACAAAAACTGTTTTTAATTGAAAAAATTACGGAAAACCCGTAATTTAAAGTCAGGTAATTCTTTCTTGAAAAGATTTAAGGTAAAGATAAAGTGATTGTTACGAATTAGCTTAACATCATTTTTGCTTTATTAACACCATTAACCAACGCATCGATTTCTGCTTTTGTATTATAAAATGCAAATGATGCTCTTACAGTTCCAGGGATTTTGAAAAAATCCATAATGGGTTGTGCACAATGATGTCCTGTTCTAACCGCTATACCCATTTTATCGAGTATAGTTCCAATGTCGTATGGATGAATCCCTTCAATATTAAAAGAAATAACCGATGTTTTCTCTTTAGCTGTCCCATAAATTCTTAAGCCCTCTATTTCTGATAATGCGTTTGTTGCATATTCTAAAAGTTCATGCTCGTAGGTCGCAATAGCGTCAAATCCAATGGCATTCATATAATCTACAGCTGCGCCAAAAGCAATACCCCCACAAATGTTTGGTGTTCCAGCTTCAAATTTATGTGGTAATCCAGCATAGGTTGTTTGCTCAAAAGTAACCTCGTCTATCATCTCTCCTCCGCCTTGATAAGGTGGTAATTTGTTTAGCCACTCCTCTTTTCCGTAGAGCAATCCAACGCCAGTAGGACCACACATTTTGTGAGCCGAAGCCACATAAAAGTCAACATCTAAAGCCTGAACATCTGGTTGTACATGCGGGCAAGATTGAGCTCCATCTACTAAAACTGCTGCACCAACTGCATGAGCTTTCGAAATGATTTCAGCAATTGGGTTTATGGTTCCTAAAGCATTTGAAATATGATTGACAAAGACCAATTTTGTGTTTTTAGAGAGTAAGTCATTATAATCGCTCATAATAAGTTCACCCTTCTCATTCATAGGAATAACTTTTAAAGTTGCTCCTGTACGTTCGCACAGCATTTGCCATGGGACAATATTACTATGATGTTCTAGGGCTGAGACTAAGACCTCATCATTTGAATTGAGTAAGCTAGAGAATCCGTTTGCAACCAAGTTAATGCCATGAGTTGTACCAGAAGTTAATATAATCTCATGGCTATGTTTTGCATTAAAATGCTTCTGGATTTTTGCTCGAGCTTGCTCATACAGGTCTGTTGCTTCTTGACTCAGTGTATGTACACCTCTATGAATATTAGCGTTATAATTCGTGTAATAATCAACAATTACGTCAATCACTTGTCTTGGTGTTTGAGAGGTCGCTGCATTATCAAAATATATTAGTGGTTTTCCATTTATCATTCGATTCAAAATTGGAAAATCTTCTCTGATTTTATTGACGTTTATCATAAGTGCAAATTTACGAGATGTTTGATTAAAATGATATTCAGAAAAAGAAACTTATAAAATTTTTAATATTTTATTCAAATACATTTAAATAAAATGTATATTTGTCATATGTATAGTAAAGAACTCACAAAAGGAACATTACAACCTATTATTCTGAAACTAATTAGTAGCAACGGAAAAATGTACGGTTACGAAATCACACAACAAGCAAAAAAAATAACTTCCGGAAAAATAGATATTTCGGAAGGCGCTTTATATCCCATACTTCATAAACTTGAGGCCAAAGGTGTACTAACGACCGAAAAAGTATTTATTGGCAAACGCGTTAGAAAATACTATAAGGTAACTAAGGAAGGCAAAGAAATGGTTTCTGAGGTCACACGAGAGATACATGATTTTATAGACACGCTAGGTATTATTTTTAATTCTGAAACTCAAAACACATGATATTATCTGACCAACAAATCGAATTTATAGAAAACAGTTTAAAATTGTATGGTGTTAAATCGCAAGGGCTACGTGAAGATTTACTTGATCATATGTGTTCATATATAGAAAGTAAAACTAGTGGTGATTTTGAATCTCTATACCAAGAAGCGTTGCAGAAATTTGGTGGTTACGCCAATTTTCAACGCTTACAATTAGAAACAAACTATCAGAAATATGAAAAAAACATCATGGTCTTCAACCGATTGAAGTTTTCTGTTGGAAGCATTGCAAGCCTTCTTTTAGTGGTAAGTTTGCTATTTAAAATGATGCATTGGCCATATGCCAATGTTATGATGATTTCGGCTGTGCTTATTTTCGCCTTCATCATGATTCCTATTCATTTTTATGTTCGCTTTAAAAAATCTATTCACAAATTTTCTTAAATCACACGTTATGACGAAATCATTTTATGTATTAGGCTTCCTAACCTTTTTTGTACTAGGCATAGGAATTATGTTCGAATTCTTATCTTGGCCTTATCGAGGTATCATTGTTTTTATTGGACTTCTACTCCTGAATTTTGGTTTAATTCCAGCCTATTTTTATCAAAAATATAGACAGGCTAAATTAAAGGTCAAAGCCAATACTAACGCCTAATTTATTTGCGATTAATTTTGTAATGCGTCGTTTAATCTCAGGTATTTTTACAGAATCTAACACGTTATTACTAAATGCAAACATTAATAAGGCTTTAGCTTCTTTTTCGGGAATTCCGCGCGATCGCATATAAAACATAGCGCTATCATCTAATTGTCCAATGGTACAACCATGAGAGCATTTCACATCGTCGGCAAAAATTTCCAACTGAGGTTTTGTATTAATGCTCGCCTTGTCACTCAACAATATATTATTGTTGGCTTGAAAGGCATTCGTTTTTTGAGCAATTTTATCAACGATTACTTTTCCGTTAAAAACACCTGTAGATTTATCGCCAAAAATGCCTTTATAGTCTTGGTGACTTTCACAGTTAGGCTCAATATGATGCACTAATGTATTATGGTCTACATGCTGCTTATCACCAATTATAGTTACCCCTTTTAAAGTGGAATCTATACGCTCTCCGTTTTGATAAAAGTTAAGGTTATTTCGTGTTAACTGACCTCCAAACGAAAAGGTATGAACAGATGCATGGCTTTCTCGTTTTTGCTTAATAAACGTATTATCAATTAGAGACGCACTTTGCCTATCATTCTGAATTTTATAGTAATCTACAATAGCTCTCTTATTTGTAAATACTTCGGTAACGCTATTGGTTAACACTGGGTTTTGAGTAAGACTTTGATGACGTTCTATAATTTGAACATGTGAGTTTTCGTCTACCACAATTAAATTACGAGGCTGCAACATAAGTGCAGATTCATTTCCGGTAGAAAAATGTATAATCTGAATTGGCTTTTCAACCACTTTATTTTTAGGTATATGGATATAAGCTCCTTCTTGAGAAAAAGCTGTGTTTAAAGAAGATAAGCTATTTTTATCGGCTGCTTTATTAAAATAGTTCTCAATAATCAATCGATATTTAGGTTTTGCTAAAGCCGAAGACATCAAACAAACATCCATACTATCATGAGTAGTTTGTGACAAATGTGATGAATACTTCCCATCTATAAACACAATCTTATACGTATCTATATCATGGATAAAGTATTTTTTAACATCACTATATTCTATGGCATTTTCTTGCTTTGGAAACACGCTATAATCGTGTTTTAGCACACTGTTTAAGGACGTGTATTTCCAATCTTCATCACGTTTTGAAGGAAAACCTTCATCTTCAAATGTTTTAATAGCTTCGCTACGAACATCATGAACGGCTGATTCCACGTCCACCATGTTTTCAAATGCTATAAATGATGATACTAATTTATCTTTTAAATCCATTTCTCAATCTTCAATCTTTAGTTATAAGTAGTTCATATTTGCTTTTTTTTTAGCAATAATCAACCTATCTTAAACCTGTTTAAGCGTTCACTTCTTCTTTAATCCAATCGTAACCTTTTTCCTCCAACTCATGAGCCAATTCTTTGGTTCCCGATTTTACAATACGTCCATTATATAATACATGTACAAAATCTGGAACAATATGATCCAGTAAACGCTGGTAATGTGTGATTACAATAACGGCATTATCTTTACTTTTTAACTTATTGACACCGTTGGCAACAATACGTAAAGCATCAATATCTAAACCAGAATCTGTCTCATCTAAAATGGCCAATTTTGGTTCTAGCATTGCCATTTGGAAAATTTCATTTCTTTTTTTCTCACCACCTGAAAATCCTTCATTTAAAGAACGCGATAAAAACTTCCTATCTATTTCTAAAAGTTCTGATTTTTCACGAATCATTTTCAGCATTTCATTTGCTGGCATATCGTCCAAGCCTTTAGCTTTTCTTGTTTCGTTAATCGCCGTTTTCATAAAGTTAGTCACGCTAACTCCTGGTATTTCAACTGGATATTGAAAAGATAAAAAGACACCTTTATGAGCACGCTCTTCTGCGGCTAATTCTTCGATATCTTCACCTTCCAACAGAATTTCACCTTTCTCAACTTCATACTCTTCTTTACCAGCTATAACAGAAGCTAGTGTGCTTTTTCCAGAACCGTTTGGTCCCATAATAGCATGAACTTCACCTGCTTTGACTTCTAAATTAATACCTCTTAGAATGGCTTTATTTTCAACACTTGCGTGTAAATCATTTATCTTTAACATAATTACTTACTTCCTAATTTTATAACATCATTATCTTCTGGACTTGGTTTTGACACCTTCAAAATTTCTTTAATTTCAATTTTCTGTTTCCATTCGTTTTTAACATCATTCTCAATCAAACGAACTCTTAAAGTTACAGGAACCATAGTATATTGATCTGCTTTATGTGATGCAACCAAAGTCTTTAATTCATTCATTTTATCATCAACTACGACACCATACATTTGTGTAGGTGTTTTAAAAACAGCTGCATTATCTGATTCCACATAAAGAAAATCACCTTGAATGGCAATTAACCCATCACTTTGCTTTAATGTTTTACCTGGTTCGGCAACAATAGGTTGTTCTTCTGAAATCGCATCAACCTCCATTTTCTTTTCATCTTTACAGCCTGTTAGAGCTAAAAGTATTGTTAATAGTAAGACTACTCTTTTCATGATTTAAATCTTGATTTTTTATTATCCGACTGACCCTTCTAAACTAATTTCTAATAATTTTTGAGCTTCTACTGCAAATTCCATTGGCAGTTTATTTAGGACTTCTTTACTAAATCCGTTGACAATAAGTGCAATTGCTTTTTCGGTATCAATACCACGTTGGTTGCAATAGAAAATTTGATCTTCACCAATTTTACTAGTTGTTGCTTCGTGCTCTATTTGAGCCGATTTATTTTTAGCTTCTATATAAGGAAAAGTGTGAGCACCACACTCATTACCCATTAATAAGCTGTCGCATTGAGAGAAGTTACGTGCGTTATCTGCCCTTGAGCTTATTTGTACTAAACCTCTATAAGAATTTTGAGATTTTCCTGCCGAAATTCCTTTCGAAATAATGGTTGACTTAGTGTTTTTACCTAAGTGAATCATTTTTGTTCCAGTATCGGCCTGCTGATAATTATTGGTCACGGCAATCGAGTAAAATTCTCCAACAGAATTATCGCCTTTTAATATACAAGATGGGTATTTCCATGTTACAGCACTACCTGTTTCTACTTGTGTCCAAGATATTTTAGCGCTGGTTTCACATAAACCTCTTTTGGTAACGAAGTTATAAACACCACCTTTCCCTTCTGCATTTCCTGGATACCAATTTTGAACTGTAGAGTATTTAATTTCTGCATCATCTAGAGCAATCAATTCTACAACGGCCGCGTGTAATTGGTTTTCATCTCTACTAGGTGCTGTACAACCTTCAAGATAACTTACATAACTACCTTCATCTGCAATCACTAAAGTACGTTCAAATTGACCTGTTCCTGCTTGATTAATTCTAAAGTATGTTGATAATTCCATCGGGCAACGAACCCCTTTTGGTATATAGCAAAAACTACCATCGCTAAATACAGCACTGTTTAATGCCGCATAGAAATTATCTTTTTGAGGAACAACAGTTCCTATGTGTTTTCTAACTAATTCTGGATGTTCTTTAATTGCTTCAGAGATGCTCATAAAGATAATCCCCTTTTCAGCTAAAGTCTTTTTAAAAGTTGTTGCGACAGATACAGAATCGACAACAACATCCATAGCCACACCAGCTAATTTTTTTTGCTCATCTAAAGAAATTCCTAATTTCTCAAATGTTGCTAAAAGCTCTGGATCTACTTCATCTAAGCTATCATATTTTGGCTTGCTGTTTGGAGCAGAATAGTAAGAGATGCCTTGGAAATTTGGTTTTTCATAATGCACATTAGCCCATTCAGGTTCTGTCATTTCTTTCCAAACCTTAAAGGCCTCAAGTCGCCATTCAGTCATCCATTCTGGCTCTTCCTTCTTTTTTGAAATAGCTCTTACAATATCTTCATTTAAACCTACTGGAAAGGTTTCCGATTCTATGTCTGTATAAAATCCGTACTCGTATTCCTTCGTCTTCAGCTCTTCACGAAGATCATCTTCTGTATATTTATTGCTCATACCTCTTTTTTAAAGTGAGAATGACTCACCACAACCACAAGTTCTATTGGCGTTAGGATTATTAAATACAAACCCAGCTCCATTTAAACCTCCCGAATATTCTAAGGTTGTTCCTATTAAATATAAAAAACTCTTTTTGTCGACAATAATTTTAACACCATTGTCTTCAAACACTTTATCATCTTCCTTCTGTTCCTTATCAAATTTCAAGTCGTATGACAAACCAGAGCAACCGCCACTTTTTACACCAACGCGTATAAAATCGGTAGTAGCATTGAAGCCATCATCAGTCATTAATTCGATGACTTTATTTTTTGCTGTTTCTGATACTTTAATCATGTCTTAATTATAGATTTAATCTGTTTTTAATTTTTGTTTTTAAATGTCAGATTGAACATCTATCTAAATACTTCATATTCCGAACAAAAAATCTTGATCTGAATGTTTTATCTAAATAGATTGCAAATATACGATATAAGTCCATTTTTTCCATAGAACCTAACATTATATTAGCAAATGACTACATAGGTAGATGCAATAGAAAGATCTAGCGTTTATGGCGCGATATAAACTAGGAAAGTGAATTTTTTACTATGCCGAAATTTTACGGCGAAAATATTGGTTTTTTAAAAGAAATAACTGCCTTAGAGCAGTATTGATATCACGATTTTCATACGGAAGTGTTCTAAACTCACCTTGATCATTAACAGCAACTTTAGAATGGCATGTTTTACAAGTAAGTTCATTGCGATAAGCCGATGGTTCAGTTGAGCGCTCTAAATTGTGTCCAAATACCGAACACGATAAATCGTTAGTCGTAGTGGTTTGCATAGTAGGTTAATAAGATTTGGGGAGACTAACTTAAAGGTTTTAATTTATTTAACCGATGAAACACTAATTTTTTCGATGAAATGCATTGTTTTTGTTTTTTAAAGATGATAAAAATGTATCTATTGGTCGTGTTCTTCAAAAAAAGCTACTTATTTTTGCAGCATGATAGAAGATAAAAACCCACAACGCACCTCTTTAGAGCAACTTGGAGAATTTGGTCTTATTGAACATTTGACTAAAAATTTTGATGTAACACAGCGTTCTACTGTAAAAGGTATTGGAGACGATGCGGCTGTTTTAGATCATACATCCAGCCAAATTGTTGTTACCACAGATTTACTGGTTGAAAATGTTCATTTCGACTTGAGTTATGTGCCTTTAAAGCATTTGGGCTATAAGGCAGTAATTGTAAACTTGAGTGATGTTTATGCAATGAACGCCATGGCAACTCAGGTTACTATTTCTATCGCTGTATCTAATCGATTTCCATTAGAAGCTCTAGAAGCATTATACGAAGGTATTGAAACTGCTGCGAAACTTTACAATGTTGATGTTATTGGTGGTGATACGACGTCATCAACTACAGGGCTCATTATTTCGGTCACAGCCATTGGAGAAGTACATAAGGATGATGTAGTACTTAGAGCTGGCGCTAAACCAAACGACTTACTGGTTGTTACTGGCGACATTGGTGCAGCTTATATGGGACTCCAGGTTCTGGAGCGGGAAAAAGAAGTATTCAAAGTAAATCCGCAAAATCAACCTGATCTCGATCCTTACACTTATATTATTGAACGCCAACTAAAACCAGAAGCTCGAAAAGACATTGTTGAATTACTTAAACAATTAGAAGTTAAACCTACGTCTATGATTGACATTAGCGATGGGTTATCTTCAGAAATCATGCATATCTGTAAGCAAAGTGATGTTGGTGTAGAAATTTATGAAAACAAAATTCCGTTAGACCCTCAAGTTATTTCTACATGTGAAGAATTTAACATAGACAGTACAACAATTGCTTTAAATGGTGGTGAAGATTACGAGTTGTTAATGACAGTTTCGCAGGAAGACTTCCCAAAGATAAAGGGCAATCCAAATTTAACTGTAATTGGCTATATTACTGAAAAAGCAAGGGGTATGCTCTTAATCACACGAGGTGAACAAGCTGTTCCTATTATTGCAAAAGGTTGGAATGCTATGAAAAATGAGGCGTAAAGTCTAAGAATGTATTTTCTTCAGCCTTTACTTCTGTTTTTTGCTTTATCCGAGAAATTCTTCTATTATGGATACGTTCTAAAACTGAATTGATTTCTTTGTACTTAGGTGTTAATAATGTTAATCCACCTTTTCCATTTGTCGTTACTTGAGTATTGCAATGACAACATTTATATTCTTTCACGTGATATGTGATGTTTTTGGAAACTTCGTATTGGTGTCCAAAGAGAGAGCAGTAGAGACTTTTCACCGTATTGCGATATTTAGTTATTAATTTAGAGGATGACTAAATATATGAAAACCACGCAATAACGTGAGATTTTACGCTAATATATCGATGAACTGAGTGTTTTCTTCTTTAAACGCATCATTCGGCGGGTGTAAATTTGCTCTAAAATGGCATTTATTTCTTTATACTTCGGTGTGAGCTCTGTGAGTTTGCCATTACCGTTAGTCGTTAATTGGCGCTTACAGCATTTGCAAGTATATTCTTTAACATGAGAGGTGACCTTTTTCGTCATCTCATAATTATGACCAAATATATCACAGTAGATTCTTAACGGACTTGAAGTCTTGGTAGATGTAGTTTTTTTCATGGCTGTTAGATTTGGGGACAGTAAACTTAGAAAAAAAAGTTATTAAATGCGTCAAAAAGTATTTTTATTCGATAAAATGCTTTAAAATGTAGGTTAATTCTGATTTATTTTCAATATGACTCATATGTCCATTTGACAATTCTCTACAAACGATATCTGAACCTATGGTCTCTTTCAATATACGTTGGCGATGTATAACTGGATCTTTTGCACCAATAATTATTAATTTTTTAGCATCCAAAGCCTTAAAAAAACTATACATGTCGCTTCTAACCATCATTCCCTCCTGCGCAGCGATATATCCTTGTAATGGAATTTGCAGTGCCTCATTTAGGGCCTCCTCGAGTTCGATCTTAAATGTACTTCTGCTTTCAGGCGAAAATAAATTAACAAATGACATTCGTACTACAGCCTCATAGTTAGATTGCACCATAATGTTGGCTCTTTTTCTAATTTGTTTTCGTTGGGCGTCATCGGCATGATAGGTGGAGTTCATTAAACACAAACCAAGTACACGTTCTGGAAAACGTTGAGCAATTACCAACGCCACATAACCACCCATTGAGTGACCAATTAAACTATAGTTGCTTAATTTCAAATCATTTACAACTGCCAATACAGCATCTGCCATATCTTGCATGGTATGTATATACCCAAGACATCCCGTTTGGCCATGACCCAACAAATCGACACTCACGACCCTATGATTTTGTAAAAGTTCGGCTTTGACTGCATGCCACATTGTTGAGTTTTCAAGAAAACCATGAAGCAAAATGACAGGAGGTCCATGACCTTCATCTTCATAAAATACCGGAACATTTTTATACCTTAAAACCATAGATTGCAAAGATACTATTTGAATATATTTTGCATGTAAGTATTTACTATATTTGAGCATAATCAAATAAAAATTAATCTCATGCGCCTTAAAAGCCTTGCACTATTAGTTAGTTGTGTTTTTTGTTTTTCGTCCTATGCACAAATTGAAGAGGAAAAACTTGACGCTCTTATAAAAGAAACATTAACAACATTTGACGTTCCAGGAATTTCTGTAGGCATTTTAAAAGACGGTGTGATTACTTATTCTAAAGGTCATGGTATAAGATCACTAACCAGCGAAAAAGACATGAATTCTAATACTTTAGTTGGTGTGGCATCAAACAGTAAAGGGTTTACTTGCTTTGCCTTGGCCATGTTAGTTGATGAAGGAAAACTTAATTGGGATGACAAAGTTCGCCAACATATTCCAGAGTTTCAACTGCACGATCCTTGGGTTACAGAAGCCTTTACAGTAAGGGATTTAGTAACACATAGAAGTGGTTTAGGGCTTGGTGCTGGTGATTTGATGTTTTTTCCAGAAGGCAATGATTTTGACGTTAATGACGTGATTGCTAATGTAAAGTATTTAAAGCCTGAAAGCTCTTTTAGAAGCACGTTTCAGTATAATAATAACATGTACATCATTGCAGGCGAAGTTCTAAAACGAGTAAGTGGGTTGTCTTGGGAAGAATTTATTGAAACCAAAATTATGAAACCTGTTGGGATGACACACAGCAAAGCATCCTATAATCGTGTTACTGACAAATCAAATATTATAGATGCTCATACCAGAGCTGACGGAAAAGTTGTTCAAATCCCACATGATTGGAGCGCTACCGCTAATCCAGCCGGAGGTATTATGAGTAATGTGCCAGATATGTTAATCTGGGCAAAATTTTTAATGAACGATGGTGTTACTGCAAATGGCAAGCGCCTTATTAGTGAACGACAAATGCATGAACTTTGGCAATTACAAACGCCTTTACGAGTTAGGAAAGGTGATGCTTACGATTCTAATTTTAGAGGTTACGGATTAGGTTGGTTTTTAACCGATGTTAAAGGAGGTCACAAACAAGTTTATCATACTGGAGGCCTAATTGGTACAGTAACTCAATTTACAATGATTCCTGATTTAGATTTGGCTATTGTTGTCTTAACCAATCAGATGGTTGGCTCTGCATTTAATACCATTACAAATACGATAAAAGATAGCTATTTAGGTTATGACAATAGAAACTGGCTTCAACGTTATGGTACGAGAAACTCAGACTATATTAAATACAATGACAGTATTAAAACTGCAGTATATAATAAAGTAGCGCTTGCGAAACAAAATCAAAACTTACCTCAACCATCGCAAATAACAGGAACCTATACCGATGATTGGTTTGGAAATGTACTCATAGCTCACGACGGAAAACGCCATACAATCACTTGTGAACGTTCTCCTTATTTGTCTGGAGAATTATTGCCTTATAATGCGACCACATATGTAGCCAAATGGGACAATAGGAGTTATGACGCTGATGTTTATGTGCATTTTTCTTTTGATGAATCTAGCAATGCCACAGGAGCGACGATGTCTTATATTGCACCAATTACAGATTTTAGTTTTGATTTTCACGACCTTAACCTTAAAAAGACTAACTAATTGAATTCTCGAAAAGAACTTTTTATTACAGGCTTTGGATTATTCTCCTTGTTTTTTGGAGCCGGTAATTTGTTACTGCCGCCTTTATTAGGATATAATGCGGGCGAAAAATGGCTTTGGGTAGCAGTCGGTTTTATGATCACTGCTGTTGTCATTCCAATTATTGGGATATTGGCGCATGCAAAATTGCAAGGCACTTTATATGACTTTGGGAAAAAGGTTTCTCCTCAATTTAGTCTTATTTATTGTGTTCTAGTTTATATCATTTCTATTGCTATACCTTCTCCCAGAACAGCGGCAGCAACGCACGAAATAGCTATTCATCCAACATTTGGCACTAGTCCTTTACTTACCAGCGCCATTTATTTCGCCTTAGTTTTAGTGTTTGTACTTAACCGTTCTAAAATATTGAGTTTTATAGGAAAGTTTTTAACTCCATTAATCGTTATTATGTTGTTAATGGTTATTGGCATAGGTTTGTTTTCTTCTGAAATGGCCACAAGCGCCGCCCAGTTTGAAACTCCAATAGTAAGTGGTATTCTTGAAGGATACCAAACTTTTGACGCCATTGGTGCTGTTGTTGTAGGCGCTGTTGTTATTATCTCTGTTAACTTTAGAAATAAAGGAAACTTTGAAGAGAAAAGATCTCTTATTGCAAAATCTGGTTGGATTGCAGGATTAGGTTTGTTTGTTATTTATGCAGGTTTAATTTCGGTTGGTGCCTATTATGGCTCTGAGATTATTATTAATTCTGAATTGAGCAGTGATATGCAACGTGCCAATTTGTTAAGAGGAATTAGTATTGACGCGTTAGGAAGTTTTGGAAACACTGTATTAAGTATTTTACTAGCATTGGCTTGTTTTACAACTGCTGTTGGTATTGTTGCAGGAACTGCAGATTATTTTAAAGGCTTGCTGGGTAACTCGCAATTGGTATATATTATGACAGCAATTATTAGTTGTGTGTTTGGTGTTATTGTTGGTCAGTTAGATTTTCATTCTATAATCGTTATCGCTTATCCTGTATTACTGTTTATTTATCCCATAACTATTGTCTTGATTATTCTGAATATACTGCCTAAACGCTTTGCAACACCACTAGTATTTAGAGCCGTTGTTATAATCACTTTTATATTTAGTATTCCAGACGTATTAGGACAAGTAAGTCCGTCAGATGGTTTATCAAATGTCACTCCATATATTCCGTTTGCAAAACACCAATTGGGCTGGGTTTTACCTGCTATTGTGACTTGCTTAGGTGTAGGCTTGTTGTCTAAAAACAATAAAGCCGTATAAATCATTATACGGCTTTTAAAAATGCTTAAAGTTTCCTTTTAAAAATATAACGTGTTATAAAGATGCCTTGGCCATCTTCTCCTCCCGCGTCACTTTCTACTGCGCTCGTGACAAAAACCAGATCCCAACCTTCTGCAATCATAGAGGTTAGTTTTGATGAAATCACGGCGTCATTGGCAGCAATATTTTGAAAACGAATACCACCAAGGTTATAAAAATTTAACAATTTGGTTTCTTCAAAATCTTTAACTCGAATGTCTTTCCGTTTCGATTTATTCCTCCCATTATCATCTTCCGTTTGCGTTGATGTGAATTTTTTATAATCTCTGTTTTCATTTGCAGAAATCAATCTTGATCTACCAAGGCCATTTGGTACTATAGACTCTACACTTGTTATTACCTTTACTTCCCATTTTGGGGTGGTTTTTGTTGCTGTATCCTGCTCTTGAGCATCTAAACCAAAGATTGAGGCTAATACAAATACGCTTAATACAATTATCTTTTTCATGTGTTTTACCTTTTTTAAGGATTTGTTTTTATAGTTAAACTTGTTTCTTAATTTATAAATTTTGTGGCTACTTTCCTCTTTTTAATCTCATTATCACTCATCCAATGTATGTCATCAAAACTAGCAGAATCTAAGGTATAGAAATAATATTCTGGACCATCTTCCTTACCCATACACATTGTGAAAAACTCTATTTGATATTGATGGGCAGGATGATCTTTTGGAATATCTGTTGCTGTATATGCTCCAGCTCCCCAAGAATGTACACCAATTTTTGCACCTTTATTAACAATACGTTCTTTACCTGCACAAAATAAGTCGACACCACCAGAAGCAATAACACTATTGCTCAATACTTTTGTAGTGAAGCCATGTTCTCTAACCAAACGTCCAGTATGCATATTAACCTCATCATTTACTGAACCCGAGATGTTTCCTAAAACTAAAGTTTTGATATTAGGGTGATTCTTGATGACGTCTTTTAGCTGTATAAAAGTAAGCGTCCCTAAAGTTCCATTTATATGTGCTTCATTATCCTTAATCTCTATGGTGCTATCACCTGCTCCCATAATGGCTTCGTTTGTGGTAAAGGAAATATCATATGTCGAATCTGAAGTTACATCGTTAAGATTCCCCTTAAATGATACATCTAATTCTTCTATGTCATTTACGATTACATTAATGTTTCCAATGGCTTTTGGATTATTGTACAAATCTTCTAAAATTGGACTCTCCTCTTCAGATAGTTTAACAAGGTTTCCATTAAATATTAAACCATGCGTTTCGAAGTTTTTATCATTAAATATAGACACATTTTCTGCAATCTGTAATAGCGTTTTTTCGTTATCTCCTTCTTTAAATACTGTAATTAAAAAGAGTTCATTTCCGTCTTCCTCTGGCATAAAAAAGATTATAGGATAGTTCTTCCCATTGATTTTTATCTTTGTGTTTTTTATCAGCTTAAATTGCTCTTTTGCAACGCGATCTATGTCTTTTTTTGATATGCCTTCATCTTCAAAGTTTGCCCAACATTTATTGTTATACCAATAACCGTTGTTATTATCACATTCCTTTTTTGTTGTTACATTATAGGTTTTTGATAGTTCCTTTACATTCAATTGCCCGCTACAGGACAAAGATGTTACTACTAAAAACGTGGTAATTAATACATTCTTCATTTTTCTTTTATTTTAAATTATACAATAGCTTTTTAAACAAAAAAAATGCACATACCTCTTCCTAAAAAAGAGGTATGTGCATTTTACTACACAAATTTTAACGATGTCATTTTTCCTATTTCTTCCTCATGCTGAAAAACGACTGTTACAAGATGTTATATATTTAAGACGCTAAGGTGAAGAAAATGTTACAACTGATATCTAAACTATTATTATGGCCTAATCATTTTGAGTTGTGTTTCTACGCTTAAGATTCATACATTGCTAAATAATCGCAAACATAAAACCAGCATCAATATATCTCCATATTTTAATTCATAAGTTCCTCTATCTCATCGGCTTCAATTGGAATATTCCTCATAAGATTAAATGGCTCTTCAGAATCTTGAATCACAACATCGTCTTCTAAACGAATACCAAACCCTTCGTCGGGAAGGTAAATTCCAGGTTCTACAGTAAATACCATATTGGCTTGCATTGGTTCTGTTAAAATTCCATAATCATGTGTATCTAATCCCATATGATGAGACGTACCATGCATAAAATACTTTTTATAGGCAGGCCAATCTTTATTTTCATTTTGAACATCGGCCTTATCCAATAAACCTAATCCTAATAGTTCTGAAGTCATTAACTTCCCAACCTCAACATGGTAATCTGCCCATATTGTTCCTGGGACCAACAACTTCGTGGCATCATTTTTCACGCGATTTACTGCATTATATACGGCTTTCTGTCTATCTGTAAAACGACCTGAAACTGGTATTGTACGAGACATATCACTAGCATAATTAGCGTATTCGGCTCCAACATCCATTAGGATTAAATCGCCTGCTTTACATTGCTGATTGTTTTCAATATAGTGTAAGACATTGGCATTATTTCCTGAAGCAATTATCGGTGTATATGCAAATTTCTTAGAACGATTACTTAGAAATTCATGCATGAATTCAGCTTCAATTTCAAACTCCCAAACGTCAGGCTTAACAAAATTTAAAACGCGACGAAATCCTTTTTCGGTGATATTACAGGCCTGTTGTAATAAGTCTAATTCTATAGTGTCTTTAACAGAACGTAGTCGTTGTAATATTGGGTTGCTCTTTGCTACGCTATGTGCAGGATATTTTTCTCGTAACCATTTTGTATAGCGATCTTCTCTTGTTTCTGTTTCAACTGAAGCTCTATAATGTTCATTAGTATTAATATAAACAGTATCGCACTGTGTCATAAGTTCAAACATGATTTTCTCCATATCTTGAAGCCAATACACCGTTTTAATCCCGCTTGTTTCTAAGGCTGACTCTTTGGTTAATTTTTCACCTTCCCAAACTGCTATATGCTCGTTAGTTTCTTTTAAAAATAAAACTTCTCTATGTTGTTCTTTTGGGCAATCTGGAAACAAAACCAAAATACTTTCCTCTTGATCCACTCCGCTTAAATAAAATATATCACGATGCTGTTCAAATGGCATTGTACTATCTGCACTTATCGGATAAATATCATTAGAGTTAAAAACCGCTAAGCTATTTGGCTTCATTTTTGACATGAAGTTTTTTCGGTTTTTAATAAAAAGGTTACGATCAATTTTGTGATATTTCATGAGGTTATGAATTTATATTCCCAACAAAGCAGGAATCAATGAATACTTATTTCTTCAAAAATAATTAAAGAAAAATGTATTTAACCAGCCAAATGGCGTTAATTTATATTTTTCCGAATTCTACTCATATGTCGGTCTGAAATCCCTAAAAAAGACGCCAAATAGTGTAAAGGAACTTGTTGTAGTAATTTGGAGTCATTACTCAATAACTTCTTATATCGTTCTTCTGGAGAAAGTGTCAACAAATCAATTCGATAATCATCTATAAGGTAAATTTGATTTTCAATTAGATTGTAATAAAACTTATAAAACCCAGTGTTATTTTCTAATAAATAGTTGAATCCATCAAGATTAATTACCCAAAGTTCGCACGCACTAATCGCTTTTATACTTTTTCTTGAAGCCTCATTGTTGATAAAACTTTTTAATGCCGATGTACAAGAGTTCGTCATAGCTAAATACGTTGTCTTTTCTTCGCCTGACACTAAAATAGAATGTTGTAGAACACCTGCTTCTATAAAACAGAAATAAGGGCAGACCTCACCTTCTTTAACGAAAAAATCATTTCGTTTTAAACTTATCTTTTGAAAAACCCCAGATATTTCAGAAACCCCGTCTTCTAACCGATTGTCGTTCATAACAAGTCTTAAATAATTTTCGAAATTGGCTTTTGACATTTTTATTCCAATATATTGATAGGATGAAACCTAAAGTGACGTAAAGATAAATAGATTAACTAATTCTTTTATTTTGTCGTTAAAATGTTATATTTGTTCGTTGAAATGCAAATTTCGATTACTAACCCTAAATTTACGACATGAAAAAAACTACACTAACCACTGTGTTATTAGCAGTATGCTTATCCCTATTAGTAGTAAACACATCCAATGCTCAAGAACTTTTATATGAGGTTCCATTGCAGACACAAGTACAATCTTCTTCAAAAATTATAGAAGGAAAAGTAATCTCGAAGGCTTCTTTTTGGGATAATGACCATCACAATATATATACTGTGAATACTGTAGAGGTCTATAAAATTTTTAAAGGTCAATCTATAACTGAAACCATCGAAATTATTACTCCAGGAGGTACAGTTGGGTCAGAATCTGAGATCGTAACTCCTAGTTTAACATTAAATATTGGAGATCTTGGTGTTTTTATGCTTCACAATAACGATGTGTCTTTAACTAATAATAGTACCCAAGCCACGTTTAAACCATTTGCATCATCGCAAGGGTTTTATAAGTATAATCTAAATAACAATACCGTTCATAATCCTTTTCAAGCTAAAGAAGGTATTACAAGTACTTTTTATAATCAAATTAGAACCCTAACGAATCATACAGCTATTCTCGAGGTTGCTGATTTTGATGTGGATGCTATTTTCGAAAGTAATAATGCCAACAGAAATGTAAATGGTACGACTTCAATAACAAGTTTCGCTCCTACAACTTTAAATGGAGGTGTAAAAGATCAATTAACAATTACTGGAGCTGGTTTTGGAGCTACAGAAGGTACAGTAGAATTTAGAGATGCCAATGCTGGTGGGGAAGACAATATGGGAACTCCTGTTTATTATGCTGCCCTTTCTACTCAAATTGTAAGCTGGTCAAATACTGAAATCATCGTAGAAGTTCCTTCTAGAGCTGGAACTGGTGACATTAGAGTAACTACTAATGGTGGTGGGTCTTCTGACGTATCAAGTCAAACATTAACAGTCTTTTATTCTCAAATCAACCCTTCTAATGGGACTAACGCTTTTTCTTCTCAACATTTTGACACTAATGGAAATGGCGGATACACATGGCAAATGTTTACAGATTTTGATGCCAATGCGAGTGCTAAGGCTTCGTTCTTAAGAGCTTTTGATACATGGGTTTGTACCACAGGTATTAATTGGGAAATTGGCGCAGTTACAACAACAGATGTTATTGCATCAGATGGAATAAACATTATTCGTTTTGATAATGGTACAGAATTACCTCAAGGTGTTCTTGGACGTTGTACATCAAGATTTGGTTCTTGTGGTGGACTCGAAGCGGTTGTTACCGAATTGGATATTGTGTTTAACGATACATTTACTGGAAGTTTATCTGCTCTCTCTTGGGAGTATGGTCCTGGTACTGCTACTGGTTTTGAAGTAGATTTTGAAAGTGTTGCCGTACACGAATTAGGACATGGTCACCAATTAGCCCATATTATTGATTCTGGAGAAGTAATGCATTACTCCATTGCAAATGGTCAAAACAGTAGAGATCTTGGTGCAAGCGACTTAGCAGGAGGAACTAATGTTATGAATACTAACATCAATACTTCGGTATGTTCTCAACCTCAAATGACCTATTCGGCATGTTCTACACTTGGCGTAGACGAAAGTGTTTTAATCGAAAATATATCTGTTTTTCCTAATCCAGCTAAAAACAGTTTAAATATTCGTAATGCGTCTAGTATTTCGATAGAAAATATGAGTATTTATGATGTTAGAGGAAGACATATACTTACTGAAAGTGGAGATACATCGAATAACTTAAACACTATTAATGTAAGTCAGTTAAATTCGGGAGTTTATTTTATTAAAATACAAATGGACCATTTAACGATAAGCAAAAAATTCATTGTAGAATAAATTAAATAATGCTAAAGCACAAAAAAGGCGTTCAAATTACATGTTGAACGCCTTTTTATAGTATTACTATAGAGTTATTTACTACCCATAGCATTCTTTATCATTCCCACGATTGCCATGAGAACGCCACCTCCAACACCACCTCCAGCAACACTACCAAGTATGCTTGATAAATCCATGCTAGTTGAAGCTGCGGCTGCTTCTGCGCCTCCTAATCCTAACATTCCTAAAAGTTGACCGCCAAGCCCTCCTCCAAGGAGTCCTAAAATTGAGTTACCAAGTGTTCCTAAAGAAAACTTCTTCATTAGTGATCCTGCCAGATTTCCACCAACAGCACCGCTGACTAATTGGAT
This sequence comes from uncultured Psychroserpens sp., assembly GCF_947494225.1. Classification (NCBI taxonomy): domain Bacteria; kingdom Pseudomonadati; phylum Bacteroidota; class Flavobacteriia; order Flavobacteriales; family Flavobacteriaceae; genus Psychroserpens; species uncultured Psychroserpens sp. The sequence goes on from NZ_CANLUG010000001.1 coordinate 338,535, forward strand.
AATTAAAGGTAAATACTCTTCCATTTTTAATAAAGTTATTAGTTAATATTTTGAAAAATAGTGATTTTTTTAGTTAAAAAAATAAAAACCATTCAATTTAATTAACATTTTTATTACAAATTTAAAAACAATGACCCATTTAATTCTATTGTTTTTAATGGACTTAATTTGATCTATTTGGTACTGGATCTTCATCTACAGGCAATAAAAGCTGAAAATCATAACCATATATGAGATTTTTCAATTTATGATAATCTCCTGTTTTAGGTAGCTGAATTTCATTGTTCTCTAGTGCCTCTCTTATTGCTTTCAAATTAATAATACCCCAAGAATCTTGTTTTGCCAATGGCATAAATACCTTATAGCGCTTATACCCTCTTTTATACCTTTCAAAATTGTCGATGATTTTTCCGTCACTTCCAATTTCATATGGTTTCCATGAGTTAATGGTTGTTGCAACGGTTCCGTTTTTCTGTGCTAAAGATTCTACAAGTTCACCTATGTCATATGCACCATTTGAAAATGTTTTTTTAGCATGTAGACTCCCTATCTTCGTAAAAACCTTTGGTTGTCTTTCTTTTTTTGTCGCTTGATTATAATGGCTCATAAAATTATTACGCATGTAGCTAATTCGATCTACATGAGAGTCATTTCTCCAATTAATATAAATATCCCAACTAATAATTAAATCTTTAATAAGAGCTTGTGCCTTTTCATTAGACTTATCAAATGCATCAAAATAGTCCCTAACTACCTTTTCTTTTTTAATGCGACTATAGGCGCCATCGATTTCGTTCTTAAATTCGGCTAAAAAGTGCTTAAACATAATTGCTTTAGCTTGGTTTTGAAGCGAAACTATGTTGCTGTAATTTGGATGCTCTTTTGCCGTTTTTGTTAGCTCATCCATTAAGAAAAAAGCCGAGAAATAAAATTCTTGATCTAATCCCCAAAGTTGCATATTTCGAACACGTGCTTCTTTTAGAAATTCGGCATCTGAGATGCTCGTAAAAAATGGAATGGGCTCGGCAACCTCTTCGCCTTGAACTACCGTATACTTTGAATAAAAGGAGTTTAAGTTTTCAACCGTTTTGGACGCTGGTGTAGACAATTCGGCGAGTTTAGTTGCAGAATGTGGTCCAACCTCAATGGCAAAATACTTAAATCCAGCATCAGAAAGTAAAGGAATAAATGCTTTATTAAAAATTGAAGTTTGATTTGAACCATGCATTTCACCGTAAACCACAAATTGTGATTGATTAGCAATAGCTTCTATAACCGATTTACCTTCTCCAGAAATTGTATTGTCTTTAATGGAGAAATAATGAGTGTATGATCTTAAAATCTCTGTATCTAAATTGGGTGGTTCGTTTTGAGCTTCTACAGTGTGACATACAATAATAGCAAGCAATAATATAAAAGTATTTTTCATGTGATAAAAAGTTTATGTTAAACGCTATTGTAATATTAGTACGTTATGTTTTGAGGGTTTTCAAAATATGATATACGCATATGTAGATTATGTCAATGCCTTGTTTTATTCTATTTTTGAAGTGATCCCATAAATATCGGTATTGGTGTAAAAAAACAACCTGTTCGTATAATTAAACAAACAACTCTATAGAATGGTATTAAATTCGTTGCATGCGGTTATCTAAAGAACTTAAATACAATATTATTTTTGGGTTATTACTCATTTTAATAGGGCAAACCTGGGAATATTCTAACGACTTAATTTTTAATCAAGGAAGAACAACTTGGTTTAAACCAGGATCAGTTATACTCTTTTTTACCTATAACATTGCCTATTTTACTGTTTACATTTTAAATTATCTGATTTTCGCTCCGCGATTTCTAAAGCCTAATAAAATTGTGCAATACCTGTTTTCATTTGTTATAATGACCTTATGTTTTGCTGTTGTTAGGTTTCTTTTAGAAGAGGTTTTAATTTTAGAGTTGTTTAATTTCCATAATTATAACCTAGAAAGACAAAATATCGTAGCCATTTATCTCACAGATAGCGCTTTGTACGCCTTAAGGCCCTGTCTATTTAGTAGTCTAATGTTTTTGTTCTTTAGATTCGCAGAAAATAAATCTAGAATGCATCAATTAGAATTACAGCATCAAGAAGCTCAAATGGCAATGCTAAAATCTCAAATAAGCCCACACTTCCTTTTCAACACTTTAAATAGTTTTTACTCAGAATTATATGAAACACAAACCGAAACCGCAGATGATATTCTAAAACTGTCTAAATTATTACGATATGTCACGTATGACTCTAAAGATAATTTTATGCCATTAGCTAAAGAAGTCAATTTCATTCAAGATTATCTTTACTTTTATAAACGGAGATATGAAGACGAATTTTATGTGGATTTATCAATAAAAGGAAACGTAAGCACCCAAAAAGTCCCATCACTCATGCTTATTCATTTTGTCGAAAACCTATGTAAGCATGGCATCATAAACGATTCAAAACACCCAGCATCTATTAAAATTAATGTGGAAGATCAATTTTTGGAAATTCAAACCACAAATGAAGTAAATGCTTCTGAAAATTATATGGACAAGGGAATTGGATCTCATAATATTAAAAAACGTTTAGAGCTTTTATTTGATAAAAACTACACATTGAATACCGAAAACGAAAACAATATGTACTTCGCTTATTTAAAAATACCGCTTTAATGCAACAATTAAAATGTATTATTATAGATGACGAACCAGCAGCTGTACGGTTGCTAGAGCGCTATGTGTCTAATGTAGCCTTTTTAAGGTTACAAGAGACATTTACCAAACCTTTGGAAGCACTAGCTTTTTTAGAGTCTAATACAATAGATTTAGTGTTTTTAGATGTTCAGATGCCACAAATCACAGGCATTCAATTGTCAAAAATAATTACACCAAACACCCAAATTATATTCACTACGGCATATTCAGAGTTTGCCTTAGATAGCTATGACGTAGCCACTACAGATTACCTATTAAAACCGTTCGCCTTTGAACGTTTTTACAAAGCAGTTCTAAAAGCGCAAAAACATGCTTTGCATCCTTCTAAAACTGAAGACAATGAAGAGGGTTACATCTTTATAAAAACGGATGGCAAGCATAATTTTAATCGGGTTTTTATTGAAGATATTCTGTTTATTGAAGGCTTAAAAAATTATGTTTCAGTGCAGTTAAGTGGTCAACAAATTATAACCTATTCTACCTTAAAGCATCTATCAGATAGATTGCCTAAAACCCAATTTATTCAAATTCATAAGTCATATATTATTGCTTTTTCTCATATAGATAAGATTGATAATGATAGTGTATGGATTGGTGCAAAACAACTACCAATAGGCAACACTTATCGGAAAAAATTCTTTGAAGCTATTAACAAAAGACAGCTTTAAAGTGTTCTAAATATTTATAATGCATAAGCGTTAAATACAGTCCAAAATCATAGTTGTTATTTAAAAAATTGGTAATTTCATGCCAATAAAATTCTAACCAATATGTTCTATTCAAGATTTCTTTCATTTGCGCTTATTCTTAGTACTACTACAGTAATTGCTCAACAACCTGCAACCTCATCACAAACCATTGAGAATGCTATTGCCCAAAAGGAACAACTCTCAAAAACGTCTTTAGTTAAAAATGTTATGCTCGAAAATATCGGACCAACAATTATGAGCGGTAGAGTAACAGATTTAGATGTTAATCCAGAAGACCCAACAGAGTTCTATGTTGGCTATGCCTCTGGAGGTGTTTGGCACACAACCAATAATGGTACAACATTTAAGCCTATTCTAGATTCATCAAACACCCAAAATGTAGGTGATATCGCAGTAGACTGGAACAATGGAACTATTTGGGTTGGAACAGGAGAGAACAATTCATCCCGATCAAGTTATGCTGGAATTGGAATTTTAAAGTCTTCTGATAACGGAAAGACATGGCAAAATATGGGACTTAGAGACTCTCATCACATTGGTCGAATTTTAATAAACCCTAACAATCCAAATGAAGTTGTAGTTGGTGCTACCGGTCATTTATATTCTCCAAATCAAGAGCGAGGTATTTATAAAACTACAGATGGCGGAAAAACGTGGTCTCAAAAATTATTTGTTGACGACATGAGCGGCATTATAGATGTACAGCGCGACCCAAATAATTACAATCTTATGTTCGCGTCGTCTTGGACAAAAGATCGTAAAGCATGGAATTTCGACGGAAGTGGTAATAATTCTGCGATTTACAAAAGTACCAATGGTGGAGATACTTGGGCAAAAGTTTCTGTCGAAAAAAGTGGTTTCCCAACAGGTAAAGGTGTAGGCCGAATTGGTCTAGCAGTTTTTGATAATGACATTATTTATGCTATTCATGATAGTCAATTTCGACGCGCTTCCGAAGACAAAAAAGAGACTCCTAATAGTTTAACTAAGGAAGATTTCAAAACCATGTCTACCGAAACATTTTTAACATTAGATAATAAAAAGCTAAACGCGTACTTAAAAAGAAACGGTTTCCAAGAAAAGTATAGAGCAGACAATGTTAAACACATGGTTCGTAGTGGAAATGTGAAACCTATTGACCTTGCAAAATATTTGGAAAACGCCAATTCATTATTGTTTGACACCCCTGTTATTGGAACAGAAGTGTATAAAAGTACCGATGGGGGAATAACTTGGAAGAAAACCCATGATGGTTACCTAGATGATATTTATTACAGTTATGGCTATTACTTTGGGCATATTTATGTGGCGCCAAATGACGCGAACAATATCTACATTTACGGCGTACCTATTGTAAAATCTAAAGACGGAGGAAAAACGTTCAAATCTATTAGTGCTGAAAACGTTCATGCAGATCACCACGCACTTTGGATTAATCCTAAAAACCCTAATCACCTCATTAATGGTAATGATGGTGGGGTAAATATCACCTATGATGATGGTGAGAACTGGATTAAAAATAATTCACCCTCTGTAGGGCAATTTTATGCAATTAATGTTGACAACGCAAAGCCTTATAACGTGTATGGCGGACTTCAAGATAATGGGGTTTGGGTTGGTGCTAATAATGCCCGAGAAAATAAAAGATGGCATCAAAGCGGACAGTATCCTTGGGAAAGTATAATGGGAGGTGATGGTATGCAAATTCAAATAGATAATAGAGATCACAATGTTGTGTACACTGGTTTTCAATTTGGAAATTATTTTAGATTAAACCTAGAAACTGATGAACAGAGCTACATACAACCGAAACATGAACTGGGAGAAAATCCATATCGTTTTAATTGGCAAACACCTATATTATTGTCTCCCCATAATCAAGACATTCTTTATTTAGGAGGGAATAAACTCATGCGTTCTATGAATCAAGGTTCAGACTGGACAGCAATAAGTGATGATTTAACTAATGGAGGAAAAAAAGGGAACGTTGCCTATGGTACTTTAACAACACTAAGCGAATCTCCTTTTCAATTTGGTTTAATTTATACAGGAAGTGACGATGGCCTGGTCTATATTAGCAAAGATGCTGGAGGAAGCTGGGAAAACATTTCTAGTACATTACCTAAAGATCTTTGGGTGAGTCGTGTTGTCGCTTCTGAACATAAAAAAGAACGTGTTTATGTTACACTTAATGGCTATCGCTGGGACGATTTTAAAGTTTATACTTATATGAGCGATGACTATGGAAAAACATGGAAAGACATTAGTTCAAACATTCCTGCTTCTCCTGTTAATGTTATAAGGGAGGATTCTGAAAATGAAAACATTTTATACCTAGGAACAGATAATGGTGCTTATGTCTCTTTTAATCAGGGACAACACTGGGAAGCGTTTAGTAACGGACTTCCAAACGTTGCTGTGCACGATATTGTAGTACAACCCGATGCAAAACATTTGCTAATAGGAACCCATGGAAGAAGTATTTACAAAGTTGATATTGCTCCTCTTCAACAAATGGACACTAAAATGATGTCTCAACCAATCACGCTGTTTAAGGTTAATGACACTAGGTATTCATCACGATGGGGAGATTCATTTAGTCAATGGTCTAGCCCTTTTGAACCGGAAATAGAAATATCGTTCTTTTCTAATGTTTCAGGAGAAAAAACAATGAAAGTACTTTCAGAAAAAGGTGCAGTATTAAACGAAATAAAAATGACAGCAGATAAAGGGTTTAACTATACTAGTTACGACTTGTCTCTCAATCAAAAAGGTCGAAAAGCACTTCTAAAAGAAAATTCTGGAATCATAATAAATAAAGCAAAAAATGGTAAGTATTACCTTCCAAAAGGGCTATACACCATTCAAGTTGACGGCGAAAAAACAAGATTCGAAATAAAATAAAGCTTGGGCTTAGGAGTTATACTAGAAACTCTAACAGAAATATATGAATACATCAAGATTAATTTGTGCCTTGGTATTTCTTTTAGTCTTTTCATGTAGTGAAGACCAAGATGACACCGCACAAGTTACTGGCCCAAACCTCATCATTAAACTAGAATTTAACCCTAATCAAGAACGCTTAGGTAATCTTGGTCAACCAGTATCTGTAGCAGATGGCAATGCGGCACAATCACCTACAATTAATAGAATGAGTGCTAATTATATTGAGTTTGCTCCTTTAGCAACAACCGCATTAGGAACTGGCGAAATTATTTTTGAAGGTAATGAAACAAATGCCGGAGGTGATCAAGCCATTGATTTTCAAAATGCCGTTTTTGCTGGTCATAATGAAACATTTCTAACCCTTCCATTAAGTACTGTTTCTGCAGGAAATTATAAATGGGTAAGGGTGTCTTTAGCCTACCAAGAAGGCACTATCAATGTCTTAGTAGACAATCAAGATATTTCTGGAACATTAGCAAGTTTTGTAGGATACAATTCATACATCACATCATTTGATCTCAATGGAAATACTATCGCTGTAAATGAAAATAAAGCTCAAGGGTTTTGGGTCTTTGAAGCCTTAGGGTTTACCTCGCAAGGTCAAGCTCCAGAAGGCGCAACAACAGTACCTAATCCTTTGTTTAATTCATCTCCAATACCACAAGGATCTTGTGTAGTTACAGGTGAATTTCAAAATGGATTAAGCATTTCTGGAGCAGAAACCGAAGATGTTGTAGTAACACTATCATTCTCTATAAACAATAGTTTTGAATGGATTGAAGTAAATTCAGACGGAAAATACGAACCCCAAGCTGGAGAACAGGTAGTAGATATGGGACTAAGAGGATTAATCCCTAGTATTTCAAATTAAGCCCATTATTAAAACTCCAAAACAACATCTAAGTAGATTATAGACACGTTTTAAAATAATTGACATTTCTTTTGCAGTTTTTTGACATTTATTAAATCACACCTACTTAGTTTTACACGGAACAAATTATCACTTTTAAAAAAAAATTAAAATACTACAACACTAATACATTTATATAACTAATATTTGCAACCTAACTATAATAAATTATGCTAAAGTCCGCCTTTCTACTCCTAGCATTATTTCTCTCTTCTATTGCCTTTGCGCAAGATGAGACAAGTAATGATCTTAAAATATTTCTTGATTGTAACGTCTGTGACAACACCTATATGAGGCAAAATCTAGGTAACGTACAATTTGTGAGAGACCAAGGCCTTAGCGATGTTCATTTGTTCTTTGTTACTCAAAGAAATGGTAGTGGAGGACGTTCCTACGAAATCGATTTTATTGGAAAAAACGAGTTTGAAGACATCAACTACAAATTAGAATTTTCAACAGATTCTAATATGACAAGAGATGATGAAAGAAAACGTACTTTAGAATATATCAAACTTGGTTTAGTACGATTTTGGATCGCCAATGGTACCATGACAAACGTCACAGTATCTGTTCCTAGCCCAGAAACCGAAACCGACAGTAAACCAGAAAAAGACCCATGGAATTACTGGGTGTTTCGTATTGGAGCAGGCGGTTATTTTAACGGACAAGAATCTAATAAATCCAGTAATTTAAACGTTAATGTCTCTGCCAGACGTGTGACAGAGAAAAATAAATTCTCTCTCAGACTTAATTTTGGTGAAAACAAATCAACTTTTACTTTTGATGGCGACGATATTGTAGCCATAAATAATAACAAATCTTTAAATGTAAGTGATGTTTTAAGCATCAATAATCACTGGTCTTATGGGTTCTTCGGAAATATTGGAACATCCACCTATAGCAACTACGAGTTGTTTTGGAGATTTAGACCTGCCATTGAGTACAACTTTTTTAACTATGCCGAATCGGCCAAAAAACAACTCATATTATCGTATAGAAATGGCCTTGTTTTCAACGACTATATTGAACGCTCTATTTTTGGTGAGGAAAAGGAACTTTTATTCGAACACTCTGTTCTTTTAGGCGGAAGTATTCGTCAGGAATGGGGAAATATTAATGGTGAAGCCTCTTTCAGTCAATACTTACATGATACCGATTTACATTCCTTTGGGTTTTATTTAGGCGCCAATGTTCGAGTTTTTAAAGGGTTTAATTTCAATGTTGGTGGTAACTATAGAATTACACGAAACCAGATTAACCTTCCTGCTGGAGATGTGTCGCTTGAAGAATTATTACTACAACAACAACAACTTCAGTCGGGTTATAACTACTGGGTTAACATAGGTTTTAGCTATCAATTTGGATCTATATACAACTCTATTGTGAACCCTAGATTTAACTTTTAATTAAACCCATTCTAAATAACTAAAATAGAAGCTAAAATTTGTAGCGCATACCTATGAACCTTATCTTTGTAGTACAAATAATTAACTACAATTATAATGAGCGGAATTTTAAATTCGTCGATAGGAAGAAAGTTTGCTATGGCACTTTCAGCACTCTTCCTAATGATTTTCTTACTTCAACATTTTGCAATTAATATTCTTTCTGTCTTTAGTCCAGATACTTTTAACGATGTTTCTCACTTTATGGGCACGTTTTGGGTCATTCAATATGTATTGCAGCCTGTATTAATTCTTGGTGTAATTTTCCATTTCGTTATGGGTTTTGCATTAGAACTTAAAAACAAAAAGGCTAGAAACATCAGCTATGCAAAAAATAATGGTGCTGCAAATTCTTCATGGATGAGTAGAAATATGATCTGGAGTGGATTGGCAATATTGGCTTTTATTGGATTGCACTTTTACGATTTTTGGTTTCCAGAAATCAACACAAAATTCATTCAAGGCGATATGTCTGGCCTAATCAATCCAGATGTTGCCGATAGTGGGTTTAGATATTACGAAGAATTACAACATAAATTTCACAGTCATGTAAGAACTATTCTATATGTTATTGCTTTTGTGTTTTTAGCGCTACACCTTTTACATGGTTTTAGCTCTGCGTTTCAATCGGTTGGAGCAAATAATAAATATACTAAAGGACTAAAAGGTTTTGGAAAAGCATACGCTATTCTAATCCCACTAGGCTTTGTTTTTATTGCGCTTTATCATCATCTTAAATATGTATTATCATAATTATGGCTTTAGATTCTAAAATACCTAAAGGTCCTATTGCAGACAAATGGACTAACTATAAAAATCACATCGACCTTGTAAATCCTGCAAATAAACGTAACATCGATGTTATTGTTGTTGGAACAGGTTTAGCTGGTGGATCTGCAGCTGCAACTTTAGCAGAACTTGGTTATAATGTAAAAGCATTTTGCTTTCAAGATTCTCCGAGACGCGCGCACTCGATTGCCGCTCAAGGTGGTATTAATGCCGCAAAAAATTACCAAGGTGATGGAGACTCCACTTACAGGTTGTTTTACGATACTGTTAAAGGAGGTGATTATAGATCAAGAGAAGCTAACGTTTATCGTTTAGCAGAAGTTTCGGCAAATATTATTGACCAATGTGTTGCTCAAGGCGTTCCTTTTGCACGCGAATATGGTGGTTTATTAGATAATCGTTCATTTGGTGGAGTATTAGTCTCAAGAACATTTTACGCTGCTGGACAAACAGGACAGCAATTGTTACTTGGTGCCTATTCAGCAATGAATCGCCAAATTGGTCGTGGTAAAATCAAAATGTATAACCGTCACGAAATGCTTGATGTTGTTGTTGTAGATGGAAAAGCTCGTGGTATTATAACGCGCAACTTAATTACAGGTGAAATTGAAAGACATTCGGCGCATGCAGTTGTTTTAGGAACTGGTGGTTATGGTAATGTATTTTTCCTATCAACAAATGCTATGGGAAGCAATGTAACAGCTGCTTGGAAAGCCCACAAACGTGGTGCTTACTTTGCAAATCCTTGTTATACTCAAATTCACCCAACATGTATTCCTGTTTCTGGAGATCATCAATCTAAACTAACCTTGATGTCTGAGTCTTTAAGAAATGATGGACGTATTTGGGTTCCTAAGAAAAAAGAAGATGTTGAAGCTATTAAAGCTGGAACATTAAAACCAAAGGATTTAGCTGAAGACGATCGTGATTACTACTTAGAACGTCGTTATCCTGCTTTTGGTAATTTAGTGCCTCGTGATGTAGCCTCTCGTGCTGCTAAAGAACGTTGTGATGCTGGTTATGGTGTCAACGCAACTGGTGAAGCCGTGTTTTTAGATTTCGCTTCTGCAATTGAACGTTACGGGAAAGAGCAAGCTCACGTTAAAGGTTTAGACGAGAATGATGCGGCTCTAGTAAAGTCTTTAGGGCAAGAAGTTGTTAAAAACAAATACGGAAACCTATTTCAAATGTATGAGAAGATCGTAGATCAAGATCCATACAATACACCAATGATGATTTATCCTGCAGTTCACTATACTATGGGAGGCGTTTGGGTAGACTATAATTTAATGACTACAGTTCCTGGACTCTATTGTATTGGAGAAGCGAACTTTTCTGATCATGGAGCTAACCGCTTAGGCGCTTCTGCCTTAATGCAAGGTTTAGCAGATGGCTATTTTGTGTTACCATATACTATAGGAGATTATTTATCTGATGATATTCGTACTGGTCCTATTTCAACAGATACGAAAGAATTTGAAGATGCCGAAAAAGAAGTTAAAGACAAACTAAATTTCTTTGTCACGAACGAAGGACAACATTCTGTAGATTATTTCCATAAGAAATTAGGTAAAATCATGTGGAATAAAGTTGGTATGTCTCGTAATGTGAAAGGTTTAACTGAAGCGATTTCGGAAATAAAAGAATTACGTGAGCAATTCTGGAAAGAAGTTAAAGTGCCCGGAACAAATGATGAGTATAATGAAGAACTAGCTAAAGCTGGTCGTGTTGCAGATTTCTTAGAACTAGGAGAATTATTCGCTAAAGACGCACTTAACAGGGAAGAATCTTGTGGAGGACACTTTAGAGAAGATTCAGTAGAACTGGATGGAGAACAAAAAGGTGAAGCAAAACGTGATGACGATAACTTTGCATATGTAGCAGCATGGGAATATAAGGGAGAACCTAGCGATGCCGTTTTACATAAGGAAGAATTAGAATTTAAAGATATTGAACTAAAGCAAAGAAGTTATAAATAAAAAAAGTACCAACTAACTATGAATACTTTAACACTTAAATTAAAGAAGGTTGATCCAGTTAAATATGCGATTATTGCAACATTAACCTATCTAGCAATTATGCTAATACTAATTGTCCCTATAATGTTAATTGGTTCAGCAGTTGGCGCGTCTCAAGATTTAGCAGGAGGCTTTGCCATGTTAGGTGGTGGTCTTTTTGCTATTGTATTTGGTTTAATTTTTTATGGCATTATTATATTTATTGTAACCTTAGTAGCTGCATTAGTTTTAAATTTCATTCTAAAGAAAACTGGAGGTTTACCAATGGACTTCGAAAAAAATGGATTGGATGTTGGTCAAATAGGGCAAGACTTTTTAAACGAAAAAAATTAGAAAATAAATTCATTATCATATGAATCTTACACTTAAAATATGGCGTCAAAAAAACGCTAACGATAAAGGAAAAATGGTAGACTATAAGGTCAATGATATTTCTCCTGATATGTCTTTCCTTGAAATGTTAGATGTTTTAAATGAACAATTAATAAATAAAGATGAAGAACCTATTGCCTTTGATCATGACTGTCGTGAAGGTATTTGCGGTATGTGTTCTTTATATATCAATGGAGAAGCTCATGGTCCAGATCGTGGCATAACAACCTGTCAGTTACATATGCGTATGTTTAAAGATGGTGACACTATTTATATAGAGCCATTTAGAGCAGCCGCTTTCCCTGTAATTAAAGATTTAATCGTAGATAGAAGTGCTTTTGATCGTATTCAGCATGCAGGAGGGTTTATCTCTGTAAATACTTCAGGAAATACAATAGATGCTAATGCTATTCCAATTAATAAACATGATGCAGACGATGCCTTTAGTGCAGCAACTTGTATTGGTTGTGGCGCTTGTGTGGCTTCGTGCAAAAACTCTAGCGCAATGTTATTTGTTGGAGCTAAAGTATCGCAATTCGCATTGCTACCTCAAGGACAAGTAGAAGCCACAGATCGTGTCTTGAACATGGTGAAACAAATGGATGAAGAAGGCTTTGGAAATTGTACAAATACTGGCGCATGTGAGGTAGAATGTCCTAAAGGGATTTCTTTAGAAAACATCGCTCGTATGAACCAAGAATATTTAAAGGCCTCACTTAAAGGATAAACTAACCAACCATATTCTAAATATATTTTAACCCAAGTTGTAATGACTTGGGTTTTTTGTTTTGTAACGCACGTCGATTTCAATCGTCTTTTATACAGAACTAAACCAGCATCCATCAAAAAATGAAACGACTAATCATCTTATTTGTTATCGCAATATTCTTCTATTCTTGTTCAAAAGATTCTGATAACACTATTGACTATACCATATCGCCAATAACTAAAAATGGTGAGGAACTTCTAAAAGTTAAAATGGCCTTTAAGGTTAAAAGTAACGAAACATCAACTTTGCTTTTTCAAGATACAGCTTGGGGACAAGACAGTTTACATAATGTTATAAGAGATATTAAAGTCCTTTCAGAACAAAGTAGTATCCATTCAAATAGAGATAGTGGATGGTATCAAATAACCCATCCTAAAGACATAAAACACGTTGAGCTAGAATACACTATAAAGCAAGATAGCGAAGGTGAATTAACCACATGGGATACGTATAGACCAATCATTCAATCTGATTATTTTCATCTGTTTTCCCACAATTTTCTAATGCTTCCTAAAGCCATCATAGACGCCTCAAACAACAACTTTAATGTTGTCATTAAATGGGAAGGTTTTCCTGAAGATTATGCCATTGTAAATAGCTTTGGAAGTCATGAACGTGTTCAACACATAGAACATATTTCAGAAGAAAAATTTCATACCGCAATTTTCACTGGAGGTGACTTTCGAATCTATGATATAAATATAAAAGGTAATAATGTCGCTTTTGCTATTAGAGGAGATTGGAAAGTTTTTCAAGACTCAACAATGGTAAATATTTTGAAAAAAACGATTGTTAAACAACGTGATTTCTGGCAAGATCATACCCAAGACTATTTTGCTGTGACATTAATTCCAACAATTCAAGAAAGAGGAAGTAGTTTTCAAGGCTCCGGACTAACCAATTCATTTGCCACTAATGCATCTAACAATGAGTATCTAGAAACGCAAGGCTTAGTCTATTTATTTAATCACGAATTACAACATAACTGGACAGGACATATTATTAAAAATGATAATGAGGAAGAGCAATACTGGTTTAGTGAAGGATTTACAGATTATTATACTATTAAAAATATTGCAAAAGGGAACATATTTAATCTAGACGAAAGTTATTTCATAAATGAGTTTAACAACTTTATTAAATCACTTTATACATCTCCTGTAAAAGACGTTCCAAATAGTGAAATGACCTACGAAAATTTCTGGAGCGGTAAAGAAGGAATGCAAAAGTTACCCTATCGTCGTGGCGCTATTCTAGCCTTTTATTTAGATCAAAAAATAAAGCAAGACAGTAATGGTAAATATTGTTTAGATAACGTTTTGTTAGATTTTAAAAATGATGCCCTTGAAAACAAACAGAAAATCACACACGCCTATTTCATTCAAACAGTAAACAACTATGTCAATGACGATTTTAAACCTTTTTTTGACACACATATTGAAAACGGACAACTCTATAATTTAGAACACATATTCAAAAATTTTGGTTTCGAATATACTCCAACATCAGAAGTCTTTGATCTAGGTTTTATCTTTTCTGAAGACAAGAAAAGTATTGTTTCAATAGACGAAAATTCTGCAGCATATAAGGTTGGATTGCGCGCTGGGGACCGAATAATTAGCAGAAGCTATTACCTTGATTCTATTGAGCACGAAGCCGAATTTACTGTTGTAAGAAACGGAAACGAAATAGCATTCGCTTATTTACCTGTGCGTAATGCTAAAATCCCTCTATTAAAAAATAACCAACATAATAAAAACCTTTTAAACCTATAAAAGCCTAATTATTCGTTCAAAAACTCAAGTATAATCATGGGTTTTTTTGTTTCTTTATACCTCAAATTAAAATATGAGCAATCCCATATCATTCTATAAATCTGAGTTATCAAAGAACCAAAATGAAGTAACGTCTTTACAGAAACGTATACTATTACTTAGTACTTTACGTCTTATTACCTTTCTTCTTACAGCAAGCGCCATTTATATCGCATTTCCAAACTGGCAAATGGCCACAGTTTTTGGAGTTATTGGATTAACAGTTTTTATCGTCTTCCTTTCGAGGTATACCGATACAAAAGCAAAACGCAAACTTCATAAGGCACTTGTACATATTAATGAAGAAGAATTAAAAATTGCTTCGGGAGCGTATTACCATAGAGATCCAGGTGTACAATTTCAAGATCCAAAACACTATTACAGTTTAGATATTGACCTCTTTGGGAAAGGTTCTTTTTTTCAATATATAAATAGAACCATTTCAACTGAAGGGAAAACCCAATTGGCCAATGCATTAAAGGCCAACAATACCAATGCTATCAAACAACGCCAAGAAGCTATTAAAGAATTATCTCATAAAACCGAATGGACTCAACTTTATGCTGCGACAGCAAGTTTAATAACAACCGAAACACCAGCACCAACCATTATCAAATGGTTAAAAAATCACAAGAGTTATATTCCAAAACATATGAAATGGGTGCCTTGGGCATTCGCCATAGTTTCTATAACATTGTTGGTTTTAGCCATTTTCGAGATTCTTAATATAGGTGTTTTCGGTTACTGGATTTTCGCAGGTTTAGGGCTAACAGGTATCTATTTAAAAAGCATCAATACATTAGCTTCTAATTCAGATAAAACAAAGGATACGTTTAAGCAATACGCATCGCTTTTAAATCAAATTGAAAATGAAAATTTTAGTTCAACATTTCTTCAGGAAAAACAAAAGAAAATTCAATCTGAAGGCAAGAAAGCATCAACCATTTTTTCTGAATTCTCAAAACATTTAGACGCATTAGACAATAGAAATAATCTCATTTCTGCCCTCTTCGGAAATGGTTATCTTTTATCTGATATTAAAAATGCATTTAAAGTTGAACAATGGATTTCTAATTATGCACATAAGGTTGAAGATTGGTTTGAAGTAGTTTCGTTTTTTGATGCTTATAACAGCTTAGGCATTTATGCCTTTAACCATCAAGACTATACCTATCCTGAAATCTCAATAGATCATTCTGTAATTCAGGCAGAAAATTTAGGCCATCCGTTATTAGATAAAACAAAACGTGTTACGAGTAATGTTGCTATTAAAAATCAAGAGTTTTTTATAGTTACTGGGGCAAATATGGCTGGCAAAAGCACCTTTTTAAGAACCATCTCCTTACACATTGTTATGGCTAATACAGGCTTACCTGTTTGTGCAACTTCTAGTACCTACGCACCAGTAAAGCTCATTACAAGTATGCGTACCAGTGATTCTTTAACAGATGATAGTAGTTATTTCTTTTCAGAATTAACACGTTTAAAATTTATTGTTGATGAAATTGAAAAAGAACCTCACTTTATTATTCTTGACGAAATTTTAAAAGGCACTAATAGTACAGACAAAGCTATAGGTTCGCGAAAATTTGTGGAGAAATTAGTGGCAGGCAGTGCAACAGGTATTATTGCAACACACGATTTGAGTCTTTGTGACATTTCAGAAGAACTCAACGAAGTTAAAAACTATTATTTTGATGCCGAAATCGTCAATGATGAACTCTATTTTGATTACAAACTAAAAACAGGTGTTTGTCAAAATATGAATGCTAGCTTTCTTTTAAAGAAAATGGAAATTGTAGATTAATTTTTACTAGACCTTAGAAATTAGTACTTACTACAACAAACCTTATAAACAAAAAACCCATTCTCAATGAGAATGGGTTTTATATTATTGGGTAAAATTCAGTTTAAGCTTCAAACGGCTCAATAGAAACAAAAGATTTACCATCTTTCTTCTTTGTGAATTTTACAACACCATCAACTTTAGCATGTAAAGTGTGGTCTTTTCCTCCATACACATTTTCACCTGGGTGATGTGTATTACCTCTTTGTCTTACGATAATGTTTCCTGCAATTGCAGCTTGTCCACCAAATATCTTAACACCTAAGCGTTTCGATTCTGATTCTCTACCGTTTTTAGAACTACCTACTCCTTTTTTATGAGCCATTGTCTTAAGGTTTTATATTGTTATACTTAAGTGGAATGCCTTAGGCTTTACCACCATCTAATTCATCTTGCCATTTCTTCAATTCATCCCACTTCCCATCAGCAGCTAATTTAGCTTGCTCTGGCCAAGTATCTGTCACGTGGTTTCCACGAACATCTGCAATGATTTCAGAAATTTTTGCTGGTTTTGCTTTTGCTAAATCAGCAAAAGTTACAATTCCTGCTTCAACTAAAGTTGATGCAATCTTTGGTCCAATACCTTCGATTTTCTTTAAATCGTCTGCCTTTCCAGTTGCTTTTTTAGGAGCAGCTTTTTTAGCTTCTGCCTTTGGAGCAGTAGCCTTTTTTGGTTCGGCTTCTTTAGTTTCTTTCTTCGGAGCAGCTTTCTTAGCTGGCTTAGCTCCTGAAGAAACGATAGATTCGATTACGATTTCAGATAAAGATTGTCTGTGTCCATTTTTTACACGGTAACCTTTTCTTCTTTTCTTTTTGAAAACTATCACTTTATCACCTTTAAGGTGCTTTAAGACTTTAGCACTTACTTGTGCTCCGTCTATAGCTGGGGCGCCTAAAGTTACATTGTTACCATCTCCAATTAAAAGAACGTTATCGAAAGAAACTTTCTTACCTTCTTCTGTTGCTAAACGGTTAACAAAAACTTTTTGGTCTTTTTCAACTTTAAATTGATGCCCTGCTATCTCTACAATTGCGTACATAGCGTAACGTTTTTATTAATTAATTTGTTCAAAAAATGAGTGCAAATATACGCCTAAATTATTAATCTACAAACGTTTTAAGGATTTTGAGGGATATTATAACTTTTTTTGAAGACTTGCATAAACGCAAGAGATAAAACAACCGTAGAAGCTAAACCTTCAATAAGAATAATAAAAACAAGGATTCCTGCTCCTGTTCCATAGCTTGTAAACCACTCACCTAATATTTTTTCGGTAAATGCTGGGTCGAGATGAAACATATAAACAGACATAAAAGCTGTAAATAAAAACGTGGCCATAAATCCTGTTATTAAGGCTGTTTTTATGCCATTGATATAAGAGAAATTACCGCCAGACCTCAGTTTGTAGTATTTTATTGCAAAATAAATTCCCGCACACATAACTACTCCATTGAGTAGACGTAACCAAGGGTTTTCATGCAAGTCAAACAATTTTAATATTAGAAAATAAGCGATTAAACTTATAGTAATAAACAGTCCGTATTTTAATGCAACCGAAAATGAAGTATTCATAACTGTCTGGTTTTTAAATCGAAAGATTACTAAAGTTCGTGAAAAATTTGATCAAAATTGCCATTTTTAAGATTTTTTTAGTCCTAAAACCTCGAAAAAAGCGATGCTATTCGCTATTTTTGTGAGAAATATGTAACATTTTATAAAAATGGTACACTTATGACACATGTTGAAAAATTTAAAACAAACTCACAATTAATTTAAAACGAACTCACAATGAAAAAATGCCTATTATTTTTAGCTTCTTTGATGCTTGTTGGCTTTTCTGCCAACGCTCAAAAAGTTGAATTTGAAGAATTTGACTTAGATAATGGACTTCACGTTATCTTACATCAAGACAATACTGCTCCTGTGGTTACTATTGGTGTAATGTATGATGTTGGAGGAAAAGATTTAGGAGGAAAGCCTGAAGCACCTCGTACAGGATTTGCTCACTTTTTTGAACACCTACTATTTGAAGGAACAAAAAATATCGACAGAGGAGAATGGTTTACAATCGTTTCTTCTAATGGAGGAAGCAATAATGCAAACACCTCACTTGATAGAACATATTATTATGAAGTATTCCCTTCAAACAATTTAGAATTAGGACTTTGGATGGAATCAGAACGTATGTTACATCCTGTAATTGACCAAGTTGGTGTAGATACGCAAAATGAAGTTGTAAAAGAGGAAAAACGTTTACGTTATGATAACTCTCCTTACGGACAGTTTTTATTTGCTGTTAGCGAAAACCTATTTAAAGTACATCCATATAAAAATAAGAACATTGGTGAAATGGCCGATTTGGACGCTTCTACCTTAGAGGAATTTCAAAACTATTTCAAAAAATGGTATGGGCCTAATAATGCAGCATTAGTTGTTGCTGGTGATATAGATTCTAACGAAGCTAAAAAATTAATCAAAAAATACTTCAAAGATATTCCAAGAGGAACAGACCCAGTTAGAGCATTCCCTAAAGAAGAACCAATTACAGAAACAATTGAAGCAAAGTTCTATGATCCAAATATTCAAATTCCTGGTATCATCGCAGCTTACAGAACACCTGGTTTTAAAAGCAGAGATGCTTATGTATTGAGCATGGTTTCTGCATATTTGAGTGATGGAAAAACGTCAAAATTATATAAGAAAATAGTAGACGAGAAAAAAATGGCGCTTCAAGTTGGTGCTATCAACATTGACCAAATGGATTACAGCATCTATGCTGTATATGGACTTCCACTTGGAGACACATCTCTAGACACTTTACTTACTGAAATAGACGAGGAAATAGCAAAAATGCAAAACGAATTGATTTCTGAAAAAGACTTCCAAAAACTTCAGAATAAATTTGAAAACAGATTTGTAAATTCTAATTCTAGTATTCAAGGTATTGCCAATTCTCTAGTAAGATATTACATGCTATATGACGACATCAATCTTATCAACAACCAAATTGATATTTATAGATCAATTACGAGACAAGAAATTCAAGATGTTGTAAAAAAATACTTGAACCCTAACCAACGTGTTGAGTTAGAATACTTACCAAAAGAGAAAACTGACAACTAAAAAATAAGATGAAAATGAAATTTAAAATATCAATATTTATAGTCGCATTTTTAATGTCTGTTGGTGTATTTGCACAAGTTGACAGATCTAAAATGCCAGAGCCAGGACCTGCTCCAAAAATTTCTTTGGACAAACCTGAAGAATTCAAATTAAAAAATGGACTAACAGTTTTAGTTGTTGAAAACCATAAATTACCTCGAGTTTCTTATTCTTTAACCATAGATAATAAACCAATGACTGTTGGAGATAAAGCAGGTGTTGAAAGTTTAATTGGTGCCATGATGGGGAATGGGACAACTAACATCTCTAAAGATGAATTTAACGAAGAAGTTGATTTCTTAGGAGCAAGTATTAATTTTGGTTTTAGTGGTGCTTTTGCAAGGTCATTATCTAAGTATTCTGATCGAATTTTAGAATTAATGGCAGATGCAGCTATCAATCCATTATTAACCGAAGAAGAGTTCGAAAAAGAGAAGGAAAAACTTATCGAAGGATTAAAAACTAGTGAAAAAAGTGTTGATGCCGTTGCAAATCGTGTTGGTGGTGCACTTTCTTATGGTAAAAAACACCCTTATGGAGAGTTTACTACAAAAGAAACAGCGGGTAATGTTACTTTTGGTGATGTTGCGTCATTCTATGAACAGTACTTTAATCCAAATAACGCCTATCTAGTTGTTGTTGGTGATGTTGATTACGACACTGTAAAAAAACAAATTACTGAGCACTTCGGAAAGTGGAAAAAATCAGTAGACATTGCTTATAATGTTCCTGAAGAAGCGCCTAATGCCCAATACACACAAATCAACTTTGTTGATATGCCAAACGCTGTACAATCTAATATTTCATTAACAAACAATGTTGATTTAGAAATGAAGGATGACGATTATCATTCAACACTAATCGCAAATAAAATTTTAGGTGGTGGATTTAACAGTTA
This sequence comes from uncultured Psychroserpens sp., assembly GCF_947494225.1. Taxonomy (NCBI): domain Bacteria; kingdom Pseudomonadati; phylum Bacteroidota; class Flavobacteriia; order Flavobacteriales; family Flavobacteriaceae; genus Psychroserpens; species uncultured Psychroserpens sp. The sequence goes on from NZ_CANLUG010000001.1 coordinate 358,945, forward strand.
CCTCAACATGAATCTTCGTGAAGAACATGGTTATACTTATGGTGCACGTTCTAGTGTTGGTGTGGACGAGTACGCATCTCGTTTTACAGCAGGTGCTGCAGTTAGAAATATGGTAACAGATAGTGCTGTTGTACAAACTTTAAAAGAGATTAATCGTATAAAAACCGAACCTGTAGCTCAAGATGCTCTTAAAAACGCAAAGGCTAAATATGTTGGTGACTTTGTATTGGCTCTAGAAAATCCACAAACCATTGCACGTTATGCTTTAAACATTAAATTGAATGATCTTCCTGAAGATTTCTATACAACATACTTGCAAAAAATAAACGCTGTTACTGCAGATGATGTAAACCGTGTAGCTAACAAATATTTTAAAACTGAAAATGCTCGTTTTATCGTTGTTGGAAAAGGAAGTGAAGTTTTAGAAAACCTTGAAAAAACAGGAATTCCTATTAAATATTATGACGCTTATGCCAATGCCGTTGATAAACCAAACTACGATGTTGAGATGCCTGAAGGCATGAATGCTAATACTGTTTTAGCTAATTACATTGAAGCTATTGGTGGTAAAGAAAAGGTTGGTAGAATCACATCTGTAGTCTTAAAATATGAAGCAACTGCAATGGGAGCAACTGTTTTAGTTGAAGAAAAAAGAACTGCCGATAAATTTGCGACAGTAACGTCTATGAATGGAGCTCCTATGATGTCTGTAGTTGCAAAAGACACTGAAATGTACATGAAGCAAGGCGGACAAAAAATACCAATGCCTCAAGCCATGTTAGATGATTTAAAGCCATCTATAGGTGTATTCCCTGAGCTAGGATTTATGGCTTCAGGAAAAGCAAAACTTTCTGGTATTGAAAAAGTAAATGGAAAAGATGCTTATAAAGTAGAAATCCCTGGAAGTTCTGTTTCAATCACATCGTTTTATGATGTAGAATCTGGACTGAAAGTTAAAGAGGTTTCTGTCATCAATTTCCAAGGACAAACACAAAATCAAGAAGCTGAATTTTCAAACTACAAAGAAGTTGAAGGTATCAAATTCCCTCACACAAAACGTGGAGCTTTAGGTCCACAAGTAGTTGAGTCTACTCTCGTTGAAGCAATTCTAAATACAGGAGTTACAGATGCAGATTTTGAAGATTAAATCTTAGATACTAATTGAAAAAACTCGAAGTCCCATAGGCTTCGGGTTTTTTTATGCCTTTTTTTTATTTGCCAAATAAACACCAAGTAAGATAATAGTACTTGCAATAATTTGCATTATACCAAACGATTCACCATCTAATAATCCCCAAATCAAAGCAACAACTGGCATCAAATAGGTTACCGAAGAGGCGAAAACAGGTGTGGAAATCTGAACCAATGTATTAAACAATACTTTTGCCAAAGCCGTTCCAAAGAGAGATAAAATCACGACATATATCATTGCCGATTTAAAATGCACATTACTATAAGTCTCTTCCGAAAAGAAATCTGTAAAGAGCAAAATAATAATAGCTGGTATAATGATAGCCACATAATTACCAGTGGCAATACTCAATGGTTTTACGTTTTGTAAATATTTTTTAATAATATTCACATTAAGGGCGTACATCACAGTTGAGGCAATTACAAATCCTGCATACAAATAATTTTGATTGGGGTTTAAGTCTGCTCCTTTTAAAATCAAAATGCTGGTACCTATAAAACCAATAATCACGCCTAGCAATTGCCGCTTTGTAAACCCTATCTTAAAGATTGCAAAGCCCAATAAAATGGCATTTAAAGGCACCAAGGAATTTAAAACAGATGTTATAGCACTATCTATTTCGGTTTCAGCAATAGCAAATAAAAACGCTGGAATAAATGAACCTAAAAGTCCTGAGATCACAACCCATTTCCATTCAGATTTTTTAATAGACTTAATACTTTTCAGCCCTACAGCAAACAAAAAGACACCAGTAATAATTGTGCGCAAAGCACCTAATTGAAAAGGTGTTAATCCTAAGAGAGATTTTTTAATTAAAATAAATGAACTTCCCCATATTAACGATAAAATCAGTAGATACAGCCATTTAATGTTAGTGTTTTGCATAGGTTTTCTTAACTAATTCACAAAATTCGTTAATTTTCATGCAAGGAACATCAATATTTATTAAGTTTGTTCGAAATACTATTAAATTTAACTATGAAAACATTAAGAAATATTTTAGCTATCGCATTCATTTCGGCATCAATGATTGCTTGTAAGAGTGAAACGACTCCAGAAGTAAAAACGGTAGAATCTAAAACAGAGATTAATACGAATGCGGCAAAGAAGTTAGATCCAAACGCAACATATGCTAAGGCAGAATTCGGTATTGAAGGAATGACTTGTGCTATGGGTTGCGCAAAAACGATTGAAAAGAAAATAGCAAAGATGGATGGTGTTAAATCTGCGAAAGTAGATTTTGACAAAAAATTGGCTATGGTTGAATATGACGAAGCTATGGTCACTCCTAATACTTTAGAAGAAGCTGTTGCCAGAGCAGGAGGAACTTATAAAGTAAAAGACATGAAAACTGTTGATACGTTCTCTTCTGAAAAAAAGCACGAATGTACTGCAGCAGAAAAAGCCGCTTGTGCTAATAAAAGTGCTAAAGAAAAAATGGCATGTGCAGATGACTGCAAAAAAGGATGTTGTGCAGAAAAGAAAGCATAATTAAACTTATAACATACTTAAAAACCCACTCAATAGAGTGGGTTTTTTGTTATCGTAAAGGGAAACCTTTTGCCGCCCACCAAGGATGAATTTCTATCTCTAAACGACCCGCTTTTACCATAGGGTCTGCATTTGCCAAACTATCTGCCATAGTTTGAGTTGGTACATTATAAATAGTAATCCCCCTTATATCTCCATTATCTCCAAACGGACCAGAAATATCAGCATAACCCATATCATACATTTTGCCCAAATGTGCTAAGTGTAATTTTTGTAGGCTATCCGTTTCTCCTTTAGATTGCGATCTATTTTTACCACGTTTTAAGAAGGCGATAAAATATTGTTGCATGACAATAGTATCTTTTGTTTTTTCATCTATATAATCAAAGGTTTGATATCCTTTGGCTTGTAGTTCTTCTTTGAGAGTTTTGATAGATTTCTTTTTACTTACGACGTCTTCTGAAATGTTCTCAGTATCTACTTCAGCCTGTACTGTTTTGTCATTGCAAGACATTAACATTAATGCAACAGCAAAAAATAAAATTCTTGTATTCATAATATTCTAATTTATGATGCCCAATTTTTAAATGGTTTTTTACTTAATTGAGAGTTATAATAACGCGGGTCTCCAGTGACTTCTTTTCCCAGCCATTCAGGCTTTTCAAATGCTTCTTCCTTGTTGTTTAACTCAACCTCTGCAACGATCAGCCCCTCATTATCGCCATGAAATTCATCAACTTCAAAAACATGCTTACCTACAATAATTTCGAATCTTATCTTACTAATTACGCTGTGTTCACAAAGTTTTAATAGTGCTTCAGCATCGGTTCTAGAAATATCTTTTTCCCATTCAAAACGTGATAAGCCGTCACTACTAGACTTACCCTTTACCGTTAAAACCCCTTTGTCATCTTTAAGCCTAACCCTAACCGTACGCTCTGGATGCGTATTTAAAAACCCCTGAACAATATGAGTTTGTTTATCTGCTTGATTTTTAAAGACGTCTGAGCTTACTAAAAATTTACGTTCTATCTCTATCATGAAAAAAGACATTTAATGTCTAAATTTACATGATGTCAAACGATTTACCAATACGAAAGATTATTCATGTTGATATGGACGCCTTTTATGCTTCTGTTGCTCAAATGGACAACCCTGAGTTAAAAGGTAAACCCATTGCCGTTGGAGGAGGCGGTAAGAGAGGTGTAATTAGTGCTGCAAGTTATGAAGCACGTAAGTTTGGTGTTAAAAGTGCCATGTCTGGTAGATTAGCAATTAAACTTTGTCCAGAACTCATTTTTGTTCGAACCGATTTTGCTCGCTATAACGAAATTTCTCAAAAAGTACGTCAGGTTTTTTATGATTATACAGATTTGGTAGAACCTTTATCTCTTGATGAAGCATATCTAGATGTTACTGAAAATAAAAAAGGTAATCCCAGTGCCTCATTAATTGCACAGGAGATTAGAACACGTATTTATAATGAAGTAGGATTAACAGCTTCGGCAGGTATTTCTATCAATAAATTTATAGCTAAAGTAGCTAGCGATTACAATAAGCCTAACGGTCAAAAAACTGTTAATCCCGAAGAAGTGCTTCAGTTTTTAGAAGATCTTGATATTCGTAAATTTTATGGTGTTGGTAAAGTTACGGCGGAGAAAATGTATCAAAAAGGCATTTTTACTGGTAAGGATTTAAAATCGAAATCGTTAGAATACCTCAATGAAAATTTCGGAAAATCTGGTCAGTACTACTATTATGTTGTTCGTGGGATTCATCACAGTGAAGTAAAGCCAAATCGTATTAGAAAATCACTGGCAGCAGAGCGTACTTTTAATGAGAATTTATCTTCTGAAATTTTTATGCTCGAAAAACTGAATCATATAGCAGAAGAAGTAGCCAAACGTCTCGACAAAAGTAATGTTGCTGGAAAAACGGTAACCCTTAAAATAAAATACAGCGACTTTACACTTCAAACTCGAAGCAAAACTTTACCTTATTTTATAAGTGATAAAAGCATCATTTTGGAAACCGCAAAAGATTTGCTCTATCAAGATAAATTGAAAAACTCTGTAAGATTACTTGGTATTTCTTTATCCAATTTAAATACAGAACCGTCAAAAACAAAAGTGTCTAAGGTAAAAGAAAAGCCTGTTAGTGTTCAATTAAAGTTTGATTTTTAGTACCTATAAATGCTAAATAGTGTTAATATCTGGGTATTAGATAAGATAGTTTTTAAATTGTAAAGTAAAATCAATCCACATGAAATCAACACTAACATTAACGCTTTGCGTGTTGTTATTTAATTGCAATACCAAACCAGAACAGCCTGAAGTAATTTCCTCTGAAAAAGAAGACGCCTTTGATATAGCATATAAAGAAGGTGCTGTGACACCCTTTGCTCCAGAGATTTTTTCTCAGTTTATCAACGTACGTGATTTCACAGTTAATTCCGAAGAAGATGAGGCTTATTTCACCTTGTTAAGTCCGGCTAGGGAACTCTCGGTTATTATGTATATTCAGAAAGAAGATGCTATTTGGAGTAGTCCTAAAATAGCAGATTTTTCTGGTAGATATACCGATCTCGAACCCTTTTTATCGCCCGACGGCTTAAGACTTTATTTTGCCTCTAACAGACCTGTGTCAAAAGATAGTACTAATGTTAAGGATTTTGACATTTGGTATGTTGAGCGTGATAAAGTTGATGCCAAATGGTCGCAACCAATTAATGCAGGAACTCCAGTAAATTCCTCTTTTGATGAGTTTTATCCATCTGTTGCCTCGAATAAAAATCTCTATTTCACTGCGATTAAAGAAAATATGAATGGGCAAGACGACATTTTTATGAGCACATGGAATGGCACTACCTACGAAACACCAGTTGCTCTAAGTGCTGGTGTAAATACTGAAGGCGCCGAATTTAATGCCTTTGTTGCTCCAGATGAGTCTTTTATTTTATTTAGTGGCTGGCGCAGACCAGATGGTATTGGTAGTGGAGATTTGTATATAAGTAAACGTGTAAATGGTGAATGGCAAACGGCTACGAACCTTGGTGAAACAATTAATTCTAAACAAACTGACTATTGCCCTTTTGTAAACCTAGAAACTGAAACATTGTATTTTACAAGTAGAAGAACTCATGTTGAAAAAAAGGATTCTGGATATACAGATACAGATGAACTTTTAAAACAAATCAACAGATACGATAATGGTGCCAGTAGAATTTATAAGGCTAGCTATAGCGATATACATTGAAAATAAATAAAATTAACACTACTTAGACACATCATCTATTTGTCGATGGGTATATTTATACGGAGACTCTTGTATGCTTCGAACTAGTTGAAGGATATAAGGTTTCCCTCGATTAATAAGGTTTTGAATTTCCTCAGGATTAAGTGAAATTTTAATGTCATAAATACCAATACTTCCGCAAACAACGGTCAATATATAAGACTTAGAGTTTGTTCGCTCTAAAGTATAAGACCACTCCTCTTTGAAAACAATCATTGAATAAAAACGTTAGTTGCGTTAGCGATTGCAACGGCATCCTTTTTACATCAGTTCGAATGATGCGACCCAAAATGGGGAAGCATTGTATTGAGAACTGATGTAAAAAGATATAGTGAAAAGCGCGACCCTTGTGGTAACGCCCAAAATTTAAAAACTACAACTTGCAATCTCGGTTACTCTCAATGTATTTACCATTCCTTTATCTTGAATTGGCATAGCCGCTAAACTGATAAGCATGTCACCCACTTCAAGATAGCCTTTTTTACAGGCAATAGCATTAACGTCTTCTATGGTTTCATCTGTACTTACAAATTTGTCATAAAAGAATGCTTCCACGCCCCAAAGTAAGCTAAGTTGTGTTAAGATACGTTTGTTAGAAGTAAATACTAAAATATGTGCTTTTGGTCTCCAAGCTGAAATTTGAAACGCTGTATATCCACTATTGGTTAACGTAGAAATGGCTTTAGCACTAATCTCATTGGCCATATGTGCGGCATGATAACAAATAGACTTCGTGATATAACGTTTTGTTTTTATGTGCGGTGGTGATTGAGGTACCTGAATTAAATCGGAATCTTCCACGCTTCTAATAATTCCAGCCATTTGCTTGATTACTTGTACAGGGTAATTTCCAACCGATGTTTCTCCAGATAGCATTACGGCATCTGCGCCATCCATAACAGAATTAGCGACATCATTAACCTCAGCACGCGTTGGCGTAAGGCTTGTAATCATTGTTTCCATCATCTGAGTAGCAATAATTACAGGAATTCTAGCGCGCTTAGCACGTAACACCAGTTTTTTCTGAATAAGTGGGACTTCCTCTGCAGGTATCTCTACACCTAAATCACCTCTGGCTACCATCAACCCATCACAATAGGCCACAATTTTATCAATATTTTCTACTGCTTCAGGTTTTTCAATCTTTGCTATGATAGGGATTTTGTGATCGCTATGTGCTTTGATAAGCTCTTCTAGTTGCATCAAATCTTCGGCATGTCGCACAAAAGATAAGGCCATCCAATCTACTTTTAATCCGCAAGCAAAAATGGCATCTTTCACATCTTTCTCGGTTAAAGCTGGTTGTGAAATATTTGTATTTGGAAGGTTAACTCCTTTTTTAGAACGTAATGGACCACCTTGAATTACTTTTGCTTTGACCTCAGATTTTTTATCGGTTGACACGACTTCAAAAATCAACTTTCCATCATCTAAAAGAATGCGCTCTCCTGGTTTGGCATCTTGTGGAAACTTATCATAAGTCATATAAACCCGTTCTTTAGTCCCTTCAAAACGTTCTCCTGTAGCAAAGATAATTTCGTCTCCTTCATTAACAATAACCTCTCCTTTCATAACACCTACTCTAAGTTTTGGTCCTTGAAGATCAGCCAAAATTGCGGCATTAAAACCAAATTCTTCATTAAGGTCTCTTATCATCTTTACACGTTCCTCAACATCTTTATAATCGGCATGTGAAAAATTGATACGGAACACATTAGCACCTTCTTCAAGCATTTGTTTAAGTGTATCCTTAGTACTTGTGGCAGGACCTAATGTGGCTACTATTTTGGTTTTCTTTGTTCTTAACATTAGTCAAAAATTAAGTGGTCTTTAGATTTTATTTGGTCGACATCCACACTATATGCTGTAATCACTTGTGGTATCGTTTGAATTTTATTCAGAATATGTTTTTCATTAAAGTGTCTATGTTCATTAGAAACTTTAATAAGATAATCTACCGTTTTTAATTCTGGCAGAAGGTTAAATGTTCTTGTTACGGTTGTTGAATTTTCAAACAACGAACCAGAACTTTGAAGCGCTGCTTCTTCTTTTTTACAAATATTTGAAACGAGATTCCAAACCGTATCAAACTTTTTGTTTTCCCATTCATAAATAGAAAAAGCTGCATCAAAATAATTGTAGTCCAAATCTTGTGGCTTGCGTTCTAAATTAAGCTCTAAGTGTTTATTAAGAAGGTAAGCCAATCGATAATCTTCTAATCTACAATGAATAGCTAGAAGCGAAAAAGAAGCATCATAAAAATCGTCTACGAGTAACTTGTGAAATGCCATAATTAATCAACTACAAGTTGTAAATATAACACATAAAAGCTATACATATGTGAAGTTTTGGTTAATCTTACGTCAGGTATCACAACGAAAACGTTGTAGTTAGGAAGTTTTAAAATTGAATCTATTTTTTATTTAAAAGGCTCGGCTTATTTCTTTTTGAAATGCGAAAAATGCACGCTTGGAAGCCTTTTCTTCTGCCTTCTTTTTTGATGTAGCTCGTGCCTTAGCGATAACTTTTTCATCTATAGATAGCTTAACAGAAAAATGTTTTAGGTCGTCGTTTCCAGTATCCTCATACACATTATAATCGAAAGTTTTCTTTTCCTTTTGACACCATTCGATGAGCAAACTTTTATAACTTATCACACGACCTTCGAGTGTTTCAATATCAACATGAGGTTTGATCACACGCTTATAGATGAATTTTTCGCAATATTTATATCCTTTATCGAGATATATGGCGCCAACCAGGGCTTCAAAAAGGTTACCATGAATATTGTTGCCAAAATTTGATTTAGGAATTTTACTTTCTACCAAATCAATTAAATTGAGTTCTTTTCCAAGTTCATTAAGATGCTCTCTACTTACAATTTTAGAGCGCATTTTAGTTAAATAACCTTCATCTCCATGAGGTACTTCTTCAAATAGATACGATGCGATAACAGCACCAAGCATAGCATCTCCAACAAACTCTAAACGTTCATAATTAATTGCGTTTCCATCATTGTCCTTGATATTCATTGAACGATGTGTGAAGGCTTTTACATACAAGGATTTTTTCTTGACTTTATAACCTAGAATAGCGTTAAGTAGTAAAAAAAAATTCCCGTCCTTATGGAAACGGGAATTTTTTAGTATGTTACGAATGAAGCTCATTCGGGATTTAGTCTATTTTTTTGAATAATACACAAGCGTTGTGACCGCCAAATCCAAAGGTATTACTCATAGCAACTTTAATATCTCTTTTCTGAGCTTTATTGAGTGTTAAGTTTAATTCTGAATCTATGTTTTCGTCAACCGTTTCGTGGTTGATTGTTGGAGGAATTATTCCATGCTCGATAGCCATTATAGAAGCGATAGCTTCAATAGCACCAGCAGCACCCAACAAATGTCCTGTCATAGATTTAGTAGAATTTATATTAATATTCTTAGCGTGGCCGCCAAATACTTCAGATATAGCTTTTAATTCGGCAACATCTCCTAAAGGTGTTGATGTTCCGTGTGTATTAATATGATCTACATCTTCGGGATTTAAACCAGCATTTTGTAAACAATTTCTCATAACCGCTACAACACCTATACCATCTGGATGTGGTGCTGTCATATGGTAAGCGTCAGATGATAATCCGCCACCTACAACTTCAGCATAGATTTTAGCGCCTCTAGCTTTCGCATGGTCATACTCTTCTAAAACAATAGCTCCTGCTCCTTCACCTAACACAAAACCATCTCGGTTTGCGTCAAATGGTCTAGAAGCCGATTCTGGATTATCATTTCGAGTAGACATAGCGTGCATAGCATTAAAACCTCCCATACCAGCAATGGTAACTGCAGCTTCACTTCCACCAGTAATTACAACATCACAATGACCTAAACGTATATTGTTTAAAGCATCAATCATTGAATTCGCAGAAGAAGCACAAGCAGAAACCGTTGTGTAATTAGGACCCATAAAACCATATTTTATAGATATGTTTCCTGGTGCAATATCAGCAATCATTTTTGGAATAAAGAATGGGTTAAAACGAGGAGTACCGTCACCAGCAGCATAGTTTAACACTTCTTGTTGAAATGTTTCTAAACCACCAATACCTGCTCCCCAAATTACACCTACTCTTAGTTTGTTCAACGCGTCTAAATCTAGTTTCGAGTCTGCAATTGCTTCATCTGAAGCTACCATTGCATACTGCGAAAATTTATCCATTCGCTTTGCTAATTTTCTATCAATAAAGTCAGTAACTTCAAAGTTTTTTACTTCACAAGCGAATTGTGTTTTGAACTTTTCAGCATCAAAATGTGTTATAGGCGCGGCACCACTTTTTCCACTAACAAGGGCATTCCAATATTCATCTTTGGTATTGCCTATTGGTGTAAGTGCTCCTAAACCGGTAACTACTACTCGCTTTAATTCCATAAAATAAAGTTCTTATTTTGCTTCTTCTATATAAGATACAGCTTGACCAACTGTTGCGATATTTTCAGCTTGATCGTCTGGGATTTGGATATCGAATTCTTTTTCGAACTCCATGATTAACTCAACAGTGTCTAATGAATCTGCTCCTAAATCGTTAGTGAAGCTTGCTTCAGTTACAACTTCGTTTTCATCAACTCCTAATTTGTCTACGATAATCGCTTTTACTCTTGATGCAATGTCTGACATAATTTTTTAATTTTAAGTTTTAATTAGGTCGCAAAAATAAAAAAACTTTATTTCAATACACACCTTTACATTAAAAATGTGTCTGTAATTTACTAAAATTACTTTGAAGAATTTATCTTTTACGGTCTAATTGTTAATTATTATTCTTTTTTTTGTTTTGAATAACACTAACTGTTTGTCTGTAAATGAAACGTATTGTAATCTTTGCGTCCGGAGGTGGCACTAATGCTGAAAATTTAATTAAGTTTTTTCACAACAGAGAAAATGCTTCTGTCATTCAGGTACTCACTAACAATCCTCATGCCAAAGTTTTGGATCGTGCTAAAAAATTGAAAATAAGTGCATTATCATTCAATAGAGTCGCTTTAACCAGAACTAATGATGTACTTAATATATTGAAATCTTCTCAACCAGATCTCATTATATTGGCTGGTTTTCTTTGGAAATTCCCAGAGCATATACTACGAGAATTCCCCAATAAAGTGATTAATATTCATCCTGCTTTGTTACCAAAATATGGAGGAAAAGGAATGTACGGAATGCATGTTCATGAAGCTGTAGTTGCCAATAAAGAAAAAGAAACTGGCATCACTATTCACTATGTTAATGAGCATTATGACGAAGGCGCTATCATTTTTCAAGCAAAATGTGACGTTAATACGTCAGATTCTGCTCTCGATGTGGCTAAAAAAATCCATGAATTAGAAATGATTCACTTCCCAAAAGTCGTTGAAAAGTTATTAATTCCAGAATAGTAATGACTGAAATTATAGATTTAAGCCAAGAGATTTATGAAGGCATGCCTGTTTATAAAGATTTACCTCAAGTAAAAATGTCTATTCATAATACACATGAAGAGTGGGATAGAGAGCACAACACCTCTACAAAGACGCCCGCTGTGCATAAGTTAGAACTTGGTGAGCATACAGGTACTCATGTAGATGCTATAAACCATATGGCTAAACAATATGCCGGGCAGTCCATTGACAAGATGCCTTTATCTATGTTCTATACTGAAGGTATATGCTTAGACCTATCTTATAAAAACTTGGGAGAACTCATTGAAATTGAAGACATTCAAAATGCCTGCAAAAAAGAAAATTTAACCATTTTAGAAAATGATACTGTTTTAATTTACACAGATCACTATAGAAAAACCTATGGTACAAAAGATTGGAGTAATGGTCCAGGGCTAAGCACTAGCGCTACTAGATGGCTGGGTCAAAAGAACATTGCTGCGTTTGGAGTTGAAACAATGTCTCCTGGAGTTTCTAATAAAGAGGTTCATCACATTTGCGGAGAACTTGGGTTCACGCATTATGAAAACATGATAAATCTTTATCAATTAATTGGTAGGCCAAGATTTAGATTTATTGCCTTACCGCTTAAAATTAGAGGTGGTACGGGATCACCCGTTAGAGCTGTTGCTGTTTTTGAAAATTAGTTATTAAATTAAAATGTCAAAAAAGAAAAAAAAATATTATACCGTTTGGAAAGGGCATCATACTGGTGTTTTTGAATCTTGGGACGACTGCAAAGCTCAAATCAAAGACTTTCAAGGTGCACAATATAAATCGTTTAAAACGTTTGATGCCGCTAAAAAAGCATTAAAAGGTGATTATAAAGATTATATCGGAAAGCATAAAAAATTTACTAGTGAACTTTCTGAAACTCAACTCAAAAAAATTGGTAAACCCAATTATAAATCTATCTCTGTTGATGCAGCATCTTCTGGAAATCCAGGAAAAATGGAATACCGAGGCGTTGATACTAAAACAAAAAAGCAATTATTTATACAAGGTCCTTTTGAGCAAGGAACTAATAATATTGGCGAGTTTTTAGCTATTGTTCATGGCCTAGCTCTTTTAAAGAAAAAAAACAGCAATCTTCTTATTTACACCGATTCTAAAACAGCAATGAGCTGGGTTAGAAAAAAAACTTGTAACACAAAACTAGAGCGTAATGCAAAAAATAAAGCGCTATTTGAACTTGTTGATCGTGCAGTAAATTGGTTAAAAGAGAACACCTATACAACTACCATCGTAAAATGGGAAACTAAAGCATGGGGAGAAATTCCAGCAGATTTTGGTAGAAAATAACCTTAAATTTTAAAGACTTCTGTAATGCAATGCATTTTTTAACTACTAAGGTTGAAATTGATATTGCCATGAAAAAAAGCATAATAGCCTTTCTTTTCTGTCTTCCCACTTTGATGTTTTCTCAAAATGAATGGACATTAAAAAAAGATGATGATAACATAAAAATATATACGCGTGATGCCGCAAATTCAAATATAAAAGAATTCAAAGCAGTCACCACAATAGACACAGGGTCTAAACATATTTTGGATGAGCTTTTAACCGCTCCAGACTATTATGAAAACTGCGAACCAAATACGAGTTACTATGTAAAAAAACTCAACGAAAATCAGCACGTATTTTATGCACACAAAGATTTACCTTGGCCAATAAAAGATAGAGATATTATTACTTTACTTACCGTAAATAAAATTAATTCAAAAACGATAAAACTAACTTTAGAAAGTTTACCTGAAGAACTTCCAAAAAAAGACAAAACCATTCGTGTAAAGAAACTAATGGGACATTGGTTGCTAGAAGAAGTTGAAGGAAAAACTAAAGTGACGCAGCAGTTATTTTTAAATCCAGAAGGAAGTTTACCTTCATTTGTAGTAAACAGCTTACTTATTAAAGGGCCATATAAAACCTTTAAAGATTTACATAAAACAACTACGCATAGTAAATAAAACTATTACTAATAAAAATAATTGAGTTTGAAATTAATCGCTGTATATTTGCAGCAAATTTTAAAACGCTTTATGAGCAAATTAGTTATAGTTGGAACAGTAGCTTTTGATGCTATTGAAACACCTTTCGGTAAAACAGATAAAATTCTTGGTGGTGCTGCGACCTTTATTGGTTTAGCCGCGTCGCACTTTAACGTTGATGCAGCAGCTGTATCTGTAGTTGGGGGTGACTTTCCTCAAGATTATTTAGATTTATTGTCTAACAAAAACATCAATATAGATGGTGTTGAAATTGTTAAAGACGGAAAAACATTCTTTTGGAGTGGACGTTATCATAACGATATGAATTCTCGAGATACTTTGGCTACAGAACTTAACGTCCTAGCCGATTTCAATCCTGTAGTTCCAGATGCATATAAAGATTCAGAAGTTGTAATGTTAGGAAATTTGCACCCAATGGTACAAATGAGTGTTTTAGAACAAATGACATCAAAACCTAAATTGGTTATTTTAGATACCATGAATTTTTGGATGGATTGTGCTCTTGAAGACTTACACAACGTCATAAAGAAAATTGATGTCATAACCATTAACGATGAAGAAGCACGACAATTAACAGGAGAGTATTCTTTAGTTGTTGCAGCGCGTAAAATTCATGAGATGGGTCCAAAATATGTGGTTATTAAAAAAGGGGAACATGGTGCATTGTTATTTCACGATGATCATATGTTTTATGCACCTGCTTTACCATTAGAAGAGGTTTTCGATCCTACTGGAGCAGGAGACACATTTGCAGGTGGTTTTGCTGGTTATTTGGCAAAAACTGAAGATTACTCTTTTGAAAACATGAAAAATGCGGTGATTTACGGATCAACATTAGCCTCATTCTGTGTAGAGAAATTTGGAACCGAACGCATGGTTAATTTAGAAAATAGCGAAGTGCATAAACGCATGCAACAATTTAAACAACTCACGCAATTTAATATTGAATTATCATAAACCAACGCGCTCAAAATTGAGCGCGTTTTTTATTTAAAACTAAATCCAAAATTTTTAATTTTGGTTCACTCAAAAACAACAACACAACAATGAGCGATGCTTTAAAACATGAGTGCGGAATTGCACTCATTAGACTTAAAAAACCATTAGAGTATTACAAAGAAAAATATGGAAGTGCATTTTATGGTGTAAATAAAATGTACCTCATGATGGAAAAACAGCATAATCGAGGACAAGACGGAGCTGGATTTGCAAGCATTAAGCTAGATACCAAACCTGGAGAACGATACATTAGTCGTGTGCGCTCTATCGCTCAACAACCTATCCAAGATATTTTTGCGCAAATTAACGAGCGTATTAATGAAGAATTAATGGAGCATCCAGAATATCAAAATGATGTTGCGCTTCAAAAAAGACACATTCCTTATGTAGGGGAATTACTTTTAGGTCACGTTCGCTATGGTACTTTTGGTAAAAATAGTGTGGAAAGTGTTCATCCGTTTTTAAGACAAAACAACTGGATGCACAGAAATCTTATAGTTGCTGGAAACTTTAATATGACCAACGTTAACCAATTATTTGATGGGTTGGTAAAGTTAGGTCAGCACCCAAAAGAAAAGGCAGATACCATAACTATTATGGAAAAAATTGGTCATTTCTTAGATGATGCTGTTGCCAAAATTTATAAGAAACTAAAAAAAGAAGGGTATAATAAAAATGAATGTTCTCCATTAATTGCCGAACGCCTTAATGTTGCTAAGATCTTAAAGAAAGCATCCAAAAACTGGGATGGAGGCTATGCTATGGCTGGACTTTTAGGTCATGGAGATGCCTTTGTTTTAAGAGATCCTGCAGGAATTCGTCCTGCTTATTATTTTGAAGATGATGAGATTGTTGTTGTAGCCTCAGAGCGTCCAGTAATCCAAACCGTGTTCAATGTAGATTTTGATGACGTCAAAGAATTAGCTCCTGGTCATGCTATTATCACCAAAAAATCTGGAGAGGTTTCTATTCAGGAAATTATTAAACCCCTCGAGCGTAAAGCCTGTTCTTTTGAACGTATCTACTTTTCTCGAGGAAGTGACGCTGAAATCTATCAAGAACGTAAAAACTTAGGAAAACTTTTAATGCCTAAAGTGCTTAAAGCTATTGATAATGACACAAAAAACTCGGTGTTTTCTTATATTCCAAATACAGCCGAAACATCGTTCTTTGGAATGATAGAAACTGTTGAGCAATACCTCAACGAAAGAAAAACTAAGGCTATATTAGATGGCAACGGAAAACTTTCAAAAGCAAGTGTTATTGACATCCTTTCTGAAAGACCTCGCATTGAGAAAATTGCTATTAAAGATGTAAAACTTCGAACCTTTATAACTGAGGATAGTAGCCGTGATGATTTAGTGGCCCATGTTTACGATGTTACATACGGTGTTATTAAACCAACGGATAACTTGGTTATAATTGACGACAGTATTGTTAGAGGAACTACACTTAAGAAGAGTATTATTAAGATGATGGATCGTTTACATCCTAAGCAAATTATTGTAGTTTCTTCTGCGCCTCAAATTAGATATCCAGATTGTTATGGTATAGATATGGCAAATTTAGAAAGCCTTATTGCCTTTAGAGCAATGCTCGAACTGCTAAAAGAAAACGATAAATATCATATGGTTGAAGAAGTTTATAAGAAGTGTAAAGCACAATTAGACTTAAAAGATACGGAGGTTAAAAATTTCGTAAAAGATCTATACGACGAATTCACATCAGATGAGATATCAGATAAGATTGCCGAACTCATTTCTGATGATACAGTGAAAGCTAAAGTAAAAACGATCTTTCAGCCTATAGAAAATCTACATGAGGCTTGTCCTAAAAATTTAGGAGATTGGTATTTTACAGGAAATTATCCTACCGCTGGAGGTAATCGAGTGGTTAACAGAGCTTTTGTTAATTTTTATGAAGGAACTAAAGAAAGAGCCTATTAGATAAATTGTTGAATTTTTTACACTTTATCCTAAAAAAAGTGCTTTTTACCAGAAAAAAATGCATTTCGTCTAATATTTAATCAACCTTTTCCAATAAACACATACATTGGTATCACCATAACATAAGTAGGTTAAGTTCATGGTAGATTTGGGGCAAAAAAAGGTGAACTTCTGTTCACCTTTTTTTATTTACATAACTATTAGTATTTCAATAAGTTAATCCTCAAAACCTTCAAATTTTAAAAGATCTAATAAACAGCTGTTAATCAATCTATTTGTATACTTATCTAAAGTTGAAGTTCATTTAAGGTTCTTAAACTATCAGAAACAGTGATTTTTCCGTTTAAGCCAATTTATTCGTCGTTGGTCTAAAAAATTAAAATATTAAATAAAAGTGCCGTTATATTTGTTTCACCATAACATAAGTAGGTTAAGTTTATGGTAGATTTGGGGCAAAAAAGGTGAACTCTCGTTCACCTTTTTTCATTTTCACCTCGTTCCTTTCCTAATAATATTCGTTTTTATTTCAGACTCATAAAAAAAAGCAAACCCAATTGAGTTTGCTTTTCTAATTTATTATTGAGAAGTCAATTACTTTGCCTCAGCATAACGTCTCTCAACTTCATTCCAGTTAATAACTTTAAAGAATGCTTCAATATAATCTGGTCTTCTATTTTGGTAGTTTAAGTAATACGCATGTTCCCAAACATCCAATCCTAAAATTGGAGTTCCGCCACATGTTACTCCTGGCATTAAAGGATTATCCTGATTTGGTGTAGAACATACTTCAACCTTTCCTCCTTTGTGAACACATAACCATGCCCATCCAGAACCAAACTGTGTCGCCGCGGCCTTACTAAAGGCTTCAATAAAAGCATCTTTAGAACCAAAAGCAGCATCAATAGCATCTTTTAAATCTCCAGAAAGATAGCCTCTATCTTCTGGGTTCATTACCTCCCAAAATAGTGAATGGTTATAAAAACCACCACCATTATTTCTCACACCTTTATTAGTCATGTCTAGATTATCTAAGATATCCTCAATGGATTTTCCTTCTAAATCTGTACCTGCGATGGCCGCATTTAATTTCGTAGTATATCCATTATGATGTTTTGAATGATGTATCTCCATAGTACGCGCATCAATATGTGGTTCTAATGCGTCATATGCATATTTTAATTTCGGTAATTCGAAAGCCATAATATTATTGGTTTTATTGTTAATATTTAATTCCTTCAAATTTACATATAAAACAGCGCAATTAAAAATATTAAATACCTATGAACTCATAGATAGTTTTTATAATTTTAAGCGTGAAAAATCAAACAAATTTTACGATTTATAATGCTTCAGCTGGGAGCGGAAAAACCTTTACCTTAGTTAAAGATTACCTTAAAATTTTGTTTCAATCTAATAGCAAATTAGCCTTTAGAAATATTCTGGCACTTACCTTTACCAATAAAGCCGTTAGTGAAATGAAGGAGCGTGTTATTGACATGCTTAAGGCGTTTTCTGAAGATCATATTTTAGAAGCTCCAAACAGTATGTCTAAAGTTTTGATAGACGAGCTTGATATTGATTTGCAAGAACTACATGACAAGTCAAAAATATTATTAAAGCGTATTGTACATAACTATGCCGCTTTTGACATTTCTACTATTGATAAGTTTAACCACAAGTTAATTAGAACATTTGCCTATGATCTTAAACTACCTGTAAACTTTGAGGTAGAATTAGACACTGCAACAATGCTAGGCAAGGCTGTTGATAAACTTATAGACAAAGCAGGAAGTGACGCTCAGCTTACCAAAGTATTAGTCGATTTTGCAATAGAAAAAACCGATGACGACAGGAGTTGGGACATTAGTTATGATTTTAATGCTATTGCTCAATTATTGGTTAATGAAAACGAAATCTATTACTTAAACGCATTAAAAGACAAAACTTTAGCAGATTTCAAAGCGCTTAAAATTGAGCTTCAAAAACAACAAAGTTCCATAGAACAACAAATCATCAGTTTAGCCGAAGCAGCGCTTCACCTTATAACAGATAACGGTTTAGAGGATGAGGATTTTACGCGTAAAACTCTGCCCAATCACTTTAAAAAAGTTAAGACCTTAAATTTTAATGGGCTTTACAGTAATAAATTGCAAGAAAACATAGCTTCCAATACATCAATTTATAATAAAACAATTGAGGCTCAAAAAGCGACGTTAATTGATAGTTTATTACCAGAAATAGAAACGTATTATCTAGCCATCAAACGACTAGTTTACACCTCTAAATTTTTAAAAAATGCTCTAAAAAACATAACGCCTTTATCGGTTTTGAGTGCTATCGGTCAAACGCTTAAAGAGATTAAAGACGAGGATGACATTTTGCTTATTTCCGAATTTAACAACCTCATCAAT
Source organism: uncultured Psychroserpens sp. (assembly GCF_947494225.1). Taxonomy (NCBI): domain Bacteria; kingdom Pseudomonadati; phylum Bacteroidota; class Flavobacteriia; order Flavobacteriales; family Flavobacteriaceae; genus Psychroserpens; species uncultured Psychroserpens sp. Next base: position 377,755 of record NZ_CANLUG010000001.1, read on the forward strand.
AGTGAAATTAAGGAACAACCTGCGCCTTTTATCTATGAACGTATAGGTGAAAAATTCAAGCATTATTTTATAGATGAGTTTCAAGATACTTCGGGTTTACAATGGCAAAATTTAATCCCGTTGGTAAACAATGCCATATCAACAGAAAACCTTAGAGGCGAAACAGGAACAGCCATGTTAGTTGGAGATGCTAAACAAGCTATTTATCGTTGGCGAGGAGGTCGTGCCGAGCAATTTATTGACTTGTATTCTAAAAAAGACAAACCTCTTGCTTTAAATCAGGTGGTGAAAGATTTAGATTTCAATTTTCGAAGTCATCAAACTATAGTAGAATTTAACAATTCCTTTTTTGATCATATTGCAAATTTCGCGTTCTCCAATCCAGATCACCAACAGCTTTATAAAAATGCCAAACAAGACATCTCTATTGAATCTGGTGGTTACGTCGACATGTCATTTTTAAATATCAAAGACAATGACAAAAACGACCTGTATTGCGAAGCCGTTTTAGGTACTATAAAAAAAGCTAAAAGTCAAGGTTTTAAACCAAAAGACATTTGCATTATTGTTAGAAAAACCAAGGAAGGCATTGCTATAGCAGAGTATTTAAGCGATTTAGATATTGATATTATCTCTTCCGAAACTTTATTGCTCAAAAATGCTCCTGAAGTACAATTTATAAATCAACTTATCACCTTAAGCCTGCAAACACAAAACGATGAAGTGAAAATCAAACTTCTCGATTTTATTGCAGAAGAAAAATTAAACCTTACAAACAAACATGAGTTTTTCAGTCGTTTAATTCACCTGAAACCAAGTGCCTTATTTGAAACTCTAAATACTTATGGGTTTACGTTTAATTACAATACCTTTTTGCAGTTACCCATATATGAAGCTATTGAAAGCGTCATAAGAGGATTTTGTTTGAATGAAACATCCAATGCGTACATCCAGTTTTATTTAGACGAAGTGTTTGATTACTCCCAAAAATACAATGCCAGTTTTTCTGGGTTTTTAGATTATTGGGATCGCAAAAAAGACAAATTAAGTATTGTATCTCCCGAAAGCGAGCATGCAATTCAAATTATGACCATTCATAAATCTAAAGGTTTAGAGTTTCCAGTCGTGATATTTCCATATGCAAATCAGGATATCTATTTTGATATGAGTCCGAAAGTGTGGTTCCCTGTAAACGAAAATCAATTTAGTGGTTTCTCTCATTTATATATCAACTTAAATAAAGATTTAGAGGCGTTTAACGAATTGGGCTCCAAAATTTATAATGATTATCGTTCTCAATTAGAACTAGACAGCCTTAATTTGCTTTATGTTGTATTAACAAGAGCAATGTCTCAGTTATATATTATTTCAGAATATGATGTAGATAAAGCAAAGCAAGAAAAACTAACACTCTATTCTGGTTTATTTATCAATTATTTGAAGTCTATAGGTCTCTGGAATGACCAACAAATGACTTATAGTTTTGGAGCTTGTGAAGCACCTGCCTTCATTGAAGAAGACCAACTCCAAACCGTTGAGCAGCAAGAATTTATTTCAACCCGAAAAGAAGATCTTAACCTCAACATTATTACCAGTTCAGGTAGCTTATGGGACACGGTTCAAGAACAAGCCATAGAGCGGGGAAATCTGGTTCATCAATTAATGTCGTTGATAAAAACAAAGGCCGATGTTAATTTCGCATTAGATCATTTTTTGAGCACAGGAATTATTAATTCTAAACAATCAAAACTCCTAGGAAATATCATTAATAAACTCATAAACCATAACGACTTAAAGTCACTTTTTGAAAGCCATTATACGGTTTACAATGAACGAGATATTATATCCAAAAACGGACAACTATTGCGCCCAGATAGAGTTGTTGTTAACGCTCAAAACCAAGCCATCATTATAGACTATAAAACAGGATTGCAAGATTCTAGTCATAAAGAACAGCTTTTCGATTATCAGTATGTTTTGGAAGAAATGAACTTCGAAGTGATAAAAAAAATACTAATTTATATTAATGATGATATTACCATAAAAGAATTTTAAATTTGTAAAAAATCAATCAATCATGTACGGAAAAATACAAGAACACTTACAAAACGAAATCTCAACTATAAAAAATGATGGTCTCTTTAAAGAAGAGCGTATTATAACCTCTCCTCAAGGTGCTGAGATCACATTAAATACAGGACAGACCGTTTTGAATTTTTGTGCCAATAATTACCTTGGTCTATCATCACATCCAGATGTGATTCAAGCCGCAAAAGATGCAATGGATACTCACGGTTTTGGGATGTCATCTGTGCGTTTTATCTGTGGAACCCAAGACATACACAAAACATTAGAGCAAAAAATTGCTGATTTCTATGGAACCGAAGATACTATATTATATGCCGCTGCTTTTGATGCTAATGGCGGTGTATTTGAACCATTGCTAGGAAAAGAAGATGCTATAATTTCAGATTCTTTAAACCACGCCTCTATTATTGATGGTGTACGTTTATGTAAAGCAGCTCGATATCGCTATGCCAATAATAATATGGCAGATTTAGAACAGCAACTCATTGCGGCTAATGACAATGGAGCTCGATTCAAAATTATAGTTACAGACGGTGTGTTTTCAATGGATGGATTGGTAGCGCCTTTAGATGAAATATGTGATTTAGCCGACAAATATGACGCGCTTGTTATGATTGATGAGTGTCATGCCACTGGATTTATTGGTGAAACAGGTCGAGGAACTCTAGAAGAAAAAGGTGTTTTAGGTCGTATAGACATTATTACAGGAACACTCGGAAAAGCTATGGGAGGTGCTATGGGTGGTTATACTACTGCAAAAAAAGAAGTTATTGAAATTTTACGTCAACGCTCTAGACCATATCTTTTTTCTAACTCTCTGGCCCCAGCCATTGTGGGTGCTTCTATAAAAGTATTTGATATGTTAGCCAATGATACGACTTTAAGAGATACTTTAGAAAGCAATACCAATTATTTCAAAGCAGGAATGAAAGCGGCTGGTTTCGATATTATTGATGGAGATTCGGCTATTGTACCAGTCATGCTCTATGATGCCAAGCTATCGCAAACCATGGCTAAAATGCTTTTAGACGAAGGCATTTATGTTATTGGCTTCTTTTTTCCAGTGGTACCAAGAGAAAAAGCAAGAATACGCGTACAACTTTCGGCAGCTCATACAAAAGCACATTTAGATAAGGCTATTGAGGCATTTACTAAGGTTGGCGAAACACTTGAAATTATTTAAAATCAGTCCAAACTCCTTATTTTTAGTACGTATAATCAATATTTTTATATATTTGTCTTTGTTAATAAAATTTAACAACTTACTTTTGCCTTTAATTAACACTTAAAATTAAAATTATTTAGAATATGAAAAATCTTAGCAGATTATTATTCGTTTTGTTATTATCATTAAGCTTCAGTGCTAATGCACAAGACCAAAACAACCCGTGGAAATTTGATATCGGTGTCAATGCTGTTGACCTTTATCCAGTTGGAGAAGATGCGCCATTAGGCGAATACTTTGACGAATTTTTTAACGCAAACGATCACTACAACTTTTTACCTTCTTTATCTAGATTTTCTGTATCGAGATATTTAAGTGATGGGTTTAGTATTTCTGTTGCTGGTTCTCTTAACCAAATTAAGAAAGTAGGAGATTCTAGAGCTGATGAGTTATCTTACTATGCTGCTGATGGAACTATTTCTTACAGCTTTGCTGACCTTATTAAGTCTAATACTGTTGACCCTTACTTAGGTGTTGGTGGTGGTTACACTTGGATTGATGAAATCGGAGCTGGTACTTTAAATGGTACTTTAGGTCTTAATGTATGGTTTAACGATAACTTAGGTTTTAACGTTCAAACTTCATATAAGCACGCTTTCGAAGATTACTTACCTAAGCACTGGCAACATTCTGCTGGTATTTCTATCAGATTTGGTGGAAAAGACACAGATGGTGATGGTATCTACGACAAAGATGATGCTTGTCCAGACGTTCCTGGTTTAGAAGCATTCAACGGATGTCCAGATTCTGATAACGATGGTATCGAAGATTCTAAAGATGATTGTCCGAACGAAGCTGGTTTAGCTGAGTTTAACGGATGTCCAGATTCTGATTCTGATGGTGTTGCTGATAAAGATGACGACTGTCCTACAGTTGCTGGTTTAAAAGCTTTAAACGGTTGCCCAGATGCTGATTCTGATGGTGTTGCTGATAATGCTGATGACTGTCCAAACGAAAAAGGTCCTTCTGCTAACAAAGGATGTCCTTGGCCTGATACAGATGGTGATGGTATCTTAGATAAAGATGATCAATGTCCTAACGAAGCTGGTACTGTTGCTAACAACGGTTGCCCAGAAGTTAAGCCTACTGAAGAAGTAATGAAAACTTTAAATAGCTACGCTGAAGATATTTTATTTGATACAGGAAAAGCATCTTTCAAAAAAGAAACTGACAATGTATTACAAGCAATGGTAGCAATCTTTAAAGAGTATCCTAAAGCTGATTTCTCTATCGAAGGTCATACTGATAGTGTAGGTTCTAAATCTACAAACCAAGCGTTATCTGAAAGAAGAGCTAACGCAGTTAGAAATTACTTAATTGCTAACGGAATTAGCGGAGACAGGTTAACTGCTGCTGGTTTTGGTGAAGACTACCCTAAAGCTACTAACAAAACTAGAGCTGGTAGAAAAGAAAACAGACGTGTAGAAGTAAAACTTAAATAATAAGTTTCACTCCAAACATAAATAATAAAAAAACGCTCCGAAATTCGGAGCGTTTTTTATTTTTATAGAATGAGAACATTCATAGACGAGGTTATTTTAAATTTAATAGAAACTAATCATAATATTTCTCAACTTACTTTTGTCTTGCCTAGTAAACGTGCAGGTACTTTTCTTAAACAAGCCATCTCTAATCATGTCAATAAAACACTATTTTCTCCCGAAATTATATCTATTGAGGAGTTTGTAGAAACGCTTTCAGATTTTCAATATGCGACTAATGCGGAGCTTTTATTTGAGTTTTATGATGTCTACCTTAAAAATACACCCAAACAAAATATAGAGCCTTTTGATAAGTTTTCTAAATGGGCTCAACTGCTATTACAAGATTTTAACGAAATAGATCGTTACCTCATCAAACCAAATCATGTATTTGATTATTTATTGGCCATAAAGGAAATTGAACATCATCATTGGTCTTTAGATGAAGAACCCACCCAGTACATAAAAAATTATATCCTGTTTTGGAATCGTCTGAAAATATACTACTCAAAGTTTCAGAAACAACTAAAACAAAAGAAAAAGGCATATCAAGGTCTGGTATATCGTGAAGCCGTTAATAATATTGAACAATATATTGCTCTAAATTCTAATAAATCATTCGTCTTTGTAGGTTTTAATGCGCTTAACAAAGCCGAAGAAATTATCATCCAAGAACTCTTGCAACAAGATATGGCCCAAATCTACTGGGACATAGACAAAGCCTTTATAGACGATCCTATTCACGACGCAGGGCTTTTTACGCGATCCCATAGAAAACATTGGAAATACTTTAATAAACACAAGTTCAACTGGGTTGGTGAGTCCTATTCTCAAGAAAAGGACATTCACATTATTGGCGCCCCAAAAAACATCAGTCAGGTAAAATATGTTGGCGAATTATTACAACGTATTAATGCCGAAAAAGGAAACTTACAAAGCACTGCCGTTGTTTTGGGCGATGAAACACTGCTATTACCACTACTAAATTCGATTCCTAAATCTATAAATACTATAAACATCACAATGGGACTGCCGCTAAAAGTTATCCCATTGGCATCATTATTTGAAGCATTGTTTAATATTCACAAATCGAACTCTAAAACATTATACTACAAAAACATTATCGAGGTATTGTCAAATCAGTTTATAACACCTCTATTTCAAACTAATGGGATCAATAAGGCTCAGCATATTATAAATCATATTCAAGTAAACAATAAAGTATCTCTAACTTTAGAGGACTTAATGCATGTAGCTCCCGAACATCACGAGCTCTTAACCGTATTGTTTAGTTCCTGGGATGATAAGCCAAAAACTGCAATACGTCATTGCCTCGCTCTTATTGCAAGCATAAAAACCGCCCTAAGTCTTGACAAAGAAAACAACTTATTGGCTCTAGAATATCTATACCGCTTCTATCAAGTGTTTAATACCCTAGACACTCTAAACACTTCCTTTTCGCATATTAATGCGATTGCAACCTTATTGAGCTTATATCGTGAGCTCATAAAAAGTGAAACACTAGACTTTAAGGGAGAGCCTCTCAAAGGCTTACAAATTATGGGAATGTTAGAATCTCGTGTTTTAGATTTTGAAACCGTTATTATAACATCAGTTAACGAGGGTATCTTGCCATCCGGAAAAAGTTATAACTCCTTCATTCCTTTTGATGTCAAAATAGAAAATGAATTGCCTACCTATAAAGAGAAGGATGCCGTTTATACCTATCACTTCTATCGTCTTTTGCAACGCGCAAAATCGGCCTATATTCTTTATAATACAGAACCTGATGTTCTTAATGGAGGTGAGAAAAGCAGGTTTATTACCCAATTGGAAGTAGAGAAAAAGCATCAAATAAAAAATTATGTCATATCTGCTCATGTGCCCTCAATAGATGAAAATCTAAGGCAAATTCAAAAAACACCAGATGTACTTAGTATCTTAGATAGCGTAGCTCAAAAAGGATTTTCGCCTTCCTCATTGACTAATTATATACGAAACCCTATAGATTTCTACTATAACAAAGTCTTAGGAATTAAACAATATGAAGAGGTTGAAGAAAGTGTAGCTTTTAATACCCTAGGAACTGTCATTCACAATACGCTTGAAGACTTTTATAAGCCGCTAGAACATCAGTTACTCACTGTTGACCTCATTAAAAAAATGAAATCTCAGATTACTAAAACCGTACATCATCACTTTAAAGCGGAATTTAAAGAAGGAGATATTACAACTGGTAAGAATCTTATTATTTTTGAGATTGCTCAACGTTATATATCAAATTTTTTGAATTTAGAAATTCAAGATCTTACTAAAGGTAATACCATTAAAATTGTTGCTATTGAAACCGAAAACAAAGTCCCTGTATATATAGAAAAACTCGATAAAACAGTTTTTCTTACAGGAAAAGTTGACCGCGTAGATCAATATAACGGCACAACAAGAATTATAGATTATAAAACTGGACGTGTAGAATCTGGAAAAGTTGAAATAGTTAATTGGGAAGCTATTTCAACAGATTACAATAAGTATAGCAAGAGTTTTCAAATACTCATGTATGCATATATGATGTATAAGTCTTCGATGATTAGCCTGCCAATAGAAGCAGGAATTATTTCATTTAAAAACCTAAGTTCTGGTGTCTTAAAATTTGCAACTAAACCAACTAGTAATAGTAGAACCAAGAATCATTCTATAACACAGGGCACCTTAGACGCTTTTGAAATTGAACTCAAAAAGTTAATTATTGAGATTTATGATTTGAATGTAGATTTCAATGAAAAAGAAATAACATGATACGTAAAAATCAAGTTTTATACAGAACAAATAAAAAGCCAATTGTTTGGGACGCTTTTTTCAATGCAAATGGAAATAAAAAACCCATAGTCATTTTCTGCCATGGATATAAAGGATTTAAGGATTGGGGGTGTTGGGATTTAGTGGCCCAAAGGTTTAAAAACAGTAATCTGTTTTTTATAAAATTTAATTTTTCACATAACGGCGGAACCGTTGAAGACCCAATCGATTTTCCAGACTTAGATGCTTTTGCTGAAAACAACTACTCAAAAGAACTTGACGATTTAGACGGTTTAATTGAGTTCATTAGGTCCAAGTCATTTGAATATAAGCAAGAGGTAGACCTTAATAATATTACTTTAATAGGCCATTCTCGAGGCGGTGGAATTTCAATATTAAAAACGTCTGAAAGCAACAGTATTACGAAACTCATTACTTGGGCAAGTGTAAGTAGTTTTGGAAAACGAACATCTACCACTGGAGATTTAGAACAATGGAGGAAAGACGGAGTTAAATATGTATTAAACGGAAGAACTAAACAACAAATGCCTCATAACTATCAGTTTTATGAAGATTTTAAAGCTAATGAAAGTCGATTACATATTGAATCTGCCATAAAACGAATCACTAAACCTGTGTTAATTATTCATGCCCAAGACGACCCTTCAGTAAAATTTGATGAGGCTTTGGCCTTACATTCTTGGAACCCAAAAAACACATTAATTACCATAGATAATTCTAACCACGTATTTGGAGCAAGTCATCCTTGGAAAAAAAATGATTTACCAAAACCATTAGACCTTGTAGTTATTAAAACGATTGCTTTTATAACCTCAGGAAATTAATAGTTAATTAAATAAACAACTTAAAAGAAATATTAGGTGTAAACCCTAATGAAAACCGTTGAATTACCTGTTCTAATATAATTTCTCGCTCTTCTGGTGTTTCGCCAGTTGTGCCTTCTATAGCAATCCCACCATCATCTAGAGGTTTTCGTTCTGCTTTGTAAATTACGTTTATTGGTTTTATCCTATTGTAAATATTTAAAAATGATATACCAAATTGTGCATCTGTTTTTTTAATCTTAAAATCATATAAAACCGACGCATCTAATCTATGAAAGCTTGGCAATCTATCACTATTTATTACGCCAAAATTTACAACTCCCGCATTTTCACCATCAGCATCAACTTCTATAGTATAACTGTTTACAGGTGTTATTGGTTTCCCTGTTCTTATTAGCCACCCTATAGCAAACTGCCATTGGTTTAATTTAAGCGAATTGGATATTCTAAATTGGTGAGTAATGTCGTTATTACCGTTAAATTTAGATGGCGTATCGGCTAAGTTTGGAAACCTAAAAATAATATCATTAAACGTATAACCAAGCCAAATTTTATAGTTCTTTCGCTTATATTTTAATAAAACGTCAATCCCTTTTATAGTACTTTCTCCTTTTTCTAAATTTTCCAAGGGATTACTAAATCCGTTAGTAAAAGTTGTTAGTCCTTTTAGCTCTTTATAATAAAAATCTACGTCAATGTTTAAGTTTTTATGGTAATACAATAATCCTCCTGATATTTGATTACTAGAGAGCAATGGATATTGATCATTATCTGATAATCGCCATAAATTATTTTCAAGACGTAATTCTGTATGATTAAACTCTATTAACTGTGAAATGGGTTGATTTCTTCTTTCTATTGCGATTTTTGTTCTGAGACGTTTGCTTAAAGGGTATTCAAAATTGACACGAGGTTCAATTAAAAATTCATTTAAACTACCATAATGTGAAAATCGCAAACCAGCATTAATCAAGCCTTTATTTTTTAAGCCTATACTGTACTCTGCAAATAATGCATTCTTAAGATTATGATCGTCTTGCAATAAGACCTCTTTTTCAAGTTCTAGAGGCTTTTCTTTACTTATGGTAACATCTAGATCAGTATAAGACAACTGATAACCCAATGTTAGTTTCTGAGTGGCAGTAATTTGTCTAAAGGACATAAAGTTGACGCCAATATCTGTAATATTATTTTCTCTAATATTAACTTCGCTCAGGTCTAAAATACCATCTCCTGTTTCATCTTTGATTTCATCGTTCTGATAAAAAGAATTGTATTCAGAAAAGTAAGCTGTAATCTCCTCTTCTTGCTTTTCGTTACTTTTATGTTTCCAGTTAAAACTTAGTCCTTTATTTTGAGTGATTAGCGAATCTACAAGGACTTCATCTCCACCTTTAAAATCGAAATCTAAACGATTTCTAGTATACAATGCGCTAAATTCGATGTTATTTCTTTCATTTGGTTTAAAAATCAACTTAGTACTAACATCGGCAAAATTAAATGTATTATTGCTGGTTTCTGGACTAAAATCATCGTCGGTTTCTAACTGCAAAATATTTCCATTAATATCTCTAGCAACACCAAAATTTGTAAAAATTTTATCTACATAACTATTGTAAGTAGGTGTTTTTAATAGGTCTGAATACGACCTTCTTGCAAATAGATATAACCCTATCTTACTTGATAATGGTGTTTTAACATAGCCATTTATAGATAAACCATCTATTTCAAATCCCCCTTTAGTGTTTTCATAAATTTTATTGCCACTAGAAATATCTATAATCCCAGAAATACGATCACCATATTTAGCACTTGTTCCTGATCTATAAATGGTAGCTTTTTGGGTGGCAAAAGGATTAAATAACGAAAACATGCCATAGAAATATCCAGTATTGAATAATTTAATATTGTCGTATAGCACTAAATTTTGATCTGGGGAACCACCTCTAACTTGTATTCCTGTAGCCGATTCATCTAAAGTTGAAACCCCAGGAATTAGCTGGATACTTTGTGCGATATCAGTATTTACCATTCCAGGTAAAATCCCTAACCTTTCAGTATCAACAACAATAGAACCGTCTTTCTTTTTATCTATCCCGTTTGTAACATATCCCAGAATAATAACATCATCTAATGTTTCAATAGGCAGCAGTTTATCGCGATCTATATTGGGAGTGACTATAATCTGATTGTCGGATATTTTTTTAAAAATCAAACCCGTTTCACTTTCTAAAACCGACAAAAACTCTACCCAAGTAACTTGCTTTAAATCAAGACTAACAAGAATGCCTTCGACAACATCAGACGCAAACGAAATGGATACATTATTTTTCTCTTGAAGCTCTTTTAATACTTGAGACAAAGGGGTTTGAGTGTATTTGAAATTCTGTTTTTGCTGCGCAAAAATCGTCATAGAAAAAAAGAATACTAAAACGAAAAAATAATGTTTCATATTTGTTGATTTGGGAATCCAAATTTAGGTTTTGTATTTTATTCAGAAAGGATAATCGTTTGCTTCTCGATTTTATAATTTATTCCCATTGGGATTAATGTTGCCTTTAACGCCAAATCCAAATCATTATGATTAAAACTTCCTGAAAACAATCTGTTTTTGTTAATGTTATGAGCATCAAAAGTGATATCGAAATACTGCGTTAATTCCTCTAATACTAGATGTAACGGTTGCTCGTCAAATTTTGAAACACCTTTTCTCCACAAAGGTGATTCTTCTTTAAAAAGTACATCTTCAACTTGATTATCATCAATTATTATTTGCATTCCTTGGGTCAAAATTTTCGAAGAAGATGCATCGCTCAACTGAGAAAACTTAACCTTTCCTTCGTAACATTTCAATTCAAAATAAGATCTGTCTTTTATATTAAACTTTGTTCCTAATACCTTAACTATACCCTTTGAAGTCTTTACTTTAAAATCATTGTTTTTTGTAACTATGAAATAGGCTTCACCATCTAAATTTACCGTTTTATTATTTGACCAAAAGAAGCGCTTTAACGAAAGACTGGAGTTAGCGTTTAAATGCACCTTTGAACCATCTTCTAGAACGATTGTTTGCGTTTCACCAATTGCATTTGTATAGGTTTTTGATGAATTGAAAAATACACCTAACGCTATAATTAACATGGCAGCGACAGTAATAGTTTGCCAAAGACGAATTGTTTTAGGTTTGTTTTGTTTTAGTTTCTGCTTTACATCATGCAGTGCCTTTTCGACATCAATATCGGGACCATCTAATAATTGAGACTCCCTATTAATGAGTTTAAACTGTTTATATGTCTCGGTCTTTTTAAAGGCAATAAGTTCCTCGTCAGATAGTTCTCCTGCAATCCAGCGTCCTAAAAAAGTATCATCATTATCGTAATTTTTCATCATATATTATAAGCTTCTAACTATAAGACATTTAAATTAAACCCTACCCTATTTTTATACTTTAATATGCGCTCCAAGCAGGTCTCGTAATTCCCTCAAGGCTTTACTCATTCGACGCTCTATTGCTTTAACTGTAAGACCTGTTATTTCTGCAATCTCTTTATATGTTTTATCTTCAACCCTACTTAATAAAAAAACCTCCCTTTCTTTAGGGTTTAACATGTTAATAGCTTGCTTTAGTTTTATTCGAAACTCATCAACTTCTATTAAAAAATCTGGGCTTTCATAATTTGTATGTTCTTCTACTGTTTTCTGATGCTTTAAAACTACTTTTTCATGCGCGACTTCATTTAAAAATGAATGGTTACATGCAGAATAAATATAAGATTTTGCTTTTGAGTAAATAATAGTAGCACAAAGCTTCCAAATTTTAATAAATACATTCTGAACAATATCCTCTGCTTGATGTAAATTTCCACATTTATAATAAATGTATTTCGTTACTGGCTCGTAGTATTTCCGAAATAATTCGTTATAAATTTTTTCTTCACAAATAGAAGGTTCTTTTTCTGACATCTTTTAACTAATGAGAGTTCAAAAATACTCAAAGCACTAAAATATATCATCAAAAATAGGGTGAAGTTGTTTTTTCGTGTATTAACTATAGAGACCAATACGTAATTCTTTACCATGAAACTACTTCTTTATTTACCATTTTTAATTTCATTTAGTGTTTTTTCACAAGATTGGAATACTAACTTGGAAACTGCCAAATCTATAGCTCAAGAGAATGAACAAACTATAATATTAGTGTTTCAAGGGTCAGATTGGTGCGCACCATGTATGAAATTGGACAGAGCTATTTTTCAATCGGAAACATTTAAGTCTTATGCAAAGTCTCATTTTGTAATGTTAAAAGCAGACTTCCCTAGACGAAAAAAAAATGCGCTAAGCGAAAAGCAGCAAAATCACAATAAGAAGTTAGCTGAGATGTATAACAAATATGGATACTTTCCACATGTAGTTGTGCTCGATGGAAAAGGTAATGTCTTAGGAGAGACAGGGTTTAAAAAGACAACACCTGAGGCCTACATAAAATTATTAGAATCTTTTAAAAAATAGATAAATGAAGAAGCTAATTATTTTGGGTCTATTGTTTTGTGTTAACTATACAGCCTTAGCTCAGGGCACTTACAAACGTGTTTTAAAGCTAATGGGGAGTCGTTTTGATATTACTGTTATAGCTACAAATTCTATTGAAGCCAACACATACTTAGATACAGCAGTATCTGAAATATCAAGAATAGAAAAATTAATTTCTTCATGGGACAAAAACTCTCAAACTTCAGAAATAAATAGAAATGCAGGCATCAAACCTGTAACTGTAGATAAAGAACTCTTTGATTTGATTAAAAGAGCCATTCAAATATCTAAACTAACAGAAGGTGCTTTTGATATAAGTTATGCATCTATGGATCGCATTTGGAAATTTGATGGATCCATGACCGAAATGCCATCTGAAGACCGCATCAAAAAATCTGTTGAAAAAGTAGGTTATAAGAACATAATATTAAGTGAAGACAACTACTCTATATACCTAAAACACAAAGGAATGAAAATTGGGTTTGGAGCTATTGGCAAAGGATATGCCGCAGATAAGGCTAAAGAATTATTAAAAAAAATAGGTGTCGAGGGTGGAATTATTAATGCTTCTGGAGACATGAATACATGGGGAAAACAACGTTCAGGTAAAGATTGGCAAATAGGAATTAAGAACCCCTTAAATAAAAATAAAGTGTTTGCTCTTTTCCCAATTTATGAGAGCGCTGTGGTTACCTCGGGTAATTATGAAAAGTTCGTTGTGCTTAACAAAAAGAGATTCTCTCATATTATTGATCCACGAACAGGTTATCCTAGCAGCGGTATTGTAAGTGTAAGTGTGTTTTCCGTAAGCGCCGAACTAGCCGATGCCTTAGCAACATCAATCTTTGTTATGGGAATAGATGTTGGCCTAGACTTTATTAATCAATTACAAAATATAGAGTGCATTATTGTTGATGATACCGGAAAAGTATTCTACTCTAAAAACATCAATATAAAATAAAACAATCAAAAAAATTAATGATGATAAAAAAAGGAATTTCTATTACAGTAATACTACTATCTCTAAGCTCATGCGTGGCTGTTAAAGAGTATGATAAAGTTAATATTAATGATCCAGATATGGCATTATCCTCAAATAAAATAGATCGTTTTGAAACTAATTTTCATGTCTACAGAGAGGGTGCTTCTGGAGCAAATGGAGGAAAAACCGGTGGAGGCTGTGGTTGCAACTAATATGAAATATCTATTCGTATCGATTTTGTGTTTCTTCTCTTTGCTTTTGCATTCTCAAGATAAGAATAAAGATTCTATATCTTCAGGTTATAAAAAACGCGTATTAGAAACAACAGAAGTTGATTTTTTAATGAGTTATTACCAACAAGATGGAACTCATGCTTCAGTAACTGGAGGTATAGGCGACGAGCATCTTACAGATATAACCCCAACTATTGTCGTTGCCATACCGTTAAATGCAGATGATGTATTAACTATAGATGCAGGAATTTCTGCATATACCTCGGCGTCTTCGAGTAATTTAGATCCTTTTGATTCTTCTGGAGCTTCTGCTGGAGGAGGAGATGACGATGACAACGAAGGCAATGCAAATGCATCTCCAACAGGTAGTCCGTGGGTAGAATCATCGGGAGCCTCTGCAAAGGATGTTTGGGGAGGAGTTACTGTTAGTTATAGTCATAGTTCAGATGATAGAAATAATATATGGAGTGTTAATGCTGGATTTGCAACTGAATACGACTATACCTCAATCGGCTTTGGTGGAGGATTCACTAAATTGTTTAATGAAAAGAACACAGAATTAGGAATTAAAGCACAAGTTTTTCTAGACACTTGGAGCCCAAGATACCCAACAGAAATAGACTCGTATAATGAAGCTGGTGGAGATCTTAACAACGGTTTTTTTAATGGTATCGAGATTCTCAATCAACAAGGGCAGGCCATTGATAAAAATGGTGCCATAGTTTGGAATCCATTCAATACAACACTTATACAAGATGAGTCAAGAAATTCTTATTCCTTATCTCTAAGTTTTTCTCAAATAGTGAGTAAAAATGCACAATTCTCTTTGTTTTTAGATGTTATCCAACAAAAAGGATGGCTCGCGAACCCCATGCAACGCGTTTATTTTAATGATAGACCAAACTATTATATAGGAAATGCAGCAAATATTCCTAATTATACATCACCAACAAATACTGATGTTTTTCAATTAGCAGATGATATCGAACGGTTGCCTGACACACGATTCAAAATTCCAATTGGAGCTCGCTTTAACTGCTATATAAATGAAAATATGGCGTTAAGAACGTATTATCGATATTATTTTGATGATTGGGGAATTAACTCACATACAATAAGTATTGAACTTCCTATTAAATTGGGTAACGGTAAATTTACCTTCTATCCTAGTTATAGGTTTTATAACCAAACCGCGGCAGACTATTTTGCACCTTATGAAGCCCATACGTCCTCCTCAGAGTTTTATACATCAGACTACGATTTATCAAGTTTTAATAGCAATCAATATGGCTTAGGATTTAGATATACAGATATTTTTACAACGTTTAAAATCTTCAATTTTGGTCTTAAGTCATTTGATATAAAGTATAGCATTTATGATAGAAGTGACGGGCTTAACTCTAGCATTATTTCTAGCGGATTTAAGTTTGTATTAGATTAGAAAAGACCATATGAATCCCAAATATTTATGAAGCCCATGTATAACAAAAACTATAAATTTTATAGAGTAATCATCCCATTTACTTTACTAGTATCCCTGGCTCATGTTCTACTACTCTTAATATACCTCCTATAAAATATAAAATGAAACATTCCAAATAATGAACTAATAGATACCCAATGCGCTTGTATACTTCTTTTATGTCCGATTAAGTGTTTTAAAAAACCCGATTAAACATCATTTATTCATGATGAATTACAATTTTTTTAATAAAAAAAATAGGGTAAGCTCAGAATTACATGTCATAAGAGTAACAAACATTATTTAACCTATTTAATTATGAAAAAACAATTACTTTTTTTACTTGCAATGGTATTTTTATACCAAACTTCAACAGCCCAAACTGCTACAGGATTAGACTTTGATGGGCAAGTCGCTTCATGGGATTATATAGAACTTCCCGATAATGATTTATTAGATTTCACAACAAGTTTTACTTTCGAGGCTTGGGTGAATTTTGATCAAATAAATAGAACAACAAACGGATGGGACTGGGAATGCATCTTTGCTAAATCCAGATACACCGAGTCATACGGACTTATGTTGTTAACCGATGGAGCAAATAAGATTTTCCGTTTTTATCATGCTGGGATTGGTGCCAATTTCACCGATTATCAATGGAATACTGTGGCTCCAGATCAATGGTACCATATAGCTGTGACCTTAAGTAGTACCGAAGTGAATTTTTACATTGATGGTATAAACGTTCGAACTCAAGCCGTTTCAGGAAACTTAACACCTAATAGTAGCCCTCTAAGAATTGGTGCTGGTACCACGGCAGGTGGCGATCCATATCCTTTACAAGGCATGCTGGATGATATTCGTATATGGAACTATGCAAGAAGTGCTAGCGACATTGCAGACTCGAGAAATTGCGAATTAAATGGAAGTGAAACTGGATTAATCTTAAACTTTGATCTCAACCAAGGTATGGTAGATACAGATAATACTGCAATAGCTATGGTTACTGACAAGTCTTCAAATAGTTTAAACGGAAGTTTAAATGGTTTTCAACTAATGAATGTAGAAGGTAATTTCAGAGACACTTCTGCTAATGGTATTTCAGGGTCTTGTGATACCTTATCTGTTAGTGATCTGGACAGCAATGAAAGTGATGTGTCTCTTATACCTAATCCAACAATTAATGGAACATTTAGAATTAAACACTTAGGAAATTCCGAAATAGAAAAAGTATCTATTTATGATATTTCAGGGAAGTTGATAAAAGAAGAAACAAACATAACAGACGGTCAACGTTTTGATATTTCCGAATGTACTTCAGGACTATATTTAATAGAGCTTAAATACACTGAAGGCATACTGACTAAAAAGCTTATTAAAAATTAATTAAGGGAGAACTAAACGCGGTTTAGTTCAAAATTAAGCCCAAAACGAAAGTTTTGGGCTTTTAATTATATCATATTTCACCTTTTTAACACGTTTATAAACTATAGTTTTTGAAGAGTTAAAGTATCTGTTCCACCGCCGCCGCCGCTCACATCTTGGATAACCACTTCAGTACTTGAAACAGAAATAACATCCCAGTCATCATCATTAAATTCTTCAAAAGGTATATCTGTTACAAAATCTAAAGCCATTTGATTTCCTGAGCTAAATACAGACCAAGTTCCATTATTTGTATTAGAACCGTTTGATGCTGATACAGAACCATCCATATTAAAATCTAATTCGTAACCTGAATAGTTAGAGGTTTGGTCATCAGCATCTTCAGTATAAGATGCAACTATCCATAACCCGTCTGTTAGTATTGCTTCCAAATCATCATTACCATTGCCTCCGTCGAATGGGTTTCTTTCAAAGGTTAAAAAATCTTCCGAACCATCTCCACCACTAACATCTTTTAGCCTAATTATATCATTAGTTACTTCAAGAACATCCCAATCGTCAGCTAATTCATCTAAGGGAATACCAGTTCCAAAGTTTAGGTTTAATCCAAGCTCGGTATCATCTCCCGATGTTGTTGACCATGAACCATTAGTAGATCCACTTGTATCTGTCGCTGTTGCAGTATTATCAGATGAAAAATTAAATACGTAATCTGAAAAATCTGATGTTTCGTCAGTATCATCAAAGAAATAAGTTATATACCAATCTCCATTTATAAGGGCGTTAACTAAAGCCGTGTCATTGATAGACCCATTAGACTGACAATCACTTTCAAAGCGTAATCTATCATCACCTAATCTTAGGTCTACATCTACTTCGTCATCATCTTGTTCAATTTCATGTAAATTCCATGTATCATTAAAATCAGGCAATCCTGTAACATTTATAACGACGGAAATATTATTACCTGTACCTGAAGCTTCCCAAGTTCCATTAAAAGAGTTAGTTCCTTGAGTCACTAAAATTGTTCCATCACTATTAAATTCAAATACATATCCTACATAATTGTCCTCAAGGTCATCGTCATTGCGTTCTAATTTATCAACAGTCCATTCAGAACAATCCGCAAAAACAGTTTCTAGGTCATTGGTCGTACAGTTATCACAATCATCATCATCAAAATCATTATCATCATCTTCATCACAGCTATCATCTGCCATCTCAATGACACCCTCTAATTCTTGTATGTTATTTATAGTCTGCGTAGTTCCATCTATAAAAATCACTATAATCGGGAAGTTAATTGTTACCGCTGCAAATTCGTCTAAATCATCAATAAAATCATACATATCATTATCATTATTGATTGTTATAGAATTGATTAAATCGTTGTTTTCATCATATATAGATGCCGTAATTGGATACTGAAAGTCTATACATTCTATATCGTCATCATCTTCGTTTTCGCCATTGCAATCTGCTACTAGTATTGCTAATTCAGAATCTGAGTTGACTGTAACAGTGGAAAAATCAGTTAGTATAACTGTTATTGGATATGAAATCACAACAGAATCTACATCGTCGTCAAATAAGTCGATAATATCTTCAATATCCTGATAACCATCATCATCATTAATGGTAATCTCGATACCATTAACTGTTACGGTAACGGGTAACTGCACGCTTAAACAATTGGCATTATCTATAATGTTATCGTCAGAACCATCATTGGATGCAACGTTACTCATAAGGTTAGCAATTGTTGAATTCGCTTCAATAGTGTCTTCAACAGGCGGGTCGATTGCTAAATCGTCTTCGGTTCTACAAGATGTCATAGTGAATAAAAAACCTATAACTAGTAGTAAAATTGGTTTCAATGTTTTCATAATGGAATGGATTTTATTAAATCTTAAGTTCGTTAATCAATTAGTTTTTAAATAACCTCTTTATTCTTAAAACAACCCATTAAAAAATTGTCCCAAGAAAAGATGAATTTTTTTTATTTATCTTTCTATATAGAAATTGAAAAACTGAATCCTTGTCAAAATCATTACATCAAGATATATGTGATAAGACTCGCTTCTCAAAACTTTACGAGAAGTATGCTCAATCATTGAGCAATATTCTTTTATATAAATATGGTCAATTATTAAATCCAGCAGACAAAGTTCAAGAAGCATTTATTAAACTCTGGAAAAATTGTGCTAAAATCAAGCCAGAAACTGCTAAATCATATTTATACACCACAGCAAATAATATGATGCTCAACGAGGTCAAGCACCAAAAGGTTGTTTTAAAACATCAACAAGTAAAACCAAAGGATTACACAAACGAATCTCCAGAATTTATTCTACGCAAAAAAGAATTTCTAACCCGATTTGAACGTGTATTATCACAGTTAAAGGAAGAAGAAAGAGTTGCATTCTTACTGAACAAGGTAGATGGTAAAACTCATAAAGAAGTTGCAGAAATTTTAGGAATCACCAAAAAAGTCGCTGAGCACAGAATTTATGCGGCTTTTAACAAATTAAAAAATGAGCTTGAAGAGCTCAAGCGAAAATAATTCTGGGACAATTATAATTTAAATTGTTTTAAGAATATAACCCTATTTTATGAACGAAGAGTATTTAGTAAAAAAATGGTTGAATGATGATTTGTCTCTTTTAGAGGCAGAGTCTTTCAATGCTTTGGAAAATGCAACGTTCTATAAAGAAATTATTGACAGCGCACAACAGTTTAGTGGTTATTTAAATGCTAAAGTCGAATCCTTTGATATGTTAGACAAAAAGTTAGCTTCTCAAAAAAATACTTCTAATAATTGGCTAAAAGTTGCTTCTAGTATTGCTGCTACTCTTGTTGTTGGGTTTGCATTGTTTACGTTGTTAAACAAAGATCAAATAAGCTCTTTTAAGACCAATTTAGCTCAAAACCAAACTATCACTTTACCTGATAATTCAATTGTGAATCTTAACCAATTATCTGGTCTAGAATACTCTAATTCTAATTGGGATAAGAATAGGTCATTAGACCTTTTTGGAGAAGCCTTTTTTGATGTTGAAAAAGGAAAACGCTTTGATGTAAATACAAAATTTGGGAAAGTCAGTGTTCTTGGTACAGAATTTAATGTATTATCTAGGGATAGCATTTTTAAAGTCTCTTGTTATGAAGGCTTAGTTCAAGTCACATATAATAATGATATTATAAAGCTACCTGCTGGTACTGAATTTGTTCTATCATCAGGACATAGTATAAAATCGAATATTGTCGTAGCAGAGCCTTACTGGCTTAAAAATATGAGTGTATTTGAAAACGCTTCTTTTGAGGAAGTTATTGACGAGCTAGAAAAGCAATACAATATTAAGGTACAATATTCATCTGATTTGAGTATTCAATTCATAGGTGCTTTTGAACATGACAATCTTGAAAATGCTTTAAAGTCTATAACGAACCCCCTTAATTTGACCTATGAAATTCAGAATACTAACGAGGTCATTATAAGGAATGAACAGAACTAGGTTTTACATATTTCTATTTCTGTGCTTTTTTCAATTATTTAAGTCGCACGGACAAAATTCAGAGCAAAAAGTTCCAGTATCTGAAGTACTTGAGCAAATTACAAAAGTGCATTCTATTACCTTTAATTATGAAAGTAATCTTTTAAAAAGCATCATTGTAACCCCTATATCACAGGATTTAAGTTTAAATTCAAAACTTAAAAATCTCGAAAAACAAACCAATCTAATTTTTGAGAGAGTTAGTGATTTAGTTTATACTATTTCTAAGTCAATACGATTGTGTGGTTATATCAAAGATTCAGAATTAAAAAAACCTCTTATGGGCGCTACTATTACAGGTAAATTTGCTCATTCAGTAACCGATGAAAATGGCTATTTTGAAATTGAAATAAGATCCCAAAATGAACTAGTAATCATAAGACATATTGGATTGAAAACCATTGAGCGTCAAGTGAAATATTTTGACTTAGAGGGTTGTGGAATAATAGTAATGCTTATTCAGCAAGAGTTAATTTCCCCAGTTCTCATTGAAGCGTATCTCGTTAAAGGTATTGATAAAAGACACAATTGGACAACCTCAATAGACTATAAACGATTTAGTCTTTTACCTGGTTTAATTGAATCAGATGTCTTACAAACTGTTCAGGCATTACCAAGCATCTTGAGTGTTGATGAAACTGTTTCTAATATAAATATCCGAGGTGGTTCTAATGACCAAAATTTGATGCTTTGGGATGATATCAAAATGTATCAAACGGGACATTTTTTTGGTCTCATCTCGAGTTTTAATCCGCTTATGACTCAAACTGCAAACGTTATTAATAATGGCTCAGACGTAGCATTGACAGATGGAGTTTCTGGTACGATTCAAATGCAAACAGATAAGCAAATTGATTCTAAATTCAAAGGTGTTTTTGGTCTTAATTTTTTAAATGCAGAATTATTTTCGAATATTCCAACAGGCAATAAGTCGTCACTTCAGATTGCATCCAGAAAGTCTTTGAACGATTTTGTAAGAACACCAACTTACGATGTTTATTTCGATAGAGTGACTCAGGGCACAGAAGCAGAAAGTAATGTTGCAAATGTTACTAATTCTAATCAGGAATTCGACTTTTACGATACAGCGCTGCGATGGTTATATCAGCCTACGAGTAGAGATTTTATAAGACTAAATTTCATACTAATTAATAACGATTTAGGCTTCAATGAAACGGCTGATATTGATGGCGTATTAAGAACCAGAGGTAGTAATATTACGCAAAACAGTCTAGCAGTAGGGCTAAATTACAAAAGACGATGGAGTGAGAGACTGTCATCAACAATCAATATTTATGATAGCGAATATAAACTTGAAGCTCTTAACGCTGATGTATTGAGCAATCAGCTACAGCTACAGGAGAATATTGTTTCTGAAACAAGTGTCTTGTTAAACAACCTGTATGAACAAAATCAATGGCGCTTTAATCTTGGTTATCAATTTACAGAAACAGAGGTCATAAACTTAAATGATATTGACTTACCTCGATTTGTGAGACGAGACGAAGAAATATTAAGAGAGCATAGTGCTTTTGGTCAAGCTTGGTACAAAAACCCAAATAAAGACTTTTCCGTTAGAGGCGGACTTAGAGTAAATTATTTAACACGATTTGAAGAGTTAATTCTTGAACCAAGATTAAGCTTAAGAAAATCTATTGGAGAGCATATTGAAATTGAAGCACAAGGCGAATTTAAACATCAAAGTACATCACAAATCGTTAATTTTCAGAATGACTTTTTAGGTATTGAGAAAAGGCGTTGGCAATTAACTGACAACGATAGCATCCCAATCATTCAAAGTAAGCAAGTTTCATTTGGAATAACATACAAAAATAATGGTTGGTTATTAGATGCTAAGGCTTATTATAAAATAGTAGATGGCATAACTTCCCAAAGTCAAAGTTTTACTACTAAATATGAATTCGCGAAGCAAAAAGGCAGTTATGATGTCTATGGTTTTGAGTTTTTATGCAGAAAGAAATTCAGCAATTTCAATACTTGGTTAAGTTATTCATACATGAACAATACTTACACTTTTGAAACACTTGAAGATATTGAATTCCCCAGTAATTTTGATATAACGCATTCGGTTGCTCTAGGAACAACCTTTAGTAACAAATCTTGGAATATTTCAGCAGGAGTAAACTACAGAACAGGAAAACCTACGTCTATACCTTTAAACGGAAATGAAATAGTTGAAGATAATGTAAATTTTGATCAAGGAAATAATGAACGATTATCAGACTATTTAAGAATTGATGCTTCAGTCATTTACAAGTTCAAATTAAGTAATTCTGTTAGATCAGAAATAGGTGCATCCATCTGGAATATATCAAATAGAGAAAATGCCATTAACAACTATTATAGAGTCAATGTAAATACTGAAGTCAATAAATTCTCTAGGTTTTCCTTAGGGCTTACTACAAATGCCGTAGCACGTATCTATTTTTAATTGAATAAGCGCTTCCATATTAAAACACATTTCCATATCATATAAAAAAGCCTCACATCACTGTGAAGCCCTGTTATTCAGTGTGGAGCATATCGGATTCGAACCGATCGCCTCTACGCTGCCAGCGTAGCGCTCTAGCCAAATGAGCTAATGCCCCAATTTTTATTTCAAACCTCTTAAAACCAATACAGGCAAAGCACTACTAAAGTCTTTCTTTAAAATGGTACTCTTTTCCCATTTTTTCACAAAAAACCCACGCTTACGTCTTACAACACATAATAAATCAGGGTTATTATTGGTATAATGTTCTAAAACACCTTGATGTGTTGTGGCGTTTTCACTTACTGTAGTATTTGTAATTAAACTCGCTAAATCATCATTAACATCTAAGTCGCCTTCATTGAAAAATGGCGTTTTTACCAGAAGTAAATTCACTACAGCTTTAAACTGGTTCTTTATTGCTTTTAAAGGATCTAAAGCATCTTCTTTTCTAATGATAGCAGATTTAACGGCTAATAAAATCTTTACAATCGGTTTGTAAACATAACCCTCTGGAACAATTAATGCCGGAATATTCGTTTGCTTAACAATTTTCCCTGAAGTTTTGCCTAAGTATACCTCATCTTTAATTGAGTTCGTTCGAGGCTCTAATAAAATGAGGTCTACATTTAGAGCTTCACATGCCAACTCTATCGTATCTACCAGTTTTCCTTTAAATGTTTTAACAACAACGTCTACTCCTTTGGTATCAATTTTAGACACATGACTATTTAAAAAAGTAACACTTTCGCGCTCCAATATGTGATCAATCTTTATCATAGTGCCTGCTTTTGTATAAACATTATAAATCTGTACAACATATAATTTGGCACCAAATGCTCTAGCAAAATCAACAGCATACTGTAAATGGCTTTCAGCATTTTTAGAGGAACCAACAGGAACAAGAATAGACTTCATAATCAAATATTTAAAAGTAACTTTGTTTAAAATAAATTTTTGCAAAGGTAACTATTAATATGATACGTAAAGCAACTCTAAAGGATATAGATGCTATCATAAGCATCACAAAGGCATGTGCTAAACATATGATCGATCAACAAATATTTCAGTGGAACGAACATTATCCAAACCCATCTGCTTTTCAAAATGATGTAGAGCGCGATGAATTATATGTGCTAGATGTTGAAAACAGTATTAAAGGCTGTATAGTAATCTCAACCTTAATGGACGAGGAGTATATGCCTGTGACATGGTTGACTCCAAATGAAAACAATATCTACATTCATCGGTTAGCCATTCATCCAAAGTATCAAGGTCAAGGTTATGCGCGTCAACTTATGAATTTTGCAGAAGCACACGCTATAGAAAACAACTATACCTCTATTCGATTAGACACCTTCTCTGAGAACAAAAGAAACCAAAAATTTTACGAACTTCGTGGCTATCAGCGCTTGGGTAATATTTATTTTCCTAAGCAAAGTGAGTTTCCTTTTTATTGTTACGAGCGTATTTTTTGAAAACAGACATTACATTAAAAAACATCAATAAATTAGCCATTCCGGCATTAATATCTGGAGTAGCCGAACCTATCTTGTCACTTACAGATACTGCTATAATTGGTAACGTAGATCATAATGCCGCCGAAGCCTTAGCCGCTGTTGGAATTGTTGGGACCTTTATCTCTATGCTTATTTGGGTATTTGGTCAAACACGAAGTGCTATTTCATCTATTGTATCCCAACATTTAGGCGCTAATCAGTTAGATGCAGTTAAAAATCTTCCTGCTCAGGCTATTTTTATTATCACATCAATTAGCCTCATAATTATAGCCATCACATTACCATTCTCTTCTCAAATATTTAATTTCTATAATGCCTCTGGTCAAATATTAGATTACAGTGTTGAGTATTACAATATTCGCGTTTTTGGCTTTCCATTTACACTCTTTACTATTGCTGTTTTTGGCACATTTAGAGGGCTTCAAAACACCTACATTCCAATGATTATTGCTATTGTTGGAACCGTCGTTAATATTGTATTGGACTTTGCTTTTGTTTATGGTATAGAAGGACTTATAAGCCCTATGCATATCAAAGGAGCCGCATACGCCAGTGTAATTGCTCAAATTATTATGGCCTTATGCTCAGCCTATTTTTTACTAAAAAAGACCGATATTTCGTTGCGTGTTACATTTCCGTTTAATAAAGAAATTAAAACATTTACGGTTATGGTTTTGAATCTATTTGTAAGAACCCTAGCCTTAAATGCCACCTTATATTTTGCAACAAGTTTCGCCACATTATATGGAACACAATACATTGCAGCCTATACCATTGCTATAAATCTTTGGTTTTTAGGAGCTTTCATTATTGATGGTTATGCCAGTGCCGGAAACATTCTGTCTGGGAAATTATTAGGAGCAAAAGACTATAAAAAATTGGTGGAATTAAGTCGGTTTTTGATAAAATGTGGCATTGGTATTGGAATTATTTTAGCCGTCATTGGATTTATAACTTATAATGTTGTTGGTTCTATTTTCACGAAAGACCAAACCGTACTCAATGAGTTTTATAACGTCTATTGGATTGTTTTGGCAATGCAACCTTTTTGTGCATTAGCCTTTATTTTTGATGGGATATTTAAAGGCATGGGGAAAATGAAATTTCTTAGAAACCTACTCCTTTTGTCAACTGGTTTAGTCTTTATTCCACTTTTATTTTTACTAGATAGCTTTGACCTTAAGTTATACGCTGTTTTTATTGCATTAACCTTATGGATTATTGCAAGAGGTATTCCGCTAATCATAAAATTCAGACAACTATTTTTATCACTTTCACAAAAGACGTAACTTTGGCCAATAATACGCTTTAAAGCAAGCCTAAAAACAACGCTATGGATATCATGTCATTTATAAGTGGAAACGGTTTATTTCTTATTTTAGGAATCGTTTTAGTTATTGTTTATTTCTACAACCGTAATAAAAAACGATAATGAGTAACATTCGCATTACAAAACAATTTTCTTTTGAAACTGGTCATGCCCTTTATGGATACGACGGAAAGTGTAAAAACGTTCATGGTCATAGCTATCGATTAGATGTAACGGTTATTGGGAAGCCTATTTCAGACAATACCAACGTAAAATATGGGATGGTTATTGATTTTAGTGATCTCAAGAAGATTGTTAAAGAAGAAATCGTAGATGTGTTTGATCATGCGACAGTGTTTAATAAGAATACACCACATGTTGAGTTAGCTAAAGAACTTGAAGATCGAGGCCATAATGTATTATTGGTTAATTACCAACCTACAAGTGAAATGATGGTTATTGATTTTGCTGAAAAGATAAAACAACGTTTACCTAATACCATCAAACTACACTCATTAAAACTCCAAGAAACGGCAACCTCATACGCACAGTGGTTCGCTTCTGATAATGACTAAGCCAACTCACATAAAAATCCCAGAGGGCAAGAAAATTTACTTTTCGTCAGATAATCATTTGGGGGCACCAACAAAAGAAGCCTCCCTACCTCGCGAAAAGAAATTTGTAGCATGGCTTGATGAAATAAAAAAAGACGCTGCAGCCATCTTTTTACTTGGTGATTTATTCGATTTTTGGATGGAGTACAGACGTGTTGTTCCAAAAGGATTTACAAGAACTTTAGGGAAACTTGCTGAAATTAGTGACTCTGGAATTCCTATTTACTACTTTGTTGGTAATCACGACTTATGGATGAATGGATATTTTGAAGAAGAACTTAATATTCCTGTATTTCATAAACCCAAAGAATTCATTTTTAATGATATGCGTTTTTTTATTGGTCATGGTGATGGATTAGGCCCAGGAGATAAGGGTTATAAACGCATGAAAAAAGTATTTACAAATCCAATTTGTAAATGGCTATTTAGACGTCTATTACATCCCGATTTTGGTATGCGCATTGGGCATTATATGTCTGTTAAAAACAAAATGATATCTGGAGATGACGATGCTAAATTTTTAGGGAACGATAAAGAATGGCTAGTACAATATTGTAAACGAAAATTAGAAACAGAACATAGAGACTTCTTTGTATTCGGACACAGACATTTGCCTTTAGATATTCAACTCAATGAACAATCAAAATACATCAATCTAGGAGATTGGATAACCTATTATACCTATGGCGTTTTTGATGGCAATCAAATGGAATTGAAAACATTTAAGTAGTCTCATCGGTCTCTGCTTCGTGAGCTTCAATATCTTTTGTTAAATCGAGATCACGTAACGGTTTATTTTTAACTCCCATTACCGCCACAACAATTAAGGTTACTGTTCCGCCTAACATAACAGCTAAAGGCGCACCAAAAATCCTGGCAGCAATACCGCTCTCTAGAGCTCCCAGCTCATTAGAAGATCCTACAAACATAGAATTTACCGCACCAACACGACCTCTCATATTATCTGGAGTTTTAAGCTGAAGTATGGTTTGACGTACAACCATAGAAATACCATCAAAAACACCTGAGAAAAACAATGCTAAAACACTCAGCCACATAAGTTTAGATGCTCCAAAAATGATCATACAAAACCCAAATCCGAACACAGAAATGAGTAACTTCTTCCCTGTATTTTTTGTAATAGGTATATAGGTTGTTGCTAACATGGTTATAATACTACCTGATGAAAGCGCTGCATTTAATATACCGAACCCTTTTGGTCCAGCGTCTAAAATATCTTTTGCAAATACAGCAAAAATTGCCACAGCGCCACCAAACAAGACAGCCATCATATCTAAAGTTAAAGCGCCTAAAATAACCTTGTCGTTAAACACAAAGCTAAGTCCGGCCTTTAAGCTTTCTTTTATTGATTCATTATTTCCTTTATTTAAAATTGGTTTTTTAGCTATTTGTAATACCAATACCAGGGCAACCATTACTAGTAGAAATACGATCCCTAAGGTCTGATTTACACCTATCCAAGCTATTAAAAACCCACCGCATAAAGCTCCAAATACATTTGCACCTTTCCATGTACTACTACTCCATGTTGCTGCATTAGGATATGCTTTCTTTGGAACGAGTAATGCTATTAGCGAAAATATCGTAGGACCAAAAAATGCCCTCAATACACCGCCAAAAAAAACTAACCCATAAATCCCATATAAAATAGTACTTGTTTCCCACGAAGACTCAACCGTGTTCGATGTTAACCAAAACAATCCAAAACTTATTAAAGAAAACAATGAAATACAAAGTGCAAATAAATTTCGTTTTTCTTTCTTATCGACGATATGGCCTGCAAAAGGAGCAAGAAAAAAAGCTGGTAAAAATTCGCAAAGACCAATAATCCCCAATGACAATGGGTCTTCGGTTAGTGCATAGACCTGCCATTCTATGACTACAAATTGCATAGACCAACCAAAAACTAATGCAAAACGAAGAATCAAAAAAATGTTGAATTCTCTAAACCGTAATGCTGCGTATGGATCGTTTTTAGCCAATTAGATAAATTTGTGATTATGTCTAATATTTACCACAAAAATAAACGAAAGCAAAGTATTAATCTTTGATTTTCTTAATCAATTTAAATTCAACACGCCTATTAAGTTCACGTCCTTCTGCTGTTGTATTGGTTGCAATTGGTTTAGAACTAGCATAACCAAAAAATTGAATTCTTTCATTAGGAATCCCTAATGACATTAAATATTTAGAAACCGCCTGAGCTCTTTGTTGAGACAATTCAAGATTTCTTACTTCCGTCCCTGTATTATCAGTATGTCCATAAATTTCAACATTCAAATCAGGGTTCGTAAATAGGTATGTATATAAGCTATTCAGTTCAATTTTAGAAGTATCCAGTAATTTGGCCTTATCAAATTCGAAAAGGACATTCTTAAAGGTATAAATTGTTTCATTTTCAAAACTCTCCTGTTCTTTTTCAGTAGATAATTGAGTTTCGTTTTTAGCAATCGGTTTAACGCTCACATCATCAATATAATAATACGAAAATTGCTTACCTGTTGAAGACAATACATTCTGTTTTTTCGTTTTGCGATTAGAGCTAAAATTTCCAATGGTAAAATATTTTTCAAACCCTAAAGCCGTATACTCTACATCTATCTTAATCCAATTCACCGTATCAGCATAGAAATCGTCATGAGGTATTTCTAAAAAATTTGATGCAACAGCTTGTTTAGATAAACGTTTTATATTGATTTGATTCGAATTTGTATTTTGTAATGGAATTGGCATAAACAAAACATCTATATGACTTATAGCATGCGTAGAATACTCCGCTAAACTCACATAAAAAGACAACTTGTAAGTTATTCCTTCCTCCAGTTTTTGGCGTAATTCACCTTGAATATATTCGCGATAATTTTTATCAGAAAACGTATATATTCCAACATAGCCATTTCCTGTCTTGGCTTTCTGGTTTCCTGCATGATTAATACTTTTCATGCGTTCAGCACACGTATTGAAATAGTCAGTAGTGGCAAAAGTAGGTGTTGACCATGAGGTCACGTTTTTATTGAAATTACTTATAAATTCTGGACAATACTTATACGTCTCAAAACTTGGGTTAACAACTAAATTTTGCGCCAATATAATATTGCAAATTAAGCAGGAAATAATAGTTGTAATGTGTTTCATAATGGAGTAACGAAAACCAAAAAGAAATATTATGACTTAATGTCTCGTAGTTTTAATTGTAAACTTACTTGACCTTGCCAATGGTTTTCGTCAATAGAATATACTGCGTTAAATGGCTTTCGGTTTTTAATGATGTCTATTTTATCACCTAAGTTAAATCCAATACCAACAATGTTATAACCATCTTGCGTTGCCGTTAGTCGTAAGTGCTTATCATCACCTCCAACACACCTTCCATATCCTGTGTCTTTAAGGTTCTCAGTCATAAAAATAGGCGTTCTATTTTCTGGTCCAAATGGTGCAAATTGACTAATGATTCGCCAAAATTTTTGATCTACCTGACGCAGGTCAAGACGCATGTCTATCTTTATTTCTGGTGTGAGTAAATTTCTGTCAATTGTTTTAGAAACCTCATCTTCAAATGCTTGTTTAAAGGCATCATAATTCTCCTCCTTAAGTGTTAAACCTGCGGCATATTTATGACCTCCAAATTGTTCTAAATGTTCACTGCATGCCTGTAACGCATTATAAACGTCAAAACCAGAAACCGATCTTGCTGAAGCTGCAAGTTTATCTCCGCTTTTAGTAAAAACTAATGTTGGTCTATAATAGGTTTCGGTGAGTCTGGACGCCACAATACCAATAACCCCTTTATGCCATGATTCGTCATAAACAACCGTTGTTAGTCGGTTTTCTTCATTTAGTTCAGTAATTTGATGTAGCGCTTCTTCAGTAATACGCTTATCCGCTTCTCGTCTATCTTGATTAAAAGCGTTAATCTCTTGAGCGTATGCTTTTGCAAGAACTGCATCAGTTTCAGTTAATAAGGTTACGGCGTAGTTACCATGTTTCATTCGCCCTGCCGCATTAATACGAGGCGCAACAATAAATACGACATCTGTAATTGTAAGTTTATCTTTTTGAACCTGCTCAATAATGGCTTGAATTCCCGGTCTTGGTTGCGAATTAATAACTTGTAATCCAAAATAAGCTAAGGCCCTGTTTTCTCCAACAATAGGAACAATATCAGCGCCAATAGCAGTAGCAACTAAATCTAAGTATTCCGAAAGTTCCTCTACAGTTTTACCCTCTTTTGAAGCTAAAGCCTGTATTAATTTAAATCCAACACCGCAACCACATAACTCCTTAAAAGGATACTCACAATCGTTCCGCTTTGGGTCTAAAACAGCCACAGCTTTTGGCAATACCTCACCTGGTCTATGATGGTCGCATATAATGAAATCAATTCCTTTTTCAGAAGCATAGTCGACTTTGTCAATAGCTTTTACACCACAATCTAGCGCAACGATGAGCGAAAACCCATTGTCATGAGCAAAGTCAATTCCTTTGTAAGAGATGCCGTAACCTTCATCATAGCGATCTGGTATGTATGTGGCAATTTGATCCGATTTCGTTTCTAAATAGGATGATAGTAAGGCCACAGATGTTGTTCCATCAACATCATAATCGCCATAAACCAAAATATTCTCGCCTTGAAGAAGTGCAGCTTCAATACGAGCAACGGCTTTGTCCATATCTTTCATAAGAAATGGATCGTGTAAATCATCTAAACTTGGGCGAAAAAATGTCCTGGCTTCTTCGTAAGTCTCTATACCTCTCTGCACTAAAAGCGTAGCTATTGACGCATCAACCTGCAACGCTTTTTTCAAAGTGTCAACAGTAATCGGATCTTGTTTTGGTTTTAGAGTCCAACGCATATGCTAATATAGAAAATTTTCGCTATACGTTGTGATAATGAATAGACGTTTTTACTTCCGAGAATTTTCGAAACATCTCCATAACACCGCAGTATTTTTCGATAGAAAGGTCTACTGCTTTTTTAATCTTAGCTTCATCGAGGTTTTCACCATACAAATGGTATTCAACAGTTACTGTATGATAATATTTAGGGTGTTCTTCGGTAAGTTCTCCATAAGTATCAATTCTAAAATCTGAAAAAGGCACTTTCATCTTTTTAAGAATAGAGACCACGTCTAAACCAGAACAACCTGCTAAGGACGATAACATCATGGCTTTAGGTCCTAACCCAGAATTATGACCTCCGTGTTCTGGAGTTGTATCCATAGTAACTAACTTTCCGTTTGGATTATCGGATTCAAATTGTAAGTTTCCTTTCCAATGTGTGACAACTTTATGAGACATATCTAAAGAATTTTTCGTTTATTGTTAACTCAAAAATACTACTAAAAAAAACAAAAATATGGCATTAGTTACACCTTTATCAGCAGAACACGATCCAGAAACAAAACAACTTGCAGAATTTTTTAACGAGACTCTTGGGTTTTGCCCAAATTCTGTATTAACCATGCAACGTAGACCAGCTATTAGTAAGGCCTTTATTAACTTAAATAAAGCAGTCATGGCTAATGAAGGTCGTGTGACTTCTGCATTAAAACGTATGATTGCTTGGGTAAGCAGTAATTCTACTGGTTGTCGTTATTGCCAAGCTCATGCCATTCGTGCTGCAGAGCGTTATGGTGCCGAGCAAGAACAATTAGATAATATTTGGGAATATAGAACGCATCCTGCTTTTTCGGAAGCTGAGCGTGCTGCATTAGATTTTAGCTTAGCGGCTTCTCTTGTACCTAATGCCGTAAATGCCGATATCAAAAAACGTTTGTATGAGCACTGGGATGAAGGTGAAATCGTTGAAATGCTTGGTGTGATTTCTCTATTTGGATACCTCAACAGATGGAATGACTCTATGGGAACCTCTATTGAAGAAGGTGCGGTAGAAAGCGGAGATCAATACCTAGGTAAACACGGCTGGGAAAGTGGTAAACATAATGGTTCTCAATATTAAATAAAGATCATATAATACGTCCAAAAATCTTCAAAAATGTAAAGGGTATTTAAGTTATCCCTAGCCATTTTTAACATCAAAATAAAAAATCCTCTTCTATCCGAAGAGGATTTTTTATTGGAATACTTCACTCATTGAAACGTAGCTTTCACTCATTTCTAGTTTCCAAATCTTTAATACTGAAATAGATTTGAACTATTAAACCGTCAATATTATGAAAAATCAATTACTTAAAAAACTATGCATAGGGCTAGTCATACTTGTTTCGGCAAACCTCTTTGCTCAAGAAGGTACTGTGAGTGGTACGATCAATTCTGAAATAGATGGTCTTCCTCTTCCTGGTGTTAGTGTTATAGTAAAAGGCACTAATAGAGGTGTTCAAACCGACTTTGATGGGAATTACAGTATTAAATGCAGAGTTGGAGAAACTTTAGTATTTAAGTACATCGCTATGACAACCAAAGAGGTAAAGGTCACATCAAGCATGTTAGGATTGGAGTCTAACGATTTCTTCGTTGATGAAATTCCCATTAAACCCATTGAAAATGACGCCTACAAGAATGCTATAAAAACGACTAGCAATACTCCATTTAATGTACCTAGTTTGGATCTTTCTAATAAAACTTACAACAAAGTAAATAATTACCAATATAATCGGATCAAAGACATTAAAGTCAAGGAAAACAAAGTAGATCTAACCTATTTTGATTCCGATATCTATTTTGAAATTAAATTCAATAGTAAGTTCGGAACTCAATTTTTTAAAGATGAGAACTTGCCTAAGTTACAATCTGTTTATGCCCAAGGTGCTTCTCTAAATGGTGAGCTTGCTTTTTTAGGTGCCGAAACAGGAAATCCATTTTCCTATGGTCCAAAATTGAGCAATCTAGAATTTGATGGTAGCACCTATGATTATGATGTTAACGGACAATTAGTTGCTCTTGGTAGTGGTAATGGGACGGTATCTAACCCCTATGACAATGCTGTTTTACAAACAACATACAAAACAGATAACACCCTTTCTTTTAGCGCATCTACAGATGGAAGTATTCTTGAATTTAATTATTCAAATACTCTGTTTAAAGATGTCTTCAATCGAGAAAGAAGTGTTAGCGATTTTATGAAAATTTCTTTTAATCAAAGCTACCGTAACTCTAAAAAACTGTCATGGGAAGCCTATCTAAAATATGGTAAAAACAGAGACAATCAACCTAATATAAATGGATTTTTAAATAACACGCTATTAAACGCTTGGGCAACTCCAGCCAGTTTTAGCAATACTCAAAACCCTGTTTTAACTAATAATACGCAACGTCGTTTTAATGCAAACTTCAATAATCCTAATTGGTTATTAGACAACAATCGCAACGCCGAAAAAAACAAATTCTTTGTCGCTTATCTTAAAAATGGAATAGAACTATCTGAAACCATTAATATTCATAACAGTTTAAGTTATACCAAAAATACAGATACTCAAAATTTTGGGCTGGTAACTAATTCTGCTGGATTTGATGATGGGTATTCTAGTGACAAAACTATTGAGAAGAATGTATTCAACGCCATACTTGATTTTGAATACGAAAGCGACGATCACAAAAATGAAATTAAAGTGATCTCTAAACTCGACTTTTCTTCTGAAGACTTAACATATAACCTCCATGAAGGTATTGGATTTAATCCGTTTAGCTTTGAAAACCCGCAAACGATTAATACCATCAATAATCGCTTGAACAGAAACACATTGCAGATTTTAAACAAATTCACCTACGGATTGAACTATTCTGATGTTGAGTTTACTGTAGGAAATAATTCGTATATCTCATCTGTTCAAAACAACAAGTGGGCACTTCCATTTTTACAACTTAATGCAGACATCGAAAGAATATTTGATATTTATGGTTTTACCTTCTTTAATATTTATGCCTTAACGTCTTTTGACGTTAATAACGCGTCATTATTTTACAACAATCAAAGTCATAACAGTCTGGGCTTATTACCCTCTCAAAGTTTAAGTTACACCGCTAATAATGATTTGTTTTTGAGTGATGCCATAGATTTAGAAGAAAAAAGAAGTTATCAGTTTGGTGTAGATTTCGAATTTTACCTCAGCCATAATTATTTCCGTTTTGATCTGGGTTATTTCAATACCCAAACCAAAGGTTCTGTATTTCCAATTTTTGAGAACAACAACTACGCATTAAAGAACATTGCAGATGTAACAAACAAAGGATTAGAAATGAGTCTTCATTCAAGACTTAGAATAACAGACAATTTCGATTACAATTCATCTTTTGTTTTTTCTACTAATAACGCAAAAGTTACTAGTATAAATAGTGATGAAGAACGTGTTCCAATTGCTGGATTTTCATCGGTGTCTAAAAATCTTATTGTAGGAGAATCTGCCGGAGTTATTGTTGGATCGGCATATGCTAGAGATAATCAAAACAACATAATCATTGATAACGAAGGATTCCCTTTAGTGGCCAATCAACCACAAATTATTGGTGATCCAATTCCTGATTTTAATTTTGGAATTAAACAATCATTTGTATGGAAAGATTTAGAACTAAAAGTTGTTTTAGATATTCAAAAAGGAGGCGACGTGTGGAATGGCACTCAAAATGTGCTCAATTATTTAGGGAGGTCTCAACAGTCTGCCAATGAAAGAACAATTACCAACTTTATTTTCTCAGGTGTAAATCAGCTAGGACAACAAAATACAGTTCCTGTTGATTTTTATAATCCGCAAAATGATATTTCACAAAACAGATTTATACGCTATGGGTTTTCGGGTGTCGACGAAGCCGCAATTCAAGATGGGAGCTATGTTAATTTAAAATCAATCGACCTCTCCTATAACTTCGAATTTGACAACGACCATTCTACATTTATAAGAGAATTAACGCTTAGTTTATACGCTAATAACCTTATCACATGGGCCAAGTTTGATGGTGCTTCTCCTTATCGCAGCCTTTATGACACACCTTCTAGTCTTGGATTAAACTTCTTTAATATGCCAATAACTAGTGAGATTGGCTTTATGCTTAACATTAAAATATAATCGTTATGAAAACTATAAAAAAAATAAGCGTTTATTTTCTTTTAACTGCTATTGTCATGACATCATTGACGGCTGTTAAGGCGTATCAAAATACAATAGCTCCAATTGAGAAAATATATACACAGACTGATAGACCATTTTATTTCCCCGGAGAAACACTGTGGTTTAAATCTTATATCGTTACCGAAAACAATACGGTTTCTAACCTTAGTGATGTTGCACATGCACAACTTATTTCACCTAAAGGCGCTGTCGTTAAATCTCTAAGATTATCAATTAAAGATGGGTATGCTTATGGTGATTTTGACATTAACACCAATTGGGTAGGAGGTATTTATACCTTAAAAGTCTATACGAATTGGATGCGTAATTTTGGTGAAAACACCTTTTTTACGAAACAGATTACTGTTCAAAAAGTAGTGAAACCTAACTTACTTTTAACACTAGAATTTCAAAAAGAAGGTTACGGAAAAAACAGCAAGGTGATAGCCGATTTTGAAGTTAAAGACTTAAAAAACAATCCGCTCGCCAACACAGAAATCACGTATGAAGTCTCAGTAAAAGGGCAAAAAATAAGCACTCAAAACGCTGTGACAGATAGCGAAGGAAAAATTAATCCGACGTTTACACTTCCAAAAGATTTGGTCACTACCGATGTAGTTCTCAACGTCCTTATCCCTTACAAAGGATCTACAGAATCTATATCAAGAAGTGTTCCTGTAGCATTAGATAATATTGATTTTCAGTTGTTTCCTGAAAGCGGCCAAATAATTGCTGGAACCAACAACACCATAGCATTTAAAGCCATTAACGAATTCACAAAACCAGTCGATGTTTCAGGAGATATATTGGATAGCAATGGACGTTTAATCACTACGTTTTCAAGTTTTCATGATGGGATGGGAAGTTTTATTCTCAATGCAAAAGAAGGTGAAGTTTATACAGCAAAACTTAAAACACCTTTTGTTTCTGAGCGTGCTATTGCACTTCCAAAAGTTCAAAAAGAAGGAACACGATTTTCGGTAGAAACTGAAGAGTCCATGACTAAAATCATTCTGTTTTCTACTGAAAAAAAATCATTGCGTTTAGAGGTTTCAAGTGCTTCTAAAGTATTACTTCAGAAGAAAATATCTAACAAGGAAAGTTTTATTAGTATAAATACGGAAGACTTTCCAATGGGAATTACAAAATTCAGTATCATAAATAACAACAATCAAATTGTAGCTGAGCGTTTGGTGTTTGTAAACCCACATAAACAGTTAAACGTTGATATAGATTTAGAAAAAACCGTTTACGAAACTCGTGAAAGAGTAAAGCTAAAGATCAATACCACAGATGGCAAAGGCCTCCCCTTACCGTCTAATTTATCAATTGCCGTTGCAGACAACAAGCTACTATCGTTTGCAGACGACAAGCAAGATCATATCCTATCGTACTTGTTAGTGTCTTCAGAATTAAAAGGAAAAATCCACAAGCCAAGTTTTTACCTCAATCCTAAAAAAGAAAAGTCTGCCGAAGCGTTAGATTATTTGATGCTTACTCATGGTTGGAGAAACTATATTGTGGATCCAAAAGTGACATTAGAAAATGCCGAGTTTTTACCAGAACAACATGCTATTCAATCTGGAACCGTTGTAGACAAAAAAGGAAAACCAATAACAGCCCATTTACTTCTTATGGATAGACTTGGTCATAAAATACATGCATTTGACACCGAAAACGATGGTACGTTTACTTTTAAATTCACAGATAGTCAGCATCTTGTGCTATTAGCTTACAGAGATGATAGAAAATCTGTATTTATCAAAAAAACGAACTTCATTAATGGTCGCTATCAACATCATAAAGACGCTACCCACAAAGAAAATGTTAAGCGTATTAAAACATTTGATAAAGAAGAAAAGCCTTTAAAAAAGAAAATTCTAAAAGAAGCAGAAGCAATAGAAATTGCACTTACAGAAGATTCTAGTCAACTTGATGAAGTAGTGATTGTAGGATATCGAACAACAAGTAAGAGCTCAACAACCGCTTCTGTGGTAGTAGTCGCAGAAGAAAGCCTTTCAAATGCATCTTCTGTTGTACAATTATTACAAGGGCAAGTGGCCGGAATTAACATCACAACATCCAATGGTGCGCCAGGCGCAAACTCAACCGTTCAATTGAGAGGTGTTGGAAGTATCTCTGGAAACATTGAACCTTTGTTTATAGTTGATGGAGTTCCTGTAGATGAAAGTGTTTTTCGAAACCTTAATCCTTCAGACCTCCATAGTATTAGCGTAATAAAAGATGCTGGAGCTACTGCAATTTATGGTTCAAGAGGCAGTAATGGTGTTATTGTTATTCAAACCAATAGTGGTGGTTACATTAATAACAGTTCGAAGAAAAAACTAAATAATGCAAAGTTCAATAACTACGGTATTGCCTATTTTCAAAACTCAAAACCATCACGTCTCTCTCAAGCAAAGGAATTCTATGTTCCTGTTTATGTAGGTGGAAACACCATAAACGAGAGAACCGATTTTAGACAAACGATTTATTGGAACCCTGTTGTACAAACAGACGAAAATGGGCAAGCAGAGGTTGAGTTTTACAATAACGATGCCATCACATCTTTCAAAATTACTACTGAAGGTGTTGGCTTTAATGGTATGATTGGAAGGCAAGAAGAAACTTATGCCACAAAAAAATTATTGAATGTCGATTTTAAATCACCGAACTATATGGTACTCAAAGATGATGTGGTTTTACCATTAACCATAACAAACAAAACAGATAAAGACATTACGACTGACATAGAAATTATACTACCAAAACAATTAAAGTTTGCCGAAAATTATGATCGTCAAGTCACTGTTAATGCCAACAGTTCGGTATTGAGAAATGTTCGTGTTGTTCCTATTGAAAAAGCGGAGAACGCAACACTTGAAGTTCGTATAAACTCAGAAACACTAAGTGATGTGGTTAAAAGAAACGTCACGGTTTTAAGTCCGTACTTCCCAACACAAACCTCCATTTCTGGATCTAAATCTGGAGTCTACCAATTTGACATTAATAGTGTTGTTGACGGAAGTCTAAGCGCCAATTTCAACATATACACTGATGTCATTGGAGACGTAATGAATGGCATAGAATCCTTAATACGAGCTCCTTATGGTTGTTTTGAGCAAACCTCATCATCAACATATCCAAACATTATGGTACTTCAATACCTTAAAGAATCTGGTAAAAGCAATCCTGAAATAGAAGCTAAAGCTTTAGACTTTATTGATAAAGGTTATAAGCGTCTTATAGGGTTTGAAACTAAAGACGGTGGTTTTGAATGGTTTGGAAAAACACCGCCTCATGAAACCTTAACAGCTTACGGCATTTTAGAGTTTACCGAGATGAAACAGGTCTATGGTAATGTAGATCAAGCCATGATTGATAGAACCGTACAATGGCTCATGAGCAGAAAAGATGGGAAAGGTGGCTTCAAAAAAAGCACTAAAGGTTATGATAGTTTTGCGAGCTCTCCAGCAGATGTTGCCAATGCCTATATTGTCTATGCGATTAGTGAAGCAGGAATTGATGTAGACCTCAACCTAGAATACGAAGCGGCATATAAAGATGCTCTAAAAAGTAAAGATGCCTATAAAATGGCCATGATGGCCTTAGCCAGTTATAATCTTGATAAGCCAGAAAATGCAAGCACACTCATTAGTAAACTTAAAGATCAGATCTTTAAAAACGATTTTAAAGGCTTACCAGTAGAAAATACCATTACAAGATCCTACGGAAATGCAAAACATATAGAAACTACCGCTTTTACCTTGTTGGCTTTAATGAGAGAAGCACACGCAGACAAAACCTTAATTTCTAAAGGTATTGAGTATTTAGTAGGTCTAAGAAAACACGACAGATTTGGTTCTACACAATCTACAGCTATGGCATTAAAAGCGTTGATTAATTACACTAAAATGCAAAAACAACTCATTATCAAAGGTAATGATACTGTAGAATTAACAATTAACGGACAGTCTCTAAAAAGACGATTGAGCATCAACGATCAAGGAAAGATTGTCATTGATAGTTTAGCAACCTATTTTAAACAAGGGCAACAAAAGATTCAGGTACAATTTGCAAATGATAAAGTCACTTTTCCATACTGTTTAACTATAAATTGGGACAGTTATGTTCCTGATTCGTCTTCAGAAAGTCCACTAAAATTAGAGACAAAACTTCTTGAGAATAAATATAAAGTTGGAGACAATGTGAGCATGACGATACATGTATCTAACATCAAAGAAGAGCCTTTAGGAATGGTGACCTCCATTATTGGTATTCCATCAGGAACTACAGCCCAGCCTTGGCAATTGAAAGAACTATTAGAAAAAGAAAAAGTAGCCTATTATGAAGTGTTTGATAACTATCTGGTGTTTTACTGGAGGTTCTTCAGGCCTTCCGAAACAAAAACCATAAGACTAGACCTCAAAGCAGATATCGCGGGTGATTATCAGGCTCCTGCAAGCACAACCTACTTATATTATGGTGATGAATACAAAACTTGGATTGAAGGAAATACAATTGAGATTTTGAATTGATGGTTGTCATATTTTAGTTGTTGAATGAGGCCTCTTCAGAAATGGAGGGGCTTCTTATTGTTTACATTTAAACTATAGAATATGTTTTACCCTCTTCTTCAACTCTGGCAACACATCGGTTTCAAACCAAGGGTTCTTTGCCAGCCAAAATCGGTTTCTAGGGCTAGGATGTGGTAAGGTGAAAAACTCAGGTAAGTAATCTTGGTAATTGGCAACCGTTTCCGTTAAGGTACGCTTAGCACGATCTTTTAAATAATATTTTTGAGCATACATCCCAATTAAAACAACCAATTCTACATGTTTCATATAATCAAACAAAGGTTGGTGCCATTGTGGTGCACATTCTGTTCGTGGTGGCAAATCACCACTTTTTCCTTTACCTGGATAACAAAAACCCATGGGTATGATGGCAAATTTACTTTCATCATAAAAATCGGCATCAGAAACGTTTAACCATTTACGTAATTGTCTTCCGCTAGCATCATCCCAAGGAATTCCAGAGGCATGAACTTTCGTTCCTGGCGCCTGACCAATAATTACAATTTTCGAGTCTGGGTGCCCTGTAGCAATAGGTCTTGGTCCTAGCGGTAAATGCGCTTCACAAATTTTACATTGTCTTATGTCATGAAGTAATTCTTGCATCATTTTTTCCCTCCTACTACAATCACTATTTCCCCTTTTGGAGGCTTATTAGTATAATGGTCTAAAACTTCTTTTGCCGTACCTCTAATCGTTTCTTCGTAAAGTTTTGTTAACTCTCTAGATACTGAAACTGGCCTGTCTTCACCAAAATACTCACAAAAATTGCCCAAGGTTTTTATCAACTTATGTGGACTCTCATAAAATACTATAGTCCGAGTTTCCTCCGCCAATAATTTTAATCGTGTTTGACGTCCTTTTTTCACAGGTAGAAATCCTTCAAATACAAACTTGTCATTTGGTAATCCTGAATTTACCAACGCAGGCACAAAGGCCGTTGCTCCTGGTAAACAATCTACTTCTATACCATTTTCAATACAAGCTCTTGTTAATAAAAACCCAGGATCTGAAATTGCAGGTGTGCCCGCATCGCTTATAAGCGCAATAGATAAACCACTTTTAAATTTTTGGACCAATTGCTCTACCATTCTATGTTCGTTGTGCATATGATGGCTTTGCATTTGAGTTCCAATTTCAAAATGTTTCAGCAGTTTTCCAGAAGTTCGTGTGTCTTCAGCTAAAATTAAATCGACCTCCTTTAAAACTTCAACAGCTCTAAAGGTCATGTCTTTTAAATTTCCGATAGGTGTTGGTACAATATAGAGTTTACTCATTTGTAAGAGATTTCTTTTCAAATTT
The DNA here is from genome assembly GCF_947494225.1 of uncultured Psychroserpens sp. Classification (NCBI taxonomy): domain Bacteria; kingdom Pseudomonadati; phylum Bacteroidota; class Flavobacteriia; order Flavobacteriales; family Flavobacteriaceae; genus Psychroserpens; species uncultured Psychroserpens sp. The sequence goes on from NZ_CANLUG010000001.1 coordinate 419,230, forward strand.
ACAATGTTTTCAACTATATTGACGCAACCTTTAATATTATTTAGCGTCTAACAATAAACCATCCTATATGATTAGGAATATTTTCCGCTTCTTTATCTTAGTCTTTCTATGTAGTTCTGTTTACGGTCAAACTACCGATTTGTCTATCGTTGCGCAAGCTCAAAATGTAGACGGAAATGGCGTTTCTCAAGTAGAAATTTTCCAAGATTTTCAATATATCGTTACCATCATAAACTCTGGAAATGCGGTTTCTGATGCAACATTTGAAATCACCATGGATCCCGATTTAGCAAATCTCGATATTAATGCTATAAGTTCTCAAAATAATTCAGGAGGTGCATCTAATGCATCCAACTTGATTTTAAATGGAAGTGTCCTCACAGGGAGCGTTGCTAGTTTACCTAGTGATTCTAGTGTGGAATTAAAAATTGAAGTAACAGCCCCTTCTCAAGTTGGAGGTATTGCTATTAATGCCATTATTACTCCTCCGGATGGTACCACAGACACCAATGACTCTAACAATCAATCTCTAATTTCTATTGATGTTATTGATGTCGCCATCGATTTTTCAATAGCCCACACTCAAGTATCTCCTCCAGAAGGCACTCCCATCCCTTCTTGGAATAGTTTTGTAACCTATCAATTTACGATTACCAATAACAGCGCTATAGATTTTCCACTTACAGATATTGTAGGTGAACTTACTTTGGTTTCAGATTTAGACTATGGGAGACCAAACGTACGTCTAGAATCTATTGAATGTATTGGCACAACGAATGACACAGAATGCCCAGATGTTTCGGGTTTAGCTCCTGGATCGCCTAATTTGATTAGTGCAACTACAACTATGTTTACAATTGGCACTCCTCACGTATTTACTGCTGGAGGCTCTGTTACTTTTGAAATGGTTTATGAATATTTAGATCCTTCATGCGCTGTAGAACAACAACCTATTGCCGTATCTAGTACTATTAGGATAGAGTTAGATCACGAAAATATATCGCCTAGTATGTCTGATCCTGTGATAACTCAGTTATTAGAAGCCGAATTATGTCAGCTTACTGATATTTGTATTGATACCATTCAAACCGATCCAGATCCTGATACAGTAGCCGATTGGAATGAAGAAGTCACTTTTGAAACGACCGTTTGTAATAATGGCCCATTGGATGCCAGTATTGCATTTTTTCTTCAAAATTTATCACCACAAATAGAATGGCAGATTCTTACAGTAACCTGTACTCAAACCACTGGAAATGTGAGTTGCGAGGATGTCACCATAAATGTAGATGAGCTGTTTTGGGTGAGTGACGCTTTTGTTTTGCCTGTCGGTGCAACCGTTACCATTACCACTGTAGCGATATTTCTAGAGCCCGAATGTTCTTTCAGTACAGATATTAGTATGGCTAATATTAGAAGTGGAACCAATATTCTTGAACCAAATATATTTGACTCCAATATTGAAAACAGTACGCAAACAGACTTTGTAATGTTACCTGCAACCGAAGCATGTCCAACTATAAATTTGGAAGTTTCAAAAACGCAAATAAGTCCAACATTGCCTATTGGAGAATCTCCAGATAATACGATGCAAGCTGGTAATGTTATTTATGAGATTACCGCTTCAAATCTTAGTGATCTTGATACAGTTATTGAGCTCATAGATTTCACTGAAAATCTAGGAAATACTGGCTACACTGGCACATTAGTTGCCGTAGAATGCGTGTCAACGACTGGAGATGCCGAATGCTCAACAATTAATACTGCAAATATTGGCGTACCGTTAGATGGCATATCCCAAAATGGAGAACCTGACATATTTTGGGAAATTACCGAAGCCGATAATTGGAATTTGCCTGGTAATAGTTCGGTAAGCTTTCATGTTACAGTAAATTGGGAAACAGATTGCGATATTAATGCTATTCCTGTTTATAATATGGTTGAAATTAATCATGCTAATAGTTCTTTTGACAATAACCCAGCGAACAATGAAGATGATGTTGTCACCTTTATTGCACCTTGTGTGGATTTGGTGGTTCAAACATTTCCAGAATTTACACAAGTAAATATTAATCAAAACTTTGATTGGATTATAGATATTACCAATAGTGAAAACAGTTCGAATGCCATTAACATTTCGTTTGAAGATACTATTAATAATGTTTTTACTATTAATGGTTCGCCATCATGTGTGGTAACTAATGGTAATGCAACTTGCATCTCTGGTTTAGCCATAAACAATAATGTTGTTACTGGAACCATTGATAACATGGACGCTGGATCAACAATAAGAATTACAATTCCGGTTACTGCTCCAAACTTTGGAGGTGCTTATAATAACATTGCCATAGCAACTCCAAATGAAAATGATAATTCTGAAATTTCTCCTGAAACCAACACGTCTATAAGTAATGTTCAAATCGTAGCTCCAGTTCTTGACAAAAGTTATAATCCCGAAATTATTACTATTGGAGAAGAAAGCACTTTGACGTTTACTATAACTAATTTACCTTCAAATCCGTCTCAAAGTGATATTTCATTTACAGATGTATTTCCTGCGGAAATCACATTGGTTTCGGCGCCAGATTGGGTAATGAGTAATGGTTGTACGGCTACATTTATAGGAACTACTGGAGATAATTTTGTTGGTGTTACTAATTTGGTTTTCCCAGATGGTGTTTCGTCTTGTACCTTTAGTGTTGTTGTATCTTCAAATACACCAGGAGTCTATCTTAATGATACTAATAATTTTGAGTCACAGAACAACGTTGACACCTCCCAAACTAATGCGACCTTAACCGTATTAGACGATGATTCGGATGTTGATATTGAAATTTTGAAAGCGGTATCACCACAAGAAGCTTCAATTGGAGATCAAGTAACATTTCAAATTACAGCCACAAATTTAGGAACCTCACAAGGAACACTTATTGAAATTCTCGATGTATTTCCTAGTGGGATGAGCTTTATATCTGCAACAACTTCTGCAGGAGTATTTAACCAATCCACATTCATTTGGTCTATTGATGCGTTAGATAGTAATCAATCTGAAACATTAACAATAGTAGCTCAAATTTCATCCGCTTCAGATTTACTGAACACTGCAATTTTAAGCAACTTAGAGGAACCAGATAGAGATGATACCAATAACATGGATGATGCCGAAGTTACGGTTGACGTTTGTCTATACATTCCTGAAGGGTTATCTCCTAATGGTGATGGCTTAAATGATGTATTCTCCATAGAATGTATTGAAGAATATCCGAATAATCGCCTCAAAATATATAATAGGTTGGGTGTGCTAGTCTACGAAAGCAAAGACTACAAAAACGACTGGGATGGTACACCAAATAAAGGCATACCAAACAACTTAGGTCTTTTACCAGTTGGTACTTATTTTTATATTTTGGATTTAAATACTGGAGAAAAACCTATTCTTGGTTGGGTATATCTAAATTATTAGGTCTTTCCTGTTTCCCTAGGAAATAAGATATTATTAGTACAGGAATTGCCATTGCCGATAAACCTAATCCATGACCAGCTTCTTGATGTGCTGCTGTCGCTAAAACTAAGTCGAAGAAAAAACCAGCATAGGCCCACTCTGTTAGCCATTGACTTTTTCGCCATAGAATCATAACAACACCTGTAATTTTAGCTATAGCAAGTGGAATTACAATATAGGTTGGGTAATTAAAATGCTCAAAAAAGCCTTTAATCATTTCTGTTTTAAAAAAGTACATCTGAGCAGAATACAGAAATACTAGTGCTACAAGGATTGTAGAAATCCAATAGATTATTTTGGTTGTTTTCATCTATTGGCAGTCGAAAACTCTTATTGAAACTTACGCTCAATAATTGCTAAGAAGCGTTCTTCGAACTCTTCTTTACCTTCCCAGTTATTATAATCTGGTTTTACAATGTCTTTTATAAGATGTGTTGCTTCTTTAAGTGAGCTTATTGTTTTTAACTGAGATAAAACACGTTCGTAATCTTCAACTTGTCCATTAAAGAGATGTTTTATGAAAGCTAATTTATCATTAAGTCCAATGTTTAATCCACCATTTTTGAGCTTGTCATTTAACGACTGCTTCAAATTTTCATTAACTTCAGATACGGGTTCAAAAACAGGAATTTCTTCAAAACCTGCTGTAATATCTTCTAAATGAGTTTCTGTCTTTGGTTGTTCTGCAACAGCAGTTTCAACGAGTTCATCAACTTGCTGAGTTTCCTGTGGCATTTGGGCTACCATATCTTTGATTTTTTCCATCACTGGTTCATAAATATGGTCGTCTTCTTTTTCATCAAGATTAACGTAAATTTTATCCTCAATTTCAATATTGTCACTTACTTTATTGTTGAATGCCGTATCAAGCATTCCAAAGAATGATGAATTGCTTCCAATTGTTGGTAAATCGCCCTCAAAGTTTTCGTTTGCAAACTTGAGAACGCTTAATTTTTCATACAAGGCAGCAACTTCAGCATGCAATTTTACTACATCTTCCTTTCCTTTAAGTTTTAAAATTCTATGAGCAATGCTTATTAAATCTGCTTCCAGCTTCTTCTTCATAACTTTTATTTTTTATTCCCAAATAGGTTTTTGTTTTTTAATAAATTTACGCCACCTTTATACAAAACGAACTTTAGGTGAGTTTTAGTGTTAAAATTACAAAATGTTTCTCGAAAATACAGTAAATCATAAAGAACAATTTGGATGGATTGAAGTCATTTGTGGCTCAATGTTCTCTGGTAAAACGGAAGAATTGATTCGAAGACTTAAACGCGCCCAATTTGCTAGACAAAAAGTTGAAATCTTTAAACCAGCGGTTGATGTTCGTTACGACGAAGATATGGTCGTTTCTCATGATTCAAACGAAATTAGGTCTACACCTGTTCCAGCTGCGGCAAATATTCCTATTTTGGCAGATGGTTGCGATGTTGTTGGAATTGATGAAGCTCAATTTTTTGATGATGAAATAGTACGGGTTTGTAACGATTTGGCTAATAAAGGTATTCGTGTTATTGTAGCAGGTTTAGATATGGATTTTAAAGGAAACCCATTTGGTCCTATGCCAAATTTGATGGCCACAGCAGAGTATGTAACCAAAGTACATGCTATATGCACAAGAACAGGAAACTTGGCACAATACAGTTATCGTAAAGCCACTAGTGACGCACTTGTTTTACTTGGAGAAGTTGATGAATATGAACCTTTGAGTCGGGCTGCTTTTTATAAGGCAATGTTACGTGATAAAATTAGACATATGAAGGTTACTGATCCAGAAGAAATTTCTAACAAAGACAGTAAAACCAATGCCCAAAGCTAAAGAGACTGTTTTAGAAATAGACTTAAAAGCGCTCAAACACAACTTCGAGTATCTTAAGTCTAAACTTAAACCTAACACTAAAATTTTAGCGGTTGTTAAAGCATTTGCCTATGGTAGCGATGCCGTTACCATTGCCAATTACCTTCAAGATTTAGATGTAGATTATTTAGCTGTTGCCTATGTTAGCGAAGGTGTAGCCTTACGAGATGCAGGAGTTACGACTCCTATTTTGGTCTTACATCCTCAGGCTGTTAATTTCAAAACATTAATTGAACGTTGTTTAGAACCGAGTTTATACAATGCTAAAGTTTTAAATGCCTTTATTGAAATAGCTACACAGGAATACCAAACAAACTACCCTGTACATATTAAGTTTAATACGGGTTTAAATCGTTTGGGGTTTTGGGAAAATGATGTAGACTATATCATATCTAAACTTAAAAATACCTCATCTATAAAGGCGGCATCATTGTTTTCTCATTTGGCAGCAAGTGAAGATTTAAAAGAAAAGGACTTCACAGAATCTCAAATTATTAACTTTAAAAAAATAGCTGAGCAGTTCTCAAAATCTATTGATTATCAGCCTATACTTCATCTTACAAACACCTCTGGAATTATTAATTATCCGGAAGCCCATCTCGATATGGTAAGAACCGGAATTGGTTTATACGGTTTTGGAAATTCTAAAGAAGAGAACCATAATTTGATACCCATTGCAACATTAAAATCTGTTATTTCTCAAATTCATAAGATAGAAAAAGGAGAAACTGTAGGTTATAATAGGGCTTATACCAGTAAAGGATACGAAAAAACAGCCACGATACCTATTGGTCATGCAGATGGTATAAGTAGACAATATGGTAACGGAAAAGGATATGTTGTTATCAATAATAAAAAAGCACCTATAATTGGAAACGTTTGTATGGATATGATTATGGTTAATATAAGCCATATAGAATGTCATGAAGGCGATGAAGTCGTTGTGTTTGGAAAAGCGTCTAATGCTTCGGAGTTAGCCCAATCTGCAAATACCATTTCTTATGAAATTATCACTGCTATTTCACAACGTGTAAAGCGTATTGTCTTAAAATGAGTCGTTTTCATTTTTTAACATTTCGTTTTTTTTAGTTATTTTAGGGTTCTAATAACTAACTTAATACATTAATTATGCTTAAAGAATTTAAAGAATTTATAATGACAGGTAATGTCATTGATCTTGCTGTCGCCGTTTTACTTGCTGGTGCAATGGGACTGGTTGTAAGTGGATTTGTAAACGACATTATGATGCCGTTAGTGGGTCATTTTACTGGAGGTGTTAGCTTTGAAGACATGAAGCACGTTCTATCTCCTGCCGTTATGGCCGCCGATGGAACTGTTGAAAAACCAGAAAATGCCATCATGTATGGTAAGTGGATTAACGCCATCATTAATTTAATAATCGTTGGATTTGTTCTATTTATTATTGTAAAAGCTTATAACAAAACAAAGGCTCCTGCGGAAGAGCCAGCTCCTGCTGGACCATCTGAAGTTGATTTATTGACAGAAATAAGAGATGCCTTAAAAAAATAGTTTGTAACTAATCGCTACACTATATATTTAACTTTAACCGCTTCATTAAATGAAGCGGTTTTTTTATGTTTTTTTTTAGACCTCAAAATGATATAATAACTACATTTGTTCAATATTATATGTAAACCTTTTTCTTATGAAAATAGCAGTTGTTGGTGCCACTGGTCTTGTTGGCGAAGTTATGCTAAGAGTTCTTGAAGAACGACAATTTCCTGTTTCGGAATTAATTCCTGTCGCTTCAGAGCGTTCTATTGGTAAATTAATTTCTTTTAAAGGGAACGACTACAAAGTTGTTAGCATGCAAAATGCTATTGACATGAAACCGCAGTTAGCTTTATTCTCTGCTGGTGGAAGCACATCTTTAGAATGGGCTCCTAAATTTGCTGAAGCAGGTATTACTGTCATTGATAATTCTTCAGCTTGGCGAATGGACCATAGCAAACAATTAGTTGTACCCGAAATTAATGCAAATACCTTAACTTCTGACGATAAAATTATTGCTAATCCCAATTGTTCAACCATTCAAATGGTTGTTGCTCTTGCTCCTCTTCATAAAAAATATAAGATTAAGCGTATTGTAGTATCTACATACCAATCTATAACAGGTACAGGTGTAAAAGCGGTAAGGCAATTAGAAAATGAATTGGCAGGTGTTAAAGGAGAAATGGCTTACCCTTATCCAATACATCAAAATGCTATTCCACATTGTGATGTTTTCGAAGCTAATGGCTATACCAAAGAAGAAATGAAATTGGTAAATGAAACCCAAAAAATATTAGATGATCGCACCATAGCTGTAACTGCAACTGCAGTTAGAATCCCAACTGCAGGTGGTCATAGTGAGGCCGTAAATGTTGAATTTGAAAACGACTTTAACGTTCAAGAAATAAGACAGTTACTCAATGAAACTTCTGGTATTGTAGTGCAAGACAATGTAGACGTCAACACCTATCCAATGCCTATTTATGCTAATGGTAAAGATGATGTTTTTGTTGGAAGAATTCGTAGAGATACGTCGCAACCCAATTCGTTAAACTTGTGGATTGTAAGTGATAACCTTAGAAAAGGAGCTGCTACGAACACAATTCAAATTGCAGAATATTTGGTGGCTAATAATTTAGTTTAAGTGATATTATATTGTCAATATGTTACTAAAGAGATTATTACAATTCTTGAAATTGTTCATTCCTCTTGGTTAAACGCTAACTAGTATTCAAAACGATTAGAAAAGGTATTCGCTCTTGAAAAAATAAACTTTTTGATTATGAATTGTTTGACAAAACAAGGATTATAACACTTTATTTCTAATATAAAAGTAGGGTTTTTCATAATTAAGTTGTTTAATTAATAGAACCTTTGCAAAGTTCCTAACCAACTAATATTGTTTTATAGATTTTTTTAGCATTTAGACCCTTGTCGTCTGATAAAAAGTGTATTACAACTAATTAATTGTAAGGATTGATGGGTTTGTAACTATATTTACTATCCAAATTTTACTATAAATGTTAAAAAATTACCTCAATTTACTTAGCATAGTTATACTCATTGTAACTTTCTACTCATGCAGTGAGGACGACAATTATGTACCTATAGTTATTGAGGCTAACGCAGATTCTGTGGAGGTTTCTCAAAATAACGCTATTGAAATTCAGGTATTGTTAAATGACACTAATGTTCCTAACACTGGAACACTTACTGCTCAAACTCCGCAAAATGGTACTGCTCAAATTTTAGACCCAAATAATACACCAAACAATCCTTCAGATGATGTCATCTTATATACACCAACTTTAGATTTTGTCGGGACCGATACATTTCAATACACTATTTGTAGTGACAATAATAATTGTGCCACAGGTACTGTAACTGTTGTGGTAACACCTACATCACCTGTAAATTTTAATTTAGACGACATCCCATATGCGACGCTTTCAGAATACAACTTCTTTGAAGGAGTTTTAAAAGATTTAGACCCTGTATACGGAGTGTTACCTTACAATTTGAATTCTACCTTATTTACAGATTACGCTCATAAAAAGCGATTTGTTTGGATGCCCGATGGGACAAAGGCAAGTTATAATAGTGATTTTACACCATTAGATTTCCCAATTGGCTCAGTGCTCATTAAGAATTTCTATTACGATAATGTTCAACCTAGTAATGAAACTAGAATAATTGAAACGCGATTAATGTATATGACTGAAGATGGATGGGATTTTGCAAAATATGTCTGGAATGATGAACAAACTGAAGCAACTTTCACTAATGCAGGAAGCTTTACAGATGTTGAATGGATAGAAAATGGTATTACAAATAATGCGACTTATCGAATTCCTTCTAGAAATGAATGTTTCACATGTCACAATAAATTTGGTACACCTTTACCTATTGGACCAAAACCTCAAAACCTTAATAGAGATTTAAGTTATACAGACGGCACCTTTAACCAGTTAGAAAAATGGATAAACTTTGGATATCTAGAAGATAACCTTCCTACATCTATAGTTTCTACTGTAAAATGGGAAGATGAATCTCTAGATTTAGAATTAAGAGTTCGCTCTTACCTAGATATTAATTGTGCACATTGTCATTCAGAAGAAAGCTATTGTGAGTATAGACCTATGCGATTCGCTTTTAATGAAAACGATGACGATACAAATAAAGGATTATGTGTAACACCAGACACTCAAATTGCTGGCGCAACACATATTGTTGTTCCTGGAGACATTGATGCGTCTGTCCTTCGATTTAGAGTCAACTCTATTGAAGAGCAAAACAGAATGCCTTTATTAGGAAGAACTTTAAAACACGCGGAAGGTGTTAGACTAATCGACGAATGGATTAATTCTCTTAGCGGAGAATGTGAATAAATTATAAATAAAGAGTTATGAAATCAAAATTACTAGTATTAACAATTTTAGCATGTTGCTCTCTGTCTTTTGGACAACCTGCTAATGACAATTTTGCAGGAGCAATTCCTATTACGCCTTCGGTTGAAGGAACAGGATGCGCATCTCCTACATTTAATTTACCATTTTCTACTGATGGAACAACCGATAGTGGTGTTCAAGGGTCATGTAGAACTTCGGGACGGGATCAGTTCTTTACGTGGACCGCAACCACTAATGGATTATTTTTCTCTTCTGAAGACCCTGGAAATCCTGGGATTGTAGTATGGAGTTCTGATGGCTTAACAGAAATTGCTTGTACAGATACTTTTGCTACCGAAAGCATAAACGGTTGGACAGTTGGAGACGATTTAGTTATTCAAATCTATGATTTCCAAGGAACAGGACTTGCAGATGTTGCTTTCTGTTTAGAAGCAATCAACTATACGCCACCGCCTCCAATGCCTATAACGTTTACATCGCAATCGTCTGGTTCTTCTGGAAGTTACCGAATTGCTGTTGTAGACATGAATGGTGATAAATTGGATGACATGGTTTCAATTTCTCAGACAAATGTGAATATTAGAGAACAAAATGCTGGTGGAGGTTTTACAACAAAAAATATTACAACACCTAGCGCAGATTTTCTTCCAACCTGGAGTTTAGCGGCTGCAGATTACGATGAAAATGGTTATACAGATTTGTTATATGGTGCTGGTAGTGGTGTTACGTTTATGCGTGCAAACTCTACTGGAACTGGATTTACAGAAGTTTCTGGCCCGCAAGATGTATTCTCTCAACGTTCTAATTTTGTAGACATTAACAATGATGGAAATCTCGATGCCTTTGTTTGTCATGATGTGGCACCTAATGTATATTATCTAAATGATGGAAGTGGAAATTTATCTTTCAATCAAGGTGGACTAGGAGATTATGCTTCTGGAGGAAACTATGGATCTATATGGATAGATTATGATAATGATCGTGACTTAGATATGTTTATCGCTAAATGTGGTGGTGAAACAGCGCGTAGAACAAACCAAATGCATACAAACGATGGAAATGAAAATTATACAGAGAATGCTGCTGCTATTGGTTTAGCAGATCCAATGCAAACGTGGTCTGCCGCTTGGGGAGATTTCGATAGCGATGGCGATATGGATGTATTTGTTGGTGCTAGTTCTGGTGCTCACAAACTTATGAGAAATGACGGCGGTACGTTTACAGATATCTCTGCTGGTTCTAATATAAATACGCTTACAAGTAACTCTACGGAAACGGTAACTTTCGATTTCGATAATGATGGTAACTTAGATTTAGTCTCTGGAAATAATATCTTATTTGGAAATGGTGATATGACATTTAATGTTTACACCAACGTCTTTCCTGGATCTGGATCTTATGGAGATCTAAATAATGACGGTTATATCGATGCTTTTAACTCTGGAAACTTATATATTAATAACGCTGAAAGTAATAACAACTGGATTAAAATTCATACAGTTGGAACAGTTAGTAACCTTGAAGGTATTGGCGCTCGTGTAGAAGTACATACACCATCTGGAATTAGAATAAGAGATGTGAAAAGTGGTGACGGATTTAGATATATGAACTCATTAAATACACATATTGGAATTGGTACTGACGCAACTATAAATAGCGTTGTTATTTATTGGCCTTCTGGAATTATCGATACAGTTACTAACCCTTCAATTAATACACCTTTAGAGGTTGTAGAAGGCGCAACACTTGGTTTAGAAAATTCCTTAACAGATGAATTAATTATTTATCCAAGTCCAGCAAAGGATGTTATAAATATTGAATCGTTACAGCTTAATGATTCTACCATTTATTCAATTTTTGATGTTACTGGAAAGAGAATCTTGAATTCAAAACTCGAAACACCAACAATAGATGTATCAAAACTATCTCCTGGTAATTATATTCTAAGAATAGTATCTGGAACATCAATAAAAAGTCAAAAATTTATCAAAAACTAAACAAAGAAGCCTCTAAACTAAGAATTTAGAGGCTTTTTTCTTACTTTTATAAACTTTCTTAATTAATCTCGAAAAACCTATGAAAAAAATTACGCTAACACTTTTTATATTAAGTGCATTTTTTAGTTTTTCCCAAACTTTAAATCAACCGGCAAACTGGCCAAACCCTAACTGGTCTATCACTGGTAACTACTTATTTGACGCAGCTGTTTTTGAGGCAAACCCTACTCAAGATAATAGCTTCGCTTACGACGACGACGACGCTCAAAATGGTCATGACGATGATATCGCTGCAGAATCTCCTATTATAAATTTAACAGCCGCTAGCAATGCTGGTGAAAACTGGATAACAGTAGGCTCAAGTTATGTGTTTAATCACATTGGAGAATTACTAACATTACAATATTGGGATGCCGATGCTAGTTCATGGGTTGTTTGGGGTGCCGCTCTTGACGGAACCGCAAATCCTCCTAACGATAATTTTTGTGGCGGAGCTGCTGAAAGTTTTACGTCATCTCCTCTAGATATTTCAGCATTTACAGCAAATCAATTAAGTAATTTTAGATATAGAATTTCTTATGACGATAATAATGTTTGGGGATGGGGATTTTGTTTTCAATCACCAACGATAAGTTCACAAACACCTCCTGCTTGTCCGAATATCACAAACCTTTTAGCGAATAACGTAACTGTAGACTCTGCAGATATTTACTGGCAAGCTGGAAATAATGAATCAAACTGGGAAATTGCTGTGCAAACTCCAGGCTCTGGAGTTCCTGCTGGATCTGGAACCTCAACATCATCAAATAACCCTCATTCTCTTACTGGTTTAAATTCTGGAACAAGTTATGAGGTATATGTAAGAGGATATTGTGGAGGTACGGATTATAGCAATTGGGTTGGACCTGTTATATTTAACACCCTTTCACCTGCTAGAGTAAATTTCGTAACACAAGCATTTCCTATTGGAGGATATGATTTAACAGTTGTAGATATGAATGGCGATCACTTAGATGATATCGTATCAGCATCAAGTACAAACGTGAATATTTTCTACCAACAAGAACTTGGTGGCTTTAATGAAGTTAATATTACAACACCTAATGCAGATTTCCTTCCAACATGGAGTATGGCAGCCGCAGATTTTGATGGCAACGGACACACTGATCTTTTATATGGAAACGGATCTGGTGTAACTTTTATGAGAGCAAATAATACTGGTACTGGTTTTACCGAAATTTCAGGGGCACAATATGTGTTTTCTCAACGATCAAATTTCGCCGATATCAACAACGATGGAAATTTAGATGCTTTTGTCTGTCATGATGTAGCGCCTAACGTATATTATATCAATGATGGAAATGGTAACTTAACCTTTAACCAAGGTGGACTAGGTGACTACTCTTCAGGAGGAAATTATGGATCAATCTGGATTGATTACGACAATGATAGAGATTTAGATATGTTTATTGCTAAATGTGGTGGTGAAACAGATAGAAGAAGAAATAACATGCTTACTAATAATGGCGATGGTACTTATACAGAAAATTCAGCAGCTTTAGGTTTAGATGATCCAATGCAAACTTGGTCTTCTTCTTGGGGAGATTATGATAATGATGGTGATATGGACCTTTTTGTTGGTGCAAGTTCTGGAAGTCATAAATTAATGAGAAATGACGGAAACGGTGTTTTCGTAGACGTTACTACTGCAGCAAATGTAAGTTCGGCGCCTACAGGTCACGAAAATGTAAGTCATGATTTTGATAACGATGGATTCCTAGATATTGCCTGTAACGGTACAATCATGTATGGTAAAGGAGATATGACTTTTGAAGATTTAGACCCTAATCAAATTAACTATAAAAATGGTTCTTTTGGGGATTTAAATAATGATGGGTTTTTAGATACCTATTATAACGGAGTTATCTATTGGAATGGCACAACATCTAACAATTGGATTAAAATTAATACGGTTGGAACGGTAAGTAATATTGATGGTATTGGGGCTCGAGTAGAATTATATACAAGCGCTGGTGTTCAAATTAGAGATGTTAGAAGTGGAGAAGGCTTTGAATATATGAGTACTATTAATACGCACTTCGGAATTGGCTCATTAACAACAATTGATAGTGTTGTTATTTATTGGCCTTCTGGTGTTATTGATACAGTAACTAACCCTGCTATTAATGCGCCTTTAGAGGTTGTAGAAGGTGCTACACTTACTGCTGAAGAGTCGTTTGTTAATGATTTAGTTATCTATCCAAATCCTACTAAAGATGTTATAAAAATCTCTAGTAATGACAATTTACAAAATGCAATCTACACCATATTTGATATTACAGGTAAGCGTGTAATGAATGCAAAATTAAACCAAAATACAATTGATGTTAGTGCTCTAAATACAGGAAACTACATCTTAAGAATTGTATCTGGAAACAGTATTAAAAGTCAAAAATTTATTAAACAATAGTAATAATCTTAATGATATCTTAAAAAAGCCTCTGCATTAAGTTGTAGAGGCTTTTTTGCTTATTTTTGAGATACTAATCAAGACATTCCCATTATGAAAAAAATTTCAATATTATTAATTGCTATAATTGTGTTTAGTTCATGTAAAGAGGACGCTAAAACAGAAAAAAAGGACATTGTGGTAAATTACCCTGAAACAAAAAAAGTTGATACCGTAACCAATTATTTTGGTACAGATGTAAAAGACCCCTATAGATGGCTCGAGGATGATAGAAGTAAAGAAACAGAAGATTGGGTGAAATCTCAAAACGAAGCCACGTTTGGTTATTTAGATAACATCCCATATCGCGAGGAGTTAAAAGACCGTTTAACAAAACTCTGGAATTACGAAAAGGTTGGAGCTCCATTTAAAGAAGGCGACTATACTTATTTTTATAAGAATAATGGTCTTCAAAATCAGTATGTGATTTACAGGCATAAAACTGGTGAAGACCCTAGTACAGCAACTGTATTTTTAGATCCAAATACGTTCAAAGATGATGGTACTATCTCACTTGGAGGCGCAAGTTTTTCTGAAGATGGGAAGACTTTAGCATATGCTATTTCAGAAGGCGGAAGTGACTGGAGAAAAGTTTTAGTCATGGATACTGAAACTAAAGAAATAATAGAAGACACCTTAGTAGACATCAAATTTAGTGGTATGTCTTGGTATAAAAACGACGGTTTTTATTATTCAAGTTATGATAAACCTAAAGGAAGTGAATTATCTGCAAAAACAGATCAACACAAAGTATACTATCATAAACTAGGAACACCTCAGAAAGATGATCAATTAATCTTTGGAGGCGTACCTTCTGAAAAACACAGGTACATTGGTGCATATCTTTCAGAAGATAATAACTATTTGTTTATTTCAGCAAGTGTTTCGACCTCTGGAAATAAATTGTTTATGAAAGATCTCACAAAGCCTGATAGCGAAATGGTTACCATTTTAGACAACACAGATTCTGATACATATCTTATTGACAATAAGGGAAGCACATTATATTTCGTTACTAATTTAAACGCACCAAATCAAAAAATTATAACTGTTGATGCTTCAAACCCAACTCCAGACAATTGGGTAGATTTTATTCCAGAAACAGAGTATGTACTAAGCCCTTCAAGTGGTGGTGGTTATTTCTTTGCAGAATATATGGTAGATGCGGTTTCTAAAGTAAAGCAATACGATTTTGATGGAAAATTTATTAGAGATATTGAACTTCCTGGTGTAGGAAACGCTGGTGGTTTCGGAGGTAAAAAAGACGCTAAAGTCGATTATTACTCTTTCACAAACTACAACACACCTAGTAGTATTTACACCTATAACGTTGATACTGGAAAATCTGAGTTGTACTGGAAACCATCTATTGAATTTAACAGTGACAATTTTGAAAGTAAACAAGTGTTCTATAACTCAAAAGATGGCACTAAAGTTCCAATGATTATCACCTATAAAAAAGGTATTGAACTCAACGGAAAAAACCCAACTATTCTGTATGGATATGGTGGTTTTAATATTAGTTTAAATCCATCTTTTAGCGTTACTAATGCTGTTTGGATGGAACAAGGAGGTGTGTATGCTGTGGCTAATTTACGTGGCGGTGGAGAGTATGGAAAAGAATGGCATAAAGCAGGAACACAACTGCAAAAGCAAAATGTATTTGATGATTTTATCGCCGCTGCCGAATACCTCATCGAAAATAAGTATACGTCTAGTGATTACTTAGCCATTAGAGGTGGTTCTAACGGCGGTTTATTAGTTGGAGCAACAATGACTCAACGTCCAGATTTAATGAAAGTGGCATTGCCAGCTGTTGGTGTTCTTGATATGCTACGTTATCATACATTTACGGCAGGTGCTGGTTGGGCTTATGACTACGGAACTGCAGACGACAATAAAGAAATGTTTGAATATTTAAAAGGATATTCGCCTGTTCATAATGTTAAAGAAGGGGTTCAATATCCTGCAACATTAGTGACCACAGGAGATCATGATGATCGTGTAGTACCTGCCCATAGTTTTAAATTTGCTGCAGAACTTCAGGACAAACAAACTGGTAATAACCCAACGCTCATTCGTATCGAAACAGATGCTGGTCATGGCGCTGGAACACCAATTAGTAAAACCATTGAGCAATATGCAGATATTTTTGGCTTTACGTTATATAATATGGGATTTGATGTATTGCCAAGCAAAACCGAAGGAGAAGTAAAAGGCTAGCCCTTTTTCACAATCTTATATAAAAGTCGCTCATGTATCGAGCGACTTTTTTTGTAGTATTTTTGCATCATATGCTAAGCGTAAAAAACCTCACTTTTTCATACCATAAAACGCCTGTTCTAAAAGACCTCACTTTTAAAGTAGAACAAGGAGAGCATCTTGCCATTATAGGTGAAAGCGGATCAGGAAAAAGTACCTTATTAAAACTATTGTATGGTGAGTACGATCTAAACTTCGGAAATATCTACTGGAAAGACACCGAAATTCTCGGACCAAAATACAACCTCGTTATTGGATATGATTTCATGAAGTATGTGACTCAAGAATTTGATCTCATGCCTTATACTTCAGTAGAAGAGAACATTGGAAAATTTCTATCTAACTTTTTTCCTGAAGAAAAAAAAGAACGTACAGCAGAACTTCTTGAAGTTGTTGAACTTTCAGCATTCGCAAAAACAAAGGTTAAAGCACTTTCGGGTGGACAAAAACAGCGTGTTGCTCTGGCAAGAGCTTTGGCAAGACAACCTGAAATTGTTTTACTCGATGAGCCTTTTAGCCATATCGATAATTTTAAAAAACAATCTCTAAGACGACGTATTTTTAAATACCTAAAACGTAAAAATATTAGTTGCATTCTCGCAACTCATGACAAGGATGATGTACTTGGTTTTGCAGATACTATGATTGTTTTACACGACAATAAAATTGAAGCCATAGATACACCTGAACATCTGTATCACCAGCCAAAAACAGCCTTGATAGCTTCATTTTTTGGGGAGTTTAATCGTATAAATAATACAATTGTCTATGCACATCAACTTCAAATAACCAAAACATCTGGACTCAAAGTAACCGTTTCCAAAAGCTACTTTAAAGGTCATTATTATTTAATTGAAGCTGAAACAGATAACAACACTCTTTTTTTCGAACATACTACTGCGCTTAAGAGCCAAAGCATTGTGTTTTTAAAACAGGTTAAATAATTTACTATATATTTGTTCTAGTTCATTGAATGTTCTTTTGTGAAATTTTGGAGGATATATACGTCAATATTGACTTATATAACTTTTAAAATTTAAAATTATGAATTGGAAAATTCAAAAACTTCAAAATGGTGAAACCATCATTTCAAAAGAACCTGGTAATTCTATGTTACCTCTTCTAAAATCTAAACAGCCTGTAAAGCTCATTCCTATAACTTGGGAAAACTGTGACGTAGGTGATATTGTTTATTGTAAAGTTAGAGGATATTGTTTTACACATATTGTGAAAGGCAAAAACAGCAAACGCGGATTATTAATTGGAAATAATCGCGGGAGAATTAACGGATGGACAAAACATGTTTATGGAAAAGTGATAGAAATATTACCAATGTCATAGACATTTTCTATTTAAAATAATTTTACAACTGTTCCTTTTCTGAATACCTTAACCCATGTTGTAACTCTATTGATGAGAACTCTAAATGAAGTACGCGTCGGCGTCGCTGAATTTTAGATTCAGAAGATGCATGAAGCAATAAGGGCTTTAATAACTGTACACCTCCAGAACCAACTTCACTAATAAATGGGATAGAATTTGTGGTAATCAACTTAATATCTTCACTACTTAGTCGCTTTTTATGAGATCCAGGAATAACCTTTAAAGCACCATTTTTAAATGTTGTGTCATCCAAATGAATTCGCATTGAGAACGTGTTTTTAGAAATTTCCTCTGGTGGCCGAACGCTAATAACACCTTTTTTATTGGTCCAAGAATCAAATCCTTTTAGTTCCTTTTTTTCTGAAACGTTAATTGGAATATCTTGATGCCAGCTTACAAACCAATTATCTTTAGGGGTCTTATCGAAGTATATCGCTTTAGTTAAGAACGCATCTTTATCTATAGATCTTACAAGTTTTCTGAAATTTTTATTAAACAAAATAGCTTTAAGTTCTGGCATTTTTAAAAGTACTTCTCGCATGCCAAAAACCTTTTCGTCATGATGCTGTTTTATATAAGCATCTAATTTTGTTTTAAGTTTTCTCACATCACGTTTAGAGTAGACATGATTTAAAATTCCAAAACCCTTATACTCCAACCGCTTTGATAAAGTGCGTAAATTTTTGTCATCAATTTCCGTTTCATAAGCATCTACAGCATCATATAATCTAGTTTTTATATTTCGCTTTAAACGCTCTGGCGAAATTACTTTTATACCCTCTCCTAATCCTAAAATTTCTTTTTCTAATTCAAAATTTAATTGAACATCTAAAGAAATCGTAACACCATAGTTATCTCGGCTTACTACGTTTTGCGAATGGTGAAATGGCTTTGTAAGCACATAAGGGGCTTGTTTGTGATTTACATATAACAAGACGTGCTCTGGCTCTAAGTTAGGACTAATAGACACACCTATAGCATGATTGTAATAGGTTTCAGAATCAAAGTCTTTATCGATTTTAAATGTTTGTGGGCTTTTCTCTATGGAAACGATTCGATCTAAGGCTAGATTCATAATCCCTTCTGATGACCTTCTTTTTCCTATCACAAACCATCGGTTTCTAAACTCTTTTAGTAAATATGGATGAAACGTAAAGGTACTTTCTTGTCGGGCTTTAAACGATTGATAGGTCATTTCTATCGCATGTTTTTTTAAAATAAACTGATAGAGCTGATCTAAAAACTCTAACCCTTTTAGGTTGTCATTCTTTTCAAAATCTATCAATGACTTCTCATGTGTTTGTTGTGTGTAAACATGATCTTCTAACTTCTGAACCATGCTACCTAACTCGGCAAAATGAGAAAATCCTTGAAATTGTTTTAAAAATGATACCGCCTCAGATAATTTAGTTAAATCTTGATTAGAAATTGGACTATTGGTAATGCTATAATTGACATCTTCATACTTGTAAAACTTTCGATCATAAACTACAATTGGTGCATTGTAACCTAGTTTATCACTTCGCATCATTTGTATATCTAACTGAACTGTTCGCTTACTTACATCAACATCCTTACCTTCATATTCATACAAAGCATCAGAACAAGCATCAATTAGATCATTGAGTGTCCATTGCCTAAAGTTGTTTTGAAGACATCTATCAATTGTTTTATATCGTATTAGAGCATTTTTGTTAACTGCCATTGTTTAGTTATTACAAGTTTTACAAAATAAATTTTTAACGCCGTCATCGCGTAAATTCTGAAAGTCCTTATTAATCCATTTGCACCATCTATCTTTATTAAATGATATGGACAGTTTGTGGATGTTTAGCAAAATTTCGGGATCATAGTCTTTAGTCTTTGCTACAAAAGTTTTTGCTAAGACAAAGGCCGAATTCTCATCCATTTTTCCAATATCAAACCGCTCCATTAAACGATCTACAGTCATCGTATACATACTCCAACTATTAAAAAACAGGCTTAAATCTGTATCATCTTTAACACTTTTAGCAGCGCTTTTAAAGTAGTTTGTGATAAACTCGAACGATTCATTTATTTTAGGACTGAAATTGATTTGACCAAAGTATTCGATACTAGACATATGAAAATTAAGAAACAACGGGCTTACTTTATCTTTGTTTTTGTAATTCTCGAAAAGGGGTTCTACTTTCTCAGGATGCAAAACCTTAGAAAAATCTTCTACACTACTGTCCCATTTTCTAAGAAGTTCTCTAGACGTAATAGTATAAAGGTTCAAAAGGTTTTTTTGAGCTTCCTCTGAAAGCAAATCAGGTTTCGATAACCAGTTTCGAACAAAAAATACGATATTGTCAGTAGCATAATAACTGATGTTTTTCAACAATAAAGCCGCTACGTTTTGAACCAATTCTGGCTTGTCAAATAATTTATCTCGTATGAATTCTTCATTTAAAAAAAGGTCATCTTTTCCCGAAAAATACATTTCGGCTAGCGCTTGATTTGCCAAATCATAGTTTTTATTTAAGAGTGCATTGGTTAGGTTGTTGTTTAAGTGAAGGTTATCTGCTTCACTCCAACTTCCAATGGTATATATAATAGCTTTTGATTGTCGTTGTAAGCTAAGAGATTCCTCCCATTTATCATCCAAATTATTGAGAATGTAGGCTCTAATCGCTTCTTTGTTTCGCCCTAAGGTTCGGTCCAAACCTAAAAGTTCTAAATGATAAAAGCACAAATCCCAATTTTCTTTAGCGTTAATAGTAATGGGAATCTCGCTTAACTCTAAATTTTTATTTAAAAAATCTCTAATGTAACTCGCACGTTTACTGTGTAATACGTTGTTTGTTGCCGAATTACCATCAACCGAAGTGAAACTTTTGATATCGATAGAATGAACCTTACGACCTTCTAATTGAATTTCGGGGTTGATTATTGGTATCGTTTTTCCAGTTTTAAAATCAAAACTCACTTCATAAATCCCATGAACTCCTTCGGTTTTTAAAGTCTCGTCTGGGATTAAAATTTCAGGATCCACAGGTCTAAGATCATATCTTCTACTAGGAATATTTGAAGGCACTGCATAACTGCATTTCTTCCCATCTTTTATTAAAATCAAATTAGGGCTTAAATCTTTATTTTTAAGATGCTCCGGGATTTTTCCCAACGACACAATAAGTCGTTTAGGGTTTTGTGCAGTATTACTCCCGAAAATATCATCTCTATATTTGGGTTCAAGCAAAGTGCCTTCATAAATATTTGAAACGTCTAATCTATTCTCTTCACCACATTGCAATTGATCCCTCGCTACCAAATCAATAGCCAAACCATCCTTTACACTTTCAAATATTTCATGCATCGTTTCAAGATTGTGGTGAGACAAGATAACCTCATCGTCAACGATAGATATCGCATTACCCATATTAACAACAATATTGCCTTTGTTGCCTATTAAATAATGGCAAGACACATCTCTTGGCTGTATACCAAAAGCATTTTTAGATAATTGTCCGTCTATCACATGTCCTTTTTTACCAAAGACCTGAACAGCAAATACACGTTTCGATTTTGCGTTATAAGTAAATCCAAAATCACCATACGTAAAACTATCTGAAATCAAATTCGCATAATGACCAGGCGAGTTTTTCCAAGAACGAAACATATCAAAAGCTAATCGCTTTAAACCAGTTGAAGATAGTGGTGTTTTAATCGTTTTTGAATACAAAATGTTCTCTCCTATATTCGCGAAAGATGTATTAAATTTTTCTACCCTGTCTTTTGGTTGCGGCAGAGCCGTTTTAATTTGAATGTGCGTGAGCTTATTTCGCTTTGAAATGTAGGTAGAATGTATCTTTGCCGCTTTGGCTAAATCTTCATGCCTTTTTAGAGCTTGCTTACCTTTTTCTATTCTCAATTTGTTGATGTGCTCTAATAAAAATATTGCTAATTTTTCTTCATCCGCAATACTAATTTGAGCGTCCAATTTTTGAAAACTTATGGCAAGAATAATAAAAAGAAAAAACTTAAATTTCATATGCTGTCTAGCATGATTATCATAGCAAAATTAAATATACGCAATTATACTGCGTAGTGATGAAATTCAAGTAAAAAACGAAAAACTTGAATTCAGATTTTGTTTTTTCAAAAAAAGTTAATACTATGTATTAAGGCTGGAAATTTTCAGAAAATGAAAAAATAAATTTTGAAAATTGAAAAATAAATCTAAATATTTGCAACAGCGAATTAAACAATTCAGGCAAAAAATTAATATTAACTAAAACACGAAGCTATGTATTTATTCATACCTATTTCAGGAAATCCAGAGGGAAAAGCCCTTTCTGTGATGCTTCGAGCGTATAGTTAATATACATTTTCAAACACAATGAAAAATCCGAAGCACTTGTTTAACTGTTTCGGATTTTTTGTTTTCAGTCTATAGCAGATCTGCTAAACCTCCTCCAAACAGTTAAAATATAAAGCTCAAATTATGGGCTAAAGCGAATGTTTTCGCACCAAACAAATTATTAAAATAAAAAACAATGGACACGAATTTGTTAAGCAACTACGTGTTAAAAGCAATAGATGCATATCCATACGATTTAGAAGAAACGGTAGAAAATCTAAATTATGCTTTGTCTTATGAGAGCGATAACGCTTATGCATTATATCTCATGGGTCGTTTACAAGCAGAGCAACTTGGAGATTATGAAAAGGCCAAATACTACTTTGCAGAAGCGCTTGCTAGCAAGATGGATTTTGCAAAAGTATATCCAAAATACATTTTGGTTTTAATTTGGAATCATGATTTTGACGAAGCACAAAAACTAATTGATTTTGCAACTACTGTAAGGTCAATTCAAAAAGGAGAGCTTATGGTATTACAGGCTCAACTTTTTGAATGCCAAGGCGCATATAAAAAGGCATTAAAAACTTTTAAAAAATCGAAGTTGTTTGTTTACAACAACAGTTTTATTTCGTTCATAGATTCTGAAATAACGAGGGTCAAGAACAAAATAAAACCAAAGAAAAAGAAGACTTCAAAAAAGAAAAAAAAGAATAAAAAGAAGTCGAAAAAAAATAACAAAAATGATTAAATATCATTTGTAAAACATATTAGAAAACATGAATAAAACAAGAAACATATATTTCACTTCAGATCATCATTTTGGTCATGAGAATATTATAAAATTCACCAATCGTCCATTTGGTAGTGTAGAAGACATGGACCAGGAACTCATAAAACGCTGGAATAGCCGTGTAAATAAACATGATAAAGTCTATCATTTAGGCGATTTCGGACTCTGTAAAGCCGAGCGTATGCGGGACATTTTACAAGAGTTAAACGGACATATCTTTTTAATTCGAGGCAATCATGAAGGTGCTGCTTTGGCAAACCCAAATAGATTTGAATGGATAAAAGATTATTTCGAACTCAATGTCAATGATTCCGATGCCCCAAATGGCAAGCAGAAAATCATGCTCTTGCACTATGCAATGCGAGTTTGGAGATCTAGTTTCAGAGGCACATGGCATCTTTACGGTCATTCACATGGTAGTTTACCCGACGATCCAACAATGAATAGTTTCGATGTTGGCGTAGATTGTCATGATTTTTATCCGATAAGTTATGAAGAAGTGAAGCAGATTATGAGTAAAAAAACGTGGGAGCCACCATTTTAAAAACGAGTAATATTAAAAATTAAGAGTTATGACACGTCAAGAATTAATGAAACGATTTCTTACAGGAACAGATAAGACTGGTCGTTTCATCGTGAGTTCTAAAGTTACAGGAATCACCTATTTTGTTGAACCTATAGATAGCGGAAAACCAAATATTCTTTGGGGAGATGTTGATCCAGCGACTAATAAGTTTACTGGAGACTATGGCAACAAAAGTATTGGAGCCGTTAAAGAACAAGACTCTTTAATCACCAAACAAAATGGGTTCGTAAACATTTTAACTTTCAAAGGAAGCCCCTTAGGCGAAATAGACAGGAGAGACAAAATGTACGCATCCAAATAATTAAAAAAATAATTTACTACGCAAAAACAATGCGTATTAACACATAATCTTTGCATGGTAAATAATAATAGAATGGTAAAACAATTAATACATAAACAACCGATATCGCATTTTAGTGGATGCGATTATAGATGGATGGTCATTGAACTCAATCATCTTCGAGGGCGTTTCATGCATATTTTAAAGAGAACATTGTGATTTAAACACAGTTAATATTAGAATAGCAAGCGCCCAACCTAAAAGTTGGGCGCTTTTTTTAATTTTTTTTAAAAGTAATTATCGAAAAGTAAAAAGACAAAAATAGACGCTTAAAACAGTGAAACAATTGGGAGACAGACTATTGTACAACATGTTGAATATTCGTTAAAAAACGGACAGGAATTTCTTTGTCCAAAATAAACGTAACATATTGATTATCAATAAATTAAATTGAAATTTTTCTTGTGAAATTCAAAAATTGGTTTCATATTTGCAACATCAAAACAAACAAGATAATAATGCGAAATTATTTAAAACATATATATCAAGAAATGATCTGGCTGCTCGAACCGAAGCAGATGGAAGTCTTACGTAGTGGCGGCGATGCCAGATCAATAGTATTTAATAGGAAGGTTATAGATCCATGAGTTGATGTATCTATAGATTTAAGAAAAGCACCTTCCTTAAAAAGAGGTGCTTTTTTTATGGTGTAAACCGAAATTAAATAATACTGACGCGTAGCTTAACTGGCTAAAGCACTCGACTTTTAATCGAGATGATGTGAGTTCGACTCTCACTGCGTCAACAAACCAGGAAGGACAAGCCAATAGGCGGTGGCCACACTCTTGAAAAGTGTTCGGAGATTACGACTCGTGTGGGTTCGACTCCCACTCCTTCCGCAAAACTAGGAGAATAACAATGGCTGTTTACTCGCTTTGGAAGTGAGAGGTTGCAGGTTCGAATCCTGTCTCTTAGACAGGACGGAACGTTAAGAAAATGTCTAGTAGACATTTTTAGTGAACGTGCCAGATGGCGCATGGAAATGCACCATTAAAAACATGAGTATTTATAATAAAATTAAAAATGCTCTTGAAAAATATTTTGGAGGGTAGGCAAATATTGGTTTGTTGCGCTTGTCTGCTAAACAAGTCCGCAATATCGCGGTGAAGGTTCAATTCCTTTACTCTCCGCAACATAATGGGGTTATAGTTTAACAAGCCAAAACAGTGGATTTGCAATTCGCAGAATGGAGTGCAAGTCTCCGTAGCTCCACAAAATGATATCGTAGCTCAAAGGCAGAGCAGTTGGTTGTTAACCATCAGGTTATAGGTTCGAATCCTATCGGTATCGCAAAAGACAAGGTGGCTGAATGGCTAAGGCGTTGGTCTGCAACACCAATTTTTATGAGTTCGATCCTCATCCTTGTCTCAAAATACGGGAATGCGTCAACGTTGGAGAGTTGAGCCAGTCTGTAAAACTGGTGCTAAAGCTAAATAGGTTCGAATCCTATGATTCCCACAATAAGCATCTATGGTGTAATTGGCAACATAGTAGACTTCCAATCTATAGTTTCGAGTTCGAGTCTCGATAGATGCTCATAATTAATAACACACATCTATGATGTAAGGGATAGCACTAAAGATTTAGCTCACCCATTTTTATTTTAAATGAAGGTGTTCGTGAATGCTGCGCATTTCTAATCTTTAGGTTCTTTGGTTCGAAACGCGAAGCGTTCATGAGTACATATTTATAACAATATGTATGATACGAACTAATCCTAGTAGATGTACAATATGGTTCATTGGGGTAATGGCTATCCTTCCCGACTGTCTCTCGGGAGACACGAGTTCGATTCTCGTATGAACCGCTAAACAACCGCGTTAAGGATTGAGGTATTGTTGAAGCTCCTCGCAGAGAGCGACTACCGAAAACCTGACCCTTTAGGGTAACGCCATAAAAGAAAAACATGCTCTATTAGCATAGTGGTTAGTGCAAACGGCTTTCTACCGGAAGACAAGGGTTCGATTCCCTTATAGAGTACAAATTGAGGTATAGCTCAGTGGTTAGAGCATCACGCTTACATCGTGAAAGTCATAGGTTCGAATCCCATTACCTCAACATATTGAGATGCAGCTTAATCTGGTAGAGCATCGCTCTCATAAGGCGAAGGATTCAGGTTCGATTCCTGACATCTCAACAACTGCAGGAATGGTGGAATTGGCATACACTCTTGTTTTAGAAACAAGATTTTGAGAGTTCGAGTCTCTCTTCCTGTACTTATGCTTCGCTGGCCAAACTGGAAAAGGCATCAGTTTTAAGCGCTGTGATTTCTTGGTTCGAATCCAAGGCGAAGTACAATTAGGTTTATGGTGTAATGGATAGCATGCAAGGTTTCGACCCTTGTGGTATGGGTTCGAATCCTATTAAACCTACAAATTAACTTGTGGTGTAACGGCAGCATGGAAGATTTTGAATCTTCCGGTACAGGTTCGAATCCTGTCAGGTTAACATATTCTGATATAGCTTAACTGGTAAAGTACAAACCTGATACGTTTGTGGATAAAGGTTCAAATCCTTTTATCAGAACTAAAATATGGTGGTTTTAGCTTATGTGGTAAAGTACCTCACTGTGAATGAGGAGAACAGAGTTCGAATCTCGGAATCACCCTAAAAAGGAACAATAGCAAAGTAGGTCTATGCGTCTGGTTGAAGCCCAGAAGATACTGGTTCAAATCCAGTTTGTTCCGCAGTAATTGTTATTAATTTAAACTATGAAGACCAATGAAAATCGTACAACAAAAATGGAGAAATTTTAGTGGGAAAATCTACAATCAACCTATTACAGAATTGATTGAAAGCGCCATTGTGAAAGAGCAAAATGCTGGATATCGCTTAAAGGTTTGTGTAGGTTCAGATTCTCAAGCCTATAAATCTCATATTGAGTATGCTACTGTTATTGTGGTTTTACGTGAAGGAAAAGGTGGATTCATGTTTATGAGAAATTACAAAGGCACAAAACACATTGGTATTAAAGAACGAATGCTCAAGGAAGTAACAATGTCTGTAGAAGTCGCTTATACTATTTGTGATATTCTAGATAAATACGATGTTGCTTTAGAGGTTCATGCCGATATCAATACAGATCCAAAATTTCAATCTAACGTAGCCCTAAAAGATGCTATGGGTTACATTCTTGGAATGGGCTTTGTTTTTAAAGCAAAACCACATGCTTTTGCAAGTTCATCTTGCGCAGATAAAGTGGTTTAAAATACTTCACTCTAGAATAGATTCCTATTCTTTTTATAAGGGATTCTGCTGGGTTTTAATTAGCCTAGAACCTGGCAGAACTCTTAAAATGAGATGAAGCCGTTTAATACAATCATGGAAGGAATAGTTTACATAGAAAACTTTTTAAGCAATCATGCTTTATTATTTGAAACCTTAATAAGTAATACCATATGGGATACGCGTATGGCTAATAGAAAAACAGCAAGTTTTGGTAGGCCTTACAATTACGCTCAGATGGAATATCTTTTTCAGGAATTCACAGAAGAACTAGAAGAAATTAGGGATTCTATTGAAGCATTAGTTGGTTATAGATCTAATAACTGCTTAATCAATTATTATGAAAATGGAAGTTCAAGAATGGGGTTTCATTCTGACCAGATAGATATACTTGAAGAAAACACAGGCGTAGCAATTATCTCTATTGGAGAAACAAGAACACTTTGCTTCAGAAATATCGAAGATAGAAGTATGACTGTAGACTTTAATCTTATACCTGGTTCATTGATTTACGTGAATAATGAGATCCAAAATATATGGCAACATGCCATAACAAAAGCTAATACTGAAAACGGAAGAATAAGTTTAACGTTTAGAAAATTAAAATAATTATTAACCCTTAAAACCATAAAATTATGATGTTTAAAAAATATAATTCAATCGAGAATGCATACCGCAAAGAATTTATTGAGCGTGTGGCTATAGCTACCGCAAACAGTAATGATTTTGTGGTGCAAGAAAAAGTACATGGTGCTAATTTTAGTCTAATCACCAACGGGAAGGATTTAAGGTCTGCAAAACGCACTAGTATTCTAGAAGATACTGATACGTTTTACAACCATGCTTCAATCAAGTCGCTATACTATGAAAAAATGTTAGCTCTCTTTGAAGCTGTAAAAATCAAATACCCAAATACAGAAAGTATAACTGTTTTTGGTGAGCTATTTGGCGGTAGCTATCCAGATGTAGAGCAAGTTAGAGGAGCATTTAAGGTTCAGAAAGGAGTGTTTTACGCACCTTATAATGAGTTCTATGCATTTGATATTATGATCAATCAGGAGTTTTATCTCAACGTCATTGAGGTTAATCAACTATTAGAAACCCACGGTTTCTTCTATGCAAAAACACTTTGCAGAGGAACACTAAAAGAGGTGCTGGATTATCCTAATGCCTTTGACAGTAAAATTCCTGAATGGTTAAAGCTACCCGAAATCTCAGATAATATCTGTGAAGGTGTAGTTATTAAACCTATAGAGCCACATTTTTTACCAAACGGAAGTCGTGTTATTATTAAGAATAAAAATGCGAAATGGAGCGAAAAAAGCAAAGCTAATTCAAAACATTCAGTACAGATTGAGTTGTCAAAAGAGGCACATATTTTACTGTCTGAATTAGAACGCTATGTCAACCCTAATCGTTTGGCAAATGTAATGAGTAAAGAAAGTAATTTGGATAGTATCCAAATTGGTAAACTTATTGGTTTGCTATCTAAAGATGCTTTTGAAGATTTCTTAAAAGCGTTTAAAATTCAATATAAAACTCTTGAGAAATCAGAACAAAAACGATTAACAAAACAGCTGAATCAATACTCAGCAAAGCTTGTAAGACAAGAATTATTGCAGTTGTATTAAAGATTAGTGGTTTTCGTAGAATTCAGTTAATCAAAAGAATAGTAATTAAACCTGAGCAGTACTTTGTTGAATACTGCTCAGGTTATAACAAGTAGTAGAATGAAAACAATATTAGTTATAAATGGAGAAACTTATTGGCAAGACTTTTTACCTGAGTTTAAAGTAGTACAAAAGTTTATTCAAAACACCTCATGGATATTAAAGAACAATAGGTTGTTTGTAGCCGATTCTGAAAGTGTCATTGAACCCGATGGGATTCTTTGGCGAGTAGGAGCTATTCGCCCATCGGAAATACAGACGACAGCTCTAAATTTAATAGAGTTAGCCGGTATTCCTTGCGTGAATTCGTCGGAAACCTTAAAAAAAGGTTTTGATAGATTGTCCATGCTTTTTATGATTAAAAAAATGGGGTTACCAATAATAGACTTTAACGTAGTTACGGCATCTTCGTATTTAAAAAACATAACGATGGAGTTTCCTTTTGTTGTTAAAGTTGGAAATTATCATGGAGGATATGGAAAGGTATTAATACAAAATGAGAGCCAATGGCAAGATATTAGAGATTTACTTTTTGTGTCTGAAACTTACGTTACTACAGAACCTTATATTAATTATAAAAGAGACATTAGATATATCGTTATTAATGACAAAGTCTGGGCAATGTCTAGAAAAGGAAAATATTGGAAAGCTAATATTGAGACAACTGACTTTACTGAAATAGAGCCTTTAAAAGGAATATCAAATAAGCTATTAATGCTACAAAAAGAACTTAAAGCAGATATTCTAGCTATTGACATTCTTGAGGACGAAAATGGAGAACTACACATTGTAGAGTATAACGATATTCCTGGGCTTTCAGGTTTTCGTAGCGAATTGAAAAACGAGTTAGCAAATTCATTAAGGAAGAAGCTTTCTTAGTTTTAATTATATGGTAATTAAAAAATAAAATGAGAACAAAACACATAGCATTATCGCCTATTTATAGCACAGATTCTAACTTAATAAATCAGGCAACATATAGTAGAGATTTAAAAAGTTTGCGTTGCATAAAATGGAATGTTCCTTTTAATGAGCGCAAAAACATAGTAGGTGTTTATGGTGAAGATTTTTTTACAACACATGTCGCACACCAATGTGGTTTCCATTTATCTAATGTAGAAGGAAATTGGTTGGCTCGTGTTCCTAATAAGTATTTAAAACGAACGGTAGTTCACCAAAGATTGAAAGATGTTTCAATAAATGAAAGTTTCATTAAACCAGTAGATACAAAATATTTTAAAGCTGGTGTGTACGAAACTAAAGAAGCTATTAATGGATATCATAGCTTAGATAAAGATCAATATGTATATACAAGTAATGTTGTAGAATGGGATTGTGAGGTTAGAACATTTGTTCTAAATAACACCATACAAACCTATTCAACATATCTTAAAAATGGACGCTATTTTATTGATTCTAATATTCCGAAAGACAAGGATGGTTTTGAAAAGTTTACAAGCGCATTTTTAAATGACTCAGACGTAAAACTTCCAGAAGCCATTGTTGTAGACTTTGGATACATTAAAGATTTAGGATGGGCCATAATTGAAGCAAACCCTGTATACAGCTCAGGAATTTACGCTTGTGACCCAGAAAAAGTCCTAGATGTCATTATAAAAAGTTGTGAAAATTAAACTATTTTTTTACTACGCAAAATGATTGCGCAATAGGGTTAAACATTTGCAGTGTAATCATAAAGAAGTCTTGTTAGTTAGACTTTGGTAGTAGTGCTCCACCAGACCGAGGGATTCTGGTGGAGCTTAATAAAAAAGTTCATTGAAATAAAAATGAAGCTCAGATTAGAGCTTCAATTATAAAAAAATCATCATGCGTTAATCTCGATTATCGCTTGATAGGGCGGCTTATCGTCCTTAGATAAACTTGGCAACAAGGATAAATCTATTTACAGGCACTGTGAATGGAGACTGTTTTCTTTTGAAAATAGTACAGGTAAGCAAGCAACTAACACAAACCACTTTTTGCAAGGGGCAACCGCTGAAGTAAAAGAGGGTTTGTAGCCGACACTTGATAGGCTTGCGATGGAGACATCAATAGGAAAAGTTGTAGTAATAGGTTACGTATAGGTCATCCAACCGAACGGAGCGTATTGCAATATTAGAGTTACCCGATTGGAAACGGTTCGGTAGCTTAACATATCGTGTACTGGGAAGTACACAAGGAGAAGGTTGGTATTTTGTAGGCTAAAATCTACGAAGCCATTTTCGAAGCCCTTCTCCTAGGTCAAAAGATATAGTTCAATTATAGAACGCTGTTATTTCACATACAGAGGTTGGGTTTTTCCCATATCGTAAACGCAAAAGACTTCGAACATTGTAGCAGCTAGTAGTTGCCTAAACCCATTGCAATATATGGGGCGATGAAGGTCGCAAACCTTTGTCGTGCGGTGAACATTCTAGTAGGCCGCCTCAAGAGAGGACGCCTACGAATGGTGAGGGAGCCAACCCTCGTAATTGCAAAGCGTGGCAATAAGCCACTATGCAAGCCAAGTCTAAGTTGCCGAACAGCTACAATGTAAATAGGCATCAGACAAGTACATGACACTCTAAGCAATGAGAAGAATGTGGAAAACTAGAGAAGACGAAAGTTATAATTCTAGGAAAGCTTGTCTATAAGCGAAGGTATTCTCAGAACGCTTTTTTTAAAAAAATAGTCCAGTAGCTCAGAAGGTAGAGCAGCGAAAATACTTTTCGCTTTAGGCATAAAAAAGTTCCTGTAAAGATTCATAATCCGCGGGGCGTGGGTTCGAGTCCCACCTGGACTACATTAAAATTACTGACACAGAAAGTTCCTATAATATTCATCGGAGAAATTACTTTCCGTTAGTAAAAGACATAAGATGTTCCTATAATTAGCTGGTTCGAGTCCAGCGCCCGGAAGGGTCTTCTGGTTGTATCTACATCTCGTCTTAAAAGACAAATAGAGTTCCTATAAATTCACGACTTGCACCCATTGGGTGCAGGATAATTACTCTTCGTCTTTAAAAATAATAGGTAAAAGGTGTTCCTATTTCATTGACTTTTAATCAAATCCATACACCTCACTTATTTAAATATGAATACTATGAATACATTAAAATTATTTAACGCCGTATTAGCGAAAACATCAAACGACAAGCCATACATCTCAGATGAAGGCTATATTATAGCACCAAATGCACTTTGGGCAAAAGATAGAATCATGGCTTTT
The DNA here is from genome assembly GCF_947494225.1 of uncultured Psychroserpens sp. Taxonomy (NCBI): domain Bacteria; kingdom Pseudomonadati; phylum Bacteroidota; class Flavobacteriia; order Flavobacteriales; family Flavobacteriaceae; genus Psychroserpens; species uncultured Psychroserpens sp. The sequence continues at coordinate 451,307 of NZ_CANLUG010000001.1, forward strand.
TTAAAAGCTGAAAAACTCAGTGGCAATGATCTAAATAAAACGTTCCACAAGTCGTGGCTTAAAATTAGAAATAGCTCAAGATATGAGTTATACATGGAGCAAATTAAGCACTATCTGTCAACCTATGGAAGTAACTTTCGAGATGACATTTATATTCCAGAAGAAATTTTAAGTATTCCAAATGTAAAGCTCAGCTATAAGATAATAAATGCCTATTCAATAGATGAGATGACTCAGAAATGCTTGAACATCTTAGCATCTGGTATGGCTTTAAAAGAAGACACAGTAGATGCCTTGATTACTATTTTAGTAGATGAATTAGGATACACATTTACTGGCAAAGAACACATTAGAAACAAAGAGGCCGTTGTAAAATTAGCCGAGTATTATGACATCTACCCTAGTAATCCTGTTGAATTTTTTAGGTATATCATTTATAGAGCTACAGACACCACCTTGTTAATCAAAAACGACGCATTAATTGAATTAATCAAAGACAGTTCATACAATCCAGCGCAAGCATTTAATACGTTTGGATTAGAAAAACTTGCGGAAATTTTTAACCGATTCAAACCTTTGTTTTTGGCATTCAAAAGTAAAGCTCCTAAAACGATCAACAAGATTAGCAAGTTATCTAAAACGTATCACAAGCCTTTAATTTCTAATCCGTTAAACGATGTCACAAATGCATTAATAACAGATAACGATATTCACTGGTTAGATAACGCAACGCCTTTTGCTTTGTTTAAAGCATTGTCGGCATGCTACACCAGAAACCAAGGTCAAGATGCTTTTTTATACAGAATTAGAAATGGTAAATCTTGGGTCAAATCTAATACTGTTTCTACCGTAGTTAGAAAGAACATGCTTGTTAATCTTTTGAAGAAAAATAAAGCAGCTAAATATAAAGGAGTCGTTCCTGAAAACACGGTGTTCAAGCAAAATTACGCGTTCTTGCTTAAGTATTTAAAACAACGTTTTGATTTATCAGGTAAGCGCTTATTTTTTCCTGAGGACATTACTTATGCTTTACCAACATCAGAAAAAATGTATGTGGGAAATATTCCTACTGGGACGCGTTTCTATGGTAAAAAGTTAGCAGTCGGTATTTATTGGGAAGATGCTTGGGGAGCAAGAGACTTAGATTTATCAGGCTTAAACATTGCAGGTAAAGTAGGTTGGAATGCCGCATATAATCAACAACAAGGCAATCTTATGTATTCTGGAGATATAACCTCAGCACCTAATGGCGCTGTAGAATATTTATATGCTAACAAGGGATTAAATGTTCCTACTTTGATTCAAAACAATGTGTTTTCCGGAGCAGCCGATTGTGGCTACAAAATTATCGTCGGTAAAGGCGATTCTGTTTCTAAAGACTATATGATGAATCCAAACAAACTGTTTGCAGATATTAGATGTGAGTCTGTACAAAAGCAAACTATTTTAGGAATATTAATTCCAAAAAAAGACAAACAGTGCTTTGTATTATTAAACTTTGGTGCAGGTCACACTAGAGTGTCTGGTAATTCTGAAGTATCAAATTTAGCAACCAAAGCCTTATATCAACAATGGAATGAATCTTTATCTTTTGATAGTTTAGTCAGAGCTTTAGGAGCTCAAATTACAGATTATAAAGACGAAGCCGATTTTGATTTCTCTTTGGAAAATTTAGAAAAAGATAGTTTTTTAAAACTTTTTAATTAGAACGAAGTTTCAATAGCCTACAAGCCCAATCTTGTAGGCTTAATTTAAAACAAACACTATTGAAAACATGTACTTTTTAATTCAATCAAATATATACTCAGATCCCGATCATAACAGAATTTACGATGTGTTAGATGAGCTAAATTATCCTTATGAAACCATTGAAGTTTTAAAAGAAACGAAACACTTAAAACTCAACACAAATAGACAAGATATTTTTGTATATGGCTCGGTAAGATTAGCACGTTTGGCATTGCAATACACCGATTGGAAACCCAACTCATTTTATGGGAATAATCACTTATTTGAAATCTATTCAAAACACTACAAAGACCATGTGTTAAACTATGAATTTCAAGTCATGAAACTTACAGATAACATAGATTGGACAACAAACACCCAATTATTTATTAAGCCTTTTCGTGATGCAAAAGTGTTCACAGGACAGGTTTTCAACAAGCATACGTGGTCTGATTATGTTTATGAAGCACTTGCGAGTAAACGATCAGAAAACCTCAACGAAAATACGCTTATCCAAATCTCAAAGCCACAAGACATTCGTAAGGAAGCAAGACTTTGGATTGTAGGCGAACAAATCATAGATGCAGGTTATTATAAATTTAATGAAAACAGCGCATTCGAGTTAAATGTTCCACCAGAAGGTATTCAGTTTGCAAAGCAAATGATAAGCCTTTTTAATATTGCCGACGCTTTCGTAATGGATATTGGCTTAACACATAACGGTTGGAAAATTGTAGAAATTAACTGTATTAATAGCTCTGGCTTTTATCCTAACACAAATATTAAGGCTATTTTCAAAGCATTATTCACTTATTTCACTATAAATAAGACATATATTTAACTACGCAAAAAGACTGCGTAATACGTTATAATATTTGTAATGTCATTCCGAGCACAATCGAGGAATCTCATTAAAAATAAAGTTTAACTTAAAAAAATCCCGTTTTCACGGGAAATGAAAATGAAAACAAAAACAACAGGTCACGATTTAATCGCCTTAGGATATAGACAAGGAAAATGGATGAAAGAAGCTATTGCTCATATTAATGACAATGGCTTAGAAGGTGAGGCTATGGCATCGTACTTAGAACAATTTAAGTCACCAGACCCAATAGCTTTGCATAATGCTCCTGTGGCATTTTCTATAAATATTAAAGCAGAAAACGAACTGGAAGAAGACAACGTTTCTAAAGTGATTAACTCAATGCAGACTTTAATGAAAACACCAACACTTGTTGATGGTGCAATTATGCCTGACGCTTGTCCTGCTGGTCCAGACGGAACTATTCCAGTTGGAGGTGTGGCTGTTGCAAAAAACGCCATTCACCCAGGAATGCATAGTGCCGATATTTGCTGCTCGGTGATGCTAACCGATTTCGGTAAAGCAGATCCTAAAGACATCCTTGACGCTGCTCACGCCAATACGCATTTTGGTCCTGGTGGACGTGATAGAAACACTCAATTTCGGTTTCCGAAGGACTTATTAGAGGCTTTTGAAACTAACGTATTCTTGAATGATAAAGAAATGGTGAAAATAGCCAGATCACACTTAGGAACACAAGGTGATGGTAATCATTTCTTGTTTGTTGGTAGATCTAAAAAAACGGGAAATACCATGTTAGTAACGCATCATGGATCAAGAGGTCCTGGAGCACGTTTGTATACTAAAGGAATGAAAATAGCCGAACGTTTCAGAAAGGAATTATCGCCAGACACAAAAAAACAAAACGCCTGGATTCCTTTTGATACTGAAGAAGGACAATCATATTGGGACGCGTTGCAGGTGATCAGACAGTGGACAAAAACCAATCATGAAGTGATTCATAATTCGGTGGCAGATACTTTAGAGATCGCTATTGAAAACAGGTATTGGAACGAACATAATTTTGTGTTCAAGGATGGAGATTTGTTTTATCACGCCAAAGGTGCAACGCCTTTAGATGCTAAGTTTATGCCAGATATTACGGGTCCGAGATTGATTCCATTAAACATGAGTGAGCCTGTTTTAATTGTTGAAGGCGCTACAACTACAACCAATTTAGGTTTTGCACCTCATGGTGCTGGTAGAAATGTGAGTAGAACTCAACATAGAAAAAGCAAAACAGGAAGCATCATGCAGATCTTTAATGAAGAAACTAGAGGTTTGGATGTTCGTTTTTTCTCTAAGGAAATTGATATTACTGAGCTTCCTAGTGCTTACAAAAATGCAAAAGCCGTAAGAACTCAAATGGACGAATTTGGCTTAGGTAAAGTTATTGATGAAGTGATGCCTTATGGTTGTATTATGGCAGGCGACTGGCAAAAAAATGCACCTTGGAAGATTAGAAGAGAAAAACGTAAAAAAAATAGAAAGTGAATTTTGAAAACGCAAAAGCAGGCTGACTTTAATTGGTTTTAGTCGGTCTGCTTTTTAAAACAAGACCATGAAAATAGTAGAAATTATAAGAGGACTTATGAGTTTTATAGTTGCCATTCCAATTATCATAATTGCTGCGGTTATTTTCCTTCCAATTATAATTTATACTATTATTTCTGGGGGAATTCAAAAACGTAAGGATAAATCTGAACTTAAAGAGCTTCTAAAAATCAATAATGGTCAAATTTATTTTATTCATGCCTATTATAATCGTTATAATCTTTCGAAAGTAATTAAGGAAAAATATGAGGATATTATTTGCATCAAGGTTGAAAGAAGTTTAACACACGATTTACTTACTAGACATTTGGTAAAAGATTGTTCCAATAGAAGTTACCCGAGATTGGTGAAAATTGAAAACGATAACTTGATTCATAAGGAACATTACAATGCTTTTAAGCATCTTTATAAAAGAAATAATAATATTGATGCCTTCGTTGAATTAATAGGTCGCTCAATACATAATTTGAAAAATTAAAAACAATGAAAACACAACTTTTAAAAGCTATAGATCATCTATACGATACTTTTAAATCTTATACAATATTGGGAAACTTAAGAGATAGGAGTTGTGATTGTTGCGTCTTTGATACCGAAATAAAAATGCTATTGTCTAAGCCTATTAAATCACTTGATAAAGACGATATTTATCATTTTATGACCTCAGCAATGACCACTTTTGGAGATGTTGAAGATTACAAGCACTTTTTACCAAGAATACTAGAACTTGTAATATTTTCAGCAGATGTAAGAGAGGATTTTTTAACTTTTGAAAAGTTAGACTATGCTAAATGGGAAGGTTGGGAAGCGAAAGAGATTAAAGCTATAAAATCTGTTTTAGAATGCGCTCTAATACAGGCTCTAAATGAGAATTCAGAACATATTGACGGTTTCATTTCATTGAATTTACTTTACAATGATTTTGAAACATTATCTAAGATTTTATTAGAATCTGATTCAGAAAAGCTCATTTCAAATATTGTAGATAAAGCCTTAACAGGTTATTCTCAGCCTATAAACGAAAGGTTAGCAGAATTATATGCACATCCAAAAATCCTTGAGAAAATTGAACAACATTTCTTAAACACAACACATAAAGAAGAAGCTAATCGGTTATCAATAGCTTATAGTCTTTTGGAAAATAAAAATTAAAAACAATGAAAACTAAAATACTAGAAAAACTCTCCGAGATAGAAAGGGAGCGTAACATAGAGATCCTATTTGCAGTGGAATCTGGAAGCAGGGCTTGGGGTTTTGAATCTCCAGATTCAGACTATGACATTCGTTTTGTGTACAAACACAATACAGACTGGTATTTGAATCTATGGGAGCAAAAAGACACTATAGAGTTTATGACCGATGACGATCTTGATGGTTCAGGGTGGGACTTAAGAAAGGCTCTTAAACTATTAGCAAAATCAAATGCTTCATTCTTAGGGTGGTTATTTTCTCCAGTAATCTATAGAGCCGATGAATCGTTTTTAAATGACGTCAAATCACTCGCTACAAATAACTTTAATCCAGTTTCTGGGTTTTACCATTATAGCAGTATGAGTAAAGGCTTTGAAGAAACTTTAGATACAGAAAAAATGACACTTAAAAGTTTTTTCTATGCGATTAGAACAGCCTTATGTGCCAATTGGATCTATAAAAAAGAGAGCATCCCGCCTGTTTTATTTAAAGAGCTCTATCCTATAATCGACATGAAATATCATTCAATATTAGATGACTTAATTGATTTGAAAAGTCGGGAAATAGAGAAAAGCCAAGAACCAGTTGATCCTACTTTAATTACATTGGTTAGAGAAACTGTTGCAGAAAATAATCGTATAAAAAACGATGTAATGCATAAAAAATCAAATCCAGAAGAATTTAATAGTTTCTTCTTAAACACAATATCATGACCATAGAAGATCTTAAAACATCTGGAGCAATCATCTTTGAAAGTATTAGCGGCAGTAAAGCATATGGCTTAGATACTGCCGCTTCTGATACAGATATAAGAGGCGTTTTTATTTTGCCTAAGAACCTGTTTTATGGGCTTAATTATATTGGGCAAGTTAACAACGAAACTAATGATATTGCCTATTATGAACTGAATAAGTTTGTAGAGTTATTGTCTAAAAACAATCCAAATATCTTAGAACTTTTAAATGTTCCAGACGAGTGCATCCTGTATAAGCATCCCATTTTTGATAGCATTGAAAAAAAAGACTTTCTATCTAAACTTTGCAAAAACACCTTTGCTAATTATGCCTTTACTCAAATTAAAAAAGCAAGAGGTTTAAACAAAAAAATTGTTAACCCAATCGATAAAGAGCGTAAAACAGTAGAGGATTTTTGTTACATAAGAGCCGATAAACAATCGATACCTTTTAAAGATTTTATTAAGAATAATAATTTAAAAGCTGAACACTGCGGACTAGTAAATTTACCTCACATGAAGGACTGTTACAACCTGTTTTATCACGAAAATCTAAATTACAACGGGATTGCAAGAGTTAATGCCAACGAGGTTTGTTTAAGTTCTGTACCAAAACCAGAACAGCCTATAGCTGTATTGTATTTTAATGTGGATGGCTACTCTGCGTATTGTAAAACATATAAAGAGTATTGGAACTGGGTAGATATTCGAAATGAGGAACGCTATAAAAACAATATCTCTCATAGCAAAAACTATGATGCTAAAAACATGATGCATACTTTTAGGCTATTGCATATGGCAAAAGAAATTGGTTTGGATGGGAGTATTAATGTGAAACGCTTGGATCGGGATTTTTTATTGTCTGTGAAAAATGCCGAATTTGAATATGATGACCTGGTTAATAAAGCCGAACACATGAAAAGCGAATTAGACGATATTTATAAAAGCTCTAATTTGATGGAACGACCAAACATGGCTCATATTAATACATTGTTGGCGTCTATAAGAACAGAATTTTATAACAACTATTAATCATTACGTAAAAAGACTGCGTACAACTGTATCATATTTGCCAAAGACATAAGTAATCATGACAGCAGATCAATTAACACAACTTATATTAGACGCAAAATCTTTGTTTTCCAAAGATTGGCTAAAATCCTATGGACTGTTCTTTGAGCGAGAACACATTCAAAGGTTTTCAAAAGGGTTGATAAGGTTTCATGAGAACGGGGTTTCAGACCATTTGCCATTGCCTCATTTTTCAGAAGAGATAACGCCAAATTTAGATACTTCATACAGGTTTTTTGAGTCTGATATTTCAGAAATAATAGATGAAAAAATTAGTAATGATATAGCTATAACGGAAAAACTTGTGGAAACGATTCAAAATACACCTTTTAATCACATCCTTTTAATTATGGGGCAACGACAAACGTCGGCAACTCTAAAAACCATTAAGGGTTTACCATTAAAAAAACAGGTGCTTATTGATAGTTCTTTAAGCGCATTTAACTCACAAATAAGTGTAGGTGTTCGGGCTTGGGAAAAGCATACAGACCGCTCTGAAGATGCTTTTTGGGGCAATATAAAAGGGACACCGCAGCAAAAACAAAATAAAGTAAAACAAATCATAACAACACTAATTGAACAGCATACCTGGTGGAATACCTTTCATCATTACAAACATGAAATCGTTTTCGAAATACGAGTAGAAAGTGGTCATGGTATGCGATGGTCATACAAAGATCAATTGTTAATAGGTTTTTTAGAACCCTTTTTATAACTTAAATTATGAAGTCGTATAATTTCACATCCAAAGAATGGGAATCCTGCTTAAAGGTTTTGTCTGAGTTAAAAGACAAGCCCTTAGATAATCCAGATAATCAAACATTTGGGACATTGATTTCTAAAATTCATAAGAATGCCAAAAAACAAAACAGATCGTCTAGTTATAAAGCTAAAAGAACCCACGATTTGCAAATACTTAAAAGCTCTAAAATTGCGCAAAACGCGTTAAACAATACTACAGAATATAATGGTTTTACAAGAACAGAGCAGTCTTATGAAACCATCAATATTCCTAAAAATTGTTATTCATGTAATGCTCCTTATAATGAAGTTCATTCGTTTTATAATAGGTTATGTCCAACATGTGCTGAGCTCAATTATGCCAATCGTTTTGCCTCTGTAGACCTAAGTTCTAGAAATGTTATTATAACTGGAGGTCGAGTAAAAATTGGTTACGCCACTGCATTGCGTTTTTTAAGAAGTCATGCCAATGTCTTAGTAACAACGCGGTTTCCTGCTTCGGCATTAGCTCTTTTTAAGAAGGAAAAAGATTATAATGCTTGGTCGGGCAATTTAACTATATATGGGTTAGATCTAAAGCACCTCAAATCTGTTGAAGATTTTATTTCGTATTATACATCTCATCATGACAGCCTTGATATATTAATAAATAATGCGGCACAAACGATAAAATACTCAGACCAATATTATGAGCCAATTGTTAAGAACGAGCAAGAGTTGCTTTTAAATTATGGGCCTTCTCAACAGCTTATTGAAAACAAAACGCCTATAATTCAAAACAGGCAAGCACTTGCATCTGTAAGTGATTTAGAATTAAAACTGAATCGTTTTGGGCAACCCGTAGATTTAAGCTCTAAAAACAGTTGGAACTCAACATTGGAAGATGTGTCAATGTATGAGTTGGTTGAAGTTAATTTAATCAACCAAATATCACCATATTTCTTAATAAAGGAGCTTACGCCATTAATGAAAGCATCTGCATTTAAACAGAAGTTTATTATTAATGTAACCTCTTCTGAAGGCCAGTTTAGTTATACTAATAAAACGGTGTTTCATCCGCATACTAATATGACAAAGGCCGCTTTGAATATGCTCACACGAACCTCAGCCAAAGAATATGAGGGTTATAATATTTGTATGAGTGCCGTTGATGTTGGCTGGGTTTCTACAGGAGCGATAGAATCATTGAGAGAAAAACAATATGAATGTGGTTATATCCCTCCCTTAGATCCAGTAGATGGTGCATCTCGTATTATTCATCCTATTATCGAGACATTAACACATCAAAAAAAGTTAGCCGGAAAACTCTTGAAAAATTATAGAGTTGAATCTTGGTAAGTTATTTTTGTGGCAGTAGTTCAAGATCATTGGAAGAACATCGCCAGCCAAGCGAAGGTTGCGGGTTCGAGTCCCGTCTGCTACTTTAAAAAATTGGTGGAGAATGTTAGTTCAATTGGAAGAACGCGGGGTCGACAACCCCGAGGTTATGAGTTCGAATCTCATACATTCTCTACTTTTATAATATTGGGTGTTAGCTCAACAGGAAGAGCGTCTGCCTGTCACGCAGAAGGATATGGGTTCGAATCCCATACACCCTCACTTTATTTAATACTGGGAGCGTAATAGTTTAATTGGAAAAACAGCGGACATCAAATCCGAGGTTGCAGGTTCGAGTCTTGCTTATGCTCCTTTTTAAAATTGATTTTATGAAACTCAAGATATTAAATGAACAATTCTACAAAGTGCTTCTAGAGCATAAAAATGGTTTCTTACACCCTGAAAATGTTCATTATCCAAATGGATTTCCTGTAGAACTTCATGATATTTGCGTGATTATTTATTGGCGTTATAAAAAATTAAATCGTGCCATTAAAAAGGCAAACGTTACGCATAATGAGTTGTTGTTTTTAGACGACAATTCAATCATTAGTATTTATGGCAATCTTATTCTTCCTCCTACTGAAATTGAGAGAAATATAGCTGTGAGTCAGAACCAATTATATTGGTTTTTATTCCATCAATTATACGGGCAAGACTTGACAGTGAGAAAATCTATACATGATTATTTATATCTAACCTGTTTAAATCCGTTACTCATAAAAGAACACGAAGCTCTTGCTGGTTTAATTGTAAAATATGCCAAAAAAATTAATAAAAAACGTTCTGGAGGATCTAAATTAGCGAGTTTGAAAGTTATTAATTCTAAAACCAAACGCCCTATATTTCCAATGGAAGATATGGAACATCAGGTCATAGATAAAACCATATTTCCTGTTAATATATACAGAGGAGATATTTCTAAACTTAAACCGAAATAGGGAACCTCTTAAATTGATTTTAATGTCTAAAACAAGAAACAGAGGAAAAAATAGTAATGATGACCAGCTTTTTGGTTCTGATAAAATTCATCAGAAACTTAAAGATGCGATTACAGATATGCACTATTTGCTCTCTAGAGGCTATGCCGAAAAATCGTCATTGCAACTCGTTGGAAATAAACACCGATTAAATGTTAGGCAACAACAAGCAGTTCAAGGCATGAGTGCTTCACAAGAACAAATAGAAAGACGAGAAGCTCACATGATTCCATTCGAAAATATAGCCTCAGAAACCATTAGTATTGACGGATTTAATCTCCTCATTATTTTAGAAAGTGCCTTGTCTGGAGCTTACCTCTTTAAAGGTTTAGACCATGCTTATAGGGATTTATCTGGTGTTCACGGCACCTACAAACGTGTGCAACAAACAGAAAAGGCTTTGATTACTGTTGGTCAACTTCTTAAAAACAATACAGTGATTTGGATTTTTGACAAACCTGTTTCTAATAGTGGTCGACTTAAAACCATATTAAGAACATTGGCTGAATCGCATGATTTCAATTGGGAAATAATACTAGATAATAATCCTGATAAACGCTTAGCTGAAAGCGAACATATTGTAGTAAGCTCTGATGCTTGGGTCTTAGATCGTGCCAAGCGTTGGCTTAATTTGGGTAAGCACATTATTGAAGAATGTCTTCCAGAAGCTACTATAATTTATAGCAAATAAACTAATACGCAAACCCCGAAAATCGCCCGCAATGCGTTAATGACATATCGATTGAATATTGTTCTGACTTATAAAAAACCTTTGGAATTCCGGGTGTATTCTTCTTGATACTTAATGTGTCAATGGGTATCGATTTTGTTTTAGATATCGTTCTAAGTACCTCTTGTTTCAATGCGTCGCTCTGGACAGTATAGGTGGATATTTCAGATTTAAAAACCGCAGTATTGAAAGGTTCATTTAAGTCTTTTGTAGCGACAGTATAAACATAATCATCAGTAATTGTCGAACATGTAAAATACATTTGATCATCAATTCCAACACTTCCTTTACCTTCGGAAATGATCTGGCATTGTAATCGTTTTGGGTTAAAAAATCGTTTGCCAAATTGCTGCACATGTACTTTATAAGCCGCTTCTTTCATGCTCCAAAGTAACCAAACCATAAGCTGCTCGTTTTCCGAAGTTGAAATAAACTCTTGCTCCTCTGAGGTAAACACCTTATCGAAAAAACGAGGGCGTTGCCAATGGCATGTATTATTCATGTGTTTTAAATCAACAATATCGTTACCAATCATTTTGCCGATAGCTTTTCATTAACAATAGCCATGGCTGCTTTTACTGAAATCATTTTTTCCATGTCCTCATTTTCGATTCTAATGTCAAATTCATCTTCAACATCTAAAACCACATCGACCAAATTAGCAGAGTTAATTTTTAAATCATTAATAAAATCGGTATCCTCGGAAAGATTTGCAAAGGCTGTTTCATCCTGAATATAGGGTTCAACAATAGTTTTTAGTTTAGCAATTAATTGATCGTTTGTCATAGCTTAATTATATCTCTTAAATATAATACAACCATTCACATCGCCAAAACCAAAACTAGCTTTCGCAGCAATATTTAACGTTGTTCTTAGGTGTTGTTTCACAATTTTATCTTCAGAAATCATCTGGGAGATTTGAGGATGGACGTCTTCGCAATTAATATTTGGGAAAACAAATTGTTCTTTTAGTTGCAATATTGTCGCTACAGATTCAATACTTCCTGCTGCAGCAAGACAATGGCCAACCATAGATTTTAAGGAATTGATATAAGGAAAATCTTCTCCCTTTCGGTCTAAGGCTTTTGTCCAGTTATCTATCTCTAAGCTATCTTTAGAAGTTGCCGTTAAATGACCGTTAATGGTGTCAATATCACTGGCCAAAATATCAGCATTAATAACCGCTTCTTTTATGCATCGTTGCACAGCTTCAGCATTTGGGGCAGTCATTGTTCCTCCTAGTCTTTGTCCTCCAGAATTAATATGTCCGCCTAAAACCTCAGCATAAATAGTGGCATTCCTTTGTAAAGCACTCTCCAAAGACTCTAAAACTAAAGCACCTGCTCCAGACCCAGGTACAAATCCAGAAGCACTAGCACTCATTGGTCTTGAACCCATTTTAGGCATATCATTGTGCTTATAAGTCATCACGCGCATGGCATCAAATCCACCCCAAATATATGGGCCATGATCACTACAGCTCCCAACCAACATCCGTTTCGCTTGACCACTTTTGATGCGTTCGTAGCCCATGAGAATTGCTTCGGTTCCTGTTGTGCATGCCGAAGAATTCGTTGTTACTTGATTCCCAAAACCTAAAATACCACCAAGAAATGCACTAATACCACTTGCCATAGTCTGTACCACAACAGTACTACCTAAACGTTTAACCAGATGATCATCAAGTTTATAGATGGCTTCTCTAAATTTCTCAACTCCAGATGTTCCTGTCCCAAAAATAGTTCCGCTATCAAAATCTAATTCACTGTCTTTGTCTATGGATAATCCAGCATCTTTCCACGCATCGATTCCTGCAATGCATCCATATAAAATACCAGAACTATTAAAACCTCTTAGTTGCAAGGGCGTAAGGTATTCAAGTTTTTTTTCTTCGGAAATTTGAGGTATTCCTCCTATGCAGCATGAAAATTTTAAATCGGCTAATTGTTGATGAAACGTAATTCCGGAAACACCCTTTTTTATAGCTTTTGAAAACGCTTCAAGACCAACACCATTTGGTGCAACAACGCCTAATCCTGTTATGACAACTCTGTTTTTCATGCTTTAATCATTCCTGAGATTTTTCCTCGACATATTAAATCACCTTTCTCATTGTACATTTTTACATTGCATTTTAACTTATTAAATCTAAAGACTTCTTTTTCTGATACAACTGTCACTTTTTCTCCTGGATATACTGGTAAAAAGAAATCGACTTGACTTGAAGTCAAAGCAATTTTTGGATTGGTATTTTCTACAAACTCATCTTTCAGTATATAAATTCCTAAACACACCAAACCAATTTGGGCCATACATTCGGTGAGAATCACACCTGGAGTTATAGGGTTGTTTTTAAAATGACCTTTATAGAAATGGGTTTCTTTTTTAAACGTATAATGCCCAGTAATCCCTTTAGAAGATATTTCAGTCAAGTCGTCAACAAACAAAAAGGGGTCTTGATAGGGCAATAATGATATGATTTGTTTAGAATTCATCAATTAACTTATATGCTCACCTCCATCTACAGGAATCACACAACCATTGATCCATGCGGCCTCATCTTTACATAAAAGATATACGGCATTCGCCACATCTTCAGGTTGCGTTAATCGTTTAAACGGATTTCTTTTTAAGCTATGTGCTTTAATTTGTTCACTTCCAGGAATCATTCTTAATGACACTGTATCAGTTACTCCAGCTTGAATGCAATTGGCTCTAATGCCATAAGGCGAAAACTCTAAAGCAATATTTCTGGTTATGGCTTCTAAAGCTACTTTCGCTGCTGATACAGCCGCATAGTTTTTCCAAGCTTTAGTATTTCCTTCGCTAGTAAAACTAATAATCCTTCCATCTTCTGAAAACTGTTTTGCTTCAAAAACAGATGTTGTCCAATCATATAAACTAATAGCCATAGCATTAATTGTAAGATTAAAATCATCGTTTTTTAACGTAGGTTTTTCATCATCTATCATGGGTTTTAAATTCCCTTTAGCAACACTATGAACTAGTGTTCTAATTCGCCCTTCTTTTCCAAGAATTGTTGTTAATTCTGAAATGATCTTATTTCGATTTTCAGCTTTAAAAGCGTCAACATTAAAAGATTTAAACTGAATGCCTTCTGCTTTAATTTTATGAAATTCGTTTTCAATAGCATCCATTTGGTTTCTTGGGTTACGATGAACAATACAAATGTTCATCCCATGTTTAGCGAGTTTTTTAGCTGTAGCCAAACCCAACCCACTAGAACCTCCTAAAATAAGGGCCCAATAATTTTTATCTTGAAATTCTTTTACCATTCTAATAAAATGCGTTGTGCCGAAAAACCAGGACCAAAACTTAACATTAAACCTCGATCACCTTTAGGCAATTGTTTATCCATAAAGCGCTCTAACACATAAAGTACAGTTGCGCTGCTCATATTTCCATATAATTTAAGCACTGCTTTGGTGTCATCAATATTTTTCCCAAGCGATCCAAATAAGTCCTCAACCGTTTGTACAATCTTCTTTCCTCCAGGATGAAATATCAAATGATCAATAGCTTCTATTGTTATTCCGTTGCGTTCTAAGAAAGGATGTACAATTTTTGGAAAATGTGCGGCAATGGTTTCAGGAACTGCTTTATCTAGAATCATTTGCAATCCTGTATTTACCAATTTAAAACCCATCATCGTTTCGGCATCATAAAAATGATACATCGCTTCATCCTTAATTGTCGGGCCTTTTTCATTATCATATGACGACAGAATCACACTCGCCGCGCCATCTCCAAAAATGGCAGCACTTACAATATTTACCATAGAATAATCTTCCAGTTGAAATGTTGCCGTTGGCGATTCTACAGCAATAACTGCAGCACGTTTATTAGGATTTGCTTTTAAAAAATTCTTGGCGTAAATGATTCCAGAAACACCAGCGGCGCATCCCATTTCTGTCACTGGAAGCCTAACAATATCTTGTTTCATATTGAGCTTATTGATTAAATAGGCATCTAAAGATGGAATCATAATTCCAGTGCAACTTACGGTTATAATATAATCTATATCTGTTGGTTTAAGATGTGCTTTATCAAGTGCTTTTATTAATGATTGTTCACCTAGTCTAATAACTTCACGCGAATAAATGTCATTTTTTTCTTCAAAAGAGGTTTTGGTAAACACCGCTTCGGCATCCATAATTGAGTATCTTCTATCTACTCCAGCGTTTTCAAACAACTTTACAACCTTGCGCTGAAAACGTTCATCCTGACCAGTTAGCCAAAGTTTTAAATAAGGAATAATAGCTTCAGTCTCTCTAGTGTACTTAGGTAGTTGTTTGGCTACTGCTGTTATTCTTACACTCATATTATTTTTGTTTTAATATCCATTGAAAACGGAACGCCCATTTCCATAGAATTTTATAATCGGCATTTAATCGCTGCGATATCGCCACCAACTCTCGTTTTTTAAACCCTCTCAAAACCGAGGTTAAACCGTCTTCAATTATCGTTTTATTTTTGATTGTTATACATAATAGTTTAAATAAGTAATATGCTAATTTATGTCTATGTAAATCGTTAACTACAACACCCCATTTTGCTTTCTCCAAAACAGGTCTTAAGAACGCTATTAACTCATCCTCTTTGAAATGGTGTAAAAACAATGTGGTTAATACCATATCGTAGTTTAGTTGTTTAAATTCTTCTGAAAAAATATCTAGAGCCTTAAATTCAATATTCTCATAAGCTACTGATGACGCTCTAGCATAATCTACTGTGTGCCTATTTGCATCTATGCCCAATAATCGAAAATTATATCCATTTTGTTTTCCAAAACGCGAAACAAACCTCAGCATATCTCCGCTTCCACAGCCTAAATCAATAATAGTAATCTGCTGTTCTTTGGGGTGTTCTTTAAGTGCTTTTTTAAGTCCGCTAAGGGTTACCTTATTACCACCCAACCATTTATTAATCTTTGCTAGCTTATCAAGCGCATCATGAAGTATAGGCCCATTATAATCCAAATCGTCCATAATCTCGTTGGCTTCACTTCTATATTTTGTACTAACAAATATGCTCATTCAATCTGCATTAATTTACCATGTGTTCGTTTAATTATTTGTGGTAAAATACCCGGAAACCATTGTAGTCCTTTCATTAAAAACGCCGACAAATGAGGCCTATTAAACAAATTAGCAACTATTCGACCAACTTTTAATCGCGATTTAAACGTTGTGTTCCATTCTCTAAGATACTGCTTTTCTAGTGCATCTCTACTGGTGATTTCCGAATTAAAAAATTTAACAATAAGTGTTGATGCTATTTGAGCACTGCGTATGGCCATACTCATTCCATTGCCGCATAGCGGATGAATGAGTGTTGCTGTATCTCCGCACATAATGATATGATTCTCTATTGGTTTCTTATGGTCAAAAGAGATTTGACTTATCGTTAATGGTTGTTCAAAAAGTGGTGTTGTGGTCTTAAAAACTTGTTTTAAGTAGGTGTTTTTAAAAATAACTTTCTCTTGAAATTCTTCAATGTTCTTAAATGCCTTAAAGGATTCAAAATTTGTTATATAACACAAGTTAATCTTATCGTCCTCTACCTTTGAAACACCACAATAGCCGCCTTCAAAATTATGAAGCGCTACCATATCGTTTGGGAAACTTCCTTTGACATGGGTTTTAACAGCCAAATAAGGAGATTTAGTTTTTATGAATTGCCTATTGAGTTTTACATCAAGGTTGGATCGTTTGCCATAGGCTCCAATCACAAACTTCGATTTAAGCTGTTTTTGGTTTTTTGTAACTACAGTGAATTGCTCATTATTAAACCGAACATCATCTACAGTATCTTGTATTAAACTAACATCGGAATCTATTGCTTTTTGTTCTAAAGCATGATCTAAACAAAAACGACTAATACCAAAGCCTCCTAACGGTAAACTCGTAGAAATAAGTTTATTTTTAGTTGTAGATAATTGAAATTTGTCAATTTTTTTAGCACCAAGTGCAAAAACATCTATACCCAAATAATTGAAATAAGGTAATACTTCATTAGAAATATATTCACCACAAACCTTATGTTTGGGATAACTATTTTTCTCAATGACTAGCACGTTAAGTTGTTGTCTTGATAAGTGAATTGCGCTAGACAAACCAGCTAATCCACCACCAACCACAATGACATCAAATGTTGAGGGTATTGTATTCAATTTCTTTTTCTAAAACAATGTCTTTAAAGATAAGCCGAAATTGATTGGGATAAAAATTAGAGTACTTCAATAATTTTAAATTCCTGATTTCTAAATTGAATATCGCTCCCAGTGGTTTTTCCTAATAGCAACTGAGCAATGGGTGTATGTGCTGAGATAGCATAAAATGACTGTTGTTGAGCTTTCAGTTCACCTGCACTAACGCTTATAAAATAATTCGCTTGAGTTGTCATTACAAGACTTCCTAAACCAATGATTTCTGAACATTTTAAAGGGTCTATTTTTAATAAGAGTTGATTGATTTTTTGAATTTCAGCTAGCTGTTGCCCTGCCTTTTCTCGTTCTAGTTGTAGCATTGCTCGGCCTGTTTCATGCTTATCTCCTGCAGAACTTTTAGTTTCAGAGCGTAACGATTCTTGAATTTCATTAATCGTTTTTTGAATCGTTTGTAAGCGTTCATCAATAAATGCTTGGCATAAATTATAAAGTTCTTCTTTAATACTCATTACAATAAGTTAGCTAATTCTTTCCCAACCAAACTTCCAATTGCCACGCCCATTCCTCCTAATCGAACACCACAATACACATTATTGCTTTGTTGCTGAACGATTGGTTTTTTTTGATGACCAACGCCCATAATACCGCTCCATCTTTGATCAATTTCGAATGAAGTATTAGGTAAAATTGTTGTTTTTAATAAAGTCTCCAAAGCATCCTGAATATGTTGAGTCTGACCTAAATTGGTGGTTTCTTCGCCTTTCATATCAAGGTTTCTTCCTCCTCCAAATAAGATACGATTATCGATGTTTCTAAAGTAATAATATCCTTGGTCTAAGTGAAACGTGCCTTTGATGTGAAGTTTACTAATTGGCTTTGTTATAAGTACCTGAGCACGCGCTGGTTTTACTTCGGAAATACCTAATTTAGATGCAAAACCATTTGTAGCGATAAGCAGTTTTGAAGTCTTAAACGCGAATCTATCCGTTTTTACATGCACTATACTTGACTCTTCATAAAAATCCTCAACAGTAATATTGTTAAGTATGTTTATTCCCGATTTTAATACAAGCCGTGTTAAACACATCATCATTTTCCCTGTATCGATCTGGCCTTCAAATTGATTAAAACCTAAACTGTTATGACAATTATTAAATTTGAAGTGATTAGGTTCAAAACGAAATACATTAGCATTAAATAGTGGCTTTAAAAGTGTATTTATAGCTCCTTTTTTAGATTGGCACTCGTCTAATAGGTTGCTTTCTTTCGAAAACAACTCATAGCCTCCTAACTCTTGATAATTGATGGTTTCATCTCCTAAGATACGCCTTAGTAAACTCAAACCATCAATTCGTTTTTTTACCAAATGGAACACTTCATCTTCTGTATGTGTTTTAAGATCACTTATGATTTCACTTAAACTTCCAAAGCACGCAAAGCCTGCATTCTTAGTACTAGCGCCTTGAGGTAAAGTTCCGCGCTCTACAATTAAAATTTTCGCTTTTGGAAACCGTTGCTTTAATTCTAGAGCACAATTAAGCCCAACAATACCGCTTCCTACGATTGTATAATCGATATTAGTGAGCCATGATTTTGTTTCCCAATAGGATAGATTCATAGAATTTAAATTGGCAGAACTGCTGGTCCTACATACATATACCAAAAATAACCACTTAAAAACGAAGCTGGTATAACTAGCAGGAAAATTTGCAATTTTTCTTTCTTACTGAAATATCTAATAAACAAAACAGCCGCCAAAATAGTGGCTATTATACTGAATGCCAATAGCCAAAAAACGACCTTAATATAGTCAACATCCACTTGTGTTGTATAAAAAATAAAGTGATATAAGAACTCTAAGCCTGTAAATAGAAATAATGAAAACACGAAAATCAACAGCCATTTGATGTGATAATTTTTTGATGTCTTTCTTTTGAGAATCATTAAAAATGTTACAACCGAAACTAAAAATGTAATCATTAGAACGCCGTTTTTTTGAAAAAAATTAAATGAACTTGATAGTTCTATATATTTCGCCACTCCTAAACAACCAAGTAGATTACCTGTATAATTATAGCTAAACAGTTTTGAGACTTCACCTCCAGTAAACGTATAATCAAACAAAAACAAAATAGTATTGTTGACTATGGCATAAGTAGGAAAGAACAATAAAAACAGAAGAAATATAAAAATAGATTCTTTAGTCTTAAACATTAAAGATGGTTATTAGCTCTCTTAAATATAACAAGAAATATCGGGTTGTGTTAAGGATGGAGCAACTGTTGGAGCTCCTCGTAGAGAGCGACTTGCGAGAGCCTGCCTTTTGTCTCGACACTTCGAGATAAAAGAACACTATAATAAGAGAAAAAAAACTCCGAAATATAAATTTCGGAGTTGAATTGTTAATCTTCTGGAGTTCGTTCGATGACGAAATCTTCCATAAATTTAGTGGTATAATTACCAGCTAAATAATCTGGATGCTCCATAAGTTGTCTATGAAACGGAATCGTTGTTTTGATACCTTCGATAACAAATTCTTCTAAAGCACGCTTCATTTTATTGATAGCTTCCTCACGTGTTTGTGCGGTAGTAATTAACTTCGCAATCATAGAATCGTAATTTGGCGGAATCACATATCCTGCATATACATGAGTATCTAAACGAACACCATGTCCTCCTGGTGCATGCAGCGTAGTGATACGTCCAGGTGATGGTCTAAAATCGTTAAACGGATCTTCGGCATTGATACGACATTCTATTGAATGTAAGTTTGGTGTATAGTTTTTACCAGAAATAGGCACACCTGCAGCTACAAGAATTTGTTCACGAATTAAATCGAAATCTATTACTTGTTCTGTAATTGGATGCTCTACTTGAATACGCGTATTCATTTCCATAAAGTAAAAATTACGATGCTTATCTACAAGAAACTCCACTGTTCCTGCGCCTTCATATTTGATAAATTCAGCGGCTTTTACAGCAGCTTTTCCCATTTTATCACGTAAGGCTTTGGTCATGAATGGAGAAGGTACTTCTTCTGTTAATTTTTGGTGACGTCTTTGTACAGAACAGTCTCTCTCAGAAAGATGACAAGCACGACCTGTTGAATCTCCAACAACTTGAATTTCGATATGTCTTGGCTCTTCAATGAGTTTTTCCATATACATATCATCATTACCAAAGGCCGCTTTAGATTCTGCTCGTGCAGATTCCCAAGCATTCTGAAGATCTTCTGGTTTCCAAACAGCACGCATTCCTTTTCCACCACCACCAGCAGATGCTTTAAGCATTACTGGATAACCGGTTTCTTCTGCTAATTTTTTACACTCTTCAAAATCTTCTATAACGCCTTCACTTCCTGGAACACATGGTACGCCTGCTTCTAGCATTGTTGCTTTTGCATTGGCTTTGTCTCCCATACGATCGATCATTTCTGGAGATGCTCCAATAAATTTAATATCGTGTTCTTCACAAATTTTTGAAAACTTAGCGTTTTCGGATAAAAATCCATACCCAGGATGTATAGCATCGGCATTTGTAATTTCTGCTGCTGCTATAATATTTGATATTTTAAGGTAAGAATCACTACTTGATGGTGGACCAATACAAACGGCTTCGTCTGCAAACTTCACGTGTAAACTTTCAGCGTCTGCCGTAGAATACACTGCTACTGTTTTGATACCCATTTCTTTACAGGTTCTAATAACACGTAGTGCTATTTCTCCTCTATTGGCTATTAATATTTTTTTAAACATAACTTCTTGAATTAAAAATTTCAAATTCCAAGTACCAAAAAACCACATATTAGGTTTTGGGTCATCAATACGATGCGCTGTGAATTGGAATTTTTAAACGGTTATGATGGATCTACCAAGAATAATGGTTGATCAAACTCTACTGGAGAAGAATCGTCTACTAAAATCTTAACAATTTTACCTGATACTTCTGATTCAATTTCGTTGAACAACTTCATTGCTTCAATAACACATAATACATCTCCTTCTCCTATTGTACTACCTACCTCAACAAACACTGGTTTGTCTGGAGATGGCTTACGATAAAATGTACCGATAATTGGCGATTTGATAGTAATATATTTTGAGTCGTCTGAAGTTGGTGCTGCTTCTGTTGGTGCTGCTGGAGCAGGTGCTGGAGCTGCTGCTGGCATAGCTTGAGCTACAGGTTGACTTACAGGAATTTGCTGAACATAAGTGGTTGAGTCTCCCTTGTCATCTGAACCAGTTCTGATGGTGATTTTTACATCATCCATTTCTAATTTAACCTCACTAGCGCCAGATTTGGCTACAAATTTGATTAAGTTTTGAATTTCCTTAATATCCATAATTATTAGTCTTTTTAATTAGTTAGTTAAAAGTCGGTTAGGAATTATAGGCCCATTTAAAATAAATAGAGCCCCAAGTAAATCCGCCTCCAAAGGCTGCGAATATAATTATATCATCTTTTTTTAATTGTGATTCGTAATCGTGCAAGAGCAATGGTAATGTAGCAGATGTTGTATTTCCATATTTATGAATATTCATCATTACCTTCGCTGGATCCAAAGATACGCGGTTAGCCGTGGCTTCAATAATTCTTTTATTCGCTTGATGTGCCGCTAACCAAGAGATGTCGTCATTGGTTAAGTTGTTGCGTTCTAAGATACGCTCTGTAACATCTGCCATATTAAAGACAGCGTTCTTAAATACTGTTTTTCCTTCTTGAAATACAAAATGTTTTCCCTCAGCTATGGCTTCAGGTGTTGATGGGTATGACGATCCTCCATATTGTGCATGAAGAAATTCTCGTCCCTCTCCGTTACTTCTTAAAAGTTCATCTTGTAAACCTAGCCCTTCATTATTTGGTTCAAATAATACTGCGCCCGCACCATCTCCAAATATGATGCATGTTGCTCGGTCTTTATAGTTAATCATTGAAGAATTTTTATCTGCTCCAATGAGTAATACTTTTTTATATTTTCCAGATTCTATATAACGTGAAGCTACAGACATTCCGTAAAGAAAGCTAGAACATGCCGCTTCTAAATCGAAAGAAAAAGCATTGGTCGCTCCTATATTAGTTGCAGTAAAAGCAGCAGTAGAAGCGGCTTTCATATCTGGAGTTGCCGTAGCAACTATCACTAATTCTATATCTTTGGGGTCAATTCCTTTCTTATTGATAAGGTCTTGAGCAGCTTTAATAGCTAAAAAAGAGGTTCCCTTTCCATCTTCTTTAAGGATTCTACGCTCTTTTATACCTGTCCGTGTAGTAATCCATTCGTCATTGGTATCGACCATAGTTTCCAAAATTTGGTTGGTCAACTTATACTCAGGCAAATAAGCTCCTACTCCTGTAATTGCAGCTGTGATTTTACTCATACTAATTTTTTAAAAAACAGTCCTAAAAAGGCAAAAATCGTCAAAAAAAGGCAAAACATTAATGAATTTACTAAATTTTGAACGAATACGACGCAAAATAAGTCGTTTTTAAGACTTTGAGAAATTAAACATAAAAAAAACGCTCATTGCTGAGCGTTTTATTATATGCGTGCATAATACTTATGCTAAGTTTTCTTCTTTTTCAGAATTGTCAATCAAAACTTGACCTCTGTAATATAACTTACCTTCGTGCCAATGTGCTCTATGGTAAAGGTGAGCCTCTCCTGTTGTAGGACAAGTAGCTATAGTAGGAACAGATGCTTTATAATGTGTTCTTCTCTTATCTCTTCTTGTTTTAGAAATCTTTCTTTTAGGATGTGCCATTTTATATGTTATTTATCCGTTAATAGTTTTTTTAATGTATTCCAGCGAGGATCAATATCCTCTGATGTTTCTTCTTTTTCTTCTAAGCCTTTTGGACTTAGCTCTTCTAGTTTTTTAAGTATCTCAGAATCTAAGGTGCCATCTTCAACTCCTGGGTGAATTCGTTTTGCTGGCATTGATAATATGATTAACTCATATATATATTGTGCCACATTAATTTCGTATTCCCCATGAGGAATAATTAATATATCTTCAAATTCATCATTGTAATCGTCACCAAATTTGACCACCAACTTAAACGTTCCTTCAACACTTTGGTCATAGGGTTCATTGGTAAGGTCACAATTAACGTTTACAATGCCAGAAATTTCAAAATGTAACTCCAACAAGGTTGTCTTTTTTTCAAACAACAACTCTGCTTTAACGTTAACATCATTAAAATCATCATACTCAAAATGTTCAAAGAACTTTTTATCAATCTGATAATCAAAATGGTGCTTTCCAACCTTGAGACCAATAAATGGTATCGTAAATTCCTTTAAGGGCTTCATCATCGCATTCATTTTGAGCCTGCAAATATATAAATTTTAATTTATTAATCGTTGGTTATAAACAAAAAATGTTTATATCTTTTTTGGCGCCTTTTTTAAAGGGTTTTTCGAGTATTCAGAATACTCTCCTCTGTTCTTAAAAACTTTAATGGCTGTGAACACAGCTTCCTTAAAAGAACCATTATCTGCTTCACCTTTCCCTGCAATTTCAAAGGCTGTTCCATGATCTGGTGATGTTCTAACTCTATTCAATCCTGCGGTGTAGTTTACACCATGACCGAATGCTATTGTTTTAAATGGGATTAAACCTTGATCGTGATAAGACGCTATTATAGCATCAAAGTTTTTATAATTTCCTGAACCAAAGAAACTATCTGCCGAATATGGTCCATAAACCAGTTTCCCTTTTTCCTTAATCTCAAGTAAGGTCGGTCGTAAGATTGTATCATCTTCTTTACCAATGACACCATTATCTCCAGCATGAGGGTTAATACCTAATACTGCAATCCTTGGTTTATTAATTCTAAAATCTTGTTTTAAGGAATTGTAAACTGTTTCTATTTTTTCATTTATGAGCTCGGCCGTAATATGATTAGGAACGTCTTTGACCGGAACATGATCTGTAAGTAATCCTACTTTCAACGTGTTTGTAACCATAAACATTAAACTTTTACCTCCCAATTTTTCTGCGAGATAATTAGTATGTCCTGGAAACTTAAATTGTTCAGATTGGATATTGTGTTTATGAATTGGAGCTGTAACCAATACATCAATAGCTTCTTTTTTCAAGGCTTCGGTCGCTGCCTCGAGCGACTTAACAGAATATGTTCCAATTTTAACATCCTCTTCTCCAAAGTTTATGTTTGCATTTTCCTTCCATACATTAACCACATTAACTTTTCCATGAACAATTTGATCTGTATGATTAATGCCGTGGAAATTTATTGCGCTTTTAAAATGTCTTTTGAAAAAGGACATTGTTTTAATGGATGCGAAAATTACAGGTGTGCAAAATTCTAACATGCGGTTGTCTTCAAAGGTTTTAATAATGATTTCAGATCCTATACCATTAAGATCACCAATTGAAATTCCAAGTTTTATTTTTTTAGCTTTTTCCATTAAGATGTTATCTATAGTCCGTAATTTTACAATTGCAAATTTAACCAATTATTCGACACTATGTTTACAGGAATTATCGAAGATCTTGGCGTTGTGACCAATCTTAAAAGAGAGCATGATAATCTTCATTTGACAATACAAAGTCAGATAACTTCAGAATTAAAAATAGACCAAAGCGTTTCTCATAATGGTATTTGTCTTACAGTCGTACATATTTCTGAACAACAGTACACAGTAACAGCTATAAAGGAAACTATTGACAAAACTAACATTGGCGATTTGCAAATTGGGGATGACGTTAACCTTGAGCGTGCCATGAAACTGGGAGATAGGTTAGATGGCCATATTGTTCAAGGGCATGTTGACCAAACTGGAATTTGCGAAGACATTAAAGAAGAAAATGGCAGCTGGCTTTTTACGTTTAGCTATGATGACAGCCTCGGAAACGTAACTATAGAAAAAGGGTCGGCAACTGTAAATGGCGTAAGTCTAACTGTCGTTAATTCAGGAAAAAAAACGTTTAGCGTTGCTATTATTCCATATACTTACGAGCATACTAATTTTAAGCACCTTAAAATTGGTTCTAAAATTAATTTAGAGTTTGATGTTTTAGGGAAATATATACAAAAGCTATATGAAGCTAGGCTATAGCTCTTCTTTAGAGTTTTTAAGCGTCGCTTTTATACCAAAAAACGCTCCTAAAATTACGGCTATAGTTGTAAAGCCATCTATAGGTAACCCTGGAGGTGGAGGTGGCATAGGTGGGGGCGGATCGCCACCTTGCGCTGCACATACAAAACTTATTAATACAAATAAGATCGAGGCTATGATTTTCTTGTTTTGTATTCTCATTACGGCGTAAATGTATAAAAAAAAAGGTCTCAACAAAATTAAATAGCAAAAAAACATCCATAAAACGCAAAAAAAATCGACGAAAAGCGCTTTTTTTGCCTTTTGCGTTAAATTTATATTAAAATCAAATATATGCTTTTTTATCATAATCAAAAGAAAATCAGTATGTTTTTCACTTTAAATTATTGTTACTATGCACATTACAAAACTACTGCGAGTTTTTCTTTGATTTTTGCTCATGAGTTTTTAATAAAAAATCAAACTTAGCGATGCATTTGGTCTAAAATTTCAATAACCTCTGCTTTTTTTCTAACCGAAACCGGCACATTTTCTCCATTCTTTAACATCAAATAGCCTCCATCTGTTTTAATAAAGGCGCTTATGCATTGTAAATTAACCAAATGGCTCTGATGAATTCTTAAAAACCCGTAAGGCTTTAGCATATCGGCAAAATATTTTAATGTTTTGGTTACAAAAATTTTTCGTTGGTCTTGCAAATGAAACATAGTGTTATTACTGTCTGACTCGCAACGCACAATATCATCTAAATTAACAATGATGATTTTATCTAAGGTATGAAGGGAAATTTTATCTGGTTTCTTTTCTGGTGCTGATAAGGTCTCCTTTAGAATGTCCAGTCGCTCTTTGCTTGGTTGTATCTGTTGTTTAGCACGATTAATAGCGTGAGCCAACTCCTCATTTGCATAAGGTTTTAACACGTAGTCAATAGCAGCGAATTTGAAGGCTTTGATAGCAAATTCATCACTGGCCGTTACAAAAATAATCTTCGATTTTAACTCTGGGAAAATTTCCAAAACATCAAATCCTGTTCCATCACCTAACATAATGTCAAGAAATAAGATATCTGGTTGTGTTTTTCTCAAAACCTTCGCGGCCTCAACAACGCTTTGTGCTGTATCAATAATTTTAATCTCTGGATGGTGATTTTGAATGTCACTTTTTAAAAGCTCCATAGCATCCTTCATGTCTTCTACTATAATTGCTGTTAGCATAATTAATCTTCTTGTTTACTAGTAATCTGTCTCTAATGGAATCGTAAATACAATGGCAGTGCCACCTATACTTCCATCACTATTTTTTATTTCTGAAATCTCCAATGCGTTCTTACCTGAGATCGATTCTAAACGCTCTCTCGTAACTGTAAGGGCCATAGATTGATGATCTGTTTTGGGTTTTTGCTGCTGCGAACTATAAATACCAATACCATTATCCGTAATACTTACCTTTAAAAGGTCATCAGTTGTGTCAAACTGAATTCTTAATTTACCCGCTCTTGATCCTTTCAAAATACCATGACGAATAGCATTCTCTACAAAAGGCTGAATGAGCATTGGCGGAATTAATATTTCTTCGGCATCCAAATCTGTATTTAACTCAATAGCGTAGTCAAACTGCTTTTCGGCCATTAAGCGTTCAACCTCAACATAATGTTTCAGTGTTTTTATTTCTTGATCTAGACTAATGGTATCCTTTCTAGAGTTTACTAAAGTTTCTCTAAGTAAAGTTGCAAAGCTATTTACGGTTTCATTCATTTTGTCTGGCTTTGTTGGTGCCATTGCCTTTATACCATTAAGTACATTAAAAATGAAATGTGGATTCATTTGCAATCGCAATGCTTTTTGCTCTAACGTAAGCAAATGGTTTTCTAATTCTAAACGCTCTTTTTCTTTAGTTGTTCTGCGTTTTATACGCTTAATATATTGATGTGCGATAGCCGCTAAACCTAAAATAGCTAAACCTAAAATAGTCCATTGAAACCATGCTTTTTTTAATAATGGGCTCTCTATGTAAAACGAAAAACGCAAAGGCTCACTTTCCTTCCAGCGATGATTTCGAGATTGTACCGAAAAGTCATGTGTTCCAAAATTTAATTCTGAAAAATCCTGAGTTTCTTTTGATGACCATGGACTCCAATCATTATCGTTTAACTTATAGCGATACTCAACACCATTTGGGTGATCTATATCAACTGTTTTAAATGAAAAACTAACTTGTCTTTGATCAGGGTTTAGCTTTAAAACCTTATCTGTATTTGTCCATGATATTAATTGGATAGAGTCTACGCTTTTATTCGCGACTTTGACATCTTCTAAAAAGAGTTTCGGTTTTTTAGTTTCTTGGTCGGTTTCTGTTGGCCTGTACTCGGTAAGACCATACAAAGCGCCAAACCATAAGTGACCATTAGCGTCTTTATCTACCGCATTTAGACAAGTCTCGATACCCAAAAAACCGTCATTTCGCCCAAAGAAAAAGGCATCTTTAATCTCATTATCTTTATCTAACTCTAGCTTATCAACACCGCGTTCTGTTCCTGCCCAGAGATAGCCTTGGTTATCAAAAATGAGTTGATAGATATTTTCTGAAGATCCTTTTTTTGCGCCTTTGAGTTTTTTAAATGTGCTAAAAGTATCATCATTAGACCACCAAATGCCTTTTCCAGCAGTTCCCAAAAACAACGTTTTGTTATGAAATAATATGCTGTTAATTGGTGTTTTTAAATCTAGTACGGCACCAAGGTGCGTCACCTTATTATTTTGGATGTAACCCAACTCACCATTTCGAGTGGCATACCAAAGCTGTCCATTATCACCTTTAACCATGTCTTTAATGTACAGATCTTGAATCCCATCTTGAGTGCCAAATACTTTTAAAACGGTTAAACTATCCCTCTGAGCGTCATATCTAAACTTCACAATGCCACTAGAATATGTTGCTGCGTATATGGTGTTTTTATCTATATGAATTTTTCGAATCCAATCGTCTAATGGAAATCCGTTTTCGGTACTTAGTACTCTATTAACTTCAATTGTTCTTGGAAATGCTTTTTTTCGAATTTTTAATGAATCTGGTATGATAGAATCAGAAATCACTTTTCCGTGAAATAATAAACCTCTTCCTTCAGAACCTGCCCAAATGTTTCCATTTAAGTCGCTCGTTATGGTTTTTATTTTAACTTGGGAAAATGCTTCTGGAATGTCAACATCATGAATTCCAAAATCATCAATTCGCATGAGTCCTTTTTCTGAAGTTGATATCCAAATGGCATTATTCTTATGATGAACTGCATAAACACGGTTGCCATTGAGGCCTGTATCGGTATTAAAATGTTTGAAATTATTTTGAAAATATTTATACAATCCACCTCCTGAGGTTGCGATCCAAATATTAGATTGACGGTCTTGAAGCACTTGTTTAACATTAGGCACAGACAACCCGTTAATGCCTGTTAGCGTAAACAATTCGGAATTCGTAGAAGTATCAATAACAGAAATCCCATCATTGTCAGTTGCAATCCAAAGTTCATCAGTATTTAAAATAGCTGTATCATTAATACGCAGCGGTTCTCTAATAAGAACCACATCGTCAACATTTTTCGAATCAAATACTAAAGTACCATCATTAAATGTAGATGCGAATACCTTATGATCAAAACCTGCTAATGCGGCAAAATCATTACGTTCTAATTTTTCAAAAGTACTGGCAGATGCACTAAGTTCATTTAATTGCCATAGACCTTCTTGAGTGGCAATCCAATAGTAACCATCAAAAAACATCATGTCCTTAATTTGGAGTATATCAATTTCGGGGTGCACCTTTATTTTTTCTACCGTTTTATTTTCTTTAACCTTATATATCCCTTGATGTGTTAATACAAATAGGTCATTTTTTATGAGAGAGATCTTATTTATTTCGGGCGTTTCAATATTTGTAAACTTAGATTTATGCTTAATACTAAGTCCGCGTTTTGTTCCAATGTATAGTGTGTTGTTTTGTGTTAAAAGCGCATTTATATAATTAGATAGCAATCCGTTGGCCTCATTAAACACTCTAAAATCATTACCATCAAAACGCGCCAACCCGCCACCTTGAGTACCTAACCATAAATACCCTTTACTATCTTGGGTCATGGCATAGACTTGAGACTGCGGCAATCCATCTTCTAAAGTAAACGCTCGCAATTGCTTGTTTTGAGCATTTCCAACGAAGAACATGCTCAAGAAAAGTACGATTGTTATATGTGTTATTTTAAATTTCAACCCTGAGTTTAAGATTTTATGCAACTTACAATTTTGAACGGAGTTTTTGTAATTGAAGTATATACAATTTTATGAAACGCCTAAAAGCGCTGTACTCTAAAAAGAGGTACAGCGCTAAAAACATGAATCACAACATCAACTAATTTTATTTTTCATTATCAAGTTCACAAGAGAAAGCATAATTCGCTTTTTGAAATTTAACTTTTTCTAAGGCTACCAAAGTTGTGGTTTGCGCTAGCTTGTTGTTTTTAAATACAACATATGATTTACTCTCTGTTGTATCGCAGCTTTCACCTTCATTACTACATAATGTAATAACATCTGTACCATATTTGTTGTCTTGCTTGTCTAACATACTTACCAATTCATGGCTTAATGTTTCAGACTTCAAAAATATTTTATCAATCTCAACACCATTTCTCACTGCTCTTAATTGAAAGCGTTTGTATCCTTTATAATCTACTCCTGCTTCACCAAAGACAAATTTAATTTCAGGGTTCATTTGGCTTACCATTGTTTTTTGTGAAATGAGTCCTCCCCAGATCCAACCTACTTGAGGTCCCATTTTTATTTTATAAAATCTGCTTTTTACGCCGTTAATGGTTTGTGCGTTTTCACTTTTCGCTAACAATCTTACGCGAGTACCAATATTTACGGTTGTTAGTTTTTCACAGTGTACCGAGGCGCAATCTCTCAAGGCAACATCATCACCAAGTAAATATTGGGTTGCATTGGCTGCAGAATTGGTGTAAACATCAAATTCTACTTCATTGGTTTGCGCATAGATATCTGAAGCGATAAATAACATTGCTAAAATCATAATTGCTTGAAAGAGTTTAGAGACTCTGGATTGTGTTTTGTTTTCTGTTTGGGTGTGCTTTAAAGTTTTCATAGTATTCTGTTTTATGGGTTTATACTTGTTTGATACTTCAAAGATATGTTGGCATTACACCTAAATTTGGGTGCTTCTAGAATTCGTTAAGAGTTGTTTAGAATTCGTTTAGAAAATGGGATGGGAATAAAAAAAAACCTTATTATTTAATAAGGTCTCTTTAATTCGTTTCGAAAACAAATGGGATTAACTCCCATAAGCTAGCTGCTGTTTCATACTATGGTTACGACGTAATTTGTTTCTATTAACTGGCGCTGCATATGCCTTAGCCATATACGTATCGAACCTAAGGTCTACTTGTTTTTGAATGTATTGCATTATAGCATCAAATTGTTTTGGGTCTCTATTAAACAATGTAGAAAAACGACCTTCCATTTTTAAATAATCTTGAATTCTCATATTTGGCAAATCGGAATCCAATTGTAATGTGTTTAAATTTTCAGTAATACGTCTTGGATCGTTTCTATATAATAACCACTGTCCAGAATTCACTGCTGCCTTGTGATATTGGTTTGGATTTTTCATATCAATACCATGAGATTTACTATGTGAGTAAGCAATAATTATTGAAGGGCCATCATAATTTTCAGCTTCGATAAACGCTTTAAGTGTTTGTTCCTGATTGGCTCCAATAGCTACAGATGCTACATAAACATCATTATAGGTCATTGCCATTAAACCCAAGTCTTTTTTCTGTTTCACTTTTCCACTAAAACCAAATTTCGCTTTAGCTCCAAATGGTGTCGCTTTAGACATTTGCCCACCTGTATTAGAATACACTTCATTATCTAAAATTAGGATATTCACATTTTTTCCAGATGCTATAACATGGTCTAAACCTCCAAAGCCAATATCATAGGCCCAACCATCGCCACCAACACACCACACACTTTTTTTAACCAAACTATCGGCAACTTTTAAAAGGGTATCTGCCTCGTTAGTGTTTATGGAACTCAAAATAGTCTTTAGCAGTTTTACACGTTTTCTTTGTTGAATAATCTCAATTTCAGTGTGCTGACTAGCTGAAATAATATCATGGACCAAATCAAAATCAATAGTATTCATCATGCCTTTAAGTAATCGTTTAGCTTCACTTTCCTGATGATCTAATGACAATCTAAAGCCTAAACCAAATTCGGCATTATCTTCAAACAAAGAATTAGACCAAGCTGGCCCTTTTCCATGTATTGTTTTAGACCAAGGCGTTGTTGGTAAAGCACCACCAAAAATAGAACTCGCTCCTGTAGCGTTTGCTACCAGTAGGCGGTCTCCAAATAATTGAGACAATAATTTCAAATAAGGTGCTTCACCACAGCCATCATCTCCTGTAGCATATTTAAATAACGGCTCTTGCAATTGCTGCTCATTTACTTTAGTCACATCTATTTTTGTTCGATCAAATTCTGGTAAGGTTTTAAAATAGCTCCAACTGTTATTTGCCTTATTTCTTTTCGTCTCTAGCTGAATAGCATCAACATCACAAACCTCAACACAATTATTACATCCGTTACATTGATCGTTATTGATTTGAATACTAAGGTTCATAAGATCAAAGACTTCCGAAGTTATAGCTTCAAAACCCAATGGTGCTTTTTCTAAGGCTTCATTATTAAACACTTTCATGCGGAGTGCGCCTAGCGGACAAGCCATGCTGCAAGCGCCACATTGAATACATGCATCTGGATTCCATTGGGCTATCATTTCAGCATCTCTCTTGGTGTTATATATAGAGGTGTTGGTTTGAAACGTACCATCATAAGGAACATCACTAACTAAAATGACATCATCTTTGCCGTTAAGTAATTTTCTGAAAAGCGTAGACGATTGTTCTTTATGAAAATCTGTTTTCTCAACGGAAAAATTAGTTTGATTTGACGTATCTACTTTTATAATTTTTGTCATTAACTGAGCCAAATTATTGGAATAGACAAAACCTGCATTTAAAAACAAGAAGCAAGCATCAAATGCTGAAACTTTAGAAGTTCCTACGCTATAGCTTGGCTTTAAGTTTTTGAGGTTTACTATATATAATACGATATCCTTATTAACAATTGTTTCTTGTGTCTTTGCTGAAAGCGATTGCCAAAAAGACTTAGACGATTGTGAAGAATTAACTAGCAATGTCCCTTGAGGTTTTATGCGTTGTAATGCGTTGTCTTTTTCGGTGAAGTGTGCATTTTGGCAAGCGATAAAATCAGCATCAGAAATTAGATATGGTGCCTTGATGGGAGCGGCATCAATACGAAAGTGATTAACCAGTCTTGATTGTGATTTTTTATAGTCTAGTTCGGTATATGTTTGAACGTAGTTTGTTTTATTAGCACCAATTAAGTGTGATAAAGGTGTGAGTTCGTTGTCCTCTGAGTTTGGTTTTTTACTATAGAATATGGCTTCAAAAGCCTTTGTTTCTAATATAAAATCATGGTCGATTGATAAACTCAAGCCTGTGATATCATCTGAAATACCAACGGTAAAGTTATGCTTTGGAGATGTCTTTTTTAAATTGTTATAGATTGATTTAACCATGGCTGGTGTGAACTCTTTTGAAGACAACCCGTAACGTCCTCCAACAATTTTAGGAAGTTCTTGCAGTTCTTTATTTTGGAATGCTTCTAAAAGCGACTGACAGACATCTAAAAAAAGTGGCTCCCCAGAAGCTCCAGGTTCTTTTGTTCGATCTAAAACCGCAATTGACTTGCAGCTTGACGGTAGAGACTTAATAAGGTGTTTTGTACTAAAAGGTCTGAACAATCTCACTTTTATTAATCCGTATTTTTCTCCTGCACTATTTAATTGTTTTATCGTTTTCTCGACTGTTTCTGTAGATGATGCCATTGTTACGATAACCTGTTCCGCTTTTGGGTGGCCTACATAATCAAATAATTGGTATGCTCTTCCTGTGAGTTTACCGAATTTATCCATTTCAGTTTGAACGCTATTAGGACATGCATTATAAAACGTATTAATTGCTTCTCTACTTTCAAAAAACACATCGGAACCTTGAGAGGCGCCTCTCAAAATAGGGTTATTAGGGTTTAAGGCTCTGTTCCGATGCGAATCAATTTGATTAGAATTCATCATTTTAGAAATTGTTTCATTCGGGATTATTTCAATTTTAGCTGTTTCGTGAGACGTTCTAAAACCGTCAAAAAAATGAACAAAAGGAACTCTAGACGCTAATGTAGCGGCTTGGGAAATTAAGGCAAAATCATGCGCCTCTTGAACAGATGATGCGCCAAGCATAGCATAGCCTGAACTTCTTACAGCCATAACATCGCTGTGGTCGCCAAAAATAGACAACGCATGTGTGGCAATACTTCTTGTAGCAACATGGATCACGTTTGGTGTTAATTCACCAGCAATTTTATACATGTTAGGTAACATCAACAACAAACCTTGGGATGCTGTAAATGTTGATGTTAATGAGCCCGTTTGGAGAGCGCCATGCATAGCGCCAGCAACACCAGCCTCACTTTGCATTTCAAAAACCGTAGGGCATGTCCCAAAATTATTTGTTTGTTTTTTTGCGTTCCATTCTTCAACCAATTCTGCCATTTCAGAAGAGGGTGTAATTGGATATATAGGAAACACTTCGTTGGTTTTGTAAGCTATATGGGCTACAGCTTGATTTGCTGTAATAATTTGTTGTGATTTTGTTTTCATTGTTGGTATAAAATTGCCGTTAAAAAAAGGACTATCAACGTATCAATAATCCTTTTTTAATGTGTTGTGATGCTCATTTTTTAAATCGTCTTCTACTGTGCCACTTTTCTCCTCGAGAAGATTTTACACACGAATACAATCTGCCTGTGTAAAGGTTCTCCATATTTGAAGCCAATGATGGCATTAATTTTATAGTTGTCATTTTTCTGTTTTTTGACATTTAAAAAGGCTGTTTATGTGAAAACAGCCTTTTTAAACTGTTGTTACTTTACAATTTCTATTGAAACTGGAGTTGGATTTGAAAGCATATCAAATACAGGTGAGAATTTTGCGAAATTTTCTAATTGCTCTGCAGATGCATCAGACTTTACTTTAAGTACCATTTTGATACCATCAAAACCTTTACGTACCTCTGGGTCCAATCCTAGGAAACCATGTAAATCGCATCCACCTTCTAAAGTAGATGTTGCACTTTCAATATCAACTCCATTGGCCGCAGCATGATAAGTCATTGCTGCTGTAAGGCAAGATCCTAAAGCGTGTAATACTACTTCTGGTGGTGTTGGTGCTTTGTCATTACCTAATAATACGTTTGGATGATCGCACTCCATAGTGAATGTTTCTTGGCGAGATTCATCTTCGGCGCCAACACCGTAAAATCCTTTAATACTAGACACGCAATGTCCTCCTGTAATCCAATCATTTTTAGATCTAAATTGAAATTTTGCCAATTCTGGATTGGTTTGAACTGCTCCAATAGTGTCTACTAATTGGTCTACATTTACTCCGTTTTTAATGTTTGCTGTTGTAATCATTGTTTTAAATTTTATTTGTTAAACATTTTAATTTGACTGGTTTAAAGCCAACGTCATGCCAAACATTATAAAATATTGATAATCAACAATTTACAACTAATTTGTATTATGTTTCTGTAAACGCAAACTCGTTAATTAACGATATTTCGTTTTTATTTTTACGATATTTCGTGAATTATATAGGGCGTTCTAAACCAAAAGCCTTGATTTTTGATGCCAATGTGGTCGCAGGAAGTTGAAGTAGTTCGGCAGCGCCATGTGTTCCTGAAATTTTCCAGCGTGTTTGTTTTAGAGCTTTTAAAATGTTCTCTTTTTCTAAATTAGACAACTCTTTTGAAGTATAAATTTTCTCCCGTATAGGGTCTTGTTGCGCATTACTAAAAGACATCTCATTTGGAATCACCTCCTTAATATTAATTCTATCGTCTTTAGAGATGATTATAGCACGTTCGATTAAGTTTTGAAGTTCTCGAACATTGCCTGGCCATTGATATGACATTAATAAAGACTTGTCTGCCTCTGTTAGATCTACAATATTTTTATTCAATTTCTTTGAAAAATGACGTATCATTTCA
The DNA here is from genome assembly GCF_947494225.1 of uncultured Psychroserpens sp. Classification (NCBI taxonomy): domain Bacteria; kingdom Pseudomonadati; phylum Bacteroidota; class Flavobacteriia; order Flavobacteriales; family Flavobacteriaceae; genus Psychroserpens; species uncultured Psychroserpens sp. Next base: position 486,748 of record NZ_CANLUG010000001.1, read on the forward strand.
TTTGCTATCAAAGAGATATCATTACCACGATCTCTTAAGGCTGGTACTTCAATTGGAAATACATTAAGACGATAATACAAATCTTCTCTAAATTTACCGTCGTTGGCGTGTTGTAATAAATCTCTGTGTGTCGCAGCAATAATCCTGACATTAACCTTAACCGTCTCAGAGCTTCCAACAGGATCAAATTCTCCTTCTTGAATAACACGTAGCAATTTAGGTTGTAAATCTATAGGCATTTCACCTATTTCATCTAAAAATATTGTGCCTTGATCGGCCAATAAAAAACGTCCTTTCCTATCTGCTGTCGCTCCAGTAAACGCTCCTTTTTTATGTCCGAATAATTCACTTTCAATAAGATTCGCTGGAATGGCCCCGCAATTTATACGTATTAGAGGTTTGTCATTTCTATTACTAGCTTCATGGATAGCTCTAGATACAAGCTCTTTCCCTGTTCCTGTTTCTCCATTTATTAAGACTGTGGCATCTGTAGGAGCTACATGCTTAATAAGACTTAAAACATTTTGCATTTTTACATCCTCGGCAATAATGCCATAACCGCTTGTAAGTTCCTTAATCTCTTTATTGAGATATTCTGTTTGATTGGTTAAAAAATTAATTTGGTTTTCGGCATCTAATCGTTCTTCTATATTCCTAAGAATAAGCGTGTAGAACGTTTCAGTTTCATTTCCAAACTTACTAATAGTTCCTTCATTTAAGGTTTCAGTTTCATTAGACCCTATAACTTTTACAATATTTGGAATGTAATTATTAATGGTTTTTGCTTTATTGTGCTGAGCTTCATCTATTAGTGATTCGATGACCTCAGCGCTATCTTCATCAAAAAAATAAAGCACATTGCGCTGTAGTGTATCATCATTTTCAAGTAATTTATTCGCCGATGGGTTTGTAAGAACAATTCTAAAATTACTGTCAAACATGATAATAGCATCCATAGCGCCTTGCACGAGTCCGGTTGTTCTAGAGCTCTCTAATTCAAGTTCCAGTTTAGACCTTGCTAACCGTTCTTGAATAGCATCCAATTCTCTATGCCGCTTAATCATAACAGCCAAAATGCCCTGTGCAAACCCGCCATCTTCGGTCATCAAATTTAGAAAATCTATACGTTCAATTTTAAGAACCTTTGTACGCTCTATTGTGGTTACAGATGCCGATCGTTTTTTGTTATCTATCAAGGCGTATTCGCCAAAGCATTCTCCTTGCAACAAGGTGTCATATTGATGATCGTTATCATGAACTTTAACTGTGCCGTTAATAATAACATACATAGCATCACCAATAGTTTCTTTAGCTATAATGATTTCATTTTTTCTAAAAGATTCCTCAGTAGAGTTCGCAACTAAATTCTTTAGAGATTTTTTTGATACCTCTGAGAAGAATGAGACTTTGGATAAAAAATTAACGAGATTAAGCTCTGGCATTTTTTGATAAATTTCTAGTTAAAGATATTAATTATTATTTCAGAAATGTGCATTGGTCTCATGACAAAACAATTTTAATTAACTTAGTAGCACCTAACGTAATTAATCCATAAATGTCACAGCAAAGGCTTTTGGCCGCCATAATGTTTACAGACATTGAAGACTACACAGCTTTAATGCAGCGCGATGAAAAAGAGGCTCTGAATATTAGAGACAGACATCGCAGTACATTTGAAATGACTACAGATGCATTTCATGGTAAGATTATTCAGTATTTTGGAGATGGCACCTTAAGTATTTTTACGAGTAGTGTTGAAGCTGTGAAATGCGCTATAGAATTACAAAAAGCCTTTTTAGAAGATCCTAAAATTCCTGTTCGGATTGGGATTCATGTTGGAGATATTATCTATTCTGATGAGGACATTATTGGCGATGCCGTTAACGTAGCATCTCGCGTAGAATCTTGTGCTGTTGCTGGAAGTGTTCTAATTTCAGATAAAGTTCACGATCAAATTAGAAGTCATCAAGACATAGACGCTCAATTTTTAGATGCTTATGAATTAAAAAATGTTGATGGCGCAATGCCGATATTTGCTATATCCAATGACAACTTAGTGGTTCCAAAACCTGAGGATGTCAAAGGCAAGTTAAAAGGGTCTTCTGCCACAAATTCATCATCAAACTCCAAAACTAAATGGTTGATAATTGCGATGCTTCTTATAGCCCTTACAATCGCAGGTGTATTTGCTTTTCAACATTTTAATACTGCTCATGGAAACTCTAAAGCACTATCTATTGCTGTTTTACCATTTGAAAATTTAAGCGCTGAATCTGACGCCGAAATTTTTAGAGACGGGATTACTGAAGATATTTTAACACAATTGTCTAAAATTAAGGATTTGCACGTGATTTCTAGAACTTCTGTAATGCAGTACAAGAATACTAAAAAGACCATTCCTGAAATTGCAAAAGAACTAGGAGTGTCTTATATTTTAGAAGGAAGTATAAGAAAATATGGTAATGACATTAGAATCGTTGCTCAGCTCATTGATGCCGTTTCAGATGAACATTTATGGGCCGAAAATTACGACAAAACCTTAACCAATATATTTAGCCTACAAACAGAGGTTTCTAAAGAAATTGTAGATGCCCTAGAAATTAATTTATCTTTTGAGGAAGCTCAAGGTTTGGCTGTTATTCCAACTCAAAACATAGACGCCTACAAGTTGTTTTTAGAAGGGAGAAATGAAGCGGATAAACGCAATACTGAGAGCTTAGCCAAGAGTATCTTATTGTATAAGGAAGCTATTGCCTTAGATCCTAATTACGCTTTAGCTTATGCCGAAATCGCCAATTCCATATATTTAGAAACTTACTACTCCCGAAGAGATCCCGTTGAAGCCTCTAATTTGGCAAAAGATTATTTAGATAAAGCAGAAAAAATAAATGATAAGATTTCAAGAATATATTCTGTAAAAGGCTTAATAAATAATATTGAAGGAAACCATGATGCTGCCGAAATAGCCTTTAAAAGAGCCATCAAACTATCACCTAATGATCTAACTGCCAGACACCAATATTCTACATATTTCTTTTACACTGGACAGTATAAAAAACAATTAGAGCAAGCCGAAATCGCTTATCGCTTAGACCCTTTATCTTTTCCAACAGCCAATAGTTACTTTAATGCTTTATTAGCAAATGAAGAATATGAGCGCGCTGAAACAATTATGGATAAAATTCAAAATAGAGATGATGACAGCAATCAATTTGTCATCAACAGGTCTTATTTTAGATTATTTATGGATCAAAAAAAATTTAAGAAGGCAATTCCATATCTCGAAGAAATTGTAAAAGTAGAAAACGTATTCAATCGTTTTCTGGGCTATTGTTATGTTAAAACTGGTGACACCCTTAAGGCCTATCGTACAATAGATTCTATTCGTAAAAATGCACATCCTGGAGAGAAAAGTCATCAATTGGCTGTTGTGTATTCTGCATTAAAAAATAATGACAGTGTCTTTTTTCATTTAGATACGATAAGAAATAAGCAAACAAGAACTTTAAAAAGAGAATATGATGAGTTTTTTGATCACCTTCAAACGAACAAAGAATTTCAAAACATCTTAAAATCTCATGGGATAGACATGAATTGAAATCGTCATCAAATTTGTTAAAACTAAACGATTTTTTAGGGTTTTCTCTTAACAGCCTGTTTTATATATAAGTCTAAAATTTTAAAGTGTTATGGTTATCCTATTTATTTTAGTAGAAGTTATATTAATTGGCGTTTATTTACGATTTATTAAAAGTCCCTCATAAATAAAAGTATCTAAATGTAATTGGATACGAAACAAAAAACCCTTCGCAATGAAGGGTTTTAAGTGTGGTCCCACTTGGGCTCGAACCAAGGACCACCTGATTATGAGTCAGGTGCTCTAACCAACTGAGCTATGGGACCAATAAGGGTGCAATATTACTACATATTTTCAAAGACTGCAAGAAATTTGTATCAATATTCTTAGTCAATATCCTGACACAACTCAATGAGAACGCCATTTGTCGCTTTTGGGTGTAAAAATGCAATCAATTTATTATCGGCGCCTTTCTTTGGTTTTTCGTGTATCATTTTAAATCCTTCGCCTTTTAAACGTTCGATTTCCTTCTCTATATCTTTTACTGCAAAGGCAATATGATGGATTCCTTCACCTTTCTTCTCAATAAATTTTGCTATCGGACTGTCTTCATTAGTGGCTTGTAATAGCTCTATTTTATTCGGTCCTGTTTTAAAAAACGACGTCATAACGCCTTCGCTCTCTACGGCTTCAATCTTGTAATGCTTCTTTCCAAAGAGTGAAGCAAACAATGCATTAGACGCTTCGAGGTCTTTTACGGCAATTCCGATATGTTCAATTTTCTTCATGTAAATGTATTTTGGGTTTCCTTTTAAAACGGAAATCTTATAATAAGGTATGAATTTTGCCATCAAAAATAAGATAATCCTTAAATATCATCTACTTTTGCAGATGATTACTTATTATAGTAACTATGGAAGAAACACAAAGACAGAAAAAAATAGGAGGTATTCTCCAACAAGATTTAGCCGAGGTATTACAAAAAGCAGCAATAGATGGTGGCTTGAGAGGCGTTATTATTTCGGTAAGCAAGGTAAGCGTTACAACAGATTTATCCATCGCAAAAGTATATTTGAGCATTTTCCCAAACAAAGAAGCCCAAGCATTACTTGAGGGTATTCGTTCTAACACACCATTAATTCGACATGAATTGGCTCAACGCACCAAACATCAATTACGTCGAATGCCAAACCTCGAATTTTTTATTGATGACTCCTTAGACTATATTGAAGGTATAGAGCGTTCACTTAAAGGAGAAGACAACCCAATTAAAGACCAAGATTTGTTAGATAAACGAAAGAAAAAATAATTGGGTTTTCAAAACCTTCAAAACACCTTTTATTATAAACTTTTCACTTTACATAGCAAAACGATATCTGTTTTCAAAAAGCAGCAATAATTCTATAAACATTATGACTATTATTGCCGCTTCAGGAACGGTAATTGCCTCTGCAGCTTTGTTTATAGTGCTTTCTGGTTTTGCTGGACTAAAGAACTTTAGTTTAGAGTTTTCATCCTTTGTTGATCCAGATCTAAAAGTTATCCCCTCTAAGGGCAAGTCGTTTATACTTTCAGAAAACGATGCACTCGCCATTCAATCTATTGATGGGGTTTTGGGGTATTCAAAAATTATTGAAGAACGCGTTGTCTTAGAGTTTGACAACAAACATCAAATCGTAACTTTAAAAGGTGTAGATGAAAACTTCACAACAGTTACATCTATAGACTCAATGATTTACTACGGAAATTGGCTCGAACGAGGCACTGATCAAATTGTATCTGGTGGTGGCGTTTCTCGAAAACTCTCATATGGCACATTAGATTTAACAAGGCATCAAAAAATTTACGTGCCTAAACCTGGAAAAGGACAAATCACTTCAGTAACTGGAGCTTTCACTTCTGTAAATGCCTATAATGTTGGTATCCTTGATATTAACGAAGAATTGAACAACGAGTATATTTTTTCTAATATTGAAACCGCTAGGTATTTATTGAATTATGCTGAAGACCAAGTATCGTCTCTGGAGTTTAAATTAACAGAGGAAGCCGACCAAACTGTAGTTTCAGAAGCATTAAAAAACGCATTAGGAACTAAAATTGACGTTAAGAATAGAGCGCAACTTAATGATGCGCTTTATAAAATGCTCAATACCGAAAATGTAGCGGTTTACCTTATTTTTACTTTGGTGATTATCATTGCTCTATTTAATGTTATTGGTGCGCTAATTATGATGATCTTAGATAAACGGGAATCTATTCATACGTTGTTTAATCTTGGAACAACGACAAAAGACATCAGGCGTATTTTCTTTTTACAAGGAAGTTTAATGACAATTCTAGCAGGAATAATAGGCTTATCTCTGGGATTTGTTATTGTATTTCTTCAAAAACAATTTGAACTCATTATGCTTACACCATCATTGGCGTATCCTGTTGAGTTAAAAATCATCAACTTTATTGTAGTGATTCTTACCATTTTAGTCTTAGGAGTTTTGGCTTCGAAGTTAGCATCTCAACGCATTACCAAAGATTTAGTAAAAGGATAAGTTATATAAATTGATGACTACCAAACTTTTCTAGAACCTCATCAAAAGCAGCAAATACATCTTTTGAGTCATCGCTAGTCACCATTTTCATTCTATATTCCTTAAAATTTGGAATACCCTTAAAGTAATTGGTATAGTGACGTCTTGTTTCAAAAACACCAAGTTTTTCTCCTTTCCAATCGATAGACATTTGTAGGTGTCGTCTTGCGGCTTCAACACGTTCTGCCATTGATATAGGCGCTAAATGAGTCCCTGTTTCAAAAAAGTGTTTGACTTGTTTAAAAAACCAAGGGTTTCCAATTGTCGCACGACCAATCATACAACCGTCTAAACCAAAACTATCGCGCATAAGTGCGGCTTTTTCTGGTGAATCTACATCGCCATTTCCAAATACAGGAATATGCATTCTTGGATTATTTTTCACCTCAGCAATTGGTTTCCAATTGGCTTCTCCTTTATACATTTGAGCACGCGTTCGTCCATGAATTGAAATAGCCTTGCAACCTACATCTTGAAGGCGCTCTGCTACTTCAACAATTTTAATAGAATCATGGTCCCAGCCCAGTCGCGTTTTTACTGTTACAGGAAGTTTCGTTCGTTTAACCATTTCGGCAGTTAAACTTTCCATAAGACAAATATCTTTTAGTATCCCTGCTCCTGCTCCCTTACTCACAACTTTCTTTACAGGACACCCAAAATTGATATCAATTATATCTGGATTCGATTTTTCAACAATATCAATAGTTTGAAGCATACTGTCCATATTGGCTCCAAAGATTTGAATACCAACAGGACGTTCTTTTTCATAGATATCAAGTTTCATAACACTTTTCGCAGCATCACGAATTAAACCTTCACTCGAAATAAACTCTGTATAGACCACATCGGCACCTTGCTCCTTGCACAAAGCACGAAACGGCGGGTCGCTTACATCTTCCATTGGAGCTAAAAGCAATGGAAAATCAGGAAGTTCTATGTCACCTATCTTTACCAAAATTATTTTGTTTTGCGCAAAATTACAGCTTTTTAAGTTTTAGTCAAGCGCTTCTCTTTTTAAAACCCAGAGTCCATAAATGCCAAGACCTAATTCGGCAACTGTTCCAAAGATATAACCTGAGGTTGGAAAGCCATCTATACTAATACTAAGCAATCTTCCAAAGCCAAGGCCAAGCATAAAAATAACATTAGTAATTAGTGCTGTTTTAAGATATTTGGTGTTAGTTAAACCTATAATCCACAACATTGAAAACCCTAAATAAAGTCCTGTAATAGCCTTATAAAAATTATGCTCATCAATCGTTTTAGGTAACAATTCAAATTGAGTCTCAGGGAAAAAAGCATATATAATTGCTACAGGAATAACAATGACCACCGAAATGATCAAGTGAATTTTATTAATAAAATCGTTCTTGGTTTTTAGCACTTAAAACTTTTGAAATTCGATATCTCTTTCAACTTCAATGTCGCCACGTTTCACAACAACTTTCGTTTTATCTCCTTCTTCAAAACTCGAAAGTGCGCGCATATAACTATTCATATTGGTCACCAAACTATCCCCTAGTTTAATAACAATGTCACCTTTTTCGAGACCTGCTTTATGAGCAGCTTTATCTTCTGTAATACCATCAATCCGCATCCCTTTTCCGTCGAACAAATAATCGGGAATCACACCTAAAGCAACTTTAAACACAGGCACGTCGTCGCTTTCATTTTTTGTTGTTCTGAACGGTAATTTTCCATTGTCATCAAGGTCTGAAATGATCTCGAAAATATAGCTTGATATCATATCCATCCCTTCATAGTTAAGTTTCGGTGTGTCATCACCGGGCTTATGGTAATCTTCGTGTTGGCCTGTAAAGAAGTGCATTACGGGAATATCGCTATTGTAAAAAGAGGTATGATCACTTGGGCCCACACCAGATTCATTTTCAATGATCTTAAACTTAGAGTTATTTGCCTTAATTACATGTTTTAAAATTGGTGATGTTCCAACACCATAGACAGCTAACGTACTATCTTGCTTCAATCGTCCCACCATATCCATGTTAATCATGTAGTTTGCTTTGGATAAATCTATCGTAGCATTTTTTGTAAAATAATTAGAGCCCAACAAGCCCATTTCCTCTCCAGAGAATGCCATGAATAAGTAATTGTTTCCAGAATTAGTTGTTGCCAACTTCTTGGCAAGGCTTAACATTACAGCAACACCACTTGCATTGTCATCTGCGCCATTATGGATTTCTTGCGTTTCTCCTCTATATAATGACCCTTCTGCTCCATAGCCTAAGTGATCGTAATGTGCCCCAATGATAATAGTGTTCTCGGCATTATTATCTAAAAACCCAATAACATTTGTTCCTGTAATAGTACTATCACCATCCTTTACAGTATAGTTAACTTTCTGATGCGGATCTGTTTGAGGCTTAAATGAGAAGGCTTGAAAATAACCATTTGTTCCCTTAGCCTGTAGTCCTAAGTTTTTAAAGCGTTCTGCTATGTAGTTGGCAGCAGCTTTTTCACCGTCGGTTCCTGTTTGTCTTCCTTCAAGTTCATCAGATGCCAAAAAAACAACATCCTCTTCAATAGAAATCGTTCTGGTTTCCTCTTTAGAATCTGTTTTACAGGAGAACAAAACCATCAAAAAAAGAACCACAATTAGGTTTTTCATAGCTATATATCTTAATTTTACACAAATTTAGTTAATATTTATCAGATGAAATACGCATATATTCTAATCTTAGGTGTTTTACTTTTTAATTGTAAAAGTGATTCAAAAACGGCTCCAGAAGCTCAGAAAGAAACACAAATTCAAGTTGTTGAAACCACAAAAGATTCTTTAATATACCCAGGAGAAAAGCACTTTAAGTCTATTAGACAAGTTACGTTTGGAGGAGATAATGCAGAGGCTTACTGGAGTTTTGATGACAAACAAATTATATTTCAATCTAATAACAAGGCATGGGGAGTTGGTTGTGATCAAATGTTCCTGATGAATGCAAATGAAACATTTATGGATAGTATTGTGCCTCCCATGGTAAGTACAGGAAAGGGGCGTACAACATGTTCTTATTTTTTGCCTGACAACAAGCACATCATTTACGCTTCTACGCATCTTGGTGATGAAGCCTGCCCTGATACACCTTTGCGCAAGAACGGAAAATACATCTGGCCTATCTATGATAGTTATGACATTTTTGTTGCAGATTTAGAAGGTAACATTGTAAAACAATTAACCAATGAAGTTGGCTATGATGCAGAACCAACCGTATCTCCAAAAGGTGACAAAATAGTCTTTACCTCAACAAGAAGTGGTGATTTAGAATTGTATACTATGAATATTGATGGTAGTGATGTTAAACAAATTACCAACGAATTAGGTTATGATGGTGGCGCTTTCTTTTCGCCAGATGGGACAAAATTAATTTTCCGTTCATCACGCCCAAAAACTGAAGAAGAAATTAAAGCCTATAAAGATTTACTTGCCGAAGGTTTAGTAGAGCCTACAGAAATGGAGCTTTACATCTGTAATGCAGATGGTAGTGATTTGAGACAATTAACAGATTTGGGGAATGCCAATTGGAGTCCGTTTTTTCATCCGTCTGGGGAGAAAATTCTTTTCTCTTCTAATTTTGAGGCAGAGCGTGGTTTTCCATTTAATCTCTATTTAATAGATCTTGATGGCAAAAACCTGGAACGCGTAACGCATGGTGAGACGTTTGATGCATTTCCTGTGTTTTCTAATGACGGAAAGTATTTAGCGTTTTCATCCAATCGCAATAATGGTGGTGGGAGAGATACTAATTTATTTATTGCAGAATGGCAAGACTAATTAGGTGTTAATTTCCTTCTTTATTTAATCTATCACGTTCTTCAAGATCAATAGCCCTTTCATTTGTTTCTAACCTAGTGTTTCCAAATCTATAACGAAACCCAAGAGTAACAATACGCGTATCGAGATCTGAATTGGTGAAATTAAATTGGTTTTGATACCGCACTCGCGATTTCTCATCTTGCATATTAAATAAATCTCCTGCTGTTAAAGTAATAGTGCCCTGTTTATTAAAAACTGTTTTTGAAATCGCTATCTGACTAAACAATCGGTCTTCTACAATTTGGAACGCCTGAAGGTTCTCACCAATCCATATTACATCCAAAAATAGACTTAAACTTCTATCCTTTAATAATGAAATCGTATTCGTAATATTAGAATAGTTAGACCATTGGCTTTGGCTCACAAATCCATTGCCAAAATCGGTTTCTTCATCGATATTATAGAAAGAAGTTACAAAATAAGTGTTCCAGTGATCAGTAATATTAAAATCGACTAAAAAATCGAAACCATATTCAACTGTTTTATCAAAATTAACTGAAGTATATTCAATAATGTTTGTGTCATTATCTTGTCTAGGGATTTCAGAAATTGCACCATCATAATTTTGATAATATGCTTCTACTGTCAAGAAATCAAACAATGTAGCTCCTACAACATAATGATCTAAAAACGTCGGAACTAGATTAGGGTTTCCTGTGACTACATAATTGTCATTAAAGAAAAAACGAAACGGATTTAAATCAGTATAACTTGGTCTAGCAATGCTTCGTTTGTAATTTGCATAAACATTATATCCATCTGAAATATTATACTGAAAACTCAGGTTAGGAAATAACTCTAAATAATCCTGAGTATTAGAGATGCTAGTTAAAGGAGACTGTCCCTCTAAATTAGTCTGTTCTACCCTCAAACCAACATTAAGATTATAATCATCAGTACTTGATGCATAATTGAGGTATCCTGCATAAATGCGTTCGTCATAATCAAAAGCATCCGAATTTTGAATATCTATGGTCTCATCTCCTGTATTAATATCAACATCAAATTGCATGATGTCGCTTTCTGTTTTAATATTAGACATTTTGATACCTGTTTCGAACGTAGAATTCTCACTCAACGGTAAACTGTAATCTAATTTAGTTGTAAAGATTTGGGTGTCTTGATTGGCATTAGTGTTAAATGCAGATCTATTTAAAAAATCATCATTAACATCAAAAAATTCACTTACCACCCCTTGACCTCTCTGATAATTATAGGCCGTGAAATGTGCATTAAATGCTAATTGCCCTTTAGTAAAATTGTGGTTAAAATCTAAATCAAAACCTAAGTTGTACTTGTCATGTCTAGAGAGGTTATCTGCACTAAATCTGGATAAAAAATCCCCCGTATTATCTCTAATTGTCGTGTTGTTTACAATTTTATATTTAAAATACGGTACATACAATGCATTGGATGATAAGCTCAATGTGTTATTGTCACTAATAAAATAGTCAAAATTGGCATTTAGATTATGAGTTTCAGACCATGTATTTCGATTTGTAATTGAGCGCCAGTTTTCATCTATTGCATTCGCATTATCTAAATAATTAATACTTTCATCTCCTCCTCTGTTTATTTTGTTTTTGGCATAATTATAATTTACATTAAAACTGAGGTTTTTGTTTTTGAAAAAATGGCTTGTTCCTGCATTATATTTAGGAAAAACACCTTGTGTGTATCTCGTTGAAATGCTTCCTCTATAACCAGTAATGAGGTTTTTACTCATTATAATATTTAAAACAACGCCGCTTTCAGCGTCATATCGTGCCGAAGGATTTGTAATAACCTCAACAGATTTTATCGCATTTGCAGAAGAACCTTCAAGCAATTGGTTTAAGTCTTCAGATGATAAATGTACTTTTCTATTATTTATATATACTGTTGGGCTGGTGTTTTTAACGGTTATCTCATCTCCAAGCACCAAAACACTAGGTGTGCTTTTCAATACATCTAATATATTTCCTTCTACTAAAGCTGTGTTTTCAACATTGAAAATGAGGCGATCTGCCTCTCGTTTTAATGTTGGCTTTTTTACAGTAATATTGACTTCATCTAAACCCTCTACACTTTCTGTTAGTTGAATCGTTCTTAAGTCTAAATTACCATTAAGTATAATTTTTTGCTGATAATTATTGAACCCAATAAAACTCACCTTAATAACATAAGTATTAGGTTCGAGGTTATTGAAATTAAAAGTTCCGTTTTCATCTGTTGAAGTTCCCTTTAAAATCTCACTTTCATCTGCATTTAATAAAATAACATTTGCAAATTCTATAGGTGCGTTTTTATCATCAATGACTATCCCAGAAACGGATAGACTCTGCCCATAACTCAAAAAAGAGCATACAAATAATAGTAAAATATTGAGTAGGGTTTTCAAAATTAATTAGGGTTTTGCCTGCAATATAACATTTGTTTTTAAATCCTTTTTACGGTTTTACCACACTTATTAGGGTTTTTGTAAACATTTATAGCGTTTTATGCATAATAAATCAACTATATTTGCAAATCTTTATTGAGATGAATTAGGATGTTATGAAGCACATTAGGAATTTTTGCATTATTGCACATATAGATCACGGAAAAAGCACACTTGCAGACCGTTTACTTGACTTTACAGGCGCAGTAACCGCTCGCGAAAAACAAGATCAGTTGTTAGATAGTATGGACTTAGAGCGTGAGCGCGGTATTACAATTAAGTCGCATGCCATTCAAATGGAATATACATTTGAGGGACAAGAGTATGTGCTTAATCTTATTGACACTCCTGGTCACGTTGATTTTTCTTATGAAGTGTCTAGATCTATCGCTGCCTGTGAAGGAGCTCTGCTCATAGTAGATGCCGCACAAAGCATACAAGCACAAACCATTTCTAACTTATATCTAGCCTTAGAAAATGATTTAGAAATAATTCCTGTTCTTAATAAAGTTGATTTACCAAGCGCCAATCCTGAAGAAGTAACAGATGATATCGTGGACTTATTAGGCTGTGATCCTGAAGAAGTTATTCATGCTAGCGGAAAAACAGGGTTTGGTGTTGATAATATTTTAAAAGCGATTATTGAACGTGTTCCCGCACCGAAAGGAGATCCAGACGCGCCCTTACAAGCCTTGATTTTTGACTCAGTATACAATACTTTTAGAGGTATTGAAACCTATTTTAGAGTCTTTAATGGTGAAATTAAAAAAGGGCAAAAAATTAAGTTTGTCGCTACAGGTAAAGAATATTTTGCAGATGAAGTTGGCACTCTTAAACTGAATCAAGTTGCAAAGAAAACTGTAAAAGCTGGTGATGTTGGATATTTGATTACTGGAATTAAAACGGCTAAAGAAGTAAAAGTTGGTGATACCATAACTGATTTTGAAAACCCTACAACCAACATCGTAGAAGGGTTTGAAGATGTAAAACCTATGGTGTTTGCTGGAATTTATCCCGTTGATACCGAAGATTACGAAGAACTTCGGAATTCTATGGAAAAATTACAATTAAATGATGCATCTTTAGTATTCCAACCAGAAAGTTCTGCCGCTTTAGGTTTTGGGTTTCGTTGTGGATTCTTGGGAATGCTACACATGGAAATTATACAAGAACGCCTTGAACGCGAATTCGATATGACTGTAATTACAACAGTTCCTAACGTGTCGTATCATGCGTATACTAATAAAAACCCAGACGAAGCTTTTGTTGTAAACAACCCTTCTGATTTACCAGAACCTACAACAGTCAATCGTGTTGAAGAGCCTTTTATTAAAGCAACTATTATCACCAAAGCTGATTTTGTTGGTAATGTGATGTCACTCTGTATTGAGAAACGAGGCATGATTATGAATCAAACTTATCTCACCCCAGAACGTGTTGAATTAACTTTTGAAATGCCACTCGCAGAAATCGTCTTCGATTTTTACGATCGCTTAAAAACAGTATCTAAGGGTTATGCATCATTTGATTATTCTCCAATAGGAATGAAAACCTCTAAACTTGTTCGTTTAGATATTTTATTAAATGCACAAACAGTAGATGCGCTTTCAGCTTTAATTCATGCAGACAATGCACATAATATTGGTAAAAAAATGTGTGAAAAGTTAAAAGAATTGATACCAAGACAACAGTTTGATATTCCAATCCAAGCAGCTATTGGTGCAAAAATAATTTCTCGTGAAACTGTAAAAGCCCTACGTAAAGATGTAACTGCAAAATGTTATGGTGGAGATATTTCACGTAAACGTAAACTTTTAGAAAAGCAGAAAAAAGGTAAAAAACGAATGCGTCAAGTAGGTAACGTCGAAATACCTCAGCAAGCATTTATGGCTGTATTAAAACTTAACGACTAGCCATTAAAATAAAAATTATACCATCAACGGAAGAACTTTACTTCCGTTTTTGTATTTTTAGGTATGAGGAATTGGGGAAACTTCATACTTATCGCTATGCTTTTTGTTTCTTTTTTTGGTTTGGCTCAAGTCACACCAAAATCTGAAATAAGAACATTATTAAACAAAGCTCAAGAGTTTCATAAAACAAATCAAGACAGTGCTTTGCATTATGCCGAAATCGCCTATGCAAAAAGTATTGTGCTTAATGATGTCACTTTAATTGCGAGGTCTATTGTTTATAAAAACACCTATCTTCTTGTTCAAAAAAAGTATGATGAGGCAGAGCAACTCTTTCAATACAATTTTAATCACTTAGACTCGCTTCCCGAAGGATTAAAAGGTGACACCTATTATAATTTCGGATCTATAAAGTACCTAAAAGAAAATTATGATTTGGCTCTAGAACATTACTTTAACGCCATAATTCATTACAAAAAAGGCGCTGTTGATAAAGGGCTTCGAAAAGCATATTTACAAATTGGTGTTATCTACAGCAAACTTAATAGGGATGATTTAGCCGATTATTTTTATAATAAATCCCTAGCTTCTGGAGCAGATAATCATTCGGCAAAAGGAGAAAACATATTGCCTACCACGCATGACGAACAAGAAAAGTTAATCATGTCAGAAAAACTGCTTTCTGGAATTAAAGATAAAAGTAACTCGAGATTGGCCGCTATTATTTATTACAATATGGCACAGAGTTATATTGAACTCCAAGATTATGAAAACATTATCAAGTATAATCTCGAGTCTGTAAAAATTAAAGATCGCATAAACTATATGGCTAATAAAGACAAAAGCTATGCCTATGTTGGAGAAGCCTATTTCAATTTAAAAAACTACAATTTGGCAATCGAATATCTTAATAAAGCTCTTAAGAATTCTGAGAAGCGACAGTTTAAACTAAAAATTAACGACTTGTTATATCGCGCCTACGAGCACATAGGCGATTATAAAAATGCGCTACGAGTTTCTACAACAATAAATACAGTAAGAGATTCCCTCAATTTATTAGAAGAACGCGAACGTATTGCCGAAATCACTTCGAAGTTTGAAACCGAAAAACAAGCCAAAGAAATCCTGTTGCTTAAACAAGAAAACCAGGCTAAAGAATTACTTATTTCCACCAATGAAAAGAATATCTGGAAATGGACCTTATTGGCATTATTAGCAACATTAATTGCGGTGTTTTTAGGGCAAAAATTGATGGGATCCATAAAGCGACTTAAAACCGTTGAATACGAAAAGGAACAAATTGCTAAAAAAGTTGAAGAGATTGCTGTTATTCTAAACAATAAGTCTAAGATCTATTTAGATAAATTAAAATACATAAAATCTGATGGAAATTATTTGGAATTTGTTACAGACGACAAGACCATCATTGATAGAAATAAACTTAAAGATATTCTTAATGCATTACCGCCAAATTTCGTTCGTGTACATCGATCGTATGTCATAAATAAAAACTTCATAGATGCATTAAATAGTAAATCTCTGTTTTTAAAATCCAATATAGAAATCCCCCTTTCCAGAACCTATAAGGCAAACATTGCCTAATACCTTGGGTTAAACATGTTGTTTTTTGTGTTAGTTATCACATTTTGGAGCATTGAAGTGTTCTATCATATAACTTTAATCTAAACCAAAATTCACATATTATGAAAACCAAGCATTTATTAGCAATGGTGTTGCTCCTATTTATATCGAGCATAACAACACGAGTTGAGGCTCAAAATATCTTTGAAAATAATACTGAATATAATTCGCTATCTCTTTCTTCTGAAACCATCGATTTAAGAACTTATGAAATTAACCTAGACGACGAAATACAATATGACATTTCCAATGCACCTAAAAGTATTACACAATTCGAAGCTCAAAAAAATGCTGTAGCATATGCTCTTAATATGATAGCATTTGGCGTGGGGTTTGGTTTTACCGATTTAGAGACTCTATGGTGTATGCATGCTGAATATTATCTTAGATTGGCATTAGTTCAAAACGCTGCTTTTTATGGCGCTTTTGGAATAGGTTACAGCAGTATTAATGGCGATTTCCTAAACACCAATTTGCTTAACGTCTCTTTAAAATTACTCATGGTTTCTCTATTAGCAAAACAGTTCCAGCAAGTGTTTTTGCAGTATGGGATTTTTGCAAAATACGCTTTCGGAAAAAACAAGTTTAATGATGGTTTTAAAAATGATCTCAATGTCTTAACTGCCGGATTAATTATTGGACTCCATATTTTACTAACAACGCGATGGTCTTTAATGGTTCAAACCAATGTATTGACTTATGAAGAACAAACCATCAAAACAGAAGGTAGTGAAACAAAAAGCGATTCAACCTTTGGGTTAATAAACAAAAATAACATTCTCGCATTATCATTGGTATACACCTTTGGAAACCGCAACCGCAAGTAATCAATTTTTTAAAACCACATATTATGAAAACAATCAATTTAAAACTAATCATGCTCCTATTTTGCTTAGGAGGATTTATGACAATTCAAGCCCAAGGGCTTTACAATTTAGCTACCTTAGATCACGATGACGATGCTCCGCTTAAGTGGTCTAGTGGTGTTGATTTTGGCTACGATGATGTTGTTGACACATTTGATGAAGGTGTTGCATGGGCAAATAATACTATTGGTGGAAGTGCTGGATTTGGGTGGAGTGATAATGACGGTAACAGTGAAACATCATTCTGTGTTGGTGCTGAATATTTACGTAGAATCACAGGTGATAGACAAAACCCAAATGGTGCAGGTTACATAGGAGCTTATGCAACATATCATAACGCAAGTGCTGATAATTTTGATGAAAGTATTTTTAGAGTTGGTCCTAAGTATACTTACTTTGATCGCTTAACAGCATTTAATGAAGTGCAACTTATTTATGGTGCCAATGCTTACTATGAAACAGGAACTCGTGATTTTTCTGGATTTGAAGAAGATGTAACGGGTTATGGAGCTAGCCTATATACAGGTGTAAACATTAGGCTATGCAATAAAGCGTCTCTCGGTGTTGAAGTTCCAGTGGTGTCTTATTTGAGTAGAACATTCGAGGCTAACGGAACCGAGTTTGATCAAGACAATTTTAGGATAGGTATTAATAAAGACAACATGGTGTCTGCGACATTAAGATGGGTTCTTGATGAATTAGATAAAGTCATGACTGAAGAGAAGTAAACGAAAAGAAAATTTATGGTTAATTATAGATAATCATAATTTGTGGAGAACCCTTGCTTTTGACTTTTAAAGCGAGGGTTTACCATATACTTATTCTTCGTGGGTCACCTCTTCTATATCGAAAGGTTTTCCTAAATAGACAAGTTTAGAATTTTCACCAATAGTATCCACTTCCTTATTATAAGACGAAATAATATGAATCTCATTGTCACCGTCTTTAACAAACAATGGAATCATGTCTTTATTGGTGTTAGTGATATCAATTAATGCGTTATAGTGTTCTTTATCATTAATACTTATTTCTTGTATTGATGGGTGTCGCTTTGCGACTTCAGAGAGTGAGTTATAATCATCGGTATGCGAAAATAACCCTTCATGAGGGATGTTGTTTTCATCTAAGACCTCTTCTCTTGAGACCAATCTAAACGATCCATTTTCTCCAAACTGTTTACTAAACTTATTGATGGCATATTTGTTTATATCTGTGTTTCCTGTGAGTGCCATAAGATATCCAACATCATTTAATTCTATATTATCCATTAATGTATCTGAATAGATATTAGTGCTCAATGCCTCTAAACCTAATTCTTTAGCTTTTGCGATATTACTTTCGTTGCTATCAATAAGTACTACATGTCTGCCGTTTGACTCTAAGTAATGCCCTAATAAGCGGGATACTTTTGAAGCTCCAACAATTAGTATTCCATTAGATTTAGTAAGAAAAACGCCTACCCATTTTGCAAATAATCTTGCTGTAGTTGCATTTAATAAAACTGTACCAAGCACAATCATAAACACTAAAGGTGTAATATATTGGGCGCCAGTAACACCTTTACTTGCTAATTTAAGTCCGAAAAGGGAAGCAATACCTGCGGCAACAATACCACGAGGACCAACCCAACTTATAAATAGCTTTTCATTTAATTTTAACTTAGAACCATGTGTACTTAAAAACACCCCTAGAGGTCTAATTACAAATACTACTGCTGCAAAAAGTAATGCTGTTTTCCAATTATAAATAAGTAAGAGTTCATCAAAGTTAATATTCGCTGCCAGAAGTATAAATAATATTGATATGAGCAGTACACTTAAAGACTCTTTGAAGTATAAAATGTCCTTTAGGTAGGGAGAGTTTGAATTTCCTAAAACCATTCCCATAACTACAACTGCCAATAAACCAGACTCATGAGCAAATGCATCAGACAACACAAAAACACCCAATACTGCAGCTAATGAAAATACATTCATAAGATAATGTGGCACTAGTTTTTTATTTAATATAAAGTTTAATGCATGCGCAAACGTAAAACCAAATGTAGAACCAAAAAGTACAATTTTTCCAAATTCAATTAGTGCAGTCTTGGTAAATTCTCCACCTGCATCTACGCTTATAAACTCATACACTAATACAGCAACTAAAGCCCCAATTGGGTCAATTAAAATACCTTCCCATTTTAATACAGCCGAAATGTCTTTCTTTAAAGGAATGTTTCTTAAAATAGGTGTAATTACTGTTGGTCCTGTAACAATAATTAACCCAGAAAATAAGAACGAAATCTCCCAGCTTAAATTAAATATAAAATGAGCGGCTATTGCAGCACCAAAAAAGGTGACAAGAGACCCTACTGTTATGAGTTTGGTAATTACTGGACCAACATTTTTTATTTCACTTAATTTTAATGTAAGTCCGCCTTCAAAAAGAATAATACTAATGGCAAGAGATACAAAATAGAATAGGCTTTCTCCAGGAAACAACCCTTCCTTTTGATTCCATATAGGCTCAATCCATTTTGTGCCATCTCCAGATAAAAATTCGGCTGCAATTGGTCCAACTAAAAGCCCAATTAAAATTAGCGGTAAAATTGCTGGTATTTTAAATTTCCAAGCTACCCATTGCGCCAATATTCCTAAGATAATAATTCCTGCTAATTCTAACATAAATTCAAAATTTTGAAACCTAAAGGTAAATCAATTTTAACAACTTCAAAAACAATAAAAATACGAGTAAGCATTTATTGTTTCAGTAAGCCCAAAAAAAATATTACCTTACCGCCCGAATTGATTTTTATAGCCCTTGACTGACAAAATTTTCCATACCATTGGGGTAGGAGTTGCTTTTTCTCCCAACCTGAAGGCTAATATTTATGAAGCGGCACGATTGTCCTTGCTTTTTGAGAGCACTCTGGTGCTTATTCATGTTGGCGAATTGTCTGAAGAAAAAGAACAACAGCTTCTAGATATACTTCAGCCTTTTATAGATCAAAACCTCAACTATGAAATGGTTTTTAAAACAGGAGACCCTGTTGATGTTATTCTATCTATTTCCGAAGAAAAAAAAGTAGACCTTTTAATTTTAGGAGCGCTTCAAAAAGAAAATCTTGTACAGTACTATTTAGGAACTATCGCTAGAAAAATAACAAGGCAAGCAAAATGTTCTATTTTGTTACTCATTAAACCATCTGTAGAGCGTATTGCTTGTAAACACATAGTGGTTAATGGTCTTGATGACCCGAAAACAAAACAGACAATTTCTACCGCCTATTTTGTGTCACACAAATTAGGATCTAAGCGCATTACAATCGTAGAAGAAATTACAAAACAAGAAGTTGCTGTTAGCGTAGATGATGATAAATCACTTCGGAAATCGGCAATCGTTAAAGAACGTCTTAAACATAGGGAAGAGTCTCGTGTAAGAAATATTATTTCTGAAGTTCCTGATGCCTATAAAAAAGATTTAGAGACAAAAACACAATCTATTTTTGGAAAAAGAGGTTATAGTATTGGGCATTATGCTCAATTTATAAGAGCCGACTTATTAGTGATGAATGCACCAATGAAATCTGGTTTTTGGGATCGTTTATTTCCACATGATATCGAATATATTTTATCTGAATTACCAACTGATGTTTTAATAATTAGATGACGCCAAAGAAAAACAATACAGCCCTTTTTTTTAAGCAACTCCCTAAAAATATCTTTTCAGGGTTTGTAGTAAGTCTTATTGCTTTGCCATTAGGTTTAGGCCTTGCTATGGCTAGTAATGCACCTGCCATCGCGGGAGTTATTACAGCTATCGTTGGAGGTGTTATTGTTTCTATTTTAGGAGGTAGTCATGTAACGATTACAGGCCCAGGAAACGGCTTGGTTATTGTAACACTTGGAGCTATTAGTACTTTAGGGTTGGAAGCGGCATATGCTGCTATTATTTGTTCGGGAGTTTTGCTAATGCTTCTTGGGTTTTTACGTATGGGCAACCTTGCCGATTTTTTCCCCTCATCAGCTATTCAGGGTATGTTAGCTGCCATTGGGCTTATCATTTTAGGAAAACAATTTCATATAATGTTTGGTCATGAAATTGTTCGAGATAGTCCGATAAGCTACCTCATCGAAATTCCTTACACAATAAAAGATGCTTTACATTATGAAAACACAGGCTTAATTTATGCGGCAGCAGCTGGTATTTTAAGCTTGTTTATCATGGTTTTCTATTCTAAAATAAGAAACAAATACTTACAACTCATTCCTGCTCCAATGTGGATTGTTATTTTATCGATAGGCTTTAGCTATTATTTTGAAATGGTGTTACATCAAGACAACCCAATTGCTAGAGAATATATGGTTCCTGCGATTCCTACATTTTCTGAAATCACAACGCAATTACCAAAAGTCTCTTTTGCAAATATTGGTGGCTTGGCGTTTTGGGGAAGTGTTATATCGTTAACACTAATTGCGAGTATCGAGTCTTTGTTAAGTATTAAAGCAGTAGATAAATTAGACCCTGAAAAGAGACGCTCAAACGTTAATAGAGATTTAAAAGCCTTAGGTTTAGGAACTATTGGAAGTGGGTTTTTAGGTGGTTTAAATGTGGTTACAGTTATTGCAAGAAGTTCAGTAAATGTTAATAATGGCGGAACCAATAGATCGGCTAACTTTTCTCATGCCTTTTTCCTTGTTGTTTTTATCGTACTCTTTAGCACACAAATGACAAGAATTCCTTTGCCTGCCCTAATGGCTATTCTTGTATATACAGGTTATAAATTGGCGTCACCTGATTTAATTAAAAAGATCTTTTCCGTAGGGAAAGAGCAACTTATTATCTTTTTTGTTACGCTTTTAATAACCTTAAAACTTGGGTTAATCATTGGGATTTCGGCAGGTGTACTTGTTACTGTTATCATCCATTTTATCATCAACAAAAATGTAACACTATTTTTAAGACACTGGGTAAAACCAAATGTCTTAATGTTTAAAGAAGAAGACGCAACATCCAACTATTATGTGAGTGTCAAGCATTTCTGTTCTTTCGCCAACTTTTATAGACTGAAACAAAAATTAGATGCTATTTCAGAAGATAATGATGTTATCGTAGATTTCTCTATGTGTGAGTTCGTTGATCACACGGTCATGGAAAACCTTCATAACTATCAAAGTGCATTTGCAAAAAAAGGAGGGCATTTTGATATTATTGGATTAGACATGCATGATGCCGATTCTAAACACCCGTTTGCTTTAAGGAAACTTGCTGCAGTACCTAAACTCTTTGGATACAACCTAACCAAAAGACAAGAAAACCTAGAAACAATAGCTAAAGATTACAGTCTCTCATATAGTGCCGATAAGAATAAAAACACCGATTTTTTAAGCCCTTTCTTGTTTTTTAAAACGAAACAACCAAAGCATATTTATAATGAGTTAATCGATAGCACCAATCAATTTAAGTTGTTTGATATCGAGTTTTCGGAAGGTGAATTTATCGCTAAAGAAGTCGTAAGAGCATCAATGTTACACATTGATCTAAATACGTCTATTCCTGTTTTCTCATTAGACAGAGAGACCTTAATAGACAAGGTATATGCTATAGCTGGGTTTTCTGATATTAACTTTGAACAACATCAAGACTTTTCGAAACGCTTTCATTTAGTAGGTGAAAACACAGGTACAATTAAACAGTTTTTTAATGACGATTTAGTTCATTTCTTTGAGAGCAATCCATATTATCATATAGAGTCTAATGGAAATAGTTTACTTATTTTTAGTAAGCAACGTTTAGCAAGTACAAAAGAAATAAAAGCGCTTTTAGATTTTGGAAAACGACTAAAATCTGTGATTTCATCTGATATTCTTTAATTTTAGAAACCAGACACTCGTCACAACAACTCTCATAAGTTAATATCGTATTGCTATTGCATTACTATTCAATTCATAATAAACTGCTAAAACCTATCGTGTTCATTATCTTATTTATTAATTTGCATCCATGAATTTATATCCTGTTAATGCTGGAAATTTCAAACTCGACGGAGGCGCTATGTTTGGTGTTGTCCCTAAATCATTATGGACAAGAACCAATCCTGCCGATGCCAACAACATGATAGACATAGCGGCACGCTGTTTGCTTATTGAAGATGGAAACCGATTAATTTTAATCGATACAGGTATGGGAAATAAGCAAAGTGACAAGTTTTATGGCTACTACCATCTTTGGGGTAATGACTCTATAGATAACTCGCTAAAAGCATATGGGTTTCATCGCAACGACATCACAGATGTATTCATGACTCATTTGCATTTTGATCATTGTGGCGGAAGTATTCAATGGAATAAAGACAAAACTGGCTATGAACCCGCCTTTCAAAATGCACACTTTTGGAGTAACGAAAACCATTGGAAATGGGCAACTCAGCCCAATCGTCGTGAAAAGGCTTCATTTTTAAAAGAAAATATATTACCTATGGAGGACAGTGGGCACCTTAAGTTCACCAGACTCCCAGAAACTGATATACTAAAAAACTCTGCATTAGGTTTCGATATTTTTTTTGCTAATGGTCATACCGAAAAACAAATGATTCCTATGATTCATTACCAAGGAAAGACCATTTGTTTTATGGCAGATTTACTGCCTACAGTAGGGCATTTACCTATACCTTTTGTAATGGGGTATGATACTAGACCCTTATTAACTTTAGATGAAAAAGAGCGCTTTTTAAACCTAGCCGCAGATCAAAATTTCTATTTATTTTTGGAGCACGATGCTCATAATGAGATTATAAGCGTTCAACACACCGAAAAAGGTGTTCGACTAAAAGACACTTATACTACAAACGATATTTTTAATTAATATGACTATGAAAAATGTATTTAAACCCGTAATCTATTCAATATTCATTTCAACTATTATGTTGAGCTGTGGATCAACAACAGGCGTGCTTTCTACTCCTGTTGAAAATATAGATACATCACCTATTAAAGAATCTGAATTTACCGAACAAGAGCAAAACACTTGGTCGCATTTAGATTTGGCAAAAGACACCATTCCTGGAATGAGCGTCGATAAAGCTTATAAAGACATCATTAAAGGAAAAAAGGGGCAAACAGTAATTGTGGCTGTTATTGATTCTGGAACAGATATAGACCATGAAGATTTAGATGATGTTCTTTGGACAAACAAAGATGAAATTCCGAACAACGGAAAAGACGACGATAATAATGGGTATGTTGATGATATTCATGGTTGGAATTTTTTAGGAGATGCCTACGACGAACAATTAGAATATGTACGATTATTGGCATCTGGAGATAAAAGTAACCCACGATATGCCGAAGCTGAAGCCTTGTACAAGACTGAATATGAAAAATATTCTGGTTATAAAGCACAGTACGATCAAATTTACCAAGCCGTAGTGTCTGCCGATGATAAATTAAAAGCACACTTTGGAAAAGCTGATTACACAAAAAAAGAAGTCGCTGCTATTAAAACCGAAGACGAAGCCTTAGGACGAGCAAAACAAGTGGCTCAATTTATTTATAGCAACGATATTGAGTCTTTAGCTGCAGCCAGAAAAGAAATAAAAGGCGATTTAGAAGGTATTAATGAGCGTTTAAATGCTAACCTCAACAAAAACTTAAAAGGTCGTAAAACAGGTGATAATCCAAATGACTTAAATGATAAACCTGGTTATGGAAACAACAATCCTAGACCCTCTCGAAAAAGTGAAAGTCATGGTACACATGTTACTGGAATAATTGCTGCCGAGCGCAATAATGGAAAAGGGATGAATGGTGTGGCTAATAACGTAGAAATAATGGCCATTCGTTCAACACCTAACGGAGACGAATACGATAAAGACGTGGCATTAGCTATTCGTTATGCTGCAGATAATGGCGCAAAGGTCATCAATGCGAGTTTTGGGAAATCATTCTCTCCACATAGTGATTGGGTAAGAGATGCAATTGTGTATGCTGCAGAAAAAGATGTGTTATTTGTGCATGCCGCAGGAAACGATAGTGCAGATATTGATGTGGTTAAAAACTTCCCAAATGATGCTGTTGGTACTGGTCCTGAAGTTGCAGATAATTTTATTACTGTAGGATCACTTACGCAAAATTATGGGTCTGATATGGTCTCTGGTTTTTCAAACTATGGTAAAGTAAATGTAGATGTATTTGCTCCTGGAAGTGATATTTATTCAACCATGCCTGAAAATGAATACGATTTAAATAGCGGCACCTCAATGGCCGCTCCAAATGTAGCTGGTGTTGCGGCCTTAATTCGTTCGCAATATCCAAGTTTAACTGCTGCTCAGGTTAAAAAAATCCTTATGGATTCTGGTCTTCCTATAAAAGCAAAAGTGACAGTTGGTGAAAATAAAGACGCTAAAACACTTTCAGAAATTTCAACTTCTGGGAAAATTGTTAATGCTTATAACGCATTAATCATGGCATCGCAAGTTGCAAATTCTAAATAAATTAAATTTTAGTATTATGAGATTTAAAATTGGTTCAATATTGTGTGTCTGTATGATATTGTTTTCTTCGGAAATCATCGCACAAAACAACACAATTACCTATAAAAAAGATGGGTATTGGCAACAACAAGCCGATTACACCATGAGTATTGATATGGATGTAGAATCCTATCAATTTAAGGGCACTCAAAATATAAAATACACAAATAATTCACCCGATGTTTTAGACAAAGTGTTTTATCACTTGTACTTTAATGCGTTTCAACCAGGAAGTGAAATGGATGCGCGTATACAAAGTATAAAGGATCCAGATGGAAGAATGGCCACTAATGTTGGAACAAAAGAAAATCCTATCTATGAAAGTAGAATTGCGAAATTAAATCCAGATGAAATTGGTTATATCAAAGTAAAGTCGTTAAAACAAAACGGAAAAACACTATCACACGAACTTTCTGGAACTGTTTTAGAGGTTAAACTCAATACCCCGATTCAACCAGGCGAAACTGTTGATTTTGATATGGTTTTTGATGGTCAGGTGCCTGTTCAAATTCGCCGTTCGGGACGTAATAATAAAGAAGGGGTTGCCCTCTCTATGGCACAATGGTATCCTAAATTAGCAGAATATGACGACGAAGGTTGGCATGCTAACGCTTATATAGCAAGGGAATTTCATGGTGTGTGGGGAAATTTTGATGTTAAAATTACCATTGACAAAAATTATACTATTGGTGGTACTGGTTACTTACAAAACCCCGAAGACATTGGACATGGTTATACAGATAAGGAAGTTGTTACTAAAGGAAAAAAGCTCACTTGGCATTTTATAGCGCCTAATGTTCATGACTTTACTTGGGCAGCAGATCCAGAATACATTCATGATCGATTACAAGTTGCCAATGGACCAATGCTTCATTTCTTTTATAAAAAGACAATGCCTCAAGAAAAATTAGACAACTGGAAAAAGCTCCAACCTATTTCAGCACGACTAATGGACTATTACAGTGAGCATGTTGGGAAATATCCATACAAACAATATTCTGTCATCCAAGGTGGCGATGGTGGTATGGAGTATGGAATGTGTACACTTATTGTTGGTGAAGGCAGCATTAATGGCTTAATTGGTGTTACTGCTCACGAAATGGCACATAGCTGGTTTCAGTTTATATTGGCTAGTAATGAATCTAAACATGAGTGGATGGATGAAGGTTTCACGAGCTATATTGAAGACCAAGCTTTGCATGCTTTAACAAATTCAAACAGAACCAATCCTTATACTGGTGGTTATAATGGCTATATTAATTTAGCCAAATCTGGTTTAGAGCAACCGCTTACAACACATGCCGATCGCTATGCTGTTAATCGGGCGTACTCGAGATCAGCTTATAGTAAAGGTGAAGTGTTTTTAGCACAACTAGGCTATATAATGGGTGAAGACAATTTAAAGAAAACCATCAAAAAGTACTTTGCCGATTTTTCGTTTAAACACCCAAAACCTATGGATATCATTCGGACTGCCGAAAAAATATCAGGCATGGAATTGGATTGGTATTTAATGGATTTTGGTCAAACGACCAACACCATAGACTATGCGGTTAAAAGTGTTGATGGAAATACGGTAACCTTAGAACGTATTGGCCTCATGCCAATGCCTATTGATCTAACTGTAACTTATACAGACGGTTCTACCGAAGATTTTTACATTCCGTTGCGTCAAATGCGTGGAGAAAAAGTAACGTCGGCAACAACAAAAGCCGATTGGGCTTGGGCGTATCCAACGTATAGTTTAGAAACCTCGAAGCCTGTAAAGGCTGTACAAATTGATCCTAATCAATTTATGGCAGATATCAATAAGGACAATAATACCTACTCTGTTTCTGAATAAATAAACTTTATATCATAAAAAAACCTCAGCAATAGCTGAGGTTTTTTTATTTCCTTTTTCATTTATAATGCATTCAAAATTGCTTTAGGGTCTGCTCGTAATTTATAATCTTCTTCAATGAAATGATACCTAATCTTTCCTGAAGTATCTATAACATAAGTTGCCGAAATAGGCAGCTCATTATTATCATTTTGCTGACTTTTATTTAAATCTATTTTAAACCTATTAGCATATAGCGCTACTAAATCTTCTGGTAATTGATAGGCTAAATTTAAAGATTTTGCTAAGGCATTATTTGTGTCTGTTAACACTTCAAAGTCTAAGTTGTTTTTTTCGGTCGTAGATAAGGAATTATCAGGACTTTCAGGGCTTATGGCTACCAATTGAGCACCTCTACTTTTAAACTCTGGCAAGGCATCCTGTAAGGCTCTTAATTCGATATTACAGTAAGGGCACCATCCTCCTCTATAAAATGCTACAATCAAAGGTCCTTGTTCTAATAAACTTCTTGAAGATACCTCAATTCCTTTGGCATTAGATAATGTAAACTCCGGAAACGTATCTCCTGTTTTTAACGCTTTATGCGTGAGTTCTGAGGCCGATAATTGATCAATCGCATCACGCATAATGAGCTTTACGGCTTCAGGATATTTTAAAGCAGATTGATCTGCATGGGCTTTTAGTATTTCGGTAAGAGACATCTATTTTCTTTTTGACATTGGTCTCTATTATTTAAATAGCCTTACACCAATACCAATGTTATGTGTAGGCTCTTGTAATTGATTAAGGTTTGCTCTATAACTCACAAACCATTTTCCTTTTCGGTTGTATTGTAAACCCAAACTGATATTATCAAAGCGGTTTTGGTTGCCTCCTATTTCAGAAAAGAGATACAGACCACTTCTATAGGTTTTTGGATATTCAATGGTTTTAGTCACTGTGATTTCTCTCGGCACTTTCAGTTTGTATGCTATCTCACTATCTAATAGTTGTCCGTCTACTAAGTTGTAACTAAAAATATCGATGTCATCATTACTAAGCGTATCTTTATAAGCTCTGGCTTTTACAAAGGCAGACGAATCTTTAGTTTGCGGCCTGGTTTTATATACCGTTTTAATATAATCTCGATCTACATAAACGGTTTGATATTTTATGGTTTGCACTTTAAAGGTGTCTATTTTAGTTTGCCAAACAGTATCTCTAACAATAGTTATTTGGGGGCTATCTTCGGTTTTAGAATTGCCTTTACTGCATTGTCTAAGCAGCATATTAAAAATGACAATCGCTAAAATCGTTAATAGCAGTGTTTTTTCTGTTGATATATGTGGTGTTTTCATAATTTGCTGTTTTAATGAAAGCCTCTGTCTCTAAGTGGTTTTGCTTCCTAAAACTCACTTAGAGACATCATAGGCTTAATGTTTTGTTACTTTACTCAGAATCGGGTTTTGATTTCGATTCATCATCTTCTGTAAGCGTTTCTATGGTTTCCTTAAGCGGTGTTAATTTGATTACATTAACTAAGGCTTTAAAAGGGTTAACACCATAAATAGTATTGTAGTTCTCTAAGATGGATTTGATCTCTGTAATAGCGATAAATCCAGCAATAATCTTTAAAAACGGCACCTCATTAACAATGTGCTTTTCTAAAAAGAACGCTGCTAAAATGACGAGGTTGTAGATAAAGAATTTAGAAATGGTGTGCCCAATTCTAGAACTACGAATAGGTATTTGATTTTTTAATGAGGCATACGCGCCTGTAATAAAATCGACAATGATTAAAAACACCATTGTTACCATAACTGCAGTAACAGGAGATAGGAGTGCTAGCAACCAAAACAAAAATTTGATTACTTTTTCCATATCTATTGTTTTATAGGTTATTCTTTTGGTGCTAGTTGTCTATAATCTAGCACTCTATGTTTTGGGTATGCCTTGATACATACCATGTTACGTTGGTTTCCTCCAAGAACATACACATAGCTTTTTGTGGCTTTAATGAAAAATCCAACATGACCTTTCCAACTCTTAGGTGATTCGCGCCAAAACACGACAATATCACCTACGTTTGGCGTTGCTGTTGATGTGCCTATGCGCAACCAACTTCTTGCGGTTAGTTTCCCTGAATATTCATATCCAGAGGTTTTAGCCACCCAATTAGTAAACGCACTACACCATGCTGTTTCGTCTTTAAGTTTTGAGCCATCAAAACCAATTTCATTAAAGTATTTTAAAATTCTAAGGTTGTCTTTGGAGCCAACAGTTTCCTTAACGCCATACTCAGATAGCGCTTTAGTGATCATATTCATCATTTAAAATGGTATTTAATTTAAGTGAATAAAAATGTATTCACCTCAAGAAACATCGTGTTGATATTCACACATATGTTTAAATTGATTTTAAGTAGACCAAACTCTATATCTAAGATATCTTTTGTTGATGTTTTTCTTAACCAGAATAGGATATATCTAGATTTTACGAGTTTCCACTTAACACGAATTGTTATTAACTAAGGTTAAACCTTGTTAGAAAAGCGAATACAAATATAATCATATTACAAAATATATACAAACATTTCACAAAGATTATGTGTTAAATTTTGTAATTTGTTTTATGCGGTTTTAGTAATGCCGTCTAATATTTTGAGAAGTGTTGGATGCCTATGATTACCATGCATCTCTTTTATAAATTGTGCAGCTTCGGCGACATCTATACCAATGGCTGAAATGTGCAGTGGATTGTTGCTTGTGCCTCTTAGCACCTCTATAATGGTATTTTTATTGGCATGAAAGGCACGTTTAGCCACACCAATAATTGGAACCTGGTTGTGTAATGCCTCATATAAATATCCACCTAAACCAAACTGACCATCATTATCGACATACACATGACCATCAACCAAAATAGCCTGTAAGTCGTTACGATTTACTTTCGAAATTACCTCTAGCAGACAAGGTAATTCGCGTTTATAGAATTCGCCTGGTTGATAAGGCGCTATGTCTTCTAAAGTGCTAATAAGTGTTTCTTGAGGTGTCTCATCATCTTTGGTTAAAAAGGTGACACCTACACTTTTGGCGTAGTTATCTTTATAGTGAACGTCTAAGGCGAGATACATTTTTGTTGTTTTACGGATTAAATTATTATTCTGTGGTTATTTCTGCCCATTCGTAGTCATCACACAGCTGTCCTGTTTCGATAAAGTCTTTTAGTATTTGATAGGCTATGGTTTTGTGACATAGATTTGCGCTAGAGATACTCATTTCTTGCCCTCCAACATAATGTTTATGCATACTAATAGGATCATTATTAATCGTAGGTGAGAGATAGTCTGGGTGCTGCATAATAAATATACCTTCTTTAATTTTAAAAAATATCAAACGCTGCTGATCGTCAATATGGATTGCCGAATCCCCTGAACCTTCTTCCCAACTGTGATAGGGTTTATTTAAAACATCTTGCAAATGGTTTAAATCACTAAATTTTGCTTCTTCGCCAAAATTGTTTGTATATGTATAGGTCATATTTTTAATAGTGATACGTAAGAGTTCTATTTAATTAGTTTTATTAATTCTCGTAATATTTGATACCGTTTTCTCCAATATAATCAAAGTCTCCGTTTTCCATTTTAATCTTATATATTCTATAATCTTCTTTGGCGTTTAGGTCAATAAATTCTGGAAAAGATATCTCGTCATAATCCGTAAAAAAAAGCGCTTTTTTAGCATGGTTGTACATGCCTTTTTGCTGGTTTCTCTCTAATTTAAAAACATCATAGCCATTGTTATTTATGCTATCCATTTCCGTAGGTAAAATAACGTTTGAATCTTCATCTATAAGTCCGAATTTACCTTCCTTTTCAACAATAAACAACACCTTTTGTCCCATGGCGTTATAATCTTTAACCTGAGTTGGTTCTTCGTATAACATTCTATAAGCGACCTCTATAGCATC
The DNA here is from genome assembly GCF_947494225.1 of uncultured Psychroserpens sp. Classification (NCBI taxonomy): domain Bacteria; kingdom Pseudomonadati; phylum Bacteroidota; class Flavobacteriia; order Flavobacteriales; family Flavobacteriaceae; genus Psychroserpens; species uncultured Psychroserpens sp. The sequence goes on from NZ_CANLUG010000001.1 coordinate 517,884, forward strand.
GTATTCGGGCTTGATGGTTTTATTGGATTTTATCAGGAGTACACCATGTTTATCACCATTAGAAATACGATTTAAAATATTGCTTTCTTTTGTAATTGAAGTAACCATAGTGCTAAAAAAGTCATCGTCAAAAATGTCTTCGCCTGTGATGCCTATTCCTGTATTGTTTACGATAGATTCACGAGAAGTCTCCCCATTAAGCGTTATGTCCCAATGGGTTAATAGTCTTAATTCTTCTTCGTCTGTTGCAGCTTCAATAGCGTCATACTCGAGAGGGATAATGAAGTCTCCGTTATAATCTACCAGCCCATATTTATCGTCTCGTTTTACTTTTAGGTATTGGTTATCGGCTTCCACTTCGTCATAGATAGGCTCTAAAATAAGTTGGTCTTTAAAAAACACACCAATTGTATTGCTATTAGAGGTCACTTCGAAAAAGACAAATTCGGTATCATAAGGATCTACAACCTCAGCATTTTTGTACTGATTAGAGCATTTGATATTGTCTTTATTAATGACATAAAAACGTCCGTTCTTTTTAACTAGAGCGCGATAACTGTCTAGATCTGAAAGCTCTGTTTGATAAAAAAAATCCACCTTATCATATTGTGGGTCGATAAGTATATCGCCCCAAATATTAGCGTAGCCCCAAAGTTTGCCTTTGCGGTAAGGTACCGGTTGGTTAAGCGATTGTTGGTAGTATTGCTCTAAAAAATCGTCTGTCATGAATTGTTGAGGCTTAAATTATAAACACGTTCTAAAATTAAGACAATTTGGCTTTAAAAAAAGCACACATTTAAAATGTGTGCTTTTTATAAATCATTTATTGGCACGGATTACAAATCCGCGCTATCGGGGTTAGTAAATTATCTTGTCTTTATTAACATGTATGGTAAAACCTTGCTCTATAGCTTCAACGTGGGCTATAGGACTGTCTGTAACGCGATAAGTTATTTGAGTTTCCCCTTCTTTAATATAATCCAGGCCCTCTAACTCTGTTTCTATCCACATAAATACATTTGATTGAGGTTGTTTAAAACGCACTGTAACACTTCTGACATCATTTAGTATTTCAGATTCCACAGTCATTGGTTCAATGTCTTGCGCCTTTCTGGTGTTAATATCTTTATACTTTGGTATGCCTTGCTCATCAAGACCATGCATAGAAGTTTTTAAATATGAAAACTCTATAGGATATCGATCTCTGAATATCCATACTAATGTTTTAACAAAATCTTCTGTACTACTTTCTAATAGTTGATTACAAAATATTTCCTCATTAGGAAAATGTAGTTCTCTCCATTTAGGGTCATCCCAGTCCTCTTTCCCTACGGCTGTTTTATATATGCTTCTATAATATAGCCATTCTGATTTGTTTCTATCTATCATAATAAATTGTTTTTGCTGTTATATAATTACTCGGTAATCTAATACATTTTTAAAAATATCTAATAAAAATTCTTCCTTAAAATCCTCTAATAGTATACGATCATTCAATAAGTTCATATCAAGATTAAACTGCTTAACCCAGTATTTTACTTTTCTTCTATAAATGTCCATAATATCATCTACTTCTCTTTTAGTAATTTTTGCGCCTTGTTTAAGTCTTAGGCTATATATCACATCATCAGTATTAATAGCTCGTATTTCTTTAAGTTGAAATTCAAAAAAAGTTGTAATATCGCTGGAACTAAACCTGGAAAAATTTGGGTGATTATGAGTATATACTGCTCCTTTTAAACTTTCTATTCTTGGTTTAGTAAGTACCCCTTCATCAAAAATATCATCCCAATCTACAAATCCATGTTTTTTAGAGGTTACTGGCTTAATTGTTCGGAATCCTTTCTTATCATTATGAACAAAAGCCCATTCCAATTGATCTTCCGGTTTCACTTTTCCAGTAGGGTTTGCAAGTTTAAGTATGTCTTCCTCTGCTTTTTTTACAACTTTAGAAACATCATCAACACTTTTGCTTAAAAATCTAGCATATAATCTTGCAACACCACCAAAACCAGAAAGCCCTCTGCCAGTGGTAGAACTAGCCATTTGGCGCATTTCTGTTATTATCTTGGTTTTTCTAACTGAGTCTAGTTTGTTGCCATCGATAACCAAATCGTCTAAATGGTTTTCTAGCTCCTTTTCATATTTTAAAAGATCGTCTGCACTCTTACGTAATCCACTCTTTATGGCTGCGGTAAGTTCGCCTCCTAAAGATAGCATTTCTAACCAAAATAAAAAGGTACTGAGTTCTTTCCAAAAAGGCGATTTATTTAAATCTGCCAGCTTTATCAACGCATTTACCGTGCCACTACTTATCTCAATAGCACCAGAAGCCAAACGTATCTTTGAAACCACACTTGCATACTTCCTCGCTTTATCAAATTTGTTAAATCTAGACGCTACTTTAGCGATCTTTGATAAATGCCTAAACTTAGCAATATTACCAACACCAGATAATGTGGTTATAATGTCTACACCATATTCTATACCAGTTACAACATTACTCCAAAAACTTTTATCTTCATTGGCTTTTAAGAAAAATGCTGGAATATACTTTGGTATTGGAATAGCGCTTTCTTGCTCGACATCTACAAGCATTAATGGATGGAAATAATGGTAGGTATAATTATTCTGTTCTTCTACTAATTGATTAATAGCCTTACCCGCTCCAGGATCAAACACACTAATAGCATTATCTACCCAAGTTTCATCCTCGGTCACATAAATGTTGTTATTAGAGATAAAATCAAAATTCTTGTTGCTACTATAAAACCCTATGAATTTTTCCGACTTATAAGGTATTGGTAATGGACCATCGCTAGCTTTAAATAAAGTATTATCTAAATCTGTAAATGTACTTTTTACCCATGTATCATATAAAAACCAAATCAAAGAGACAAAATTCTCGCCATCCATACCTTTATAAAGTATAGAAAAACGTGTTTCCTTGTTTTCTCTTTCTTTAATAAGTTTTAGCAAAAATGCATCTGGACTAGTAGATGTTTCTAGCAACCCTTTAAGTAAGTGCAACACAATATCTTCAGTATCTAGACCTATGTTGTTTATTGAGCCTTCTAAAACTTTATCTAGAACCGTCCATAAGAAATTTTTATCTAATTTCTTAAAATGAAAGGTTGGCACATAGTACAAAACCTCTAATATTTTATTATTGTTTCTTGTATTCAATAAATCATCTACAAAACTTGTATAGTCATCAAAAAAAGCCTGTCTTTCTCTGGTCACATCAAAGTCATCCAACTCATTGAAATAATAAAATATCGTGGCATTCAAAAACAAAAGTTGCGCCCCGAAATGATTGAATTTTAGCTCTAAAACAGGATCGCCTAAAAAGCTATTGTTTGGCACTCCTTTTTCATAATAATTATACCTTAGTTTTGTTTGCCTACAATTAAGATCAATTTTAGGAAAAAGATGCATTAAGCCTGGTTTTTGATTCTTAATAAATTCAACCTTTCTCTTAGCTAAAGAGATATTATTATATGCTCTAGAATATCCCGTGGGATCTAGTTCTGCCCAAACCGTCTCAAGCTTTTCTCCAGAGTAACCTTCTGCATCCTTAAATTGAAAAGAATATTCTCCTGATGGATTGTTTTTTAAATCTTTAGGATGGTATGTAATTTGTTCTGGTAATACTACCACCTCATTTAAAGGCAAATAAATACACTTTTCTAACTCTGAACTGTAATAAAATGTATAACCCACTTTTACTTCGGTAAACGACAAAGGGTTATTAACATGCCAATCTCCATAAGGTAGTTTCTTATATTGATAATGGTCTTCTCCATCTATTTCTATTGGTTTTCTTATATAATACTCTATTTCATCATTAGATATTGTTCTTAAATACAACCTTGAATAATAAGCATTATAAAGATGTTGCAATGTATAATAACCATCGTGGTTTTTTATCTTTTCCTTATCCACATAGATATAATCTTCCTCATGAAATGGAGCATTTAAATCAAAATCTTCGGTAATAATAATTGCTGGTCTATGTGTGGTTTTAGCCTCATTTTCTTCATCTTGCCTCGTATATCTCAGATATTCAATTATTTTATTAAAATCACTCATGATTTTCTTTTTTTATTGTTAAACATTCGTTTAAAACAAACCTCACCCTGTCCCTCTCTCAAAGACCTTGAGAGAGGGTAGGTTTTGATATACTGAAACAAGTTCAGTAGTAACAAAAAGGGTAAGGATGCTAAGTTATTAGACTAAGTCGTCTATGGCATTCTTAATAGATTGCATAGAGATTTGCGCCACAACTTGTCTTGGAGTGTCGTCGGTATTTAACTGTAAATAACCATTAACGATATCTACATTTTCAATATGACGTTCTCCATCACTTTCAGAAATACCAATCTCGGCATCGTTTAATTCAAACTGCTGTGATTGTGGTACCTCATCTGGATTTTCAAAATCAGAAAGATCATCTAAATACGGTAAGGCTTTATTAACGTTTAAGCCAATACTTTGTGCTTGCAATATGGTAAGCGCTGTTGGCACTCTAGTAGCCCAAGCTTTACCAAGTTTTTCACCTTCTGGCTGACGTAATTCTTCAACAAGAGATAAGTACAACTCGTCTTCTATTACAGGAACTTCTCCACCATTCCAAATCTGACCAGTTTGCATGTAATAACGAACCGCTTCTTCAAAGCCTGGACGTACTGTTACAATAACTCTCGCCATACCTGCTTGCATGAAATTTCTAAATAATGGATCGTTGGTTTCATCATACTGATATAAGTTAGACCAGTCTTGACGATTACCCCAATAGTAAGGATACAGGTTATACGACATGATATCCCATTCAAAGGCTTGCTCCATAAACTTCACAAAAGCTGAGTAGTTATCTAAAGCCTGATTTACATTAACTTCAAGATTACCAAAAGTTGCTGGGCCTCCACCTGTTGTTGTAAATAAGTTAGACTTTCCGTAGGTGTTTTGTGCACCTGGATTTTGGTCTATTAAATAAGAAATACAGTTTTTACGTAAGATCTTATTCTCAAACTCGCGATAGAACCCTGGGTTTGTCCCTTTAATTTGAACACCTAATTCGGTTTCAGCTTCAAGTTTTTCATTAAATGCTGCTAAAGCATCTTCATAAGCATCAATGATAGCCTTAAAAGTCTCTTGTTTCCATTTGTTTTCGTGTTCTGTTGTTAATCTACATCTAACTGATGCAGAAACATCTCCACTAATATGGTTACCAAGCGTATAAGATACTGGAACTTCATTAACAAATTCGGCAATAGGACCAGTTAACTGTAATGAGTATCTTCCAAACGAATTATTATACGTTTTTGTATAGTCTCCAATAGTTAACGACAAGATATTTCCTTGTAAATCACCATCACTAGATGCGTTAAAGATCCCTCTAGCACTAACAGTTTTGTAACCTTCAGGAACCTTAATTTTACCATTACCAGAATTAGATTCGGTATGACTTAAGGATGATCCTCCATTTAAATTAACATGGAACGATTCCCCAACAGAAATGTACTGTTTTGGCTTAGGGTTAAACTCAACGTTGTACTTTCCTGCCCAATATTTCAGTTTAGAATCGGTAAGCATTGTGAAATCCTTAAGGCTTTGCGTTGTTGATTTTCTTGGATCTGTAGGTTCAACTAACATCGTATCATTAGTGTTACCTGCATTATTTTCGGCCATTCCAAGTTTATGTAATTTTCCTGGTTGAGGTACCATAAATTCAAACATCAAACGCTTACCATAATTGATCACTTGGTTTTTAAAGATCTTATCTACCCAACGGAAAACACCTACCACGTGCTTGTCTCCTTTGCGGTTATCAAACCCATGAGAATTGTTTTCTTCGAACTCTTCGACAATTTTCTCGATACGTTCTTCTTTTACTTTAGTTACGATTCTATCAAGCGCGCGTTCTGTAATATCTTTAGAGTTTGTAATCGCTTGAAGCGTACTTTGCTCTTTAGAATTATGCGTTGCGTAATTCGCGTTAGCAAACAAACTAAGTTTCTCTGTTGGGTTATAATTAACACCTGCAGAAGCGCTAAAATCTTTACTGTCTGCAATCACCTTAGATACTTCATTTTGCATCTCAAAACGCTCTGTAGAAGTCGTATCGGTCAATTGCTCTCTTTCAGATTCAGAAGAACTTGTAAATGTGTCTTCTTTTCGACGTAAACGTCTTGTGCTACGCTCTTTAAACTCACGAGCCATAACGTTTTCAATATGCGCTACATCACCTTCCACATAACCTTGAGTAGATTGCTCTACTTTATTATAATCTGCAATACCTAATTGCTTTACGCCAAAACCACTTGGTACAAATGGTGTTTCGTTAGATGTTCCTGGATTTGGTGGATTATCATTATCATTTGGATCAATGATTTCACCAATTAATACACCCGAAGTACAAGTTCTTAATACAAAATCTGGTGTGCTAAACGTTTTAACTACGCCATTTGTAAATATAATTGTTCCAGAAAAAGAGACTAGTTGTGGCTGATCTGAAAGACGAGGCCATCCTATATTAATGTTCTTTAAAAAGATCGTATTTCCTAACCTTAATACACTGTAGGTTTCTAAACCATTGTTGGTATGGTCTTGATCTGTGCGCTCTAAGGTATAATCGAAACTTGCAACCTGCCATGATGCATCTGGAACACTAATTCTAAGATCAGCGTTATATTTCAATCCAAAAGGCGGCTTCACAATTGGTTTAGAACACAATTGATATGAAAAATCTGGGAATGTATTTCCTGTATTTACAGGAACAACCACACCACCAACACTTACTAAAGTCGTGCCTTCATCTTCGGCGTTTTCTGAAATTGTATTATCATTCCCAGAAATCACCTCATGAATGTGTCCGTCAATATCTGTGAAGCCTTCATAGTCTTCAGTAAACGTATCAAATGTCGGTTGTTCGATGCGTTCCATACTTCCAGATTTTTCCTCTACACCTCCTAAAACTAAATCTGATAGCGTTTCAAAGCTTTCTGGGCTTAGTTTTGATTGTAAAAATTCAAAATCTAATTCTTTTCTGAAATCAAACTTGAAATCTGGTAATACAGGTTCTGGAATTGTATTAGGTTGGTTACATGGGTCTTTAGGATCGTAATCGACATTAGGATCTTTAATTTCACACCATCGTTTCTTTTCGGCCTCTACATCTTTAGTGTATTGATCGAGAATAGGCTTAACCTCCTTTTGGTAACCAGCTTCTGCGAGCTCTAATGCTGCGGTTCTTTCCTTTTGATAGGCTTTTTCAACACGCTTTAACTCTTTAGACAATTGGTTTAATTGTTGGTTGTGAAACTCGGCTTGAGCAATACGTTGTTGCTTAGCCATATCGCTTGTTGGAACTGATGCTTTAGGCGCTTCATCTTTAGAGGCACTTACTTTCTGCTGATTAGCATTTTCAGATTCACTATCACCAAACAATGCTTTAGGTAATACGACTTTAGCATTTAATAAAGCGTCTAACCTATTTTTGTCTCCACCATAGTTAGACAGCACATGATTGGCAATCAATAACTGGATGATTGTTTCTTTGGCATAAAATGTTTCTTGCGTTAAGGTTTGATAAAATAAATTATCCCATAATCTACCTAAAACCTCTTTATCTTCTATTGCTCGAAGTGGTTGGATCATTTCCAAAAACTTTTCAACATCATAAGACAAACGGTTTTTAGCAATTGACACTGATAGCTCATATAATGCCGGATCAATTTTTTTGATGGCTTCTACAGATAAAGCCTCAAAAGATGCGGCGGCCGTTTTCATGGCTTGCCATTTTGATGCGCTATCTGTAAGACTAGCAACTGCAGTATCAAAAGCTCCCTTAGTAACACCATCGTCTCTAAAAACAAAGCCATCTAATGGTTTGTTGTCGTCTGTTAACTCAGGGGCTCTCATCGATACAAATCGAAAGAGTGTGTTTTTAATTTCTGTACTCATTTTTAATTTTTTAAAGTTTATACTTGTTTTTATTAAGCTCAATTAAGAACTGTTATCGTTTCGCTTTTCTAACAGTTAACCTTAACGTAAAGCCCTAATAACTAAAGGCATAAACTTCTATCGTATTCAATAAAATGTTGGAATACGATACTCTTGTAGATTTTAATAAGACATCTTTTGGATTTAAAATCTGAAGAAAATGCTAATAAAATCCCACAAATGTTTGATTTTTAACTAATTTTAGTATCTTAGCATCTAAATAGAGTACAAATATAAAACATTTTACAAATTAAAACAAACAAATTGCAGATAATTTTGTAAAAAGTTATATTTAAAAACATCAAGATTATGGAACAGATCGATGAAAAAATCACAGCCATTATTAATCATTTTCATTTAAACAATTATGCGTTCTCTAAACGCATTGGTGTTACTGGAACCACTATAGATAGTATAGTTAATGGTAGGCCACAAGCAGATGGCTCTCGCAAAAAAACCAAACCTGGTTACGATGTACTCTCTTCAATTATTGACGAATTTAATATCAATCCCGATTACCTCTTTGGAAAAAGTAAGGTGATGTTAAAATCAGAGCTTCCAAATACTCCAACATATTCTGGAATGCCACAAGTTATTTCTACCACTCCTGATGGTGAAGAAAATGTAGTTTATGTTCCTGCAAAAGCGAGAGCTGGTTACTTAGATGGTTATGGCGATGCCGAATACATTGAAACCTTGCCTGCGTTTCATATGCCGCAATTAACAAATGGTACGTTCAGATGTTTTGAAGTCAAGGGAAATTCTATGGTACGTACATTTTTTGATGGTGATATGGTGTTTGGTCGCTATGTTGAAGATTTTAACGATATTAAAGATGGTCGGGTTTATGTAATTATTAGTAAAAATGATGGCGTGGTTTTAAAACGTGTGATAAACCGTATTGGAGAGCGAGGAAAACTTATCCTAAAGAGTGATAACAAAGATGGAAATTATCCAACTTATACCATTAATGCAGAAGATATTATGGAGGTTTGGTATGTCACCATGTTTGCTTCTAAACAAATGCCAGAACCTATCGATGTGTATGATAGGCTTCATGAATTGGAGAGCAAAGTTGTAGACCTTCAACAACTCATTTCTCAAAATTCTAAAAATTAAATGTCGCTTTCTTATTCTAATAAAGAAAAGCTGAAAAGCAAAAAATTAATCGAAGAGCTCTTTTCCGAAGGACAATCGATGGTCACTTACCCATTGCGCCTAGTCTATTTAAAAGCCAGCTTCGATGAGGAGGGCGTTCAATTTAAAACTGGAGTTTCTGTAAGCAAACGTCATTTTAAAAATGCTGTAGATAGAAACCAAATTAAGCGCTTACTTAGAGAAGCCTATCGTCTTAATAAAGCAGAGTATTTTAACAACATTTTATCGTCTTATGCGTTAATGATTTTGTACATTGGTAAGGATGGTACAGATTTTGATTCTGTAAACTCAAAAATGAAACAACTTTTAGATGCTTTTTCTAAAAAAGTATCCCAACAATAAATGATGGAAATCATGAGAAAACTACTACGCAGGCGGATAATCGTTCCGTTATTAGCTTTAACTATTTTTTTTGGTGGAACCGCTTTCAAAAGCGATTTTTTTGAAATTGCTAAACAAATAGAAATCTTCACTACGCTCTTTAAAGAGCTCAATATGAATTATGTAGATGAAACCAATCCTGGTGATCTTATGGATACTGCGATTAAAAGTATGCTTGAAGATTTAGATCCTTATACTAACTATTATAACGAACAAGATGTTGAATCTGCCAGAATAAATAATGCTGGCGATTATACTGGTATTGGAGCCAACGTACTTACTTTAAAAGACAAGTTGGTGATCGTAGAACCTTATAAAGATTATGCTGCAGACAAAGCTGGACTCAAAGCTGGAGACGAAATTATTAAAGTTGATAATGTTGTAGTTGCCGATTTTAAAGATGATGCCGGAAACTTGCTTCAAGGTGCAGCCGGAACCAACGTAAATGTCACCTATCTTAGAGAGGGTAAAACCGAAACAGCAACTATTAAAAGAGAGGCTGTTGATATTCATGCTGTGCCTCATTATTCGATGGTTAATGATAATATTGGATATATAGTACTTAGAAAATTTAATGAAAAAACATCTGCTGAAACGATAAGTGCATTACGTGCTTTAAAAAATCAAGGTGCCGAAAAACTAATTTTAGATTTGCGTGGAAACCCAGGAGGATTATTGCGTGAAGCTGTAAATGTTACTAATATTTTTGTGCCGAAAAATCAACTTGTTGTAACCACAAAATCTAAAGTTAAAAAGTATAACAAAACCTATTACACTTCAAAAGAACCTATAGATACAGAAATTCCTTTAGTTGTACTTATTGATGGTAGTAGTGCTTCTGCTAGTGAAATTGTCTCTGGAGCTTTACAGGATTTAGATCGTGCTGTTGTAGTTGGCGCACGTAGTTTTGGGAAGGGTCTTGTTCAACGACCTAAGAAGCTCACATATGGTACACAAATGAAAATTACCATTTCAAGATATTATACACCTTCTGGCCGCTGTATTCAGGCTTTAGATTATTGGAATCGTGACGAAAATGGAAATGCAACAAGAGTAAAACAAGAAAATTATAATGCCTTTAAAACAAAAAAGGGACGTACTGTTTATGATGGTGGAGGTGTACAGCCTGATTTAGAATTAGATGCTACAAAACTGAGTACGATTACCAAGGCAATTATTGACGAAAACCTCATCTTTAAGTATGCAACGGCATATTATTATTCGCATGATGTTACAGACTTGAATAACTTTAGTTTGAAGGATTCAGATTTTAATGATTTCAAAAAGTTCTTAGCTGCTAATAACTTTAACTTTGAAACACAAACAGAAAAAGCCTTTGCAAATGCACTTTCAGTGGCAAAAGAAGAGTACTTAAATGAAGAAATCAATGCAGATTACACTGATTTGATTTCGGCTTTAAATCGTTATAAAAGCAAAGCAATTGACGACAATAAAACACAATTATTATCCCTGCTTTCTGATGAAATAGTAAAGCGTTACTTCTATCGTGAAGGTTTATATACCTACTATGTTGCCAATAATTTTGAAATTCAAAAAGCTGTTGAAATATTAAAAAACCCATCTAATTATTTGAGTTATCTAGATTGATACTGACTTAAAAATTTGATGAAAACGTTAAAAAAAATTATATTTAGTTATCTATTAAGGTATTAAAATGAAGAAAATACTCGTCATATTCTTGATGTTTACTCAACTTTTGTGTGCTCAAAAGGAAATGACTCATGAGGTATATTTTGAAACCGATAAGTATGATATTCCGCCTACCGAACATTACCGATTACTGTTGTTTTTATCGGAAATAGAAGCCTTAGATATTCAAAAAGTCTCTATTTATGGATTCACCGACGATCGAGGTAGTGATTCATACAACATGGTATTATCTCAAAATAGAGCTAACTCTATAAAAACTATTTTTTCGAATAATGAGTTTGACGAATCTATCATTACAAACGTTGATGGTAAAGGAGAAATACTACTGAAATTAGTTAAAGAAGAGGATATTCATAAAATTAGAGGCCTTAATAGAAAAGTTGAAATTATCGTTCAACCTTATAATCCGCCTAGAGTTCAAAAAGTTGTAGAAGAAAAACCAAAGGTTGAAGACATTATTAAAGGTGAATTAAAAGCAGGTGATAAATTCACTTTAGATAACATTTTGTTTAAAACAGGTTATAGTAAATTACTTCCTGAATCTAAACCAACATTAGAAAGTATCGCAAAAGCCTTAGTAGAACGAGAAGATATTTATTTTACAATTCAAGGCCACGTATGTTGTACCCAAAACAGTAGAGATGCTATAGATCGTAAAACTAAAAAACGTAATCTTTCTGTGGCCAGAGCAAAATATATTTATGATTATTTAGCTAAAAAAGGCGTAAGTACAAAACGTATGAAATATGTTGGTATGCGCAGAAAATTTCCGTTAGGTGGTGAACCAAAATTTGATCGTCGTGTTGAGATTTTAGTCACTTATGTTGGTGAGAGTAATTAGTCTTCTATAGACATTCCGAAACATAAAATATAGCCGTCAATATCTTCTATTTCAAAATCACGATTTCCATATTCTGTATCCAATTAACACTAAAGCCAAGTTTATCGATATAAAATTTAACTGAAGCTAAAACATCTTTAACGATAAACTGTGGTGCTATCCTATTTATTTTATGCTTTATAAATCATATCAATATGTGGAATCCCATCTTCAAGGTACTCCTCTCCCACTTCTTGAAATTCAAGCCTATTATAAAAGCGTGTTAAATACACTTGTGCCGAGATTTTTATTGTAGATGTATTATATTTTAATTTCACGGCATTAATAGATGCTTCCATAATATCATAACCATACTTATGAGTGCGTTCTTTAGCATCAACCACTACTCTACCAATACTAGCGTTTTCAAAATAATCACCTGGTTTAAAAATTCTAGTATAAGCAACAACCTTACTGTTTTTATAACCAATGACATGCAATGCATTTTGATCTTTACCATCTAAATCCTGATATACACAATCCTGTTCTACAACAAAGACTTCACTTCGTAATTGAAGTATATCATAGAGTTCTTGAGTGGATAACTCTTGGAAGGTTTTTACAGTAATCTCTATCATGAATTTAGATTAACAAGATACTGGAATTTTATTGACACGGTTTTGATGACGACCACCTTCAAAATCTGTATTAAGAAACGTATCAACAATTTGTATGGCTTGTTGTAATGCTGTAAAACGTGCTGGAATACAACAAATATTAGCATTATTATGTTGTCTAGTAAGTTCAGTGATTTCTTTGGTCCAACAAATACCAGCTCTCACTTTCTGATGTTTATTTGCGGTCATAGCCACACCATTAGCGCTTCCGCAGATTAAAATTCCGAAATCTACTTTTTGATTAGCAACATCATTAGCCACGGGATGTACATAATCTGGATAATCGACACTATCACTTGAGTTTGTACCATAGTTATTAACCATAAAACCTTTAGCTTCTAAATGTGCTACAATAGCTTGTTTATACTCGGTTCCTGCGTGATCGTTACCTATTGAAATGGTCATAATTTTAGGGTGTTGTTTAAAACCTTAAAGTTAATAATTGCTTATAAATAAATCGAAGGATAATGTAGTTAGTTATTCATAATATATAAGTTTGAATCGTAACTATTAATCTTTAAAAATCAAGCGTGTTAACTTCTTAGGTGTTTATACCTCATTACTTGTTAATATCTATTGGTAAGATTGTAAAACTTTTTCTTGTATGTGTCATCTTTTTTTTAAAGCAAAAACTGAAACATTAAAACCTAAAAAGTTAGTCCTTTTTTTTAGTCAAGTTATGAGCATTGTATTTAGGAGATACCAACACTAAAATAATAAATACTTATTAAATTTTAGTTGTCAACAGTGGTTATGAACAGTTGTTAATAGAACTATGAATTCTATTTAAAATAAGGAGTTTAGTAAAAGAACTAGTGTTCATTACTTATGCAATAAATCTGATAAGTCATATATCAAAGTAAAGTTTAAAAAAGTTATACTAACTATTAACAAGCTATAATAACCATCATTTTATTTTTAAATTTTTAAAAGAAAAAAGATGATATGTATATATATGTTGATAAGTAAAAAGTGTCGTTAATCTTTTCTACCTTTATAAGAAAATAGTGTGGTTATGAATATTATTAAATTTCTTTTCTTTTTACTATGTCCATTTTTAATTTTTGGACAAGTTCAAATTGGTGGAGATATTGATGGTGAAGCAGAATTTGATCGCTCTGGAGATAGTGTTAGTTTGTCTTCAAATGGTAATTTTTTAGCTATTGGAGCTACTAGAAATGACGGAAATGGTAGTTTATCTGGCCATGTTCGTATCTATGAAAATCAAGCTGGTGTTTGGACTCAAATAGGAAATGACATTAATGGTGAAGTTTCTGGCGATTTATCAGGAAATAGTGTGAGCTTATCGTCTAATGGTTTAATCGTAGCTATAGCTGCTCAAAGTAATAATGTTAATGGAAGTAGTTCTGGTCATGTAAAAGTGTATCAATATAATGGCATTGATACTTGGGTGCAAATGGGTCAAAATCTTAATGGCGAAGCTCAATTTGATGAATTTGGTAGCAGTGTAAAAATCTCGTCTAATGGCCAAATAATTGCTATTGGTGGCAGAGGTAACGATAATAATGGAAATAATTCTGGGCATGTAAAGGTGTATCAATACAATGGAATTGATGCTTGGGTTCAAATAGGAAATGATATTAATGGTGAAGCTTCTGGTGATTTATCAGGTAGTAGTATAAGTTTGTCCTCAGATGGCACAATTGTGGCTATTGGCGCGCCTTCAAATAATAATTTTGTTGGACACGTAAGAGTATATCAATATGATCAGGTAGATACTTGGGTGCAGGTTGGTAATGATATTGATGGTATAGCTTCTGGTGATATTTTTGGTAGTAGCGTAAGTTTGTCTTCAGACGGCTCTAGAGTAGCTATTGGTGCGCCTGAAAGTAATTCAGTTAGTATACAATCCGGTCAAGTAAGTATTTATGAAAATCAAACTAATAATTGGATTCAAATAGGTCAAAATTTAAATGGCGCATCTGATTTTAATTTTTTTGGTGCTGATATAAGTTTAGCTTTAAATGGTAATGTTTTAGCTGTAGGTGCTCCAGGAAATGACATAAATGGAAATGTTCTAAATACAGGTAGTACAAGTATTTATAGATTTATAAATAATAATTGGACACAAATCGGACAAGATATTTATGGTGAAGCAGATGGCGATCTCTCAGGAAGCGCGCTTATGTTGGTTTCAAATGGTAGTATTTTAGCTGTTGGAGCTACCGAAAATGATGATTCTGGCTCTGGATCAGGACATGTAAGAGTTTTTGATTTAAATCTAATTTTAAATACTGAAGATTTTGAATTATATCCATTTAAATTATACCCAAACCCAGTTAAAAACCAATTCACAATACAATTAGATGCTTCGGTTCAATTAAAAAAAGTATCTGTTTATAATACCTTAGGTCAAGAGGTGCTAATTTCCGAAAAACCTATAGTAGACACGTCAACCTTGGCACCCGGAACTTACATTGTTGAAGTTTTAACCAACAAAGGAAAAACATCTAAAAAACTTATAAAAGAATAACTTTAAAGCCTTAATACAATCAAATAAAGACCTGTAAATTTTACAGGTCTTTTTCATTAATTTAACAGTCTCTAAACACGATTAAAAAATTAAACCGTAGATTTGCACAAACTTAATATCTTCACTCCTCCTTATATTAAGTTTTTTAAAGACTGAATTCCTAACACTTTTAGGAAATGAAAATGATTACAAATTATAATGACAAAAAAGAAAAAAAGGAAATCCAAAAAAGGGATTTCAAACCTTACAAATACAATTCTTAGTATTTTAAAAAAAGATAGAAACCAATCCTTTAATTATAAACAAATTGCTGCTAAACTTGGTGTTAATGACGCTAGTAGTAGAAATCAAATTATAAAAACTCTAGCCAAACTTGCCGCTAAACAAGAGATTGAACAAATAGATCGTGGCAAGTATAAAGCTATTATTAATACCGAGTATCATATAGGAATTATGGATATGGCTTCTCGAGGATCTGGTTATATTATTAGCGATGATTTTGATGAAGATATCTTTATTGCTTCCAATAATATGAATAAGGCCTTAGATGGCGATGAAGTAGAATTTTATGCTTACAAACGAAGAAAACGTGGTAAGATAGAAGGTGAAGTTACCAGTATTGTAAAGCGTGCAAAAACCGAATATGTAGGTGTCATACAAATCCATAAAAACTATGCATTTGTAATTCCAGACGGAAATAAAATGCATACCGATATTTTTGTTCCAATTAATAAAACTAATAAAGCCGAAGAAGGCGATAAGGTATTAGTTACTTTAGAAGATTGGCCAGAAAAAGCCGATTCTCCATACGGAAGAGTCTTAAAAGTTTTAGGAAAGCCTGGCGAGCATAATACAGAAATTCACTCCATTCTTGCAGAGTATGGTTTACCTTACGAGTTTCCTCATGAAGTCGAAGCATATGCAAATACCTTAGATACATCAATTACAAAAGAAGAAATCGCAAAACGTCGTGACATGCGTAAAGATTTAACCTTTACAATAGATCCTAAAGATGCGAAAGACTTTGATGATGCTTTATCCTTTACAGTTTTAGACGATGGTTTGTTTGAAATAGGTATTCACATTGCAGATGTGTCGCATTATTTACAAGAAGGTACGGTTTTAGATGATGAGGCTTACGAACGCGCCACATCGGTATATCTGGTTGATCGTGTGGTACCAATGCTTCCTGAAATATTATCAAATGGAGCTTGTTCACTTAGACCACATGAAGAGAAGTATACGTTTTCTGCAGTGTTTAAAATGAATGATAAAGCCGAAATTAAAGACCAATGGTTTGGTAGAACAGTTACGTATTCTGATGCACGTTTTGCTTATGAAGAAGCACAATCAATTATAGAAACGAAATCAAATACAATACCTAAAGACGTGTCTTTAACAGGTAAGACGTATCAAGCAGATCAAGCTATTGCTGATGCTGTTTTAAAACTAGATGAATTAGCTAAAATCATGCGTCGAAAGCGTATGAGTACAGGAGCTATTTCGTTTGATAAAGTTGAGGTTAAATTCAATTTAGATGAGGATGCAAATCCAGTTGGTGTGTATTTTAAAACGAGTAAGGATGCTAATAAACTCATTGAAGAGTTTATGTTACTAGCTAATAAAAAAGTGGCCGAATTTATCGGAAAACAAAAGAAAACATTTGTGTATCGTGTACATGATGAACCAGACGATAGTAAATTAGCAGCATTGCAAAATGTTGTAGGTCGTTTTGGTTATAAACTCAATTTTAAAGACCGAAAAAGCATCTCTAATAGTTTAAATAATTTATTGAAAGATGTAAATGGTAAAAAAGAGCAAAACCTTGTAGATACTTTAACTATTAGATCTATGAGTAAAGCAGAGTACACCACTCATAACATTGGTCACTATGGATTAGCGTTTGATTATTATAGTCACTTTACGTCACCAATTCGTCGTTATCCAGATGTTATGGCACATCGCTTATTACAACATTATTTAGATGGTGGAAAATCGGTTAGTGAAGACATTTATGAAGATAAATGTAACCACTCGAGTACTATGGAAAATCTAGCAACTAAGGCTGAAAGAGATTCTATCAAATACATGCAAATCCGTTTTATGGAAGATCATAAGGATGAAGAATTTGTAGGTGTTATTTCTGGAGTGACAGATTGGGGAATTTATGTAGAAATTATTTCTAATAAGTGTGAAGGTATGGTAAGTACGCGAGATATGACTGATGATCATTACGAATTTGATGAAGATCACTATGCACTTATAGGTAAAAATTCAAAAACCATGTATCAGCTTGGAGATGAGGTTGTAGTAAAAGTTAAGAACACAGATCTTGTTAAAAAACACTTAGATTTTACGCTTATCGGCAAACATGGTGAAAACTCGTAAATACTTATATGTAATTATCTCATAATTTTGTGTTGTAACATTTCAGAAAAAACAACTACCAATTAAAAAAAGATATAATTATGATTCTAACCACAACAAATTCTATTGAAGGTTTTAAAATTGTTGAATATAAAGGCATTGTAACAGGAACATCTTCTGAATTAAAAACAAAGTTTTCTTTTAAAACTGAAAAGAACATGACAATTATAGAAGATCTTATGAATGAAGCTAAGGAACAAGCATTTCAAAAAATGCAAACCAATGCTCAACATTTAAATGCTAATGCTGTCGTTGGAATTAGTGTTGATATCGAAACTGTTGGTGGTTCTTATTTCTTTGTTTCTGTAACCGGAACGGCTGTACATGTAGCTTAAAAATGGGTTTAGATACTGTAGAATTAATCATGACGGTTGAAGATCTTTTTGAGATTCAAATACCAGATAATCATGCCGAAAATATTGCTACTGTACAGCAACTGGCAGATTATGTTTTTGAAAAAATAAAGACGAAACCCACTTATGAAAACATGCCTAAAAAAGAATTTGAAGAACAGATTCTTAGACTAGTAGAAAATCTTACTGGAATTCCATACGAGGAGATAGATATGAGCGCGTCTTTTACTAATGATCTTGGTATGGACTAAATTTGTTATAAGTGTAACAATTATTCGACTATATCATCTGTTATATAGATATCAAACGTAAATACTATTAAAACACAACACTATGAAAACCTTTTTAACCCTCGCATTAATATTAGTTACTTCTATAACAACAGCTCAAAACCCAAAAGAAAAGGGCGTTGGAGATTTTAATGAAGTTAAAGTTTATGACTTAATTGCTGTTAATCTAGTGAAATCAAACGAAGCTAAAGTAGAAATAACAGGAGATGATATTGATGACGTTGTGGTTATTAATAAAGATGGGAAATTAAAAATTAGAATGAAAACTGATAAGAGTTTTAATGGCGATCGTACGTTTGTAACTGTACATTATAAAACCTTAGACGTTATTGATGGAAATGAAGGTGCATTTATCACATCTAACGAACTTATAGAACAAAATCAAATAGAACTAAGGGCACAGGAAGGAGCGCACTTAAAAGTAGGCTTAGACGTTGATCAAGTAGATATAAAAGCCGTTTCTGGTGGTATTGTAGAAACAAGAGGTAAAGCTATTTCTCAGGATATTACACTTAACACTGGTGGCGTTTATGAAGGTAAAACCTTCGAAACTAAAAACACATCTGTAAATATAAAAGCAGCTGGAGAGGCCGATATTAATGCGTCTAAAACAGTAGATGCACGCGTTATTGCAGGTGGTGATATTTATATTTATGGAAACCCAGAAAACATTAAAGAAAAAACAACTTTAGGCGGTCGAATTAAACGTATGAACTAATCTGTTTGCTAAACGCATTGAGTACGCGTCTTTTTTATTAGTTTTGTAGGAAAGCTATTTCCTATATGTTTGATGATATTTTAGCAGCTATTCCCTTCGGAATTATCCTAGCATTTACTATTGGACCAGTATTTTTTGTACTGCTGGAAACTAGTGCTACAAAAGGATTTAGAAGCGCTTTAATATTTGATTTAGGTGTTATTTTAGCCGATATCGTCTTTATTTTATTAGCGTTTTATAGTACCAATAACCTTATTGATAAAATTAAAGATGACCCCAACTTCCTTATTTTTGGAGGGATACTTCTTGCGGTCTATGGTTTTATTTCTTTTATAAAGACGTCTAAATCTTTTAGATCTATTGTGAAAGAATATCATCGTGTTGAAATTCAAAAGAATGCCTACGGAAAACTATTTATAAAAGGGTTCTTGCTTAACTTTATTAATATTGGAGTATTACTCGGTTGGCTTGGTTTTATTGTTATAGGAAGTACTATTACTGAATCTGAAAATGGCGTGCTTATTTTTATTATCACAATGCTGACGGTTTATTTTTTAACAGATTTAGTGAAAATTGCTTTGGCAAAACGATTAAAAAATAAATTAACACCACGACTCATTTTCAAAACTAAAAAAATCGTTGCTTTAGTGATTTTAGGTTTTGGAATTCTATTATTAACCCAAGGTTTGTTTCCAGAACTTTATGAAAAAAGTAAAGAACAAATTGAGCGTGTTAATCCTATTGGTAATTAATTCTAATTACAGTGCAAAACTCGACTAAAAAAACGCTTACATTTCCAATTAGAATAGCATTAATCCTTCTAGTTTGCGCCATATTATTTAAGGTCCAACACTGGCCTTATGCTAGTCAATTGTTATTAATGAGCACTATTCCATTAGCGCTATTATATAGTCTACGGTTTTTAAACAAAAAAGAAAAAAAACGTATTGATATTGTAAAACTAGGATTGGTTCTTGTATGGACCATAAATATCATCTTAAAAACGTACCACATTAACTTTATAGCCTATGGCTTTGAATTGGTCTTATTTGTTCTTTTTGTCTGGTGGTTTATTGAAGATGGACTACGCTACTTTTCAAAGCGAAAATTTATAAATAATGGCTTTATAAAGTTCTTTTATTATGGGCTTTGTATTCTGACCATAACATTAATTTTATGGGGCACACTCTTTAAAATCCAACATTGGCCTTATGGTTCATTAATTTTGACATTTGGGTTTTTATTTTTAGTTATGATGCTCATAGTTGATTATGTTGTAATTAAAAGATCTTAACACCTCATAATGTTATGAATAACGAAGATATTTTATTAAAAGAACGTCTAAGGTTTTGCAAAAACTGTGTTCATAGAAAAAACAATTTGCAAACAGGTATTCTTTGTGGACTTACGGACCAAAAACCAGATTTCGATAGGTTTTGCAAAGATTACGTTGAAAACACAGCTGTTATAGAAAAAGAACGCGCTAGAGACCGAATGAAGCTCAATAGAAGTTCTACTTGGATTACAGCTTCTGTTGTAATTTCTATTGTATTGTTAGGGTTAAAAGTAGCACGATCGGTTGCACGATACAATAAAAATAACAATCCGCCAGAGCAATCACAATACGATAAATATTTTCAGGAACAACAAGAAAAAGCCTATCAAAGGCGACACCATGTTAATACTATTAATTATTTAAGTGATAGAAATAGACAGGCACATTTCAGTAAGAAACTAATTGAAGATACTGTAGTTGTTTTAAATAAAAAGATGACACTTAAATTACCAGATGGCTTTTATTTATCTATCGCAGATGATGATACACAGTTACCTGTTAGAGCAACCTCTAGAGGGTATTATTTTATTTATAACAAAGTGGATAAAAATGTAGACGAATCCCTTTTCCAGCAATGGAAGACGTTTAGAAATCGCTTAATTAGGCAATATCCTTCTAGTGAATTAAGCGTTAGTAATATTGACTCTTTAACCACTTCTGAACAGATTGATAGAGTGGATTTTGAAATTAAAAATAAGGTGGACAACATTATCGGTGTAGCAAGAATTATAGACCATAATAACGAACGCTATTTTTTTCAATTGATCTCAGACTCTAAAGGTGCAAGCTATTCTCAACTCTATAGGTTTTTAAACTACTATGTTAAGATTAAGAAGTAATCTGGCTGCATAAAACAAAAAAACCTTCAGTAATTACTGAAGGTTTTAGAGGCATCTAGCGGATTCGAACCGCTGTACAAGGTTTTGCAGACCTCTGCCTAGCCACTCGGCCAAGATGCCTTGTTCGTTGTTACTCACAAACGAGGAAGGCAAATGTATAAAAAATTACCATTTTACACTATAAACCCTTAGTTTTTTCGTCTTTTGGTCATTTTTATCGTTACGCTTTCTACATCACCACCAATAGGAGGGTTAAGTTTACTTACGCTTACAGTAGCTTTTTTAACTAATACATCCTCTTTAAAAATACGGTCTAATATACGTTTTGCAACGGTTTCTAAAAGTTTAGATGCCTGCTCCATTTCCTCTTTAACAATCTTGTTTAAAAGCACGTAATCAACAGTATCACTCAATTTATCGGTTGTTGCTGAGGTTTGTAAATCGGCTTTTACTTCTAAATCAACGCGATAATCACTACCTATTTTAGTTTCTTCTTTTAAACAACCATGATGTGCAAATACACGAATATTCTCAACTTTTATGATTCCCATATACTAGTTTTATAAAAGCAAAGTTATTTAAAAAAAGAATGTAATTTTATCAAAAACAATTTCATGCAAATTGAATTTTCTTTTTCATCAGTTGTAGATATTCTTTCCATAGCTACAGCATTTATGTTAGGCTTATTATTTTTAACGATAAAATCTAAGAACAAAAGAGCAAATATATTTTTATGTTTATTTCTATGGAGTTTAACCGTAGAGGTTTATAATGCATTTTCTCACAATTTTACCGAAACAATTACTCCTGTATTAGAAACGACTTTATTTACAATTCTTTTTTTAATATTGTACGTAAACCTTACCATAAATAATACTTTTAAAAAGTGGTTTTTAGTGCTATTTATTCCCGGAATTCTATTAAATATTGTTTTCTTTTTTAACAATGAAATGGACGATTTTAGACCTTTAGAGTATCTATTTAATATAGGCTTATTACTTTACATTTTAAAAATTTTAAAACAACACAAAAACCATGTCACTAACTATTATTCAGATTTAGAACATAAAACACTGTCTTGGATCAAGGCCATAGTTTTTGTTTTTTTAGGATTTCATGTGTTTTGGATTACAGAAGATATAATTGCGTTTCAGAATGAAGATATTGCGACGCATTTTGCGCTACTATCTTCTATTCTAACGCTTTTTATGATATATTGGATTGGTTATAATGGCTTTTCGCAATCTGAAATTTTTAAAAACAAATTATTCACAACTACAGAAGAGATAATACAAGTTAAAAATGAAATAGCGCCGTCTTCCGATGAAACAAACGATAAGTTTGAAAAACTTAAAGAGAAAATCATTTCAGATAAACTATTTACAAATACAGAATTGAATTTACGCAGCTTATCCGAATCTTTAGGCGTTAAGGAAAAAGAACTTTCAAGCCTCATCAATACGCACGCTAAGACTAACTTTTATCAGTTCATAAACCATTTTCGGGTGGATGAATTTAAACGACTATTACAATCTCCCAAAGCGAAACAATTGTCAATTCTTGGTTTAGCTCAAGAAGCTGGTTTTAAGTCGAAATCAACATTTTATACCGCTTTTAAGTCTATAGAAGGAATGACGCCAAAAGCTTTTGAGTTGTCTTTAAAAATGTCCGAATAGACGCCATTCGGACTTGCTGCTGCGCATAATGATTAACATTGGTCGTTAGTTTGTTACTCATTTAAAAGTAATCCTTAAATCAAAACAATTATGAAGCAATTATTTTCAATAACAGCAGTGTTAATGTTAACAACAATCTTGAGTTGTACATCTTGTTCTAGCGATGATAGTACAACAACTACAACAACAGAAACTATTAATTCAGGAAACGATCCTAACTTTAGCATTGTGGCTAATAATGATGGTATTTTGAGTTCCGCAAATAGAAAAGTGGTGGTTTTCGGTATAGATATTTATGCCGTTTCAGATGTATCAAATGCCAATTTGTTGCATGCTGCAAATGTGATGGCACAATATTTAGATAACGATGAAGATGGCACACCAGATAACCAAGCTGTGGTAGACCAAATGACAGCTAATCAAGCATTTTTATTCATGTGGGCATCAGAGAATGATTTAGATAACATCGACTTTCCAAATGGAAGAGAAGGACAAGATTTAGGTAACGAAGAAACAAACCCCACATATGTATCTAGTGGGCTAACAGGACGCTTTGATGCGGCTTTAGAAGAAGTTTGGCATATTATTACGCATGCAGGCTACTCTCAGGTATATCCTAATGTGTTTGGAGAACAAGCAAGTTCTCAACTTTCAAATGCTATGGACATCGCTAGAGGCGGACAATTTACAAGCATTCCTAATCCTTATCCGGCTGGAGCTTGGTATACCTATGATGACTCCACGTGTGATTATAATTGTATGAATACAGAATATTTCTACTGGGCAATGACATCTATTTTAGGTGCACAGGCTACAGATACTCGTTTAGCTGAAATTCAACAAGAATGGGATTTAAACACACAGGCTTTAGTACAGAATACAGATACTGAGGTATATGGATTACTTACTGATGCGCAGTATAATTTGCCAACTGTGTTACCAGATGGAACCTATAGACAATAATGCAAAAGGGAACTCAGGAAACAGTTTAGAGTACATTAGTAATATTTTAAAGCATGTGGGAAACTTCAATTTAGTGATACAACCATTAATTTGTATTGTTTTTTTGTAGGGTTTTAAAACCTCCACTTGTTATATTAATAAGAACTTTTTTAAAATAGATCGTAATTCACCACTGAAGAAGACATTGGAATTATGATTTAGGAAAGTTTTATGTGAAAAGCATATACTTCAGTAATTACCTTAAGGGTGTTACAGATGTATATGCTTTTTTGGTTTAAAATCATATTAATTTTAAAATTTAGATAAATGAACAAAATGAAGATTCTAAGAGTGATTACAATTTTATTTACAACAGTTTTAGTTAGTTGTAGTAGTGATGATGATGGTAATACAAACCAAATCGAACAAAGACAATTCGGTATTTTTAAAGTTTTAGATGATGATACAACCATAGAAATGGATGGCACTATTGGGAGTTCGTCTTTAGACGATTTCAATAATTTAGAAGCTGAATTTCCTAATGTTGATAGAATACAAATTAAAAATTGTGACGGTTCATCCGATGACACAATTAATTTGCAATTATCTTTAAAAGTACATCAAAAAGGAATGAATATTCGTTTAATGGACAATGGTCTAATAGCTTCAGGTGGTGTAGATTTTTTCTTGGCTGGTATTCAGCGTACAAAAGGTGTAAACACCATGATTGGTGTACATTCATGGTCTGATGGTAGTGGTACAGAGGCCACAGATTTTCCTGTGGGTCACGCCAATCATTTACCATATATTAATTATTATATGAATATCGGGTTTAGTCAACAATGGGCAGAAAGTTTTTATTATTTTACGATTAATGCTGCGCCAGCAGATTCTATTCATTGGATGACCGAGTTAGAAATAACGGAATATGATATACTAACGCAGTAACCAAAAAGCTAAAAAAATGATAATACAAAAAAGTTAATTTTTAACTGGCGGAAAATACGCAACAGAAAACCGCTTCCTCACGTATTAAAATAAATGAAACTTTCTTTTTCAAACCCTTTCAATCTCATGATTTGGAACGGGTTTTTTATATACATATCTCACTTAATTTCTATAACTTTGCCTATTATTTTAAAAGCATGTCTGAAGAAACAAAATCGCTCAATTTTATAGAGCACATCATTGAAGAAGATATACAAAACGGATTGTCAAAAGATAAACTTCGCTTTCGCTTTCCACCAGAGCCTAATGGATATCTTCATATTGGTCACACTAAAGCTATTGGAATTAGTTTTGGTTTAGGTGAAAAATATAAAGCCCCAGTTAACCTTCGTTTCGACGATACAAATCCAGCAAAAGAAGAACAGGAATATGTGGACGCTATCAAGAGAGACATTGCTTGGTTAGGCTACGAATGGGCTAACGAATTGTATTCTTCAGATTATTTTCAAACACTTTATGAATGGGCTGTTCAACTCATTAAAGATGGGAAAGCCTATGTAGATTCTCAAACCAGCGAAGCTATGGCAGAACAAAAAGGAACTCCAACCCAACCAGGTGTTGATGGGCCTTATCGCAATAGAAGTGTTGAAGATAATCTCAATTTATTTGAGCGAATGAAAAACGGCGAGTTCGAAGAAGGCGAACACATTCTCCGAGCTAAGATAGATATGCAACACCCAAACATGTTGATGCGCGACCCATTGATGTATCGTATTCTAAAAAAACACCATCACAGAACAGGAAATGATTGGTGTATTTATCCTATGTACGATTGGACTCATGGAGAAAGCGATTATATCGAACAAATATCACACTCTTTATGTTCGCTTGAATTTAAGCCGCATAGAGAACTGTATAACTGGTTTAAGGAACACGTATATGGTTATGCGTCAAAAGAACTTCCGATGCTTCCTAAACAACGAGAGTTTGCGCGATTAAACTTAAGTTTTACCATTATGAGTAAACGTAAATTACTTAAGTTGGTAGAGCAAGGCATTGTCTCAGGTTGGGATGACCCAAGAATGCCTACAATTTCTGGATTAAGACGTCGCGGATACACACCAAACGCTATTAGACATTTCATTGAACGTGTTGGTGTGGCTAAACGAGAAAACGTTATCGACGTATCATTATTAGAGTTCTGCATTCGTGAGGACTTAAATAAGTCGGCGCCTCGAGTTATGGCTGTTTTAGACCCTATAAAACTTATTGTTACAAACTACCCTGAAGGAAAAGAAGAATGGCTAGAAGCTGAAAATAACCCAGGAGACGAAACCGCTGGGTCGCGACAAGTGCCTTTTACAAGAGAACTTTATATTGAACGTGCCGATTTTAAAGAAGAGGCAAGCAGTAAGTTCTTTAGACTTAAATTGGGGAGTGAGGTTCGTCTGAAAAACGCTTACATAATCAAAGGAGAACATGTTGTAAAAGATGCTAATGGCAACATCACCGAAATACACTGTACCTATTCAACAGATACCGAAAAGAAGGTTAAAGGCACACTACATTGGGTCTCTATAAAACACGCTATAAAAGCTGAGGTTAGAGAGTATGATCGTTTATTTATGGATGAAGCTCCAGACAGTCATCAGGACAGAGATTTTATGGAGTTTATCAATCCTAATTCTTTAAAAACAATAGAAGCCTTTGTAGAGCCAAGTTTGGCAGATGTGTCTATTGGCGATCGTTTTCAATTCCAACGTCTTGGTTATTTTAATGTTGATGATGATAGTACACCAGAACATTTAGTGTTTAATAAAACGGTAGGATTAAGAGACTCTTGGGCAAAACAAAAACCAAAGCCTCAACAAAACCAAAACCATAATAAACCACAACAGCAAAAGCAACGTCCTGCAATTGAAGTGATTAAACAGCTAGGAAAAAAGTACACCAATCTTCCTGAAGCGAAGCAAGAAAAGTCGAAAGCTGAAATTTTAAAACTTGCTGAAGAAGTAAGTTATGATGACCTACAACCTTTATTCAATACTGCTACTAAAAAAGTAGGAACGCGTATTGCAACCATGATTGCCTTGGGCGTATTACTTAAAAATGGCCTGCAGCGTAATGATGATATCAACAGCTTTATTGCAAAAGCTCTAGAGGATAAAAATGAACTTTTAGTTAATGAAGCTAGCGCTTTATAAATACTAAGACCGATAGTTTTAACAGCCTCAAAGGATTTCTCTTTGAGGTTTTTTTGTACATTTAAACGTACTAACTAAAAAATTTAAAGATTATGGATACATTACCTATTACCCCTTTA
Source organism: uncultured Psychroserpens sp. (assembly GCF_947494225.1). NCBI lineage: Bacteria > Pseudomonadati > Bacteroidota > Flavobacteriia > Flavobacteriales > Flavobacteriaceae > Psychroserpens > uncultured Psychroserpens sp. The sequence goes on from NZ_CANLUG010000001.1 coordinate 544,941, forward strand.
GCAATACCTGTTGCTGCTGTTGCAGCTTTAGTTATTGGAGCTATTTGGTACAACCCTAAAGTTTTTGGAACAGCATGGATGCGTGCAGCAGAAATGACTGAAGAGAAAATGAAAGGCGCTAATATGGGCATTATTTTTGGCTTATCATTGGTTTTTGCAGCGCTGTTAGCAGTCTTACTCATGCAATTTACCAACCACCAATGGGGAGCCTTAGGCATGGTTGGTGGAGAACCAGAAAATGCAAAAGCGTCTTATGAGACGTTTATGGGAGATTACGGAAATGCTTTTAGAACATTCAAACATGGCGCGCTTCATGGGACTATTTTTGGAGTTTTTGGTGCCTTACCAATTATTGGAACGATCGCATTATTTGAACGCAAAAGCGCAAAGTATATTTTTATTAATGCAGGATACTGGATTGTAACACTAGCTGTAATGGGAGCAATACTTTGTGGATGGAATTAAAATTTTTATAAAGAATTAACACTTTTAAAGGCTGAGAATTGTAATTTTCAGCCTTTCTTTTTCGCATTGATAGACTTTAAATTATACCATTCGGTTGCCGACCTACCTGAGACTTGGGATAAACTTCCTGTTGAAGACGTTTTCTTAAAAACACCTTTTTTAAAGGCTTTAGAGGGTTCTAGTCCAACAAATATTTCAACCTACTTTCTTGGTGTTTTTTCTTCGGAAAGATTAGTTGGTATTACCACGATACAGCGCGTTGAAATGTATTTAGATGACGTGTTTAGAAAAACGTCCAATCAGTTTTTTAAACGCTGCGGAAAGGTGCTTATTTCAAAAATTGTAAAAGGTAATGCACTCATTATAGGGAACCTTATGCATACAGGTCAACATGGCATGTACTTTGATGCCGAAGCTATAACACAAGATGAGTTTTTAAACACCATTTCAGAAGGTATCGATGCCCTAACAAAAACAATTAGGCAAACATTTGATAAGAAGATAAGAATCATTGGTTTCAAAGATTTTTTTGAGGATGACCCGATTCATAAAAGCGAGTTATTTTTCAGAAGGCAAAAACTATATAAAGCTCAGGTACAACCAAATATGATTTTTACGGTGAGACCAGACTGGAAATCACCTGAAGATTATATCAATTCTTTCAATAAAAAATACCGCAGACGCTATAAAACTGCGCGAAAGAAAAGTAAAGACATTCAATGTAGGGAACTAGGCCTTGATGAGGTTAAGGTGGTTTCAAATGAGCTCTACCAGTTGTACCAAAATGTATCAGATAATGCTGGGGTTAATTCGTTTAAACTCCATAGCGACCATTTTTATAGTTTAAAATTTCAGCTTAAAGAACGTTTCAAATTGTTCGGTTATTTTATAGGGGATCAGCTCGTTGGGTTTTATACATTAATTTTAAATCACGATAAACTTGAAACCTATTTCTTAGGCTATAAGCAAGAGCTTCAGCATCAGCACCAAATGTATCTCAATATGCTCTTTGATATGGCTTTTTTTGGTATCCAGCATCAATATAAAGAGGTTGTTTTTGCTAGAACTGCAATGGAAATTAAGAGTTCAATAGGAGCAAAGCCACATCCAATGCATATATACTTAAAACACACCAATAACGTCATTGCAAACACTGTTTTGAAACTTGTAGTTAAGTATGCTAATCCGGTTAGAGAATGGGATGAGCGCCATCCTTTTTCATAAAATTGCAGACCTTCTGTTTGTATAACGTGATTTTTCCGACTGAAGTACAAAACACAAGGTCATGAAAAAAGCATTCTATATTGTATTTGTTTTGCCATTTCTTACATTTTCGCAAGACATGAATAACGACAAACTCAACGACATTTATACTTCTGTTAGTGATTCAATTCAAGGTAATAAAGGAGCTTGGCAGTTTTTTGTCAAAGATGTTCAGTTGGTGTCATTTACGGATACCAACCACAATAGGATGCGTATTATTTCGCCAATAGCAGATGCAAATGTACTTGATGACGACTTGCTTAAAGCTGCTCTAGTAGCAAATTTTCATACGGCTTTAGATGTAAAGTATGCTGTTTCGGAAGGTATTTTATGGGCTGTTTTTATTCATCCACTAAAAGAATTATCAGATCACCAAGTAAAAGATGCTGTGAGTCAAGTGTATCATGCCAATGTGAATTTTGGGACAAGCTTCGCTAGTACAGCACTAACATTTCCTTGGAAAGGAAAAGAAACTAAAGAGCCAGAAAAGAAAAAGAAAAACTCCAAAAAGATTAAAATCTAATAAAAAACCCAGAAACAAGTGATGTTTCCAGGCCGTTTTAGAAATCAATATTGGTCTATTCTAATTTTTTCTTTTTAGCATTTTTCATGGCTTCACCAATTTGATTACTTGCCGTAAAGCTCGCTACCATATCGTTAAGCATTTGACTTCCTGCTTGAGGTGAATTAGGTAACAGTATTAAGTTACTATTTGTTTCTTGACCTATAGATTGTAATGTATCATAGTGCTGTGTTACTACAATTAACGCTGACGCCTCTTGGGAGTTGATACCAACTTTATTTAATACTTCAACAGATTCTTCTAAACCACGAGCAATTTCACGACGTTGGTCTGCAATACCTTGTCCTTGTAAGCGCTTACTTTCTGCTTCAGCTTTTGCTTTCTCTACAATTAGAATACGAGCAGCATCACCTTCAAATTGCGCAGCCGTTTTTTCTCTGTCTGCGGCATTAATTCTGTTCATGGCTGCTTTTACCTGTGCATCTGGATCAATATCTGTTACTAAGGTTTTTATAATATCATAACCGTATTCCATCATGGCATCATTTAATTCAGACTTTACAGCGATTGCTACATCATCTTTACGAACAAAAACATCATCTAATTTCATTTTTGGCACTTCGGCACGTACAACATCAAATACATATGATGTGATTTGATCGTGTGGATAGTCCAACTTATAGAAGGCGTCATACACCTTGTCTTTGATTACTTTATATTGCACAGATACTTTTAGACGCACAAATACGTCATCTAAAGTTTTGGTTTCGATAATAACATCTAACTGTTGAATTTTTAAACTTAATTTGCCTGCAATGCGATCTACTAATGGGATTTTAAAACGCAACCCAGATTGACGAATCGCTTCAAACCGACCAAAACGTTCAATAATAGCTGCCGTTTGTTGCTTAACAACGAAAAATGCCGAAATAATTATGATTAAGGCTAAAAATATAAAAGGGATGTAATAAATATAATTTTCCATATAATTTTTTTTAATGGTTAGATAAAATAATGAGTTACTAATTTAAGTTATATTTGCTCAAATCACACATTATTCTCATGCAAAAAAAGCAGTTTATTTTATTAGTAGTCTTTTGTGTTAGTTTTGTTACAGTCTCTATGGCACAACATAAACGCTACGCTATTAAAAATGGTTTCGGAATTATTGGAGGATTAACCCAGTATGATATTAAAACAGATAACTTTAGCACAAAAAGCGGAAATGGTTTTATTGGTGGTATGGTTGCTACTGTTGATATTCCTCACAAATGGTATACAGTAAGTTATGGCTTACAGTTTTCTCAGAACTCATTTGAAATAACTGGTAGACCTTCGGCGGCAACAATAACCCAAGAACAAATAGAATATGAACTTAAAGTTGTGCAATTAGCGTTCATGTTTCACGCTAAACTTTTGAGTGATAATCTTACCATAGATTTAGGTCCGCAATTACAATACAATAGTGAACTAGATCTAAAAGACGACAACCAGAGTAACTTTGTAATTAATGGCTATGACAACCTATTAGCTCAAGATATTACACCAATTTCACAATTTAATGTAAATGGAGTAGTGGGCGCATCGGCAGGAATAGGAGGCTTTAAACTAAGAGCTGCCTATAGCTATGGATTCACAAATATCTTCAAAAAACTCAACGACCAAAATCTTAATGTAGGAGGTAATACAGACCGTTTTGAAGGGAATCAAAGCATGTTATCTTTTGCTTTAATGATTACCTTTTAAGTTCTAGAAAATTCTTAGGTTTAATTAAACTTATGCCGTAGCGATTAAATGATCTATACGTTTCACAGTTTCTGCTTTACCAATCATGTACATGATATCAAACACATCTGGACCCTGTAAAGCTCCAACAAGTGCTAGACGCAATGGCATCATTACTTTTCCAAAGCCAATCTCATTAGACGTTATCCATCCTTTAATTGTATTTTGAAGTTCTTCTACACTGAAATCATCAACACTATTAACCAAGTCCTTAACTTTGGTTAGAATATCGCCTGTACCCTCTTTTATAGCCTTTTTAGAGGCTTTTTCATCGTATGTTGAAGGCGCAACAAAGAAGAAATGACTTAAATTCCAAAAATCACTAACAAAAGTTGCACGCTCTTTAATTAAAGCAATGACCATTTCGATATATTGAGTATCAATACTTGATAATGCTTCTGTAGAATTTTGAAAAGCTACAGCTAAACTATAATTATCTTGAGCCTGCATGTAGTGATGATTAAACCACTTAATTTTATCAGGATCAAAACGAGCTCCCGCTTTATTAACGCGATCCAAGTCGAAAGCGCTAATAAGGTCGTCTAAGCTAAAAATTTCTTGTTCTGTACCTGGATTCCATCCTAAAAACGCCAAAAAATTAACCATAGCATCTGCAAAATAGCCATCTTCTCTATAGCCTTTTGAAATGTCGCCAGATTTAGGGTCTGTCCACTCTAAAGGAAATACAGGAAAGCCTAATTTATCGCCATCGCGCTTACTTAATTTTCCTTTACCAGTAGGTTTTAAAATTAATGGTAAATGTGCAAATTCTGGAGCATCCCAGCCAAAAGCAGCGTAAAGCTGATAATGAAGTGCCAAAGAAGGTAACCATTCTTCGCCTCGAATCACATGAGAGATTTCCATTAAATGATCATCAACAATATTAGCTAAGTGATAGGTTGGCATACCATCACTTTTAAACAAGACTTTGTCATCTAAAACATTGGTGTCGATTTTAATAGCGCCTCTAATAATATCGTTGAGGTGTAATGTTTCGTCTTGAGGTGATTTAAATCGAATCACATAATCGTCACCAGCCTCTAACCTTGCTTTAACATCACTTTCAGAAAGGGCTAATGAGTTACTTAGTTTTAATCTATTATGCCAGTTATAGATAAAGGTTTTACCGTTGGCCTCATGATCTTTTCTGTGAGCATCTAATTCTTCAGATGTATCAAAAGCATAGTAGGCATGACCTTTAGCAATCAATTCATCTGCATATTGTTTGTATAAGTGCTTACGTTCGCTTTGTCTGTAAGGACCAAATTTTTCATTTTTCTCAACTCCTTCATCAAAAGGAATCCCACACCAATGTAAAGACTCTACTATATAATCTTCTGCACCTTCTACATAACGGTTTTGATCTGTATCTTCAATACGAAGTACAAACGTACCATTATGTTTTTTCGCAAATAGGTAGTTAAATAGCGCTGTTCTAACGCCTCCAATATGTAATGGTCCTGTAGGACTAGGTGCAAATCGCACACGAACGGGTTTGGTCATTATCTTAAATTTAAGAGTGCAAAGATAGATTGATAAGATTAGAGAACAAAAAAAATAGAGTAGAGTCTAATTATTTCAAGAGAATCGAGTTGTTTTATGCGTTTGTTTATATTTGTTTAATGAAAAAACTGCTTCCATACATTTTATCAAGCATAGGGTATATTTTATTTTTTTTATCCGTTATATTTCTGTTGTTTTTTGTGACCAAATACGTGACAGACAATCATTTAAACTTAAATAATTTGTATTATTTTATCATAACATTAGCTGCCGCAATACTTCTCATTTATAGCGCTAAAAAATTATTTTAATCAGTTTAAAATGCTGTATTGAAAAATCAAATTTTTAAGCAACCATTTCCTTAGGCACGCGCTTATTCATGATACGAAACCACAAAGGCGGAATCATAGACAACACCATAGATGTTGGATAACCATAAGGCATTTGAGGACTCTCATCATGGCAATCTAAAACTTGATATTTTTTTGAGGATTTAAAATGATGATCGCTATGTCTGGTGAGCTCGTATAAGACAATTCTACCAATCACATGATTGGAATTCCAAGAGTGCATTTCTTTAACGCGTTCGTAACGACCCAATTTTGTTTTGAGCCGCATCAGCCCATAGTGCTCTATATAATTAACGGTTTCTAATAATAAAAACCCTACAACGGCCGCACTAAATGCAAAAACAAGACCATTAACGCCAAAGACAAAGAAGACCAAAAGGAGGTAACTTATTTGAAACACAACATACCACAACATGTCATTTTTTACTGAAAAGAAGGCTTCATTATTGTTATGAAGTAACTTTTTTTGAATGCGCCATGAACTTACATACTGCCTAAACGTAGATGTAAACCAAAACGAATACACGGTCTGGTTGTATTTTGCAGTGGCAGGATCTTCTGGAGTTGCCGCGTGCAAATGATGACCAAAATTATGTTCGATATAAAAATGCATGTATTGAGAAGGAAGGAGCAAGGCCTTACCTATAAAGCGCTCTTTGGTGTTTTGCCTGTGGCCTAACTCATGAGCAACGTTAATCCCATTAACGCCTAGAACGATGCCTAGAGACAATATCATGCCTACCAATTCATAGGTTTCAATTGCTGAGGTAGAGACCTCGTATACACCAAAGATGACAAGCCCATAAACTATGGGAAGATTAAGGTATAACAGCCAATCGAAGATTTGTCGTTTCAATTTATGATCGGCTTCATCGTCGCTGAGGTTTTTAGTGTCAATCGGAAATATCAACTCTAACAACGGAATTATTGCAAATGCATAAATAGGAGTAAGATAGGTGAAATACCCTTTAAAATAAAGGCTTATAAAAGCCACTAAAGGAACCGAAAAAGCTGCGAGATATTTGAGGTCTTTCATCTAAATTTAGGTTTTACTTGGTCTTAATTTTAACACAACTCCTCGAAATTAACAGAATCTTACCAAATTTAGGCATTTACCGTTTAAAATAAAATTGTAGATTAGTGAGTTAATTATCAGTATGGCAAGTAATTTTAATCAAATACAGAGCAAATTAGAGCAATTTATAAGACGTTACTACACTAACGAATTATTGAAAGGCGCTATTTTATTTTTTGCAATCGGGCTCCTATACTTGATTGTTACTTTGCTAATTGAATATTTTTTATGGCTTAATCCAACGGCAAGAACCATTTTATTCTGGGTTTTTGTTAGTGTTGAACTAGCTTTATTTGCTAAGTTTATCGCATTTCCTTTGGCAAAATTATTTAAACTCCAAAAAGGGATTGATTACGAAGATGCCTCACAAATTATAGGAAATCATTTTCCTGAAGTGAATGATAAGCTGCTAAACGTTCTTCAGTTAAATCAAAATAATCAACAATCGGAATTATTAGAAGCTGGTATTGAACAGAAATCGGCAGAATTAAGCCCTATACCTTTCAAACTTGCTGTAAACTTTAAGAAAAACACAAAGTATTTGAAGTATGCTGCAATTCCTGTTGTGATTTTATTACTGTCTGTACTTACTGGAAAAATGGATTGGTTTAACGACAGCTATGAACGCGTTGTAAATTATAGTACAGCGTACGAACCACCAGCACCATTTCAGTTTTTTGTGGTTAATGAGAAATTAAAGGCAATAGAAAATAAAGACTTTAAGGTTGTTGTGAATACAGCAGGCGATATTATCCCTGAAAACGCGCAGATTCATTTTAATGGACAATCGTTTTTTATGCAGCAAAAGTCGCCAGGTCAATTTGAGTATGTTTTTGCGCAACCGAAAGAGGGGTTGACATTTAATTTATCTGCAAATGATGTGACATCAAAGCTGTATAATTTAGATATTATAAAAGTACCTACATTGGTGAATTTTGAAATGGTACTTGATTATCCAGCCTATACCAAAAAGCAAGATGAGGTATTAAAAAGCACTGGAAATTCTACAATCCCTGAAGGTACTAACGTGACCTGGAAGGTAAACACGAAATCTACTGATGATGTTGTTTTTTATTCGAAAGACACCCTCATGTTTGAGCCTATTTCCGAGGGAAAATTTGAGGCAAGCAAACGTATATTTAGCAACACCGATTATAGTATTAGTACTAGCAACGAACAGCTAAAAGATTATGAGAATCTGGCATTTTCAATTAATGTTATTAAGGATAGCTATCCAGAGATGAACGTAAAAATGGAAAAGGATTCCCTAGACAATCAAACCCTTTATTTTTTCGGTCAAGTGAGTGATGATTATGGCCTAAGCAAGCTTCAAATGGTATATTATCCAAGTGAAAATCCAGATGATAAGTCATTCGAAATTATGGATGTCTCTAAATCTAATTTCGATGAGTTTGTAAGTGCTTTCCCTAATCAGCTTAACCTAAAGGAAGGTGTGGATTATGAGTTGTACTTTCAGGTATTTGATAATGATGCATTACATCGTTTTAAAAGTTCTAAAAGCTCGGTATTTAGTTATAGAAAATTAACCAAAGACGAGGAAGAACAGAAACAACTTCAGGAGCAAAATGAAACGATAAAAGATATAAGCAAAACGTTCGACAAACTAAAAGAACAGGATAAGGAACTAAAAGAGTTATCAAAAACTCAAAAGGAAAAGAAAGAATTAAATTTTAACGATAAGAAGAAATTTGAGAATTTTTTGAAGCGTCAGAAGGAGCAAGAGCAACTTATGAAAAACTTCAATAAGAAATTAAAAGAGAATATTGAAGAATTCCAAAATGAAGACAAAGAAAAAGATCAGTTTAAAGAGGATTTACAGAAGCGTTTAGAAGAGAATGAGCAACAACTCAAAAAAGATGAAAAACTATTAGAGGAGTTGGAGAAAATGAAGGATAAAATTAACAAGGAAGAATTTACTCAAAAACTCGAACAGTTAGCGAAACAAAACAAAAACAAAGAAAAAAGTTTAAAGCAATTACTAGAATTAACCAAGCGCTTTTATGTGGCTAAAAAAGCCGAGAAATTAATGAAGGCTCTTGAAGATCTTGCAGAGGAACAGGAGAAGTTATCTGAGGAATCGAAAGAGAACAACACTAAAGAGGAGCAAGAAAAGTTGAATGAAAAATTTGAAGACTTCCAGAAAGAAATGGAAGATCTGGAAAAAGAAAATCAGGAACTTCAAAAACCAATGGACTTACCTCAAGATAAGCCAACAGAAGAATCTATAAAGCAAGACCAAAAAGAAGCTACAGAGGCTTTAGAAGAGCAAAAACAAAAAGACGAACAGGAAGAATCTCAGGAGCCACAAGAACAAGGCGAAGAACAAGAGCAAAATGAGCCTCAGGAGCCGCAAGAAGAACAACCTTCACAGCAAAAAGCGAAGAAGAAGCAAAAACAAGCTGCTCAAAAAATGAAACAGATGAGCCAGAAAATGGCACAAGGTATGCAAATGGGAGGCGGAGAACAGATGCAAGAAGATATTGATGTTTTGCGACAAATTCTAGATAACTTGGTATTATTTTCCTTTGATCAGGAAAACCTAATGAACCAATTTAAGAGCATAGAGGTGAATCATAATGAGTATGGTAAATTCTTGAGGAAACAGTACAACCTAAGAGAACATTTTGAGCATGTTGATGATAGCCTATTTGCTTTATCATTGCGACAGCCGGCTATTTCAGAGCAGGTTAATGCCCAAATTACCAATGTGTTTTATAATATAGATAAATCCATGTCGCAATTATCTGAAAATCAGATATATCAAGGAATATCATCTCAACAGTATACCATTACATCAATTAATGAACTTGCTAGTTTTTTAAGTGATGTCTTAGATAATATGAACATGCAAATGAACCCTTCAATGGGTCAAGGGCAAGGTCAGGGCGAGCAGCTTCCAGATATTATTATGAGCCAGGAAGAGCTCAATAAGAAAATGGAAGAAGGCATGAAGAAAGGGGACAAAGGAAAGAAACCTAAAGAAGGGGAAAATGGAGAGCAAGGCGAAGGTCAAAACGAGCAAGATGGCGAAAACGGAAACCCTAAGGATGGTAAAAATGGTAAGGATGGAAAAGAAGGGAAGCAACAAGGTGATGGAGAAGGTCAAGGAGAAGGAGAAGGAGAAGGAGAGGGAAATAGCGAAGACATTAATGGAGAACTGTATGAGATCTACCAAAGACAACAGCAGTTACGACAGGCTCTTGAGAATAGATTAGGTAAAGAAGGAAAAAAAGGTTTAGGTGGAGAATTATTAAAGCAAATGGAAGAGATTGAACTGGATTTGATTAATAAAGGTTTTACCAATCAAACACTTCAAAAGATGATGGATTTGCAGCATCAGTTGTTAAAATTAGAGAATGCAACGTTTATGCAAGGTCAGGATAACAAGCGTAAATCTGAAACAAATAACAAGACCTATGACAATACAACGCCAAATCAAATACCTAAAGCCAAGGAATATTTTAATACTACTGAAATTTTAAATCGTCAAGCATTACCTTTGCAGCAGATTTATAAAAAGAAAGTTCAAGAGTATTTTAAAAAGGCAAATGATTAGTTTTAACTACGAAACAGATTTTCAGCTAGAGACGGAAGGGAATGTTTCAGAATGGATTTCAAACACTATTTTTAACGAAGATTGCAAGGAGGGCGAGATCAATTATATCTTCTGTGATGATGATTACTTGCATCGGCTAAATGTTCAATACCTTGATCATGATACCTTAACGGACATTATTAGTTTCGATTATTCCGTCGGAAAAGAGCTACATGGAGATATTTATATTTCTATAGAAAGGGTTAAAGATAATGCCAAAGATTTTGGTGTTAGTTTTTCCGAGGAACTCGCTCGAGTTATGATTCATGGTGTGTTGCATTATTGTGGATACAAAGACAAAACTGATGATGATGCCCAAGAGATGAGATCTAAAGAAAATTACTACTTAGGTACGCGTGGTTAATATATTAGTATTTAGACGTATATTTGCAAACTGAAATTTTTGAACCCTTAATGTTCCACGTGGAACAATACGATAAATTATGTTTAACGAAGTATATGATGTCATAGTTGTTGGTGGCGGTCACGCTGGAAGTGAAGCCGCTGCTGCTGCTGCCAATATGGGTAGTAAAACCTTACTCATTACCATGAATTTGCAAAACATTGCTCAAATGTCATGCAATCCTGCGATGGGAGGTATTGCTAAGGGTCAAATTGTTAGGGAAATTGATGCGCTTGGTGGTTATAGCGGCATCGTTAGTGATACGTCTGCCATTCAGTTTAAAATGCTTAACAAATCTAAAGGCCCTGCTATGTGGAGCCCTAGAGTGCAAAGTGATAGAATGCGCTTTGCTGAGGATTGGCGCCTATTATTGGAGCAAACACAAAATCTAGATTTTTATCAGGAAATGGTGTCTGGACTTATTGTTAAGAACAATAAGGTTGTTGGTGTTAAAACGTCATTAGGAATTGAAGTAAAAGCTAAGACTGTTGTCTTAACCAATGGCACTTTTTTGAATGGTTTAATTCATATAGGAGACAAGAACTTTGGTGGTGGTAGAGCAGGTGAACGTGCCGCAACAGGAATTACCGAACAACTTATTGATTTAGGTTTTGATTCTGGACGAATGAAAACAGGAACACCACCTAGAGTGGATGGTCGCTCCTTAGATTTTTCAAAAATGATTGAACAACCTGGCGACGAACGACCTGAGAAGTTTTCATATTTAGAACACATTAAGCCGTTGACCGAACAGAGATCTTGCCACATGACTTATACAAGTCCGGAAGTTCATGATTTACTCCGAGAAGGGTTTGAACGCTCGCCAATGTTTAATGGGAGAATCAAAAGTATCGGACCAAGATATTGTCCGTCTATTGAAGATAAGATAAATCGTTTTGCAGATAAAGATAGACACCAATTGTTTGTAGAACCTGAAGGCTGGAATACTGTTGAGGTTTATGTTAATGGATTCTCTACCTCGTTACCTGAGGATGTGCAATACAAAGCATTAAAATCTGTAGTTGGTTTTGAAAACGTGAAGTTTTTTAGACCGGGTTATGCTATCGAATATGATTATTTTCCACCAACACAATTAAAGCACACCTTAGAAACAAAGCTGGTGGAAGGTTTGTTTTTTGCTGGTCAAATAAATGGAACAACGGGTTATGAGGAAGCAGCTTCTCAAGGACTAATGGCAGGTATAAATGCAGCGCTAAAAGTACAAGAAAGAGAAGAATTTATATTGAAGCGTAATGAAGCTTATATAGGTGTTTTGGTAGATGATTTAATTACAAAAGGAACGGAAGAACCATATCGAATGTTTACCTCAAGGGCGGAATATAGAACATTATTGAGACAAGATAATGCAGATTTTAGATTAACACCAAAAGGATTTGAGCTTGGTTTAGCGAGTGAGAAACGACTGCGACGAATGGAAGAGAAGCAAGCGCAATCGGATAATTTTGTTGAGTTTTTTAGGAAGACTAGTGTAAAACCGGAAGAAGCAAATCCCGTTCTAGAGTCTAAAAACTCCTCGTTAGTAAAACAATCTGATAAGATGTTTAAGTTGTTCTCTAGACCCAATATTACAACTGATGACATGCGGAAATTTGAGGCTGTAGAAAGCTATATAAACGAGCATGAATTGGATAGAGAAGTACTGGAGCAAACTGAAATACAAATAAAGTATTCTGGTTATATTGAAAAGGAAAAGAATAATGCCGATAAACTAAACAGGCTTGAGGACGTTAAAATTCCTTCTAATTTTGATTATACAAGATTGAAATCTATGAGCACTGAAGCTATTCAAAAGCTAACAAAAATTCAGCCTGTCACCATTTCTCAAGCGTCTAGAATTAGTGGTGTATCACCGGCAGATGTATCGGTGTTGTTGGTATATTTGGGACGATAAAATTAATATATCGGTTTAATGTTTCACGTGGAACATTCGCCTAATGCAATTTTTTTAATCTACAATTTGTGACGAATAAAACTCAAAACAAAACATATTTAGAACTTAAGGATCACTCTGTTTCTGGAGAGCATTTTCAGTTATTATATAATAAAGAACTGGATATGTTAGAGACATTTCCACAGCCTTCAGAAGAAAAGTTAGGGTATTATTACCAGAGTGAAGATTATATTTCGCACACAGATGCGAAGCGAAATCTGTTTGAAAAAGCCTATCACTTTGTGAAGTCTTTAGCATTAAAACGAAAACTCAGGTTGATTAATTCCTTTGATGTAGACAAAAAAACACTTTTAGATATTGGATGTGGAACAGGAGATTTTTTAAAAATAGCGAAAGAGAATCAATGGGAGGTTACCGGAATAGAACCAAATGAAGACGCTCGAACTATTGCTAATAAAAAAACGGAAGACCGTGTTTTTGATTTGGACCAGTTGTTAAAACTTAAACCTCATAGTTTTGATGTTATTACATTGTGGCATGTATTGGAACACCTTCCTAAGTTGGAAGATCACATTGCTATATTTGAATCACTTTTAAAACCTAATGGACGTTTAGTTATTGCTGTTCCAAATTTTAAAAGTTATGACGCCTTATATTATAAAAACTATTGGGCAGCGTTTGATGTTCCAAGACACTTATGGCACTTTTCTAAAACAGCCATTTCTAAATTGGTCATGCTTAAAAATATGAAGGTGATAAAAACCGTTCCAATGATTTTTGACGCCTTTTATGTTGCGCTACTTTCAGAGAAATATAAAAACGGATCAATGAATCCTGTCAAGGCATTTTGGATAGGGTTGCGCTCTAATATAAAAGCAAGACGCTCAAGAGAGTTCTCATCTTTGATTTATATTATAAAAAAGAGCTAAAACGTGTTTTTAGACGATTTAAAGGTGTTTAGATATTCTGGCTTTATAATTAGGTGTCTGGAAAATTTAAAGCGTATTAAAGTGTGTTTGACGGCTTAAGTTTTGATAGTTTTTAGAAATAGAAAGCCAAAAAACAATAAAAAAAACTTATTGCAGTGTTTTTGTTCAAAAAACACATCGACTTTCATACATTTGCAAAAAATTAAATCACAATCCAAAATGAAAAAAATAATAAGCGTCTTCGCTTTTGTACTTGTTTTAGTATCATGCCAAGAACAACAAAAAATTGCGTTTGTAGATAATGCAGAAGTTGTAAGTAAGTTTAATAAGAAGGTGAATTTCGAAAAGAAATTTCAAGCTAAAATTGAGAAGTTTAATAAAAAGGCGGATAGTTTCCAGCAGGCTATTCAAATTGAAGCACAATTGTTTCAAGCAAAATCGGCTTCAATGTCTAAAAAGAAGGCTGAAACAGAATACCAAGCCTTACTTCAGAAGAAACAGATGCAAGATTATCAATTGAGAGCAGAAGAGCAAAGTTTACAGGCAGAAGGTCAAAAAGAGATTGATACACTTGTTAAACAAGTAAAAGCATTTGTAAAAGACTACGGAAAAAACAATGGATATACTTATATTTTAGGAGCAAATGATGCAGGAAGTGTCATGTATGGTGCTGAAGGTAATGACATTACAGAAGTAATTATAGAAGCATTAAACGCAGAAAATAAAGATGAAAAATAAATTATAAAACACTAATTGTCAATGTAATAGAAAAAAGAGAGGTGATATTCACCTCTCTTTTTATTAAAAAAGGATAACTAATTCATAACAATTTTTTTCCAACTCTAAATATGTGTTTCCTTTTTCATCCTAACCAAAAGACTAATTTGTCAATGCCATAAAAATGGCTTTATATATTGTTAGTAAACTTGAGACGAGTTTAAAAATTGATGGTTATTAATGTTAAACAGTTAAGAAATGAAACACCCTACTTTTTTTTTCATTTTTTTTCATTTTTATATAAAGTCTAATGTTGATTACAATAATTTCGTTGGAGTTTGACTTAACTAACATCCTATATTTTAAGTATTTTTTCATAGTTTTAGGGCCAAATCCTTTTTCAAATACATGGCTACGATAAAGAACACCTCAATGTGTGATGAAAAAACCTACGAACTGTTTTTTAAAACACATTCTCAAGTCTTCAGAAATTACATTTATTATAAGTGTGGTGATATTCAACAAGCGGAAGATATTGTACAAGATACGTTTATAAAACTATGGAAAAATTGTGCTAAGGTAGCTTTAGAAAAAGCGAAGTCTTATATGTTTACCTTAGCTAATAATGCGTTTTTAAACCAGGTGGCACATAAAAAGGTTGTGCTGGAGTATCAAAAGACAATAGTTAATCAACAAACAAATGAAAGTCCGGAGTTCGTATTAGAGGAAAAAGAATTTCTTACTAAATTGAATATGGCCATTGCAGATCTACCAGAAAAACAACGCGTTGTATTTTTGTTGAGCAGAATTGATAAGAAGAAATATAGAGAGATTTCAGAGCTCTTAGGGATCTCGGTTAAGGCTGTAGAAAAGCGAATGAGCCAAGCATTAGAAACACTAAGAAAAAAAATAAGTCACATATAAAGTAGGGTAAAACAGGGTATAACGGTTTTACTAAAGTAATAAGAAATTAAAAATGAAGAACGATATTACAAATGGGGAGATTATTAGGAAGTGGCTTGATGGCGAGTTATCTCATGAGGAGATGGAAGCGCTTAAGTCATCTGATGCCTATGATGACTATAAAAAAATCATAGATGCGACTGATAATTTGAACGCACCAGACTATGATATTGAAAAGGAGTATTTCAAAATACAGAACTTAAAAAGCACAAAAAGATCATCTGTTAGACAATTAAAACAATGGATGTATGGAGCAGCGGCAGTTTTATTAGTGACGTTAGGGTATTTTTATTTTGTGAATGCAACAACAACTTATAAGACAGGATTTGGTGAACAGTTAGCCATTTCTTTGCCAGATAATTCTCATGTTAGACTTAATGCCAACTCCACTTTAGAACTTAAAAAGCGTACTTGGGAAGAAGACCGAACGATAGAGCTTACAGGAGAAGCATTTTTTGAAGTTGAAAAAGGAACTCCGTTTATCGTAAAAACAAATGAAGGTACTGTTGAGGTACTTGGAACTAAGTTTAATGTTTCTGTTCAGCCTGATTTTTTCGAAGTAAAATGTTCAGAAGGAAAAGTAAAAGCGACTAAATTTGGACAAGACGGTGAGATTTTAACACAGGGGATGGGCTTTAGAACCACTAACGGAGCAGTTCAAAAATGGAGTTTTAATAATGGACAACCATCTTGGATACAAGGAGAAAGCAGTTTTGTTGATTCGCCTTTAACTCAGGTGCTTATAGCGTTCCAAAACCAATATAATGTTACTTTTGTAACCAAAGATATTGACAAAAACCAACATTTTTCGGGTAGCTTTACACACGACGATATTAATACTGCGTTAAAAACTTTATTTGATGCTATGGAAATTTCATATACTTTTGAGGAAGAACAAAAGATTGTTCTTTTTAAAAGCGAATGAAATTTAGATTTTTAATAGTTATACTATTGCTTTCGTTTACGGCATTCTCCCAAGAATATATAGCTGTAAACTATAACAAAACGCCTTTAGAAGATGTATTAAAAGACATTGAGCTTAAGTATGCCGTAAAGTTTTCTTTTAAGACCAAACTTTTAGACAATCAATTTATTACTTTAAATGATAACGAGATTGATTTAGAGGGCATCTTACAAGCTATCACCACACAATCAAAACTTAGTTTTAAAAAAATCACTGATCGCTATTATACAGTTAGAGCTGGTAACAATAGCTTATCAGACGTACAAGAACTAGACGAAGTTTTCCTGTTAGAATACCCAACCATTGGAATAAATAAAAAAAGTGATGGGTCCATTTCTGTATCACCTGATAAGTTGGCGATATTACCTGGTTTAATTGAACCTGATGTTCTGCAAAGTCTTCAAATTTTACCAGGCTTGCAAAGCCCTGATGAAACAGCATCTGGACTATATATTAGAGGCGCAACGCCAGATCAAAACCTGGTGCTTTGGGATGGTATAAAAATGTACTATTCTGGTCACTTCTTTGGGATATTATCAGCATTTAACCCATATGTTACTAACGAGGTTAATCTCACAAAAAATGGAACAAGAGCTCGCTACGGTAACGCCTTATCTGGTGTTATTGATATTACTTCTACACCCGATATACCCAAAGAATTGAAAGTAGGCTTTGGTTCTAATTTTACACATGCAGACTTTTACGTAAAAACGCCAATAGCAGATAATATCGGACTTGTAATATCTGCGAGACGCTCGTTTACTGACGTTTTTGAAACCGTAACTTTTAGTAATTTTTCTGATCGTGTTTTTCAAGATATACGATCTTATATCGATGAAAATGAACTAAACTCAAGTGTTGATAATACCTTTTATTTTGCTGATTATACAGCCAAAATAATTAGCGAACTTTCTCCAAAAGACAAACTAACATTTAGCACGCTTTATACAAACAACAATTTGGATTACGAATTTAGGTTTGAAGATAACGTAGAAACGTCACAAGATAGGCTAGATATAAAAAACCGAGGAGCGAGCTTAACATGGAATAGACAATGGAATGACAACGTAACATTTAAAACAGAAGCATTCTTCTCTAATTTTAAATTAGACTACTCTGGAGAGAAAACATTTTTTGGCTTTTTTGAGGAAGGAGAAAAAAGAAACGAAATTAAAGAGCTCGGTGCTTCAATTGAAACGAATATTAAACTTAATGAATCACATAGCATAAACGGAGGATATCAATTTTCATCTAATGATGTGAGTTATTCTTTATACAGTTTTCAAGAGTTGTTTGATGAGGTACCTTTTGAAGAATCATTATCCTTAATTAATAATACGCATACGCTGTTTTCTGAATATCAATACAGTAACGACAAACATCAAGTTATAGCAGGCTTAAGAGCAACGCACTATTCTGTTGACGATGAGATGTTTTTGGAGCCTAGATTAGCGATGAAAACAAAACTCACCAACGACATTACATTAAAAGCAGCCTTAGAAGCAAAGACACAAGCTATAAGTCAGGTTACAGAGTTTCAGTCTTCAAATTTAGGCTTTGGGTTAGAAAATCAAGTGTGGACTTTAGCTTCTGGTGATAGTATTCCTATTCAACGAAGTAAGCAATTTTCGGCAGGTTTTGAATTCCAGAAAAACAAATGGAATATAGATGTTGAAGCATATTATAGAAGTATAAAAGGAATTACAACAAATACAAGAGGTTTTAGAGATGTTTCCTTTTTTTATACTTCAGGAAGCACCGAGGCTTTTGGAGTGGATGTATTAGTTAACAAAAGGATTGGCAATTATAGGACTTGGATCGCCTATTCTTTTTTAAACAATGATATTACGATACAGGAATTAAATTTTGATACTCTGGAGTTTAATGAGGATATGACTTATCCTGGTAATTACGATATTACTCATAATTTTAGTTGGTCGCATGCCTATAATTGGAAAAACTTAGAAGTATCTCTTGGCTGGAGAATTAGGACAGGTAGACCCTATAGAGCTCTAGAATCGATAACATCAGACGAAAATTTTATATTTTTTAATTATGGAGATGTCAATGATGAACGCCTACCTACCTATCATAGACTAGATTTCTCATCTACCTATAAATTTAAGTTTTCTAAAGATGGTAGATGGAAAGGTAAAGTAGGAGTTTCGGTTATTAATCTATATGATCGAAAAAATGTCCTGTATCGTCAGTTCTTTTTAGGAGATCCTTTAGATGACAGCGCTACTCCAGATTATGAAGTTGTTGAATCTGATTTTATTTCATTTGGATTAACACCAAACTTCGTGTTTAGAGTGGAGTTTTAGATTTATGCATTCGATTTCTTATGCAGCAATCGCGTTAACTTAATCGATAAATCTGTAAGAATGATTTTCGAATTCCCATTTCGTTCAATATGATAAATAGCATCTTGAAGTTCATTTGAAATATCCATAATATTATTACCATGAACAAAGGGAGCAAATTTCTCTAGCTTAAATCCTGTTTTTGGCTCCATAAAAACTAAATCACCTGCATTATAATTGAGAAGTAAGGCCTGTCTAAAAAAATCAAGACAAAAATTCAAAAATTGTTTTTGAGTCTCCCTACCTGTTTTTGCAATAGTCTCACTCCAAGAAATTAAATCGTGAATAGCACTTTTATTGCCTTTAGCCTTAAATGCAGACCGAATCCAATACACAAACCACTCTTCAAACTGTGTATCTTCACTATCGCTATAAACAACATCACAAGCCTTATTATAATTTCCATTGGCTTGATGAGCGATTTTAATAGCGTCAGGCTCAGGAATTTGGTAGTTTCTAATTAAAGCCTCTTTTATAACTTCTTCGGCTAAAGGAGGGAAATGTAATACTTGGCAGCGCGATCTAATAGTATTTATAATTTGCTCCTCATCTTCAGCAACTAAAATAAAGATGGTCTTATTTGGTGGCTCCTCAATGAGTTTTAGCAATTTATTTGCAGCCGATGTATTCATTTTTTCTGCCATCCAGATTAACATCACTTTGTAGCCTCCTTCGTAAGATTTTAACGCTAAGGCCTTCACGATATCTTGAGCCTCATCAACACCAATTTGGCCCTGCTTATTATCTATTCCAAGCAAGCGGTACCAATCAAAAAGATTTCCATAAGGCTGCCTATCTATAAGCTGTCTCCATTCTTCCATAAAATGACTAGAGACAGGATGACTTTTTATTTTATCATTGGTTGCTACAGGAAAAGCAAAATGTAAATCGGGATGTGATAAGTTTTTAAACTTTAGATTACAAGCATCATTACCTTCGGTGTTTTCTCCGTTTGTATTTTTACACAAGAGATACTGAGCATAAGCAATGGCCATTGCTAATGTTCCAGAACCTTCTGGACCAACAAACAATTGAGCGTGTGGAACACGTCCAAAATCTGCGCTTTTGGTCAAATGATTTTTAATATGTTCTTGCCCTAAAATTTCAGAAAATAACATGAAGCAAACCTACATATTTTTTTTAAATCTTTAAGACCTTAACCCATATCTATATTGCTTATCTTATACCTATTTAAAACAATTGTAAAAATAACGAGCTACTTCCTTATTGTTTTTAACACAATATTGTCAGCAATAAAAAATAAATCGACTTACTTTTATACATACAAAATGCTGCTTATAGATTAAAAAATGACTCAAAACGCTATTCTTTTTATTCCTGATATTTCAGGGTTTACCGAGTTTGTGCATAATACAGATATTTACCACAGTCGTCATATTATTTCTGAACTTCTAGAATTACTTATTGATCATAACAATATGGGTTTGGAATTAGCGGAAATTGAAGGTGACGCCCTATTTTTATATAAACTTGAAGACCAGGTTGATTTAAACAAAATTAGGGAACAAGTAAAAGACATGTATTTAGCTTTTCATAAGCATTTAAAACGCTATGAATTCCAACGCATATGTAATTGTGGTGCATGCTCTTCGGCATATAATCTGAGCCTAAAGTTTATAGTACATTATGGTGAAATTGAATTCATAACAATAAAGGACATTAAGAAACCATACGGAAGTAATGTTATTAAAGTTCATAGGTTGCTTAAAAACAAGGTTCCATTAGAAGAATATGCGATGTTTACTGAAACATTAATTCCAGAAACTCTTGATGCCTCTTTAAATATGTTAACCGAAACTTATGATTTTGGAAATATCAAGATCTCTTATGAACCTTTAGAGCATTTAAAATCACTGTTGCCAGTGATAAAACCAATTCCTGATGATGTTCCTAAACATAAACTTTTTGATAGTACTGAAACAATCCAAACTCCAATTCTGGAGCTCTACGAAGTCATTAGTAATTTCGATTATAGGTTGTTATGGGTAAAAGGGGTAGATCGGTTAGAATATGAAAAGAATAAGGTGAATAGGTCTGGGCTTAAACATCAATGTTTAATTAATAAAAAACATGTTGAACAGACCACAATTAAAAAGAAAGTAGCGTCTAATCAATTAGTTTATGGCGAAGCTACCAGAGAAATTCCATTTACAAAGCGGGTCCATGTTTATTATGTTTTAGAGGAGATAAAAAACGGATACACCAAGCTAAACATAGAAGTATTCGCCGATTTTAAACCTTTAAGGGTTCTTATGAGGCCAATTATGAAAAAAAACTTCCAAAAAATTATTTCAGAAAACATTAAAGAACTTATTTTGCTAATCGATTCTGGATTTACAACAGAACAGCCTAACAACTAAAAATAATTTAAGCTTGTGAAAACTTTAAACGATTTCAATTTTGACCATAAAAAAGCACTAATTCGAGTAGACTTCAATGTTCCTCTAAATGAAAATTTTGAAGTGACTGATGCTACGCGAATTATGTCTGCAAAGCCTACCATAATTAAAGTTCTGGAAGATGGTGGCAGCTGTATTTTAATGTCTCATTTAGGACGACCAAAAGGAGTTCAAGATCAATTTTCTTTAAAACATATCGTGAGTAAAGTTGAAGATGTGCTAGGTGTATCTATCAAATTTGTTGAGAATTGTATCGGTCTTGAAGCAGAGGAAGCTGCGGCAAACCTCAAACCAGGAGAAATATTATTATTAGAAAACTTGCGTTTTCATGAAGAAGAGAAGCAAGGCGACATCGCATTTGCAGAAGCACTTTCAAAATTAGGTGACATTTATGTAAACGATGCTTTTGGAACTGCGCATAGAGCGCACGCCTCTACAACCATTATTGCGCAGTTTTTTCCTGAAACAAAATGCTTCGGACATTTACTAGCTCAAGAAATTGAAAGTATTGATAAAGTAATGAAAACTGGAGAAAAACCTGTTTTAGCTGTTCTAGGTGGCGCTAAAGTATCTTCAAAAATTACGATTATTGAAAACATATTAGACAAAGTTGACCATCTTATTATTGGAGGAGGAATGACTTTTACGTTTATAAAAGCTCAAGGGGGAACTATAGGAGATTCTATTTGTGAAGACGATAAAATGGATTTGGCTATGGATATTTTAAAACAAGCTAAAGAAAAAAATGTTCAAATTCACTTACCTGTGGACGTTGTAGCTGCTAATGCATTTAGTAACGATGCCGAGACGCAAATTACAGATGTTAACGCCATTCCTAAAGGATGGCAAGGTCTAGACTCTGGGCCAAAATCTAATGCCTTATTTCATAATATTGTGATGCAGTGTAAGACAATTTTATGGAATGGACCATTAGGCGTTTTTGAAATGGAGAGTTTTGCCAACGGAACTATTGCTCTTGGAGAGGCTATTGCAGAAGCCACCAAAAACGGAGCGTTTTCGCTTGTTGGAGGAGGAGATTCTGTGGCGGCAGTAAAACAATTTGGCTTTGAAAACAAGGTGAGTTATGTAAGTACCGGAGGAGGAGCAATGTTGGAAAGTTTGGAAGGTAAGACGCTCCCAGGAATAGCTGCAATTTTAAAATAAATACCTGTTTATAAACACATTAACATTAAGAATAGTCTTACAAGTCTTGTTAAATTGTCTAATTAAACTTTCATTTTAACTAAAAAAATACGATTTTAGCTGACCTGTCGTTTAAGATAGATAAATAGTTAACCAATGAAATCTAAACTTATAACCCTAACGTTTGGTGTTCTGTTCTGCGGCTTTTTTGGCTTTGGTCAAGATTCAATTCCAAAGACTATTAAAACACAAAGACTAACAGAATCAGACTTTATTGAAGGTGAAACCTATGTGGTTGATACCATTATTGATGGTAAAACGTATTTTAAGAAACACCTTGGGATTAAAGCAGAAATAGACTCAACAACATCTAGAAAGCTAGAAGATCATAAGCTAGCTGCTGAAATTGATGAGAAATGGTTAGAAGAATTATACAGCAACAATTTGTTTGATACAATTTACAAATCTGTTTCTGAGCTAAAATACGACCCAGTAAACTACCCTGAGCTTTCTACAGATACCTTAAAGGCTCGACTAAAGCGCCTTAATGCAAGAACTCCTTTTAATATTGAATACAATCCATCTTTGGAGAGTGTTATAAAATCGTATTTAAAGCATCGACGAAACTCCATGTCTCGTTTGATGTCTTTAAGTCATTATTATTTCCCTCTATTTGAAGAATCATTAGATAACCACGACATTCCGTTAGAAGTCAAATATTTGGCCATTGTAGAATCTGCCTTAAAACCAAGAGCTAGGTCTAGGGTTGGAGCAACAGGACTATGGCAATTTATGTTTGGAACTGGAAAGGAGTACGGACTTAATGTAAGCAGTTATGTAGACGAACGAAGCGACCCTATAAAATCAACAGAAGCGGCTAGCAAGTATTTGGCTAAACTCTACAAGATTTTTGGCGATTGGGATTTGGCCTTAGCAGCATATAATTCTGGACCAGGAAATGTGACTAAAGCCATTCGTCGTTCTGGAGGTTATGAAAACTATTGGAATATTAGACCTCACCTCCCTCGTGAAACAGCTGGGTATCTTCCTGCTTTTTTAGCAACCATGTATATATTTGAGTTTGCCGAAGAGCATGGCTTCAAGATAGAGAAACCAAACTATCACTATGTAGAAACAGATACTTTACATGTGAAAAAAATGATAACCTTAGATCAGGTTTCAGAATTGGTTGATGTACCCATAGAGCAACTACAGTTTTTAAACCCATCTTATAAACTCGATATCATTCCATACATAAAAGGAGAAAATTATACGCTGAGGTTACCACGCGAAGCCATTGGGAAATTTGTAACAAATGAAACTCAAATTTATGCATTTGTGGAGGAGGAACTGAATAAACGAGAAAAGCCACTTCCTCAGTTTTTTGACGCCAGTAGTAAAATAAGATATAGGGTTCGATCTGGAGATTATCTAGGAAAAATTGCCAGAAAATATGGAGTTAGAGTGAGCCAAATTAAGCGCTGGAACGGGTTGAGAAGTAATAACTTAAAAATAGGTCAACGCCTCACTATTTATCCTAGAAAACCGTCAACATCTTCTGGTTCTAAAGTAAGTAGTAATACACCTAAAAAGGTTATAAATACCGAAGGAAAATCTACGTATAGAGTTCAAAAAGGTGATTCACTTTGGAGCATTTCTCAAAAATTTCCTGGAGTTTCTGTTCAAAATATCAAAGAATGGAACGATATTAGCAGTAACAAACTAAAAATCGGAATGACGCTTGTTGTATCTAAGTAAGCGTAATAAATTTAGAAAAAATGATAAAAAAAGCATTAAGCCTACTGTTAGTCGTTGTTTTATTTAGTTCGTGTGATGATAAAAAAGCACAACGCTTTGTCGGTAAGTCATCAGGAAACATTAATAGCGTTGTCGTTGTGGCAGATAATCAATTATGGGAAGGCCGAGTTGGAGACGCTATTAGAGATGTATTAGCGGCACCAGTTGAAGGATTATCTTTAGAAGAACCTCAATTCACAATGAGTCAAATGCCTACACAAGTTTTCACAGGATTTGCTAAAAAGAACAGAACGATTCTAAAAATAGAAAAGGGAAAAGAGGCATCTACTAAGGTAGCTGCAGATGCTTATGCTACCCCTCAAACAATGGTGGTTGTATCAGGAATGACAAATGCAGAGATAATTAATGAAATCGAAACAAATGCAGCTAAAATTATTAATGCTTTTAAAAAGACAGAACTAACAGAAAGACAACGAAGAACATCTAAATCACTGTTTAATGATAGCAAGATTAAAGAACAGTTAGGCATATCTCTTAAGTTTCCATCCGCATATAGAATTGCTAAATCTGATGGTGACTTTTTCTGGATTAGAAGAGATATTAAAACTGGAAATGTTGATTTAATGGTATATGAGGTGCCCTTATCTGCTATAAGAAAAGGCGACAGTACTGTTTTAGATGTAATAAGATTACGCGATTCTGTGGGTAAAATTCATATAGAAGGATCTGTTGATGGATCTCATATGGCCACAGAGCCACATTTCACACCCTACATAAAAGAGTCGATTGTAGATAATAAACCAGCATTTGAAACCAAAGGGCTTTGGGATTTGAAAAACGCTTTTATGTCTGGGCCATTTATAAATTATGCCGTAGAAGATAAAGTAAACGATAGATACATTATTGTTGAAGGCTATGTGTTTGCGCCTTCAGTAGAGAAGCGAGATTATGTCTTTGAACTCGAATCGATTATAAAATCATTAGTGATACAATAAAAAAAAAGCCAACATTAAATGTTGGCTTTTTTTTATTGTAAAATTTCTATTCTTTTTTATCTGTAGCGGATGAATTTTCATCTTCCTTACTGGCATCTTTAAATTCTTTAATACCACTTCCTAGACCTCTCATAAGTTCAGGAATTTTCTTTCCTCCAAATAAAAGCAATATAACCACAACGATTAATATAATAGAACCGTATCCTGGCATTCCTAAAAAAATTGAACTTGATATCATAATATATTATTTTGAACTGCAAATTTAATAATTAAACTTCAAACTAAACGTTTAAATTTAAACTTTAAGAGTCCTCAGAATAACTTGGACTAATTTTATTTAATTTTGTAGTCTTATGGCGAATAAAAACAAACAAAAAAAATTCTCAAAAAAACTGCTACATAAGTATCGACTCGTTGTCCTAAACGAAGACACTTTTGAAGAGCGCTTTGCTATAAAATTAACACGACTCAATGTGTTTGTTATTTTGTCTTTAGGCACCATTTTATTAATTGCTGGTACTATATTTTTAATAGCTTTTACATCTCTAAAAGAATATATCCCTGGTTACTCATCTACAGAGTTAAAAAAGAAAGCCACCGTTTTAAATTATAAAACAGATTCTTTACAACAGGTAATTAATCTCAATGAACAATATTATGCATCCATAAAAAAAGTGCTTACTGGAGATGTTAGTACGGTCGAATTTAACAGGGACTCTATCGTTGATGCCTCGACTATAGATCCTAGCGATTTAGATTTAGCACCAACAAAAGAGGATTCATTGCTAAGAGAATTAGTAGATAAAGAAGATAAATACAATGTGTTTGAAACCACAACCTCCTCATCTAACTTTGTGCTGTTTCCCCCTGTAAATGGAACCATTTCTGAAGGTTATAACTTAAAAGAAAAACACTTTGCTGTTGATGTTGTAGTGGCAAAAGACACGCCTGTAAAAGCCACTGCAGATGGCACTGTAATTTTTGCTGAATGGACAGCAGAAACAGGTTACGTGATTATTATTGAGCATGGCTCCGAACTCATATCTGTATATAAACATAATGCTTCAATCACGAAACAACAAGGCGATCTAGTAAAGTCGGGAGAAGTTATAGCTATGGCTGGTAATACAGGTGAGCTAACTACAGGTCCGCATTTGCATTTTGAACTTTGGAAAAAAGGATATCCAGTAAATCCAACACAATTTATAGATTTTAATTAATGATATCACTAAAACCTAAACTAGCAAAACTATTTGCCAAAAACGTTAGGAAGTCCATTTTAAGATGGTCAAATAAACCGCTTGAGACGCAACAAAAAGTCTTTCGGAAGTTAATTAAGGACGCTAACAATACCATGTTTGGAAAGGATCATGATTTTAAATCTATAAACTCTTATAACGACTTTGTGAAACGAGTGCCTATTAGAGATTACGAAGATTTAAAACCGTATGTAGATAAGGTTGTTGCTGGAGAAGAAAATATACTTTGGAAAGGGAAACCTTTATATTTTGCAAAAACATCAGGAACAACTTCTGGTGCTAAGTATATTCCTTTAACAAAGGAAAGTATGCCAACGCATGTTGAGGCAGCCCGTAATGCTATCTTAATGTATATTGCTGAAACAGGAAAGAGTAAGTTTGTTGATGGCAAGATGATTTTCTTACAAGGAAGCCCAATTCTCGAAGAAAGCAATGGAATTCAATTAGGGCGCCTTTCTGGAATTGTAGCGCACTACGTCCCAAAATATCTTCAAAAAAACAGAATGCCATCCTTTGAAACCAATTGTATTGAAGATTGGGAAGCAAAAGTGGATGCTATAGTCGAAGAGACTTTACCAAAAAATATGACAATCATTTCAGGAATTCCGTCTTGGGTTCAGATGTATTTTGAGAAAATTCAGGAGAAAACTGGACAAAAAGTTGGAGAGGTTTTTAAAAACTTCAACCTATTCATTTTTGGAGGCGTTAATTATGAACCTTATCGATCTAAATTTGAAAACCTTATTGGTAGAAAAGTAGATAGTATAGAGTTGTATCCAGCTAGTGAAGGCTTTTTTGCTTTTCAAGATTCACAAAATGAAAAGGGGATGTTGCTACAGCTCAATTCAGGAATATTCTACGAATTTATTGAAGCCAATACTTTTTTTGACGACAACCCTAAACGATTAATGATTTCCGATGTTAAGGTTGGTGTTAACTACGTAATGATTATTTCAACCAATGCAGGGTTGTGGGCTTACAATATTGGAGATACAGTTGAATTTACATCAACAAAACCTTATCGTGTTATTGTGTCTGGAAGAATAAAACATTTTATCTCAGCATTTGGAGAGCATGTTATTGGTAAAGAAGTAGAGCAATCTCTTAAAGAGGCTATAGAGTCATCGTTAGTTAGTGTTTCAGAATTTACGGTAGCACCGCAAATAAACCCTGAATCTGGATTGCCGTTTCACGAATGGTTTATTGAATTTGAAAAAGAGCCTCAGGATATATTAAGTTTAGCAGAGCGTATCGATGCTTCTTTACAGGAACAAAACAGCTATTATTACGACCTCATTGCTGGAAAGGTGCTACAACCTTTAAAAATTACAACTGTACGAAAGAATGGGTTTCAGGATTATATGAAATCTATTGGGAAATTAGGAGGTCAAAACAAGATACCAAGATTATCTAATGATAGAAAAATCGCAGATGCTATATACCATCAAAAATTAACTAAATAGTGCTATATTTGTGCGCAAACCTATGCGTATGAGTAAAAAGAAACATCATGAAAGAACGAGAGCTCAAGAAAGCTCGAATGCTATTGAAAGAATGTATGTTACGATGAGACACTTGTTTAATCGTGGCTTCTATAAACCAATGGGTGTTTCAGGTGAAACACTTAGAGAATCTTTACTTTTATTACGACCTGAAATATATGGTTCTATTGCTGAAGAAAAGGCAGAACTAGAGGGACTACTTTATGTTGTAGATCGACTCCCAGAAGGAATCGAAGAATGCACATTTATTAACCTTACAAGTGATGAAGGTTATGGTAGCTCACATTTCAAACCTATTATTCCCCCTAAAAGACGTCGTAATTGTTATCGAATTGATGACGAACAAATGAATATTGAGATTACAAGAGGACGCTCTGAAATATATGATATCCTCACACATTTAACCTTTTTATTCGTAGAGTCTCATAAAATAAGCAAACGTGTTTTAATTGATGAAGATGGCGCAACAACCAGAGATTGGATTAAACTAGAAAAAGCAGTACTTTCTAAAAAGAAACTTACGCAACAAGAGCGTGAGATTGCTATTACGCATACCGCAAATATTTTAGGGAGAACCTTTGAAGAGTTAACAAATGCACACGCCTTATTTGCAACTAAAACAAAACCTGAACGGTTATTACATATAGTATACTGGTTGGGAAAACTTGCTATTGAAGAGGTCATTAGAAATAATAAACGAACTGTAACTTTTAGTCCTGTATTACGTGAACGACTAGGACACCATATTCATGGAGAAATTTGGGCAGACAACATTAAAGAGGTGTTATATAATAATAACCTTTTAAACCGTCCAATTCATGTTATAAGTGCAAACATGCACAGTGTAATGAACTCAATTTTTGCACCTGTTGCTCTTAAAACACTTACATCTAAAAAAGACATATTTGAGGTTTATGAAGCAATAAGTCAAAAGGAAAACGAAACGTTACGCAATAAAATCACCAAAGAAGCGTTGCAGAGAGGAATGACCTATATTAAAGACACCTCTGGAACCAATATAGATGTTCAAATTTTTGATACAGAAAAAATTGACTTTTCTAAAACAGATATTGAACTGGGAGATGCCTTTAAAAAAGAAGACATGCCAGTATTATTTGTTATGGACTATGCGTTTGGAGAACAGGCCTATGAGACTATAGATGAATTATTAAAACCAGTTAAAGTCAATGGTGAAAAAGTTCACCTAAACGTAGAATCGGTATCTATAATGGGTAAGGCAGGTATTTTAGAAGGAGGAAAAGGAGATATTATGATTCCTTCAGCTCACATTTTTGAAGGAACAGCAGATAACTATCCTTTTAAGAACGAATTGTGTAAATCAGATTTAGAAGGCCAAGGTGTAGCTGTTTATGAAGGATCAATGATTACAGTTTTAGGAACCTCACTTCAAAATAAGGAGATATTAAAGTTTTTCTATAACTCGACATGGAACGTTATTGGTCTTGAGATGGAAGGAGCGCATTACCAAAAGGCCATTCAAGCGGCATCAAAAGTTAGAGGAAGCATCAATCCAAATGTAAAAGTAAGATATGCTTATTATGCTAGTGACAACCCATTAGAAACAGGAAGCACATTGGCTTCTGGAGGTTTAGGGACTTCGGGAGTAAAACCAACATATTTAATAACACGAAAAATATTACAACAGATATTTAAATAACAACAGATATGAGTGAAAATTTACCTAATAATAATCCAAATGAAGACGTCGATTTAGGGATTTTATTTAACGCTATTGGAAATTTCTTTACTAAGATATTTGATTTTATATCAAGTATTCTCAAGGCTATTTTCTCTTCAATAATATACTTAATCAAAGCTGTAATTGAAAACTTCAAATTAATTTCGATTGTGGTGTTATTGGCTTTAATTCTTGGATATGGTTTAGAAAAAATAAAAGAACCTGTTTTTTATTCTGAGATGTTAGTAAAACCTTACTTTAATTCAAAGTATCAATTGGTGTCTAACATAGATTATTATAATTCTTTGCTAGAAAGTGAAAACTATACGAGTTTGGGTGTTATTTTTGATCTTCCCGAAGACGATTTAAAAACAATTAAAAAGTTTGAAATAGATATAGGTCCTGAAACCGAAAATCAACTCATTCAGGAATATGATAAATACGTAAAATCTATTGACAGTATTAGAGCTCAAGACGTTAGTTTTGAAGACTTTGTTGATAACAGGGATTTATACTCAAGCGATCTTTTTAGCATCAAGGTGGAGTCTACCAAAAGAGATATTTTTAAAGATTTATCAAAAGGCCTAGAGAGCACCTTCAATAACGACTACTCAAAAAAAATGATGCGTGTTAGAGATTCGACTATAGCCATTAAGAAATCCATGTATTTTGAGGACCTAAGAAAAATAGATTCCCTACAAAAAACATACATAAAAATATTAAACCAAGAGTCTGAAAAAGGAACTTTGTCTATTGGAGTAGATGGTCTTTTGCCAATTACTCAGGAAAGAACACCAACCAAAGAATACGATTTATTTAGAAATGAAATTAATATTAGAGATTCTATAAGAGTATTAGACCAATTAAAGATTGAGGAAAATGTATATTATGATGTATTATCCGATTTCACGGATATTGGCTTGAGATCTAATGAACTCTCTAAGAAATATGCGCTAATATTTCCAGCATTAGCCATCATAGCTTTATTTTTAATGTATGTAGCAACTAAAGTGATAAAGTATGCCAGAGAATATGAATAATAAAACAATTTTAATTACTGGAGGAGCAGGTTTTATTGGGTCTAATTTTATTCCATATTTTTTAAAAAATTACAACACTGTTAAAGTTATAAATTTAGACAAGCTCACTTATGCAGGTGAGCTTTCTAATTTAAAAGAAATTTCAACACACGAGAACTATGTTTTTGTAGAAGGTGATATTTGTGATAGAAACTTAATCGAACAGCTTTTTGAAACTCATGATTTTGATGCAATTATTCACTTTGCCGCAGAATCTCATGTGGATAACTCTATTGAAAAACCAGATGAATTTATCAAGACCAATATTTTTGGAACATTTAATCTTTTAGACGTTGCAAAAAATCACTGGATGGAAAGTTCAAA
This sequence comes from uncultured Psychroserpens sp., assembly GCF_947494225.1. Lineage (NCBI taxonomy): Bacteria > Pseudomonadati > Bacteroidota > Flavobacteriia > Flavobacteriales > Flavobacteriaceae > Psychroserpens > uncultured Psychroserpens sp. The sequence continues at coordinate 575,951 of NZ_CANLUG010000001.1, forward strand.
CAAATTTAAACCTGGATGTGAATCTAAACGTTTTCACCATATTTCTACAGATGAAGTCTATGGAACATTAGGAGAAACAGGATTGTTTACTGAAGAAACATCATATGCGCCTAACAGCCCATATAGTGCCTCTAAAGCGTCTTCAGATTTTATAGTAAGAAGTTATTTTCACACCTACGGAATGAACGTAGTCACAACGAATTGCTCTAATAATTATGGACCAAAACAACATAATGAAAAGTTGATTCCCACAATTATAAGAAAAGCAATTAATGGTGAACAAATTCCTATCTATGGCGATGGTAAGAATATTAGAGATTGGCTTTACGTTCTCGATCATTGCAAAGGAATAGATTTGGTGTTTCAAAATGGAATATCTGGAGAAACTTATAATATAGGTGGCCGAAATGAAAGAGACAACCTGTATATAGCTAATAAAATATGTGAGCTATTAGATGAAATAAAACCAGGACAACAGTCATACAAGAAACAAATAACATTTGTAAAAGACAGACCTGGTCACGATTTTAGATATGCCATTGATGCCTCTAAGATTGAAAGCGAATTAGGCTGGAAAGCAGATGAGAACTTTGAAACAGGAATAAAAAAAACAATCAATTGGTATTTAGATAAATATAAAAACTAATGAAAGGAATTATTTTAGCAGGAGGCTCTGGCACAAGGTTACACCCATTAACAAGAGTTGTAAGCAAACAATTAATGCCTGTTTACGACAAACCAATGATCTATTATCCATTAACAACGTTAATGTCTGCGGGAATTAGAGAGATTTTAATTATCTCAACGTCAAAAGATACTCCGAGATTTAAAGAATTACTCGGTAATGGAGAGGATTACGGATGTGTTTTTGAATATGAAGTTCAGGAAAATCCAAACGGTCTAGCAGAAGCATTTATAATTGGTGAGTCTTTTGTAGGTGATGATAAAGTCGCACTAATTTTAGGAGACAACATATTTTATGGCTCAGGTTTAGAAGAAAAACTTAGACAATTGAACGATATCGATGGAGGAATTATTTTCGCATATCATGTTCAAGACCCGCAACGATATGGTGTAGTAGATTTTGATGAAAATAACAAAGCACTTTCAATAGAAGAGAAACCAACAAACCCAAAATCAAACTACGCGGTACCAGGAATTTACTTTTATGATAATTCAGTCATCGAAATAGCTAAAAACATAAAACCAAGTGCTAGAGGGGAACTAGAGATTACAGATGTAAATAAAACGTATCTAGAACAAGGAGATTTGAAAGTTCAAATTTTAGACAAAGGAACAGCGTGGCTAGACACAGGGACCTTTAACTCCCTTATGCAAGCCTCGCAGTTTGTTCAGGTTATAGAAGAACGACAAGGACTAAAAATAGGCTGTATTGAAGAGACCGCCTATAAAATGGGGTTTATTGATAGAGATCAACTTACAAAGTTAGCAGAACCCTTACTTAAAAGTGGTTACGGAGCATACTTACAAAACTTATAGTTGCTATGACTGTAGAAGAAACACACCTCAAAGATTGTTACGTTATAAACCCTCAGGTGTTTAAAGACAATAGAGGCTATTTTTTTGAAAGTTTTAATGCAGATAAATTTCAAAAAATAACAGGTTTAACTATCGATTTTGTTCAAGATAATGAATCTAAATCCAGTAAAAATGTCTTAAGAGGACTGCATTTTCAAATTGGTGATTATGAACAATCAAAGCTTGTTAGAGTTGTCAAAGGAGCCGTTATAGATGTATGCGTTGATCTAAGAAAAGATTCACCAACATTTAAACAATCATTCTCAATAGAGCTTAACGAAGACAATAAAAAACAATTATTTGTTCCAAAAGGCTTTGCACATGGTTTTGTGGTGTTAAAAGACGACACGATTATTAACTATAAATGCGATAATTTTTACCATAAACTGTCGGAAAGAGGAATTATATTTAACGATAAAGATTTAAATATAAATTGGGGAATTTCTGAAGGCGATGCCATACTTTCTGAAAAAGACATAAAATTACCAACACTGTCAGATTATTTAAATGAAAAGTAAAGTTTTAGTCACTGGAGCCAATGGTCAATTAGGGAAAACAATAAAAGAGATTTCTAGTAATTATATTGAATCTATTACTTTTGTTTTCGTTGAAAAGTCAGAATTAGATATTACTAAAAAGGATGAGGTCGACCGCTTTTTTAAATTAAATGATTTTGATTACTGCATCAATTGTGCAGCCTATACCAATGTGGATTTAGCCGAGACTGAAATAGAAATAGCATTAGATGCTAATGCTAACGCTGTGAAACATTTAGCACTTAGTTCCAAAACCTATGATGTTACTTTAATTCATATCTCTACAGACTATGTTTTTGATGGGACTAACACGAGACCATATAAAGAAGACGACACTACCAACCCAATAAATCAGTACGGTGAAACCAAACTTTTAGGCGAACAATACATTAAAGAAAACCTAGAAGATTATTTTATTATCAGAACCTCATGGTTATACTCTAAATTCAATAAGAATTTTGTAAAAACGATTTTCAACAAATTGAAAACCGATGAGAAGCTCACCATAATTACGTCACAGCAAGGCACACCAACCAGTTGTTTAGACTTATCAAACTTCATTGTTTTCTTGATTAAAAATACGATTAAAAATTATGGTGTCTATCACTTTTCAGCTAGAGGAAATACGACTTGGTATGGCCTAGGGGCTCACATATCGGCTTACCTAAACAAAACAACAAATGTTTCACCAATAGAAGATTATCCTTCAAAGGCTAAGCGTCCACAGTATAGTGTTTTGGATAACCAAAAAGTAGAGACGCTTACTAATAAGCCTCTTAAAAATTGGGAAGAAAGTGTAGATGAAGTTCTTAAGAGTTTATCACAGCATTAAGCTTCGCTTTATTGTGTGATAAATAGCGACAAAAATCATACATTTGCAGATTAATAAATAGATCCACATTAGGATTATTTTAATGTTTTAAATTGAAAAAATGCAACAAAAAATAGCATTAATTACAGGCGTAACTGGTCAAGATGGAGCTTATTTAAGTGAGTTCTTATTAAAAAAAGGATACATAGTTCACGGAGTTAAGAGAAGGTCATCATTGTTTAATACAGCAAGAATAGATCACTTATATCAAGATCCACATGAAGAAGATCAAAATTTCATATTACACTATGGAGATTTAACAGATAGTACTAACCTAATTAGAATTATCCAAGATGTAAAACCTGACGAAATTTACAACTTGGCAGCCATGAGTCATGTACATGTGTCTTTTGAAACACCTGAGTATACAGCCAATGCAGATGGTGTTGGAACATTAAGACTTTTAGAAGCGGTTAGAATTCTTGGATTAGAGAAGTCTACAAGAATATACCAAGCATCAACGTCAGAGTTGTATGGGAAAGTTCAAGAAGTACCTCAAACAGAAACCACTCCTTTTTACCCAAGAAGTCCATATGCAGTTGCTAAAATGTACGCCTATTGGATTACAGTAAATTATAGAGAAGCCTACGGAATCTATGCCTGTAATGGAATCTTATTCAATCATGAATCACCTATTAGAGGAGAAACTTTTGTTACTAGAAAAATAACTAGAGCAACATCTAGAATAGCTTTAGGTCTTCAAGATAAAATATATCTAGGAAACCTAGATGCCCAAAGAGATTGGGGACATGCAAAGGATTATATTCGAATGATGTGGATGATCTTACAAGCTGATACTCCTGAAGATTGGGTTATTGCTACAGGTAAAACAACATCAGTAAGAGATTTTGTTAGAATGAGCTTTGATCATGTTGGAATTGAACTAGAATTTAAAGGCAAAGGCTCAAATGAAAAAGGCTATATCAAATCTTGTAGTAATCCAGACTACCAGGTAGAAATAGGAAAAGAAGTGGTGGCTGTTGACGAAAAATATTATAGACCAACTGAAGTTGATTTACTTATAGGAGATGCAACAAAAGCAAGAGAAAAGCTTGGATGGATACCTAAGTATGACCTACCAGCATTAGTTGAAGATATGATGTCTAGCGATATTAAGTTAATGCAAAAACAACAATACTTAAAAGATGGTGGTTATAGAATTAAAAACTACTTTGAGTAAATGAAATACAATAAGTCAGGTTTTTTAGTTCTTTTCTTTGCGATCATTACTGTGACATGTTTTTGTTGTGCCGACTCTTCTGCTCAGCAAGAAGATATAAAACATACAGGCATAGACAGAACATTATATCTACTTAATAACAGCACTAAAGAACAACCAAACCAAGTAGAGATTTTGTTTTATGGGCAGTCTATAATTGGTGGTATGAAAACCAGTTTATTAGTAGACTCTCTTAAGGCACGTTTTCCTTATGCAAAGATTACATATAAACACAAACCTATAGGAGGATTTACCATACCAGATTTAACCAAAACGGTTCAACATGATGTATATCAAGAAAATCCAGATCTTATCATTTTCCATGCCTATGATGGTATAGAAGACAGTCTTTATGATGCCTTTATTAAAAATATAAGAAAACAAACTCCTGCCGATATTTTATTATTGGACCATCACTATGTTTGGGATACACCAAGTGATCGACTAGAGTCTATAAATAAGTCTCACGATTTTGATTCTAAGGCTATTCAAACCATAGCGAAAAAATACAATTGCGGTTTTGTTAATGTAAGGGAGCAATGGAAAACACATTTAGAAGAAAATACAATATCACCAAACCAATTAATGGGGAATACAATAGATCCTAATGTACACCCAAATGAAAAAGGTAATAGATTATTGAGGCAAATAGTGCTTTCAAAATTCCCGAAATCTGATGCTATAGATTATAACATTAAGGAAGAAGACTTAAGAATAATAATCCAGCCTAATCAGTTAGATAAGGATATCGAAATACCTTCAACTACTACTAATGTAGAACTTGTTTTAGAACGTTCAATAAGAAAAGTTGATACGTGTTATGTTGAGGTATTTATAGATGATAAAAAACCATCCGAGTTTCGAAGCTCTTATCATATAGAAAGACCTTCAAAAGGGTTTGAAAGCTGGATGCCAGGCATAAGCCGTGTTACTCTTGGTAAACCATTTCCTATTGAAGAAGAATGGACGATAACTATTTTTGATATGGATAGAGAACATCAAACATTTAAATTTAAACTAGAAGGAGAGAAAACAGGATTTGATGGTGAAGGAAACAATACTGAAAAGTTTTTATCCAACTCTAAAAGAATACGTATCAATGGAGCTGATTTCAATCTATTCAGAATAGAAAAAATTTTAAAAAACGAAACACCAGAAAACTTTAAAATTAAATTTAGAGTTAATCAAATCATAAAAGACACAATTAAGCTAGAGCCAGATGTAAACAAGTACAAATTATTTAGATCTAATAGCGCTCAACATCAAGCCCACAAGTTAAAGATAAATGTTGTTGGGGATCAACCTAATATTAAGCATTTAATGATTTCAACGCCTTATATAACAGACTAACCATGTTATTTAATTCTATAGATTTTGCAATATTTTTACCAGTAGTTTTAACACTCTACTGGGTTGTTTCCAAAAACTTAGTTTCTAGAAATGTTTTGATCCTTGTGTCAAGTTATTTTTTCTATGGTTGGTGGGATTGGCGATTTCTTATTTTAATAGCAATTAGCTCCTTAGTAGATTATTCGGTAGGCCTTAAAATGCATAAGACCGATAATTCCAAAACTAGAAAGCGACTCTTATTTGTGAGCTTGTTTGTTAACTTAGGCTTCCTTGTTTACTTCAAGTACACCAATTTTTTTATTGAAACTTTTGTTGATGCATTTACATTATTTGGAAGAGAGATGGAAATCTCAACTCTAAATATTATTCTTCCTGTTGGGATTAGTTTTTATACATTTCAAACCCTAAGTTATACTATAGATATTTATAGAAAACAACTTGAGCCTACAAAAAATGCTTTAGCCTTTTTTGCTTTTGTCTCCTTTTTCCCTCAATTAGTAGCAGGTCCAATCGAGAGAGCTTCACATTTATTACCTCAATTTTTTAAAATCTATAAGTTTAATTATGAAAGGGTAAAATCTGGTTTGCTTTTAATAGCATTTGGGTTGTTTAAAAAGATGGTAATAGCAGATAGAGCTGCCGTAGTCGTTAATCAGGTGTATAATAATCCTGAAGCCTATCAAGGCATTGACGTCGTGTTGGCAACCGTTCTTTTTGCTTTTCAAATTTATTGTGATTTTTCAGGTTATTCAGATATAGCGATAGGAACAGCCAGAACTATGGGGTTTGATTTAATGAAAAACTTTGATAGCCCTTATTTTTCAAAGTCCATTACAGAATTTTGGCGCCGCTGGCACATTTCACTCTCTACTTGGTTTAGAGATTATGTCTATATTCCGTTAGGAGGTAGCCGAAAAGGTAAATACAAGACATATTTTAACCTGTTCTTGGTGTTTTTGCTAAGTGGTTTATGGCATGGCGCAGCTATAAATTTTGTGATTTGGGGAGCGGTTCACGGACTAATAATAGTATTAGAAAAAGCAACATATAAAAACAGAAAAAAAGTATACGCCAAACTAGGTCTAGATAAAAAGCAGTTTTCTAACAACCTCTTTTTTTCAATTGTAACCTTTATCATTGTTTGCTTCGCATGGATATTTTTTAGAGCAGACACGTTTATTAATGCTAAACTTTTAATCAAAAATATTTTTGTAAATAATTATGTATCTGTCGTTTCAGATTCTATTTACAACTTAGGACTAGAAAAAACACATATGATTCCGCTTTTTGTGTTTATTGTATTATTATTAGTTTTTGAAATTATCCATAGTCGTAAAAATGTCTCGTCTTTTTTTAATAAGCAATCCATTATCTTTAGGTGGCTTTTTTATATTATTATCGTGTTTACAATTATGCTTTATGGTGTTTATGGAGATGACGACACTTCACAATTTATTTATTTTCAATTTTAAATCTAAAGTGTAATGAGTAAACTATATATAAAATCAATCATATTCTTAATCATTACCGTAATACTGGTTAAAGTTATTGATCGCTATTGTATCCAAGATGAGTTTTTTCATACCACATATAATAATTTTTTAAATGAGGATAACGACTATGATTTTGTGTATATGGGGAATTCACTATCTCAAAGAACATATAATACAAGGTATGTAGATAGTATACTTCACACTAAAAGTGTTAACATTGGCAGTTCTGCACAACACTTTGCTATCACCAAGGCAATATTTGATCACTTTATTGAAAATGAAAAACTGCACCCAAAACAAGTGTTGGTTATTGAAATATCGCCATGGCAATTTAAAAAATATGAAACCGAGCGATTAAAATTTCTTCAAATGGCAGCTTTAGATGAATTAAAATTCTCTAAAGAATACCTATCGCTAATAGGAAAGTTTTACGAGCCTACCGAGTACCCTAGAGCTATGAGTCCTACGATTAGATTTCACGATAATCTATCAAAAGAGCTTATTGAAACCAGAAACAGAACAGACTACTTAAGCAAAGCTAACATTGACGGTTTTGAACTTAATGAATCACACATCTTAAAAGAAGAGTTAAAGAACAAGAAAAAGGATTATAAACAAGTAGCATCCGAGTATAGCACTCTGGTTGATAACGCTTCAGAAATTAAATTAGATGCTGAAAGTGAAGACTTGATTTTGGGGATTATAGAAAAATGTAAAGAAAAGAACATAAAATTACTTTTTGTTACAGCTCCTGCTTTAAACATGATCTACGAAAAGAATGAATATGGAAAAATGAAGTACATTGAAACATTCTTAAAATCTCATAATGCAACACATTTTAATTTTAACCGAATTTTTAATCAAATCAATTTAACGGCAAATGATTTTAGTGATTTATCTCACCTAAACAAGTATGGAAACAGAAAACTTGCGCCCATTCTGCTAGATTCGATCACCACATCGTTTGATATTAAAAGGGGAGTTAAAAATGATGTTTCAGAAAAAAACACTTCGGAAAAAGAAGTACAACCTGAAACCACTAAAAATATCACGAGTGATAACATTAAAGGTTGGAGTCGTGTAAATACTCTAATTAAAAACACTGATTTAATTTATAATTCTAAAGATAGCATAAGCCATATTTCAAGGCACGAAGATTCTAAAAATGCCTATGTGAGAGTTAAAGGAATAGGATCAAAAGAGGATGCAGATTACGGGGTTAGTTTTACAGTAAAAAAAGGAGATTTAGGAAGTTATTTTGGTTTAAGAATATCAGGAGTATATCCAAATAGAGTAGATGCTATTTTTGATCTGGAGAAAGGTGTAGTAAAAGGTGTAGCGGCGGCAGGAGATTTTAAAAATGAAAACGCAAGTATCAAATCATTAGGAGATGGCTGGTATATATGTTCGTTATCCGGAAACGCAAATACCACCAACTTACATGTTATATTTGGTCCAACAGATAAAGACAGACAAGTACCAACTTGGGAAGGAGGCACTAAAAGCACCAATGATGTTTATCTCGTACCTAATAGTATAGAATTTATGAAACCATCTTTTGAAAATGAATAAGAACTCAAAAATTTATGTTGCTGGCCATAGAGGTCTTGTTGGGAGTGCATTATTAGAAAACCTTCAACAAAAAGGATATACCAATATTGTTACAAGAACCCATAAAGAACTAGACCTAACTAATCAAGTTGCTGTTGCCGAGTTTTTTAAAACAGAAACACCAGAATATGTGTTTTTAGCAGCCGCAAAAGTTGGAGGCATAATAGCAAATAATGTCTATAGGGCAGATTTTATATACGCCAATATGATGATTCAAAACAATGTAATTCATCATAGCTACATTAATAATGTTAAGAAGCTGCTGTTTTTAGGAAGCACATGTATCTATCCTAAAAATGCACCCCAACCAATGAAAGAAGATTATCTTCTTACAGACGTTTTGGAGTATACAAATGAACCTTATGCGATTGCGAAAATTGCTGGTATCAAAATGTGTGAAAGTTACAACTTGCAGTATGGCACAGATTTTATTTCGGTAATGCCTACCAATTTGTATGGTCCTAATGATAATTTTGATTTAGAAAAATCACATGTACTTCCAGCCTTAATAAGAAAAATCCACCTTTCAAAACTATTAAGTGAATCAGCATTTGACGAGATATTGAAAGATACAGGACTATCAACTATTGAAGAGGCAAAAACATATTTGTCGTCCTTTGGGGTATCAGAAAACACGGTTGAGATATGGGGAACAGGTAAACCAAAGCGCGAATTTTTATGGTCTAAAGACATGGCTGATGCTTGTGTGTTTATTATGGAACATAGAGGTTTTAAAGACACCTTTTTAGAAGGCGAAAAAGAAATAAGAAACACGCACATCAATATTGGTACAGGAGAAGATATTTCAATTAAAGAACTGGCCGAAACCATAAAAAATGTTATAGGTTACAATGGCTCGCTTGTGTTTAATACAGATAAACCAGATGGTACACTTAGAAAACTAACCGACGTATCTAAGTTACATGCTTTAGGGTGGACGCATAAAATGAAATTAGAGAACGGAATAAAACACATATATGATTGGTATAGAAATAAATAAAAACTTACAAACTGCCATAGAAGCATCACTTAAAGCAGGAGATGTTATTATGCAAGTTTATGATACGGCGTTTGATGTTGAACTTAAAGATGACAAATCTCCTTTAACTGAAGCCGATAAGAAAGCAAACGATGTTATTAACTCATATTTAGAACCTACATCTATTCCTATTATTAGTGAAGAGAATAAGCAAACCGATTTTACGATTAGAAAGACATGGTCTACTTGCTGGGTTGTAGACCCCGTAGATGGCACCAAAGAATTTATAAAGCGTAACGGCGAATTTACAGTTAATATCGCATTGGTTAGAGAAGGAAAACCTATATTAGGAGTTATTTACGTTCCTGTTGTGAAAACATTGTACTTTGCTAATGTAGAACAAAATAAAGCATACAAATGCGAATTGAAGGAACATGATACATCGTTAGCTTCAATTAGTGAAAATGCTATCCCGCTTCAACCTAAAACCAATACATCTCAATTAGTTCAAGTTGTAGGAAGCAGATCTCATATGAGCCAAGAAACTTTAGATTATGTTAATGATTTAAAGGAAAAAGACTATGATGTTGAAATTGTATCTAAAGGAAGTTCACTTAAATTTTGCTTAGTGGCCGAAGGCAGTGCAGATGTGTATCCAAGATTTGCACCAACAATGGAATGGGACACAGCAGCCGGACAAGCCATTTGTGAGGCTGTAGGAGTTGAGGTTATTTCGAAAGAAACAAATGCATCATTACTTTACAATAAAGAAAACTTATTAAACCCATGGTTTATAGTTTCTAAGAGTTAATATCTTAACTATGACTACTTACAAGAAAGAGTCGCATATTAGAAGTCTCTTAAAAGGGATTTCATGGAGAATTGTAGCAACTACAGATACTATTTTAGTTGTTCTGCTCATTACTTGTATTACAGGACATTGTAGTATTGAGAACGCTATCAAGATAGGTTCTATAGAATTTCTTATTAAATTTTTAGTGTATTATGTTCATGAGAGAATATGGCAAAGAGTGTTGGTGCATAAAACTGTAAAACAAAAACAAACACTACAAAAAACAATTTCGTGGCGCATTATTGCCACTTCAATGACCTTTGTAATTTCAGGGTCTGTCTTAGATGCTTTTGATGAAATAGCATTATATATTGCACTTACAGAATTATTTACGAAATTCGCATTGTATTACTTACACGAGAGACTTTGGCTAAAACTCCCTTTAGGCAGAATTAGACATTTTTTTTTCGGTAAAAAAAGATAACATGTCAAAACACATTATTCCCCATAGCTATCAGGTTTCTAAAAACGACAGAATAGCAGCTAATAAACACGGCTCTTTTTTAATTTGGTTTACAGGCCTTTCTGGTTCTGGAAAGTCCACCATTGCTAACTTAGTTGAAAAAAAACTTTTTGAAAATGGTGTAAAAACATATGCTCTTGATGGAGATAATATTAGAAAAGGTATTAATAAAGACCTATCATTTTCTCCAGAAGACAGAAAAGAAAATATTAGACGTATAGCCGAAATAGCCAACTTAATGATTGATGCAGGACTAGTTGTTTTAGCAGCATTCGTTTCTCCATATAAAAAAGACAGAGAGAACATCAGAACTATCGTTAAAGATGTTAACTTTGTCGAAGTTTATATAAACACAAGTATTGAAGAATGTGAGCGACGAGATGTTAAGGGGCTTTATAAAAAAGCAAGGGCAGGAGAAATAAAGAATATGACTGGGATTTCGGCGCCTTATGAAGCTCCAGAAACTCCAGATATTGAGATAAAAACTGAGGATGAATCTATAGAAGATTCTGTAAAAAGAATAGTAGATTTAATAACAACAAAATTACAACTCAACAATGAGTAAGTATTATTTAAATTATTTAGACGAATTAGAAAGTGAGGCCATTTATATTTTACGAGAAGTATGGGCTCAGTTTGACAATCCAGTAATTTTATTTTCAGGAGGGAAAGATTCTATTTTAGTAACACATTTGGCTAAAAAAGCATTTTATCCTGCTAAAATTCCTTTTCCATTAATGCACGTCGATACAGGTCATAATTTTCCTGAAACGATTCAGTTTAGAGATGATATTATTAAAGATTTAGGTGTAGAACTTATTGTTGGTTCTGTACAGGAATCTATTGATGAAGGTAGAGTTGCCGAAGAAAAAGGAAAAAACGCTACTAGAAATGCGCTTCAAATCACAACCTTACTTGATGCTATAGAATACAATAAAATCGATTGTGCTATTGGAGGTGGACGACGTGATGAAGAAAAAGCAAGAGCAAAAGAGCGCTTTTTCTCGCATAGAGATGATTTTGGACAATGGGATCCAAAAAACCAACGACCAGAATTGTGGAATATTTTTAATGGAAAACATTTTGAAGGTGAACATTTTAGAGCGTTTCCAATTAGTAACTGGACAGAAATGGATGTTTGGAACTATATTAAAAGAGAAAACATTGCTATTCCGTCATTGTATTTTGCACACGAAAGAGAAGTGGTTTGGAGACAAGATAGCTGGATACCAAACTCAGAGTTTTTAGTTCTTGAAGACAACGAAGAGATTGTAACTAAAAAGATAAGATTTAGAACCTTAGGCGATATTACCATCACAGGTGGGATAGAATCTGATGCCGATACCCTAGAAAAAATAGCAGATGAAGTTTCTGGAATGCGTCAAACCGAAAGAGGAAATAGAAGTGATGATAAGCGTTCTGAATCGGCAATGGAAGATAGAAAACGTCAAGGATACTTTTAAAAAGAAATTAAGCTAATGTTAGATAATAATCAATTATTACGTTTTACAACTGCAGGAAGTGTAGACGACGGAAAAAGTACATTAATCGGTCGTTTGCTGTACGATTCAAAATCTATTTTTGAAGATCAATTACAAGCTATTGAGAATACAAGTAAAAAGAAAGGCCATGATGGTGTTGATTTAGCCTTATTTACAGACGGATTAAAAGACGAACGAGAGCAAGGAATTACAATAGATGTAGCCTATAGATATTTTACAACTCCTAAACGCAAATTTATAATTGCCGATACACCAGGACATATTCAATATACAAGAAATATGGTCACAGGAGCGTCAACTGCTAACGCCGCAATTATATTGGTAGATGCAAGACACGGTGTAATTGAACAAACTAAACGCCATTCCTTCATTGCTTCTTTACTTCAAATACCTCATATTATTGTATGTATCAATAAAATGGATTTAGTAGATTATTCTGAAGAGGCTTATAACAAGGTGATTAATCAATTTGAAGAATTTTCATCTAAATTATTGGTTCACGATATTCGTTTTATTCCAATAAGCGCCTTAAACGGAGATAACGTGGTTAATAGATCTGAAACGATGAAATGGTATCAAGGAGCTCCTTTATTACATACCTTAGAAACAATGCATATTAGTAGTGATATTAATAAGGTAGATGCACGATTTCCTGTTCAAACAGTTTTGAGACCACAGAGTGAAAGCCATAGAGACTACAGAGGTTATGCTGGTAGAGTTGCTAGTGGGATTTTTAGAGTAGGTGATGAGGTCACTATAATGCCTTCTGGCTTTACTTCAAAAATAAAAACAATCGACACATTAAAAGACAGCTTAGAGGAGGCTTATGCACCTATGTCTGTTTCAATTACTCTAGAAGATGATATAGATATTTCTAGAGGTGATATGATTGTAAGATCTAATAACAAACCAGAACCTGTTCAAGATATAGAAGTAATGCTTTGTTGGTTGCACAATAACCCAGCAAAACCAAGAGCAAAATACAGTATTCGTCATACAAGTAACGAACAAAAGGCAATGATTAAAGACATTGTCTATAAAATAAACATCGAAACTTTAGATCGTAATGTTGACGATAAAGACCTTAAAATGAATGATATTTCTAAGGTGAAAATAAGAACAACAAAACCATTAATGATTGACTCTTATAGAGAAAACAGAACTACAGGTAGCATTATACTTATAGACGACACAACTAATGAAACTGTTGCCGCCGGAATGATTGTTTAATTTACCAAAGAAAACGTATATAAATGAAAGTTTCAATAACAGGGTTTCTCATTATAGGATTGCTTTTATTTTCCTGCTCTAATAAAGTCCCTAAACCAGATAATCTTATTTCTGAAGGGAAAATGGTTGATATCATTTATGATGTTTCAATTTTAGCCGCTGCCAAAGGGGTGAACAAAAAACTTATTGAAGACAAGGGTATTTTACCTGAAACATTTATTTATTCTAAACACAATATAGATAGCCTACAATTTGTGGCTAGCCTCAACTACTACGCTGATGATCCAGAATTATACAATTCTATTTATACACGAGTTGAGAACAAGATTCTAGCAAAGCAAGAGAGCATTGGTGGAGCAACCGAAAAAAAGGAAAATACCACAAAAGACGACCAAATTGCAAATAGATCTAGAACCCTTTTAAATAATAAAAATTTAAGTGACCTAAGTGATGGCTATAGTGTTAATATCATTGGTACTAGCGTTGAGAAAACCGATCTTAAATTTAAAGGTAAAGATGTTATTAAGGTTACTAGAAACTCTATCGTTAGAGCAGCGTACGTTGTTATAAATGATGTTGAAATTGATGCCCAAAAAGACATAGAAATATCTGTTTTTGTTAAAAAGACCCAAAATGTAAGTGCCTTCGGACTAAGAATTTCTGATGTATATCCTAATAGGGTTGATGCGATATTTGATTTAACCCAAGGTCAACTAAAAGGGATTAAATCTACAGGCTACTTTGAAAATGGAGGTGCCACAATAGAACAGGTTGATAAAGACTGGTTTGAATGTAAAATAAAAACCAAAACCAAAACCGATAAAGTAAAAATTATTTTTGGACCAACAGATATTGATAAACCTATAGAAGGCTGGGAAGGAAAGTCTGACGTGCTATCAAATGTATACGTTACACTTCCTATGGTAGAAAAAGATTAATTTAACTATGAAAATAAAACAGATACTAAACAAGTTTGAACATGCTACTAGGTTATTATATATTAATTCTGTTACCTTAATAAATACTTCTGTTTTAGTTGTCGAATATCCAAAATCTGGAGGCACATGGTTAGCTCAATTGCTGTCAGGATGCTTAAAGCTACCCTTTCCTAGAAACCAATATCCTATACTTAAAAAAGCAGTATATCACAGCCATTACCAACCTAAATACTTAATTGATAAAAACAAACATATTGTTTGGCTACTAAGAGATGGTCGAGATATTATGGTCTCATCTTATTTTCACCATTTGGTATGGAATGATAAAAACAAAAAAGACCCTAAACTAGTAAACTACTATAGAAGTAAGTTGAAGTTTGAAGATTATTCTGATATAAAAACAAACCTTGCTACCTATATTGAGTTTTTGTTTACAGATAAACCGTCTAAGTTCCTCTTTTTTAATTATCCTGGAAATTGGAAAGACTATAATCAAAAATGGCTAGATGCTTCAAAAAAATTAGATAATATATACCTAATTAGATATGAAGACATGCTGAAAGACACCTTTTCGGAAACCGAAAAACTTATGTGCTTTTTCTCAAATAAAGCAAACCATGATAAAGAGCATATTCGAGCAACAGTTAATAGATATTCATTTGAAAATCAAACCAAACGTAAACCTGGAGAGGAAAATACCACGAGCTTTTTAAGAAAAGGAATTTCAGGAGATTGGAAAAACTACTTTACAGAAGACGCAAAAAAGGTCTTTAAAAAATATGCAGGAGAAATGCTCGTAGATTTAGGTTATGAAGAAGACTTAAATTGGTAAATATTAGCTAAACTTAAATATGGGACCACTAAAAAAGCTTTTTAATACACTTAAAGACTCTGTAGTTAAAAAGAGTCTTTATGTTTTAGTTTTAAGAGCTTCTGGAGCGGCTTTACAAATATTAGTTTTACTACTCATAACCAATAATGCTAGTGAAGAACTAGTAGGACAATACAATTACTTTAATTCTACCATTATTGTATTAAGTGCACTTACATTACTTGGTATGAATAGTTCATTTCTTCAGTTTTCTGGAAAACTAGATGCTTTAGGTGAATTTGGGAAAATCGTATCGTTATATAAGAAAAAGATAACGCTCTTAGTAATCATGTATCTTGTTTTACTATGTGGGTTTTTAATTACGTCCAGATTATTTTCAATTACTTATTTCCAAGACCCAGAGGTCGTTTATGTACTCAATAAGGTATTTATTGTACTACTGCCGTTCGCAATTACGTTACTTAATTTAGAGGTATTAAGAGCTCTAGACTTACTGTATACATCAGAAACGTTAAGAAATGTAGGTCGTTTTGGTTTACTCTTACTGCTAGTATTAATTATTATTTATGTGGATAATATAGGCTTGCTATTTGATGCTTTTATAGTGTCTTTTTTAATTTTAGCAGTGTTTTCATCAGTGTTAATTTTACTTAAAATAAAAGAAGTAACTGTTATTAAAAACGCCCTTAATATAAGCTATAAAGAGATTATAAAAGTATCGTTCCCAATGTCTTTTAGCCTTATCTCATTACTTATAATGCAAAGTTTTGATGTTTATGTTTTGGAAATGTACTTTTCATTTACAATTGTAGCGTATTATGGTATAGCAATTAAGATATCGGCTGTGGTGGGTATTATACTTACATCTATTAACGCTACAATAGCGCCTCAAATATCAAAACTGTTTTATGAAGATAATAAACCAGATTTAAGGAAAGTAATCACCAAGGCCACAACATTAAATGTAGCGCTATCAATACCTTTGATAATTGGAATTATAATGTGTTCTAATTTAATCTTATCTTTTTTCGGTGAAAACTACGTTATGGCAAAACAAGCGCTATACGTTATTCTTTTTGGTCAAATAATTAACACCTTATGTGGACCCGTTGGGTTGTATTTGAACATGACGGGAAGACAAGTTTTTTTTCAACGTGTATTATTAGTAGCTCTTGTTATAAATGTGGTAATGAATCTCATTTTAATACCAAAATATGAAATGATTGGAGCAGCGATAAGTACAGCGTTTTCTTTTACTTTTTGGAATATTATTGGATTGATTTATATCTGGAAAAAAGATAAAATTAATTTGTCTATATTTAAATCTTTCAACATTTAATCTGAAAAAAGAGAAGCTTTAAAAATGAAATTAAGCAACATTGTCATAATCTTATATTTATTTGTTAGCGCACTGTTGTTCGTTTCTTTTTTTGTTAACTTATTTGTTTGGGCTTCATTCTTTATAAATTGGGTATTCTTAACCGCAATTTTTCTCTATCATCTAAAAATAGAAAAAGATTATTCCCCTTTTTTATCGGCTTATATCACGTTTAATTTCTTGTTTTTTTTACTGGCCCCAATGGTACAGATAAAAGCATTTACGGCTACAGAAAATACGTTTCCAAACTATTTCCCTTATACTGAAAGTGGAGTGTTCTATACCAATTTAGTCATATTAGTATCGCATGTCGTGTTTTTTTTAAGCTATGTATATATTAAAAAAAGACAGCGGAAAGCAAAGGTTAAAACGTCTATTTATAAAATGAGCAGGTATGTTCCTCTCAATTTATTAATTATGCTAGTTATTGGAGTGATTACCTTGATCATGAGCTATGATTATTTATTTACACTTTTAACAGAGTCCCAGTGGAAAAGTGCTAAGATTTATGAAATGTCTGTATCTGGGCAACTCATATTAAAAAAAGTGCTTTATATGATTCCTTTTGGAGCGATTGTATTAGCGTATACTTATCTTAAAAAGAGAGATAAAATCACTTCAAATACAATAATAATTTTTGTAATATTTCTAAGTTTTTTATTTCTATTAATATTCTTCAAAAACCCCCTTACTGAAAAGAGAAATGCAATAGGTCCAATATACATTACACTTATATTTTTATTCATGCCTAAACTTTTGAATACCAATATTAAGTCGTTTGTTTTCCTGTTTTTCTCTTTAGTTATTTTATTTCCATTAATTTCTGGCTTAACTCACCTAGATGCTTCGGTAGACGAAATTTTTGCAAATCCTGGTCTAATCGTTGAGAGATATAATCGAGAAAGCATTACCAAAACATTTAACTCCTTACATTATGACGCCTTTGCAAATGTCATGGCAACTGTAGATTATACCGTTAAGCATGGATTTTCATTTGGTTATCAATTATTAAGTGGCCTGCTCTTCTTTGTTCCAAGAAGTTTATGGGCATCTAAACCATATTCTACTGGAGAACTCATAGGTGATTATGTTATTGAAGATTATGGTTTCGAATATAGTAATCTATCAAATCCTGTTGTAGCCGAAGGTTATATAAATTTCGGTTTTTTCGGAGTTATATTACTTAGTTTTTTCTTAGCCTTTTTTATCGTTAAATTCATGTATTGGTTAAAGAGCGACGATCCTTTTAAAAGGATAATGGCGTTCTATTTTGCGGTGCACCTTATATTTCTTTTAAGAGGTGATTTTACTAACGGATTTTCTTATTTCATAGGAACATTAATAGGCATAATGGTGATCCCTAAAGCAATTGATTATGCCCTTAGAATTTCATTTAAAAAAAGCAATAAATGATTAAGCCGTTTTCTAAGAGTAAAATAACAAACCTGTATTTATTTATACTGTGCTTTTTTGGAATTTCAATCTTATTACCAGAAAACATTAGAAATATTAACCTGTTTTTATTTTTAGCATTATCAATTGTTTTAATATTTCAAAAACCTCACAGCAGAACCGATGCATTAAAACCATTATTTATTAATGCGTCTTTATTTTTTGTTTTAGCCCTATCACTTAGTTACACCAAAGATCTAGACTTAGGGTTTAAACGCCTCATGGTTATGGCAGCATTTCCAATATTCTCTATAGGGTTTTATCTTGTGAATAGTAGATATGATATAGACCATAAAAAGACTTTAGAAAAATTCTACTTCGTTTTTTACATAGCTACTGTGCTTTTTTTTATTGGTGTTTTCATTCAAAATATATTTAATGATCACATCAATGAATTTATATTTAGAGACTATAGTGAGAGAATAAATTCTAAATATGGAAAATACTCAATGCATCCTATTTATGCGTCACTGTATATCTCTATTGCACTTATAATTTCTACTCAATTACCGCGTCTAATTGCTTCTAAATTTAAAAAAGTACTTCTCTATATTTCAATACTTTTCCTAGTAATTATATTAGTGGTTTTGGCCAGAAAAGGCGTTATAGTTGTTTTAAGTTTATTATTCACCTATTATTTTCTAAGAACTAAAAGAAAAAGAAGCATTATTATATTTTTCTTACTGGTTTTAATCTTGTTTGCTTTTTCTTACCTCATTGAGCCAATTAGAAATAGATATTTAGAATTTGTAAATGCTTTTTTTAGCCCAGAAACGTCTTTCTTAGGCTCTACATCTTATAGACTAAATATTTATGAATGTTCTATTGGTAAGATATTTGAAAGTCCTTTATTTGGATATGGAGTAGGAGACACCAAAGCTGTACTTACAAGTTGTTACGAAGAAAAAGCTGCTATTTTTAATGGCTTGTATTTTAATTCGCATAATCAATTTTTAAGTGTTTGGCTAGCTTCAGGAGTATTTGGATTAATAGCATTAATATATACGCTTTTCTTTAATTTTAAACGAGCAATCCAAAGAACAAATTTTATATATTTTTCTGTTTTAATTTTGTTCTTAGTGACTTTATTAACCGAAAATATATTAGAAAGACAAAACGGGGTACTGCTTTTTTCATTTTTTATTAATTTATTTGCATTTACAAGTCTGAAGGAAAACCCTAAAGAGGTCAAATGAAAAAAATATTAATTATAGGTCCAATACCAGAGCCTACAACGGGAGTTTCTCTTGCAAATAAAGTTGTTGCTGACAATCTTATTGAGCATGATGGTTTTAGTGTTGATACCATCAACACCTCTTACAATAAATTTGATGAAAATTTAGGTGCTTTTTCGCTATCTAAGTTTTTGTTCTATCTAAAACTAAACTTCTTTGCTTATAAAATATTTAAGGCCAATATAATTTATATAACACCCGGACAAACCTTTTTTGGGGTAGTAAAATACACCTTGTTTATAGCCCTCTCTAAATTAGCCGGTAAAGAGTTGATTACTCATATTCATGGGAATTATGTTGGAAAAGAATACGGCTTATTAAAGGGTTTAAAAAAACAGATTTTCAAAATACTTTTGAGCAAAACCTCTAAAGGTATTGTGCTATCTGAAAGCCTCACAGGAAATATGTCTCCTTTTATACCCAAGGATAATATATTTGTGCTCTATAATTTTGTTGAAAATTACTTGTTCCCAACATCAAATGAAGTCAAAGAAAAGGTACAGTCCTTCAAAAAACCTAAAATTGTTTTTTTGAGTAATTTAATGGAAGAAAAAGGAATTTTCGCATTATTGGAAGCATTAAAAATTTTAGAAAATGAAGGTGTTGATTATGAGGCTAAAATAGCAGGGCATATAGATGCATCTAACAAGGATAAAGTGACAGCGTATTTTGATGATTTAAAACACACTACATATTGTGGTGTCGTGAGAGGTCAAGAGAAAAAAGACCTATTGATTTGGGCGAATACTTTTATCTTACCTACATGGTATACCATGGAAGGCCAACCTATCTCTATTTTGGAAGCGATGGCCACTGCTAATGTTGTTTTAACAACAAACCATGCTGGAATTCCAGACATCTTCAAAGCATCTATAAATGGGTTTTATGTCAATAAAAATGACCCTAATAGTATCGTAAATATGGTGAAAACCTTATCAGATAACCATGAAAGTTCTAATAAGATACAAGAACATAATTTTAATGAAGCTAAAGAAAAGTATAAAGTAAAAAGCTTTATTGACAATGCAGTTAGTATCTTTAGAGCCTAAATAAAAAAATGAGTCATTCTATACAAGATTTAAACTTGTACAAAACCCCAAAAGGTTTTAGAGGCAAGTCGGCAATTGTAGTGCAATTATGGTGGGTTGTACAAGGAACTTTGTTTGCCTTGTCACCACAATTTTTGTATGGATGGCGACGTTTTTTAGCGAAGATTTTTGGAGCTAAAATTGGTAAAAATGTATTGCTTAGACCAAGTGTAAAAATGACTTATCCATGGAAAGTTTCTATTGGCGATAATAGTTGGATTGGTGATGATGTTGTCTTGTATTCTCTAGGCGAAATAGAAATTGGTAGTAATACAGTCGTGTCTCAAAAAGGGTATATTTGTACAGGTTCTCATAATTATGACAAAATAGATTTTCCAATCTATGCTAAAAAAATCACCATCGGAAACCAATGCTGGCTAGCCACAGATGTTTTTGTTGCCCCCGGAATTTCTATTGGAGATGGTACTGTAGTTGGTGCAAGAAGCTCGGTTATTGATGATTTAGATGGGTTTTCTGTATATGTTGGGTCTCCTGCAAAATTTTTAAAGAAAAGGTAGCTTGAGTAAAAAAAACATTACAATTATTGGTGTTAACTATTATCCAGAAGATAGTGCCATTGGATTATATACAACCCAAAAAGCCGAATATTTAGTTTCTAAAGGTTATAACGTATCAGTCGTAACGGGTTTTCCTTATTATCCGCAATGGAAAATACGATCAGATTATAAGAACAAAAAAAGGTGGTATAAAGAAACCATTAACGACGTATCAGTCTATAGATATAAGCAATATGTACCATCCAATCCTTCTTTCGTAAAACGAATTATACATCTACTTAGTTTTACCTTCGGAAATGTTATTAATTTGTTTAAAATCGCTAAACCAGATCATGTCATCTGTATTGTTCCGTTTACATCATCAATATTACTTGGGTGGTTTTTAAAACTTAGATATAGATCAAAATTATGGATTCATATTCAAGATTTTGAGTTTGATGCTGCGATAGATTCTGGTCTTTTAAGTAGTAATAAATCGGTATTTATTAAGCTCCTTCTTTGGATTGAGAGAAGCCTATTTAAAAAAGCCAATACCATAAGTACTATAAGCAACGGAATGCTTAGCAAACTAAACTCGAAAGTTAAAAACAAGCCAACCTATTATCTAACGAATTGGTTAGACACTTCTAAATTTAGAATTAAAATAGATAAAAAACACCCACATTTAAATTCCGAAAAATTTAAAATCCTGTATTCAGGAAATATTGGAGCCAAACAGGATTGGAGTTTTTTCTTTAAAGTACTAGATAAACTTGAGTCAATAGATAATATAGAAGTTATAGTTGTGGGAGAAGGCGCCGAGAAATCAAAAGTAGTAGAAGCCATTAAAAAACACGACTTTGTTAAACATTTTAACTTAGTTCCTTATGAAGAATTACCAGTACTTTTATCAAGTGCAGATGTACATATCCTTTTTCAAAAAAGTGATGTCATAGATACTGTTATGCCTTCCAAGCTATTAGGGATGATGGCAAGCTCTAAACCCTCTATAGTTACAGGTAATAAGGATTCAGAGGTTGCTACCGTATACGAGGATTCACAAGGAGGGTTTTATTTCAGTGATAATTCTGAAAACCAAGTCGTGGATTGTATTGAAACATTGAAAAATGATAAAGACCTCTGCATCAAATTAGGAAAGAATGCAGCAACCTATGTTGTGAAAAATTATTCTAAAGAAAACATCCTAGACCGTTTTATTCTCGCACTAGAAAAGTAATCCTTGTTTTTAGATTAAATTATTATAATCTACCACCTTTATTTTTCTATTTTTGTTTTAAATAATATAATTAATGAAGATATCAGTAATTGGTACTGGTTATGTAGGCTTAGTAACAGGTACTTGTTTGGCAGAAACAGGTAACGAAGTGCTTTGTATAGATATTGACCAGAGTAAAGTTGAACAAATGCAAAGTGGCGTTGTTCCAATATACGAACCTCATTTAGATGTTCTATTTGAACGAAATATTAAGGCGAACAGACTTAAGTTTTCTACCGATCTATCCGAAGGTTTAGAACATGGAGATATTATCTTTTTAGCACTTCCAACTCCAGAAGATGAAGACGGATCAGCAGATTTATCATATGTTTTAGGTGTTGCCAAGGAAATCGGAAAAAACATAAAAAGTTATAAAGTTATTGTTGATAAAAGCACTGTACCTGTAGGCACCTCAGATCGCGTAAAAGAAACTATTGACAAAGAAACAAATGTCCCTTTTGATGTCGTTTCTAATCCAGAATTTTTAAGAGAAGGCTTCGCCGTTGACGACTTTTTAAAACCTGAAAGAATTGTGGTTGGGTCAAGTTCTGAAAGAGCAACAAAATTAATGCAAAAGCTCTATAAACCTTTTGTGCGTTCAGGTAACCCAATTATAATTATGGACGAACGTTCGGCAGAGCTTACAAAATATGCCGCCAATTCCTTTTTAGCAACTAAAATCACTTTTATGAATGAGATTGCTAATTTTTGTGAAAAAGTGGGTGCAGATGTAGATAAGGTTAGAGTTGGAATGGGAACAGATTCTAGAATAGGTAAACGTTTTTTATTTCCTGGAATAGGTTATGGCGGGTCGTGTTTTCCTAAAGATGTGAAAGCCCTATTTAAATCGGGTCAAGATCATGGCTATGAGTTTGATATCTTGAAATCTGTAATAAAAGTAAATGACATTCAGAAAAAAATTCTGATGCCAAAAATCACTTCTCATTTTGATAATACTTTGAAAGGTAAAACATTTGGTATATGGGGATTAGCATTTAAACCCGAAACAGATGATATTAGAGAAGCTCCCTCTTTATATATGATTGATGAGTTATTAAAACAAGGAGTTTCACTTCGGGT
Organism: uncultured Psychroserpens sp.; assembly: GCF_947494225.1. Lineage (NCBI taxonomy): Bacteria > Pseudomonadati > Bacteroidota > Flavobacteriia > Flavobacteriales > Flavobacteriaceae > Psychroserpens > uncultured Psychroserpens sp. The sequence continues at coordinate 599,373 of NZ_CANLUG010000001.1, forward strand.
TTTTGATCCAGAAGCCATGCCAAACGTAAAAAGAAAACTCGGAAATAAACTGTATTATGCAGACAATATGTACGATGTTTTAGAAGATATTGATGCTTTGATTATCTGTACAGAATGGAGTATATTTAGAACACCAGATTTTAATAAATTAAAATCAAAAATGAAACACCCTATTATTTTTGACGGACGAAATCTATATGATGTTAGTGACGTACAGAGTGAAGGGTTTTATTACGCATCTATAGGGCGAAATACAGAGAGTTAATGAAAAAGGTACTTATAACTGGAGCCGCCGGGTTTTTAGGCTCACACTTATGTGATCGCTTCATAAAAGAAGGGTTTTATGTTATTGGTATGGATAATTTCATCACAGGTGATATCCGTAATTTAGAGCACTTACAATCAAATCCAAATTTTGAATTTATTGAGCACGATGTAACGAAACATATCACTATTGAAAAACCCTTAGATTATATATTACATTTTGCATCTCCTGCCAGCCCAATAGATTATTTGAAAATCCCAATCCAAACCTTAAAAGTAGGCTCGTTAGGAACGCATAACTTATTAGGCTTAGCGAAAGCAAAAAGAGCAAGACTTTTAATCGCATCAACCTCTGAGGTGTACGGAGATCCTTTGGTACATCCTCAAAACGAAGCCTACTACGGAAATGTAAACACCATTGGACCTAGAGGCGTTTATGATGAAGCGAAGCGTTTTCAGGAGTCTATTACTATGGCATATCATAGATTTCATGGATTGGAAACAAGAATTGTTCGTATTTTTAATACTTACGGACCAAGAATGAGATTAAATGACGGAAGAGTAATACCGGCCTTTATGGGTCAAGCGCTTAGAGGAGAAGACTTAACTGTTTTTGGGGATGGTTCACAAACCCGATCGTTTTGTTATATTGATGATCAAGTTGAAGGGATTTATAGATTATTACTTAGTGATTATGTGTATCCAGTAAATATTGGAAACCCTCACGAAATATCTATAAGTGATTTTGCTGAAGAAATAATAAAGCTTACTAATACATCACAAAAGGTCGTTTATAAAGATTTACCTGTAGATGATCCAATGCAAAGACAACCCGATATTTCCTTAGCGAAAAAGTTGTTAAATTGGGAACCAAAAGTGAGTCGTGAAGAAGGCATGAAAAAAACATACGCGTATTTTAAAAGCCTGTCTAAAGAAGATTTATTTAAAAGAGAACACAGAGATTTTTCTAAACATATAAAACCATAATTTGAGCTTATTTAAACAAGGACGATATTCGGGTTATTTAAGACCAATTTCATATTTAATTGATTTAAGTATGGTTAATGGTCTAGCCATTTTATATTTTTTTAAAAATATTGATCCATTTATTTTTATACTATTTACATCAATATCTTGGGTGACCTTGTCGGTTTACTCTAAATTCTATCAAGTTTATAGATACACAAGAGAGGTAAAGATTTTTTCTTTAATTCTCACTCAAATGGTGCTGTTTACGTTGATAGTATTTGCGTTCTCTGGGTATTATCACGATTTAAATATCTATCCAATTACCATTTTTAAATATATCTTCTTCGTTTTTTTAGGGGTAACTTTTTTTAAGTTCACTATTTATTATTTACTTCAAAAATACCGTATCTCTTTTGGAGGTAATTTTAGAAGAACTGTAATTTTTGGAGCTAACAAAAAAACTCAAGCACTCGAAACCTTCTTTAATAAGAATCCAGAATATGGCTATGTTCATGTGAACACATTCAGCATTAAAGACAAGAATGAGAATCTCGATAATTACTTTGATTATATTAAAGAAGAAGATATCGATGAAATTTATTGTTCCATTTCAGAATTATCTAACAGGCAAATAAGCGACATAGCAGATTTTGTAGATAATAATTTAAAAATCTTGAAATTCTTACCCGACAATAAAGAGATTTATTCTAAAAAATTAAAATATGAGTACTATGATTATATACCTATTTTATCACTTAGGAATATACCTTTAGAGGACTCATTTAACATGGTGATTAAGAGAATTTTTGATATCATTTTCTCAAGTTTAGTGGTTATTTTTATTTTGTCGTGGCTTACGCCTATCATAGCCATCTTAATAAAAATAGAATCGAAAGGTCCAGTGTTTTTTAAACAATCCAGAAATGGATTTAATTACAAAGAATTTGATTGCTACAAATTTAGATCTATGATGCCTAATAAGGATGCTCATTTATATCAAGCCACACGAGGAGACCAGCGCATCACTAAAATTGGAAAATTTATTAGAAAGACAAGTATTGATGAGCTACCACAGTTTTTTAATGTTCTTTTTGGAGATATGTCTGTTGTTGGCCCAAGACCACATATGGTAAGCCACACCAATATGTATGCAAAAAAAATCGACAAATTTATGGTACGTCATTTTGTAAAGCCTGGCATTACTGGTCTAGCTCAAATTAGTGGTTTTAGAGGCGAAATAGAAACAGATAAAGACATCATTGGTCGTGTAAAATATGATATATTCTATATCGAAAACTGGTCGCTTCTATTAGATTTAAAAATCATCACCCAAACTTTTCTAAATGCCGTAAGAGGTGAAGACAAGGCGTATTAAATTAAAACTTTTAAGCGTTCTAATTGACTATTAAAATCAAAATGAGTTATGGCCTCTTTATGAATAGTTCTTTTCTGTGCTTCTGAAAAAGGACTAATAGTTGAAATAATACTATTTAAATGATTATAGTCGCCAGATTTTGCAACCCAGCCTAATTTGTGGTTTTCAATAAGAAATTCACCTTCACCACCACCAAAATAAAGCATTGGTAAACCCAAACGCGCATATTCAAATATTTTCGAAGGCACACTACCATAAATCCGATTAAGTAGTGGAATAATAGCAACATCGTACTGCATTAAAACAGTATGGAGCACATCTCTAGTGACATGACCATGATAAAAAACGGGTAACTCAGGATGTTCTGCTACGAATGTTTCTATTTTATGTTGTTCTGCTCCAGAACCATAAATATGGAATTCAATAGTATCGTATTTAAGTTCATTACATAATTTATAAATTCCTTGGGCAATACCCAATAACCCAGCATAGACAATTTTAAGTTTCCCTTGGCTTTCGGGCGATACTATTTCTGGGACATTAAAGTCGGGAAAATTTCGATATAAAAACGTTGTCTTTTCCGGGAACATTGCATTTATATGAGTTAAGATCTCTTCACTTTGCCCCAATATCAGGCTGGCTTTTTTGTAGTTATAATGCTCAATTTTTTCTAAAACCCTATAACTGAAATTTTTTTTAAATGCGCCTAATTCTAAGCCAGCAATAGGCCAAAGATCACTAACATTTAAAATGAGGTTTCTATTTTTTTTTCGCAAAAAGAGCATGCAAGTAAACGCCACTATTAATGGAGGAGATTGTACAATAACAGTCTTAGGAATTTTATTCCATGCAAAAAACCAGACGAGACTAAAGCTATATGATAACATGGCCATTAGGCGTAACAGCTTATTTTTTGAGTTGCTAGCATAAACCCAAAGACGATGGATTGTTACATTGTTCTCAACAGAGACTTGTTTAAACTTTCCTCGATATCCCTCAAATATTTTGCCTGTTGGATAATTAGGTAAAGGCGTTAATACACTAACATTAAAATCGCTATAATGTAAACCTGTTGCCAACTGGAAAATCCGATTGGATGCTGCTCCAATTTCTGGAGGAAAATAGCTTGTAATGACTAAAACGTCTTTTTTCATTGCGTTGAGGTTACAAAAGAAGTGAACTGTTTTAATTTACCACTTTTAGATCGTTTTAATTGATCTTGTCTTTCAAAGGTGATTGTGAGCCCTTTTTCTAAGTAATTTTCCATTGCTTTAATAATGGTTTGTTTTTTTTCTTCCGAAAGTAGTTTAGCGCTTACATATATAATTTTAAAACGATGTTTTTCTAATTGCTCAATAACAAATTCCTTAACATTGCCGTCATCTTCAATAATACTCTTCGTGATATAATAAAAGGTTAATCCAGCGGCTCGTTTTCCACTTGGTAAGATGGCGATATCATTTGTTCTTCCAATTAATGTTTTCAAAATGGGAATGCGAGGTGTGCTTTTTTCAGATAAGGCTCCAATATCTCCAATATCATATCTAATAAAAGGGTGTGCTTTATTGTAGAGAGAGGTAATAACAACACGTCCTTCTTTTCCAACAGGAAGTGTGTTATCATCATCATCTAAAATTTCAACAAACAAGGTTTCACTATTAAGTTGCCAGTCATTATTATGATTCTGAAATGCTATTAAATCCAGTTCCGAAGCTCCATATTCGTTAATCACAGGAACGCCAAATTGATTTTCCATAAGCCGTTTGTCGTCGTCAAATAACATTTCCGAAGTCACTACACATGCTTTTAATGTTGGGCAGATAGATCTTAAAATGAGCTCTTGTCGTTCCAAAAACTTTGCAAACTGAACAATAGAACTTGTATATCCATTTATATATTCAAATGCTGTCGACTTAAATTTCTTTATGTGTTTCGCAAAAGCATCATCACTTAGGTCAAACACTGAAAATCTAAAACGTTTACTCAAACTGTCCTTAAAACGTTCTTTATAATATCCTTTTTTATCTAACGGAATACCATAAAAACGAGCCTGACGAGAGGTGTTAAAATCTAAATTATACCAACCAAATCTATCTTGAATAATTGCCCAGGTCATGGCATGTGAAAATTTATCCTTCGCAAAAATAAAAGGGTCACCAGAAGAACCAGAGGTCTTGTTAATGTAAACATTTTTAGCTGTAAACCCTGTTGATAAACGCTCTTTGAGCGGTTGTTGCAAATCTTTTTTTGTCATCACTGGAACTGAACTCCAGTTGTCTAAATTGAGATTAGGAGCTAGAGATTTATAAAACAAATTTTGACTTAAATGATACGCAACAATGTCATAACGTTTTTGGCCTATATATTGCTTAAAGTCTTTATCGGTTTTTTTTTGAATAGAAGCCAATTCTGTTTTTGCTTCCTTCAAAGGATAGCCATTAAGTTTTAAAGAAAAATCGAAAAGGTTCAAAAAAAGTGTGTTTGTATTTCTTGTAAAGTAAAGAAAAAAAGTCTTGTCTGTAAACTTCGAAAGACGCTAAAAACAATTATTTTTGCACAAACAAATTGACAATATGACGATTTTAATTCTTGGTTCTGGAGGTAGAGAACATACATTTGCTTGGAAAACAGCTCAAAGCCCTTTATGTGACAAACTTTTTGTCGCTCCTGGAAACTCTGGAACAGCTCAAATAGCTACTAATGTAAATATTAGCGTTACCGATTTTGACGCCATTAAAGATTTAGTTTTAAAGCATCATATTGATATGGTAGTTGTGGGTCCAGAAGATCCTTTAGTTCAAGGTGTGCATGATTTCTTTCTAAATGACGAAAGGCTAAAGCACGTAGCGGTTATTGGACCTCAAAAGGCGGCTGCCGAATTAGAAGGTAGCAAGGAGTTTGCTAAAGAGTTTTTATTTAGGCATAATATCCCAACAGCTGCGTATCAAAGTTTTAATCCCTCTAATGTTGAAGATGGTTATAAATTTCTAGAAACTTTAAATCCTCCTTATGTATTAAAAGCCGATGGATTGGCTGCTGGAAAAGGTGTTTTGATTCTTGATGATTTAAATGAAGCAAAAGCCGAACTTAAGAATATGCTTGTAGATGCCAAGTTTGGTGATGCCAGTTCAAAAGTTGTTATAGAAGAATTTTTAGATGGGATTGAGCTTAGTTGCTTCGTGTTAACTGATGGGAAACACTATAAAATTTTGCCTACGGCTAAAGACTATAAGCGTATTGGAGAAGGTGATACAGGTTTAAATACTGGAGGCATGGGAGCCGTATCTCCAGTTCCTTTTGCAACTAAAGAGTTCTTGACTAAAATTGAAGAACAAATCGTGAAACCTACAGTAACAGGTTTGGCTAAAGACAACTTGCCCTATAAAGGATTTATTTTTATAGGTCTAATTAAGGTGGGCGATGACCCAAAAGTTATTGAGTATAACGTAAGAATGGGAGACCCAGAAACAGAAGTTGTTTTACCAAGATTAAAAACAGATATTGTTGAGGTGTTTAAAGCTATAGCAGAGGAGCGTTTAAATGAGATTAATATCGAGATTGATGAAAGAGCGGCCACAACAGTGATGCTTGTGTCTGGAGGGTATCCCGAATCTTATGAAAAAGGAAAAGAAATCTCTGGGTTAGAACACGTAGAGAACTCTATTGTATTTCATGCAGGAGCAATCGAAAAAGGGGAGAAAATTGTAACGTCTGGAGGTCGTGTTATGGCAATAACATCTTACGGAAACACGTATAAAGAAGCCATAAAAAAATCTTATCAAAATATAGATAAACTACATTTTGATAAGATGAATTATCGTAAAGATATCGGTTTCGATTTATAACTTATAGATAAGAATGAGAAGAGATACTCTTATCTTCTTCATTGTTGTCATTATATTTTTTAAGCTCTTTCATCCAGTAAGCCATGGCAACAATACCAATGATGATGAAAATCCAAGAAACAGTGTTGGCTGTCCACCAGTTTTCTAATTCCAACGATGCTAACCAATCAAAAGGTTTGAATAAAAAGTTAACAAATAAATCTTGTATTGCGTAAAAAAAGTCTTTCATTATGTTGATATTTTTAGAATCTCTTAACGAGCTTCAAGGGTATAATCATATATTTACAGTGCAAAATTACATATTTTTTTCATTTTAAACTAAACCAATGATTTCAAATTTTTTTAGTAAATCAAAACCAATTCACTACATCGTAGTTAGCATTATGCTGTTGGTTGTTTTTGTGCTAGTTAAATTTAAAATATTAACCGAAAATTTCGATGCCATTGCAGTCGCAAAGCAAGTAGGTTTGTTTCTAATATGCCTAATGTCTGTTTTTGTATTCGACTTTTTAGTAACCAGAAATGGCTTAACAAAAAAGAACAGCTACAACATTGTTTTGTATGTGTTGTTTTTTGCAGTACTACCGCCAACAATTCTAAACTCTCAAATATTAGTAGCTAATTTTTTTGTACTCTTGGCATTACGCCGATTAATAAGTTTAAGGTCTCAAAAAGCAATTAAGAAAAAGTTATTTGATGCCTCATTTTGGATTGCTATTGCGAGTCTGTTTTACTTCTGGTCCTCAGTGTTTTTTATTCTCATTTTCGCAGCATTGCTAGTATATGCAATTTTAGATTTAAAAAACTACATCATACCACTTATGGGCATAGCAACAGTGGCAGTTATTACAAGCTCATATCTTATTTTAAACAACACAGACATTTTAAGCTTTGCTAATGGATTATTTGACTTTAGTTTAGATTTTAGCGCATTAAATTCAAGACAAATTATAGTGGGATCAACCATATTATTGTCTTTTGGGCTATGGGCTTTATTCTATTATATTAAGAATATTAGGTCTCAAATGAAGAGCTATAGACCATCATTTAAACTTATTATTTTAACAGCGGTATTAGGTCTAGTCATTGTTGCTGTAGCTCCTTCTAAAAATGGAAGCGAGTTTCTATTCTTATTTGCGCCACTATCAATTATTATGACAAATTATCTAGAGGTGATTTCAGAAAAGTGGTTTAAAGAAACACTACTCTGGGTTATTATTATAACACCTATTGCTCTTTTATTGCTGTAACTTTTTTCCAAAGGCTAAATCTCCAGCATCTCCTAAACCAGGTATAATATAACCTTTATCACTAAGGGTTTGGTCTATGGCGGCAATCCATAAATGAGTGTCTTTTCCGAAATGATTATTTACAAAATCAACACCATCTTGGGCTCCAATGACACTTACTAAATGAATGTTTTTTGGAGTTCCAAAAGGTTTTAATGCTTCAAAAGTAGCAACCATAGATTGACCTGTGGCAAGCATTGGATCTGCTAAAACAAGCGTTTTTCCTTCAAGACTAGGACAAGCCAAATACTCTACAATAATTTCAAAAGTTTCAGGATTGTCTTTATGATGTCTATAGGCAGAAATAAAGGCATTCTCTGCGTCGTCAAAATAATTCAGAAGCCCACTGTGTAATGGTACACCTGCCCTTAAGATAGAACACAACACGATATCGTCATTGTACAGTTGCGTATCACTTTTTCCTAAAGGGGTGGTAATTGTTTTTGATTTATAATCTAAAGTTTTACTCATTTCATAACATAAAACCTCACCAATGCGTTCAATATTTCGCCTAAATCGCATACGATCGGTTTGAATACGATTATCTCTAATTTCAGATATAAAAGAATTTAAAATAGAATTTTCTTTCGATAGATTATGAATGTGCATGTTTTGAAGTTAAATTTAAGAATGATAAAGTTAATAAATACCTATATATTTGCACTTTAAAATAAGAGATTATGTTTTCAGAAAACGCAAATAAAATATTTCAGGATGTTATTGAGAAATATCATGTTATAAATACTGTAGATCAACCATTTACTAATGTGTATGATAAAAACTCTAACCTATTAGAACATCTACTTTATAGAAAATGTTGGATAGATACCGTACAATGGCATTATGAAGACATTATTCGCGACCCACAGATAGATCCCGTTGCTGCTTTAAAATTGAAACGTCAAATTGATGCTTCAAATCAAGACAGAACAGATATGGTAGAGTACATTGATAGTTATTTTTTAGAAAAATATGACGATGTTGTTGCCAAGGAAGACGCTACGATTAATACAGAAAGCCCTGCATGGGGAGTTGACAGATTGTCGATTTTAGCACTTAAAATCTATCATATGAATGAAGAAGCTACCAGAACAGATGCCTCAGATTCACATAGAGATGCATGTAAGAAAAAATTAGATATTTTATTAGAGCAACGTGTTGATTTATCAACAGCCATTGATACGCTTTTAGATGATATAAATAAAGGAGATAAGTACATGAAAGTTTATAAGCAAATGAAAATGTATAACGACGACGAACTTAATCCTGTTTTGAGAAGCCAGAAATAACATAATTATAGCAGCCTAATTTTGATTTTAAATCATTCTTAGCAATATAATCTACAAGATGCTTAACAGAGTTAAGTGTGATAAGAGAGCTAGAGCATGCCAAAACCTAAACACATTCTTGTCATCCGTCTATCAGCTATGGGCGATGTTGCTATGAGTGTACCGGTATTACGTGCATTTTCTTCTCAATACCCCGATATTAAACTTACCGTTCTAACAAAACCTTTCTTTAGACCTTTTTTTAGAGATATACCTAATATAGATGTTGTTGGCGCTCAGATTAGAGGTAAGCATAAAGGGATCTATGGGTTATGGAAACTTTCACGTGAACTTCGTCAATTACAATTTGATGTGGTTGCCGATTTACACAATGTTTTGCGTAGCAAAATATTGAAACTGTTTTTCTTAGGAAAAAGGATAGTACAAATAGATAAAGGACGTCAAGAAAAAAGAGCGCTTACATCTGGCAAAAATTTTAAACAACTTAAAACCACACAACAACGCTACGTAGATGTTTTTGAAAAACTAGGCTTTCCTTTAGATATGTCTAAACCGATGTTTTCAGAAAAGACAAGTCTTAGTTCTAAATATCTAGATGTTATAGGCAATGATACAAAACGATGGATTGGCATTGCCCCATTTGCTGCTTTTAAAGGGAAGATGTATCCTATCGATTTAATGACAACCGTAGTTGAGGAGCTTGCTAAAACATATAAGATTTTGCTCTTTGGAGCAGGAAACAGTGAAGCTCAAGTATTAGAAGGTATAGCGAATAAATTTGAAAACGTAATAAACTTAGCAGGTCAATTTTCCTTGGACGAAGAATTGGATATCATATCCAATTTAGACCTTATGCTCGCTATGGATTCTGGAAATGCGCACATAGCTGCTATGCTAGGTATAAAGGTTGTTACAGTTTGGGGCGTTACACATCCTTTTGCTGGTTTTTTACCTTATAATCAAAATGAAGATTCTACAGTTCTAGTAAATAGAACACAATATCCAAAAATACCTACATCTATCTATGGGAATGTCTTACCTCAAGGTTATGAAGATGTGATGAGGTCTATTTCTCCAGAGGACATCTTTTCTAAAATTTACGAGACTTTAAAATAAAAAAACCTCGCTCCAGAAGAACGAGGTAAGATTTAGAATTTTTAGATAATCCCTATGATTAAATTCTAATCGTGGGCTAAGTTATTTTGATTAAAATTAGCCGTCAAGAATTTGTAGGAATATCTTCGATTTTTTCGATAAAGTGCTGATTATTACGACTAAAACCAATTTTAGCAGATGACGTGTATTTTACACATCGTCATAATCCACAAAAAGTGTTGGCGTTGTTGGGTGAGCTTGGCAGGTTAAAATAAGTCCATCTGCCAATTCACCATCTGTTAAAATATTATTTTGCCTCATGGTTGCTTTGCCTTCTGTAATTTTGGCAATACAACTGCTACAGATACCCCCTTGACAAGAGTATGGCGCATCAATATCTTCATCTAAAGCAGCCTCCAGAACAGATTGTTTCTGTGACATTTCAAAAGTTAAGGTTTCATCATCTAGAAGCACAGTGACTTTTGTTCTACCATCAGGAACCGATGTGTTGTTAATTTCAGCAGGTTTGGCCGCTTTAAATAACTCAAAGTGTATGCGGTTTTCGTCGATATCATGATCAGTTAAAACATCCTTAACTGTATGTATCATTCCTTCAGGACCACAAAGATAATACGCATCAACTTCCACATGTTTATACCTGTTTTTCATGACATAGTTAACTGTGCTTTTTTCAATTCTACCAAAAATAGCATCATCTTCATCGGCCTGACTAAATACAAACTGAATTGAAAAACGAGAACTGTATTGATGTTGCAACTCTAAAAGTTCTTTTAAGAACATGGTGTCTTTTGTAGATTTATTACCATAAACCAATATCACCTTGCTCTGCACTTCTTCTTCTAAAGCACATTTAATAATACTCAATACTGGTGTAATCCCACTTCCAGCAGCAAAAAGGGTAATATTTTTTGTTTTAGAATCGTTAGGTTCAAAGACAAAACGACCTTTTGGTGGAGCGACTTCTAAAATAGCACCAGATTTAAGTTCGTGATTTGCATATGCCGAAAATGTGCCATCTTCTACTTCTTTTACTGCAACCTTAAGTGTTCCGCTTTTAGGAGATGTACAAAGTGAATAATCGCGTCTAACTTCATTGCCATTAATGGTTGTTTTTAAGGTAATATATTGTCCAGCCTTAAACTGGAAGGTATCTTTAAGTTCTGGAGGGACATCAAAGCTAATAGTTACAGCTTTTTCCGTTTCTTTGGTTATTTCCTTTATAGTGAGATTGTGAAATTGTGACATGAATATTTTTTTTGTAAAAATAACAAATCGAACTAGGAATCGTATTTTAGTTGTAACAAAATCAAATTTAGCGACACTAACATTTCATAATAATCAAACATTGACACAAACCATGAAAAAATTAATTTACCTTATTGCATTTGTTTGCACGTTTTCAATCCAGGCTCAAGATCATTCAGAGTTTAAAACGCAAACCATTGAGTTTATAAAACTTACGGGAACTACAGATATGTTTAATAACGCTATTTCGCAAATTGGAGCAATGGTACCTACCGACAAAAAAGAGGCCTATACTAAAGAAGCCAATGGCACCTTAGATGGTTTATATAGTAAATTAGCAGATGTATATATGAAAGAATTCTCAAAAGAGGAGATTCAAGGTTTGGTAGCTTTTTATAATTCGGATTTAGGAAAAAAATTGGCATCAAAGCAAACAGAGCTAACTCAAGCAGGAATGTCTATCGGCCAATCTTGGGGAATGGAATTATCTCAAATAGCTCAAAAATACACTAACTAATTAGTGATTAACTAACCAAAAACATATGAAACTTAAGCATTTTTTAAACTTAGAATGGAAGCAGTTTTTTCGTTCGGCAAGTTTTGGTAAAAGTATTGCGATTAATATCTTGATGATCTTTTTTGCGCTGTACTTTGTTGGAATTTTTCTATTCCTAGGTATCTTTTTACATAAACTTTTAGGAAAAATAAATCCAGATCAAGACCCTCTGTCAACGTTAAACGCGTTCATGTTTTACTATATTATTGCAGATATTGCCATGCGTTTCTTTTTTCAGAAATTACCTGTGATGTCGGTAAAACCTTTACTTACATTACCTGTAAAACGCAGCAAAGTGGTTAATTATGTTTTGCGGAAATCGGCATTTTCATTTTTTAATTTTTTACCGCTGTTTGCGTTTATACCATTTAGCATCACACTGTTAACTAAAGGATATCCTACAGCTTCAGTACTTGCATGGTTATTAACAGCGATTGCAGTGACCCTTATCATTAATTTTTTGAATTTTATTTTAGAGAGTTTTTCTTCAGAAAGAGAACTGTCTTTTCTACCTGTAATTGTACTCGTAGGAGGATTATTTGCTTTAAATCATTTTAATGTTATATCATTTGCAGATATCGTAGCGCAAGGCTATACAGCTATTTACGATAATCCAGTATTCGTTCTGGTACCAATAGCTATACTGGTGGCTTTATATGTGATTAATTTTAAACAGTTGAGGTCTAAACTTTTCCTTGATAGTTCATTAAAAACAAAGACTACTGTTGTCAACGCTTCTAATATGGATTGGACTAGGCGTTTTGGGGATATTGCACCTTTTATGCAATTAGATTTAAAGTTGATATGGAGAAATAAACGAACTAAATCTATGGTTATGCTTTTAGCGATTGGATTACTATATGGATTGTTCTTTTATCCACAGCCTATATATAGAAACATGGTATTTATGTATGCATTTATTGGTGTGTTTTCTACTGGATTTTTTCTTATTAATTTCGGTCAATTTATTCCAGCTTGGGATAGTGGATACTATAAAATGCTTATGAGTCAAAACATTAAATACGAGCAATACCTTCGCTCTAAATTTATTCTTATGATTATGAGTGTGGTGATTTTATTTGTACTAGGTATTCCATATGTATATTTTGGTTGGAAAATTCTAATTGCGCATTTTGCCGCAGCGGTCTATAACATTGGTGTGAATTCTCATGTGATTTTATTAGGAGGCTCTTTCAACAGAAAAAAAATAGACTTAGATAAAAGAGCTGCATTTAATTACCAAGGGACAGGAGCTGTGCAGTGGTTAATAGGTATTCCTTTAATGGTGCTTCCAATGGGCTTGTTTGGTATTACCAATTGGTTGGCTGGGTTTGAAGCCGCAATTGCAGTTCTCCTAATATTGGGTATTTTAGGAATTGTATTTCATAAAAAAATAATGAAATTCATCACTCAAAAATATCTCAATTCAAAATATAAAATGATTGACGCGTTTAGTCAAGATAGTTAAAAAGACAAAAATATTATGATTTATACAAAAGACCTTTCAAAAGCATATAGTGGAAAGCAAGTTTTAAAAATAGATGAACTAGGAATTCCAAAAGGACAAAGTTTCGGACTTGTAGGAAATAATGGTGCAGGTAAAACAACTTACTTTAGCTTGCTATTAGACCTCATAAAACCAACCACAGGAAACATTACAAATAATAGTGTAGTTGTTGATAAAAGTGAAGATTGGAAACCCTTTACATCAGCATTTATCGATGAAAGTTTCCTTATTGGTTATTTAACTCCAGAAGAATATTTTTACTTTATAGGTGAATTGAGAGGGCAGAATAGGGCAGATGTGGACAGTTTGGTGTCACAGTTTGAAGACTTTTTTCACGACGAAATATTAGGGCAAAAAAAATATCTTAGAGATCTTAGTAAAGGAAACCAGAAAAAAGCAGGAATTGTTGCCGCTCTTATAGGAAATCCTGACGTAATCATCCTAGATGAGCCTTTTGCAAACTTAGACCCTACAACACAAATACGTTTGAAAGGAATTATTAAGAACCTCGCAGAAAAACAAGGTGTAACAGTTTTGGTATCAAGCCATGATTTATTACACGTTACAGATGTCTGCGAACGTATAGTCGTTTTGGAAAAAGGAGAGGTTGTAAAAGACTTAGAAACTAATGAGGCGACTCTTAAAGAATTAGAGGCGCATTTTTCAGGTTCAGAGGTCGTTTAAGAGTTTACAATACATCTAAAAACAGGCCATTTTTCGGTGATAATTCAAAAAGATGCTTATTTTTACAGCATTGCATAATATATGCAAGCGATTTTAGTTATAGTATTTACAAAAAACTAAACCACTTGAATACATCTTTAAAATTCTTTATATCACTGTTTTGCGTGACGCTTATTGTTACAAGTTGTTCGCGTAAAAAAGACACGTTTATCAATAGAAATTTTCATGCTTTAGGCACGAAATATAACATTCTTTATAACGGAAATATTGCGTTAGAAAAAGGAAGAGAAACTGTTGATAATGCGGCAACTGATAACTATTGGGAACTCTTACCAATAGAACGCATGCAACTTTCAGAAGAAATCGTATTGCCAGGTCAATCTAAAAATCAAGATTTCGAGCGTGCGGAAGAAAAGGCTATTAAGGCGGTACAAAAGCATGGAATGAATATAAAAGGGAAAGAGTATAACCCTCAAATTGACGAAGCTTATCTTTTACTGGGTCAGGCACGTTATTTTGACCAGCGATTTGTTCCTGCATTGGAAGCGTTCAACTATATTTTATACAAATACCCAGCTAGTGATAAAATTAACACCGCAAAAGTTTGGAGGGAAAAGGCTAATATTAGATTAGAAAATAATCAGTTGGCTATAAAAAACCTAAAACGCCTTCTAGATCAAGAAGAACTTGAAGATCAAGATTTAGCCGATGCCACTTCAATGCTAGCTCAAGCCTATATTAATATAAAGTCTAAAGATAGTGCTTTAGTTGAATTAGCTACAGCAGCAGAATTTACCAAAAAGAATAAGGAAAAAGCACGATTCAATTATATCATCGGGCAATTGTATAACGAGTTTGGTGAAAAAGACAGTGCCAATATCGCTTTTGATAAAGTGATAGACATGCATCGTAAAATTCCTAGACCATATTATATTAATGCGCATTTAGCCAAATCGTATAATTTTGATATGGAAACTGGCAACCAAACTGAGTTTTTAGACTATTTAACAGACCTCGAAGAAGACCGAGAGAATCGTCCGTTTTTAGATAAAATTTATTACCGAATTGCAGAGTTTCACAGAGCTAATAAAAGTGATTCATTGGCAGTCGCTTATTACAATAAATCATTGCGTACAAATCTTGGAGATAAAGAATTGATGTCTAGAGATTATGCAACGTTGGGTGATATGAGCTTCGATGAAGCTAAATACAAAAGGGCAGGTGCTTATTACGACAGTACTATGACCAATATGAAACTTAATTCAAGACCTTATCGCATAATTAAGCGAAAGCGAGAGAACTTAGAAGATGTTATCTACTATGAGGATATTGCACAGGCTAATGATAGCATTCTAAGATTGGTTAATATGTCTGATGATGAGCGATTGGCCTATTTTACAGATTATACGAACAAACAAAAAGCCATTGCTGAAGCTGAAAAAGAAAAGGCTGAAATAGCCGAACGTCTTAAATCGGCAAATTCAGGATTGGCAACAAATAATAATAGTGTCAATAAATCAGGAAAATCTGTAAGAGTAGACCCAACGGCCAGTAAAGGACAAAAGCAAGAGTTTTATTTTTACAATTCAACAACAGTTGCTTTTGGAAAAAATGAGTTTGTAAAAATTTGGGGAGATAGAGCGCTAAAAGACAACTGGAGACTTTCAGATTCTAAATCTCGACCTGGAGGAGCTGCTGCAGGCACTAATGATATTGTAGCAAGCGCTTCTGAAAATGAAAAATTTGACCCAGAATTTTATATTTCTAAGATTCCTACAGATCAAAAGGTTATTGATAGCTTAGCCAAAGACCGAAATTATGCCTACTATCAATTAGGTGTGATTTACAAAGAGAAATTCAAAGAGTATGAGTTAGCTATGAATAAGCTCGAAACACTTTTACAAAATAACCCAGAAGATCGACTTATATTACCTTCTAAATACAATTTACAAAAGATATATACTGAATTGGGCCTAAGCAGTAAAGCTAATGCTATGAAATCAGATATCGTTAGTAATTACCCAGATTCGCGATATGCAAAAATACTATTAAACCCGCGTTCAGAATTTGCCAAAGATGAAAATAGCCCAGAGAGTCTATATGAAGGCTTATTTAAGAAGTTTGGTGATCAGGAATATGCAGAAGTTATTTCGCAATCCGAAAAATATATTACAGAGTTTGAAGGGGATCCTATGGTGCCAAAATTTGAAATTTTAAAGGCATCCGCTAATGGAAGATTACATGGTTTCGAAGCCTATAAGAACGGCGTAAACTTTATTGCCCTAACCTATCCAAACTCCGATGAAGGAAAGCAGGCTCAGGAGATTATGAAATCTGTGATTCCTATTTTAGCGAAAAAGGAATTTGTGAGTAATGATGCCACAAAACATTTTAATGTATTATACCCTTTCAATAACGATGAGAAAGACCAAATAAAAGACTTTGTAGAACAACTAAACGATGCGATCTCTAAAGTTAACTATTTCGAACTATCTACGTCTATAGACATCTATGACGCCAATACAGTCTTTGTGGTAGTTCATGGATTAACCAGTATTCAAGGAGCAGCAGGTTTTGCCGAGATCCTAGAAGAGAGCAAAAACAAAATTGACCGAAATTTCTATTCAATTTCTTCGCCTAACTACGAAATTGTACAACGACATAAAAACTTAAACGAATACCTAGAATCTCAATAAACTTAGACCTATGTTTTCAGACAAAAAAACAGGACGTATGGCTTCAGAAACAATTTCACAACAGAACACAATTGCTAAAGGCACTGTTATTACAGGAGATATTATTAGCGAAGGCGATTTCAGAATTGAAGGCTCAATTCAAGGAAATATCAAAACACCGGGAAAAGTGGTTATTGGTAAAACAGGAATCATTAATGGAACATTAAAAAGCGCAAATGCCGATATTGAAGGAAAATTTATGGGCAAATTATTGCTTTCAGATACACTATCATTAAAATCTTCAGCGCATGTTGAAGGTGAAGTGATCGTTGGTAAATTAGCAGTAGAACCAGGAGCCACTTTTAACGCCACATGTTCTATGAAAGGCAGCCTAAAAGAAACAAGTCATGGAGCAACCGGACAACAAACCACAATCAAACCACCAACAAGACCAACAGAAAAAGGACAAACCGCTTAAACAAGCTTTAATGCTAACAGGCATAGGTCTAGAAATGGGAGCTATTATTTATGGCTTTGTCATGCTGGGTAAATGGCTTGATGCAACATACAATGATGGCGAAAAAATGTTCATTATATTTTGTACACTTGCAGGTGTTGCCATCTCACTTTTTATTGTTGTTAAACAACTTAATCGAATTCATAAATAAATGAATCAATCGCTACTAAAATTTTCCTTAAAGATTATACTAATTCTTGTCGTTGTATTTGGACTTCATGTACTAACACTTAAGTATTTAGAATATCCATTATTTGACAATAAAATTGTACTTGCTTACATTGTAAATGGCATTTTAGCTATTTTAATCTTTGCATTCTTGCAAAAAATGAAAGACAAATACAAAGAACAACTAGGCTTTTTGTTTATTGCCGGAAGTTTAGTAAAATTTGCTGTGTTTTTTATTTTATTTTATGGTGCCTATAAAGCAGATGGGACCATATCTAAATTAGAGTTTGCCGCCTTTTTTATACCTTACCTTTTGAGTTTAATTATTGAAACATCTAGCTTGGCAAAATGGTTAAATAAATTAGAATAGAACCGCCTTTTTTAACAAACAAAAACACCCTAAGAAATAAAGTTCAAAATAGTTTTTGTTTTTGATATAAAACCATACCTTTGCAGCGATTTTTAAGCCACTATTATTTAAGTGATATGCATAGAAAAATAACTGTTAAGACAATTACCTTATTATTACTTTTAGTATCCTTTACTTCGTTTGCAAGTGAAGGTGAAGGGAAAGGAGATAAAAAATCTGAAATCAAAGAGTATATTCAACACCACTTGAAAGATTCTTATGACTTTAGTTTGTTCTCATATACAACCGACGAAGGCGAACATAAATATATTGGTTTTCCGCTTCCAGTTATTCTTTGGGATGGAGGATTAAAAGTCTTTTCGTCATCAAAATTCCATCATGGAGAAGAATTAGCTGAGGTTGATGGAAACTTCTATAAACTATATCACAATCACATTTATAAAACAGATGCTAACGGAACCATCAATTATGATGAAGACCATAAGCCTACAAATGCAAAACCATTTGATATGTCAATAACAAAAAGTGTTGTGATGATTATCCTTACGGGCTTGTTAATGTTTTTCTTATTTAGAAGTTTAGGGCGTTCATACGGTAAAAATGGAGGTATTGCAAAGGGTGTTGGTCGTTTCTTTGAGCCTATTGTACTTTATATTAGAGATGACATTGCTATTCCAAATATTGGTGAGAAAAAATACATGAAATATATGCCGTTTTTACTAACCGTATTTTTCTTTATATGGTTCTTAAATATTTTTGGTTTAACGCCATTAGGGGTTAATGTTACTGGAAATCTTGCCGTAACAGCATCGTTAGCGATATTAACTTTTTTATTAACGAATTTTACAGGAACGAAAGATTACTGGAAGCATATTTTTGATCCATTAGGGAACTCTATGCCTTGGTACGCTAAAGTAGTTCTGTACATTATATTAATTCCTATTGAAGTTTTAGGAATCTTTATTAAGCCATTCTCATTATTAATACGTTTATATGCAAATATGCAAGCAGGACATATTGTATTAATGAGTTTAATTGGTTTAATGTTTATTTTCAAAAGCGTTATTGGAAGCCCATTATCATTTGGATTGGCCTTTGCAATTTCACTTATTGAAATATTAGTAGCATTGCTACAAGCATATATTTTTACAATGTTATCGGCACTTTACTTTGGTTTTGCTGCTGAAACTCACGAGCATGCCGAAGAACATGAAGGTGAGATACAGCACTTGTAAGAATACTAAATATTGAATGTTTAATTTTTAAATATATTTATTATGGAAATCCCAGTAATGGTAGGTGCAGGTTTAGTTGTAATTGGAGTTGGTATTGGTATTGGTAAAATTGGTGGTTCTGCTATGGAAGCAATCGCTCGTCAACCAGAATCTTACGGAAAGATCCAAACAGCTATGCTTATCGCAGCAGCCTTAATTGAAGGTATTGGATTTGCTGCATTATTTGCGGTATAATTAAAAACCAAAAAGTAACCTTGTAACGGTTGGTTGCAAGGTTGCTTTTATTGAAAATTAAATTGATATAACAATTATATATTATGAAGTTATTAGAAGATTTTTCTTTAGGACTATTTTTCTGGCAAACATTATTGTTTGTACTCCTTTTATTATTGCTTAAAAAATATGCTTGGAAGCCAATTTTAAATGCAGTAAATGAAAGAGAAGAAGGGATTAAAAATGCATTAGACTCTGCTGAAAATGCTAAGAGAGAAATGGAAAACCTTCAAGCAGATAACGAAAAGTTATTACAAGAAGCACGTTTAGAACGTGAAGCAATGCTTAAAGAAGCGAGAGAGCTTAAAAATAAGATGATTGAAGATGCTAAAGGTGAAGCTTCAGCACAAGCTAGCAAAATTATTGAGCAAGCTCAAGCTGCAATTGCAAGTGAAAAGCAAGCCGCAATTTCAGATCTTAAAGCACAAGTAGCTAACTTATCTGTAGAGATCGCAGAAAAAGTTGTAAAAGATGAATTATCTAACAAAGACAAGCAATTAAAATTGGTTGAGACAATGTTAGGTGAAGCAAAATTAAACTAAAGCCATGGCAGGAACAAGAGCAGCAATTCGTTATGCGAAAGCAGTTTTAGACTTAGCTCAAACTCAAAATACAGCGAAAGCCGTTAATGAGGATATGGTGCTAATCGCTAAATCTGTTGCAGACAACAAAGACTTAAACGACATGATTCAAAGTGCTGTAATTAAGTCTACTGATAAGAAAAATGCTTTATTAAAAGTGTTTCCTAAAGCAAACCCAATGTTTTCTGGCTTGTTAGATGTTTTGGTTAAAAATAAACGTATGAACATTTTAGGAGATGTTGCTTCTAAATATGTTGAATTATATGAAAAGTCTCAGAATATTGAAGTAGCAAATGTTACTACAGCTGTGCCTTTAACAGATGATTTAAAAAGCAAAGTACTTGCCAAGGTAAAAGAATTGACAAGTGCTGATAAAATTGAGATTAAAAATACAGTAGATGAAAGCATCTTAGGTGGTTTCATTTTGCGTGTGGGCGATGTCCAGTATAATGCAAGTATTGCTAATCAATTGAATACATTAAAAAGAGAATTTACATTAAATTAAACTTGCCCTAAGCAAAACGAGGGGTCAAAATAGAATAAGATGGCAGAAGTAAAACCAGCTGAGATATCAGCAATCTTAAAACAACAACTTTCAGGTTTTGAAGCGAGTGCTTCATTAGACGAAGTTGGAACAGTATTAACTGTAGGTGACGGTATTGTGCGTGCTTACGGATTAGCTAACGCTCAATACGGAGAATTAGTAGAATTCGATGGTGGATTAGAAGGTATCGTTCTTAACCTTGAAGAAGATAACGTAGGTATTGTATTATTAGGTGCTTCAGTAGGAGTAAGAGAAGGATCTACAGTAAAACGTACTGAACGTATCGCCTCTGTAAACGTAGGTGAAGGTATTGTTGGTCGTGTTGTAGACACTTTAGGTAACCCTATTGATGGTAAAGGACCAATTGCTGGCGAAACTTACCAAATGCCTTTAGAGCGTAAAGCACCAGGTGTTATTTACAGAGAACCAGTAACAGAGCCGTTACAAACAGGAATTAAAGCGATTGATGCTATGATTCCAGTGGGTAGAGGTCAACGTGAGTTGGTAATTGGTGACCGTCAAACAGGTAAAACTACTGTTTGTATCGATGCGATCTTAAATCAAAAAGAATTTTATGATGCAGGTAATCCTGTATATTGTATATATGTTGCAGTTGGACAAAAAGCTTCAACTGTAGCAAACATTGCTAAGACTTTAGAAGAAAAAGGAGCTTTAGCATATACGACAATAGTGGCTGCAAATGCATCAGATCCTGCTGCAATGCAAGTTTATGCACCAATGACAGGAGCTTCTATTGGAGAATATTTTAGAGATACTGGTCGTCCAGCATTAATTGTTTTTGATGATTTGTCAAAGCAAGCCGTTGCATATCGTGAGATATCTTTATTACTACGTCGCCCACCAGGACGTGAGGCGTATCCTGGTGATGTTTTCTACCTTCACTCAAGATTATTAGAGCGTTCTGCAAAAATCATCAATGACGATGCGATTGCAAAAGAAATGAATGATCTTCCTGAGGCATTAAAACCAATGGTAAAAGGTGGTGGTTCTTTAACGGCTTTACCAATCATTGAAACTCAAGCAGGTGACGTTTCTGCATATATTCCAACTAACGTAATTTCTATTACAGATGGACAAATCTTCTTAGATGGAGATTTATTTAACTCTGGTGTACGTCCAGCAATTAATGTAGGTATTTCGGTATCTCGTGTTGGTGGTAATGCACAAATTAAATCAATGAAAAAAGTATCAGGAACATTAAAATTAGATCAGGCTCAGTTCCGTGAACTTGAAGCATTTGCTAAGTTTGGTTCTGATTTAGATGCTGTTACTTTAAACGTAATTGAAAAAGGTAAACGTAACGTTGAAATCTTAAAGCAAGCACAAAACGATCCGTTTACAGTTGAAGATCAGGTTGCAATTATTTATGCAGGATCTAAAAACTTATTAAAAGACGTTCCTGTGAACAAGGTAAAAGAATTCGAAAGAGATTTCATTGAATTCTTAAAGGCTAAGCATTCAGATGTTTTAAGCACTTTAAAAGCAGGAAAATTAACTGATGAGGTTACAGATACATTAACAACTGTAGCGAGCGACTTATCAGCTAAATATAGAGCATAATTAATAATCCTGTGCTCAATTTGAACACAGGATATTTTCATATTTCAAAATATGGCTAATCTAAAAGAAATACGTAATAGAATATCATCAGTATCTTCAACGATGCAGATTACAAGTGCTATGAAAATGGTATCTGCTGCAAAATTGAAGAAAGCTCAAGATGCTATTACGGCAATGCGTCCTTATTCAGATAAATTGACAGAACTTTTACAGAGTTTGAGTGCTACTTTAGATGGAGATTCTGGAAGTAAGTTTGCGACACAGCGTGAAGTTAAAAAAGTACTTATAGTAGCAATTACTTCTAATAGAGGTCTTGCAGGTGCTTTTAATTCAAACATTATTAAAGAGGTTACAAATCTAACAAATGACACTTATGCAAATCAAGAGGTGTCGTATTTAGCTATTGGTAAAAAAGCTAACGATGCTTTCAAGAAAACAGATCGTGTTATCGCTAACAAGAGCGAAGTTTTTGATGAGTTAACTTTTGATAATGTAGCTGAAATTGCTGAAATGTTAATGGATAAATTTGTTGAAGGTGATTTCGATAAGATTGAAATCGTTTACAATAAATTTAAAAATGCAGCAACGCAGATTGTAATGACAGAGCAGTTTTTACCTATTGTACCAATGGAAGGAGAAACTAACACGAATACAGATTATATTTTTGAACCTTCAAAGGTTGAGATCGTAGAACAACTTATTCCTAAGTCATTAAAAACACAATTGTATAAGTCTGTTAGAGATAGTTTTGCTTCAGAACATGGTGCGCGTATGACTGCTATGCATAAAGCAACAGATAACGCTACAGAATTGAGAGATCAATTGAAATTAACTTATAATAAGGCTCGTCAAGCAGCGATTACTAATGAAATCTTAGAGATTGTTGGTGGAGCAGAAGCGCTAAACAACTAATACTTATTAAGTTGTCGTACTGATATAGTTTTGGTACGCACAAACATAAAAAACCCAACTCGTACGAGTTGGGTTTTTTATGTTTTAAATTTAATCTGTAACATTTTCATGGTTTTGTATCTAAAGAGAAAAATCAATTTAAAACAAAACAATATGAAAACATTTAAGAATATCTTATTACTCATAATTTGTACACTTAGCATCGGGCTTCAAGCTCAAACTAAAACCTTTGATGTAAAAGTTCAAGGAAAAGGTAAACCTATACTACTGTTTCCTGGATTTACATGTACAGGAGATGTTTGGAAGGAGATTGTAACAGAATTATCTAAAACAAATGAATGTCATGTGTTCACTTTTGCTGGATTTGGAGATGTACCAGCCATAGAGAAACCATGGCTTTCTAAAATTAGAGAAGGGATAGACCAATATATTACAGAAAACAAACTAGAGAATGCAACTATAATTGGTCATAGCCTAGGAGGAACTTTAGGTTTATGGTTAGCTATAGATGAGAATGCCAGATATAATAAAATTATTGTTGTAGATGCACTTCCTTCAGCGGGCGCCTTAATGATTCCGAACTTTAATAGTGATACCATTGTTTATGATAACCCTTATAATCAAAGATTACTAGATATGGATGCCAATAACTTTGAGATTATGGCAACACAAATGGCAACAGGGATGTGCTTAAATAAAGAAAAACATGATGTAATCAAAGCATGGATATTAAAAGCAGATAGAAAAACATATGTTTATGGCTATACCGATTTGCTTAAATTAGACTTAAGAGAACCTATAGCCAAAATTAGAATTCCTATAACAATTCTTGCCGCTACACAACCTTATGGAGAAGATAATGTAAAGAAAACCTATAAAGAACAGTATAAGAACCTAGAGAAATACTCGATTAAATATGCTAAAGAATCGGCTCATTTCATTATGTTCGATCAACCCAAATGGCTTTTAAAGACTATTAATGAAGAACTACAATAGTAAATGAAATCGTTAGACCACCAATTTAAACACCTTTATGAAGCCAACTATAATAAAGTTCTTCGGTTGTGCTTAGGGTATACTAGTGGAGACACGATGTTATCAAAAGATTTGACACAGGAGGTCTTTATAAAAGTTTGGCAAAACCTAGAATCGTTTAGACAGGAATCTAGTATATCTACATGGATTTATAGAATTGCCGTAAATACATGTCTTTTAGAATTAAGGAAGAAAAAAACGATAGGAATATCAGATCACCTGAATCACTTAGAGCAACCTTTAGAAAATACTTCTGCTAATATGGACATTAAGTTGAAACAGCTGTATTCATGTATAGGTTGTTTAAAACCAGAGAGCAAGAGTATAATTCTACTAGAACTTGAAGGATTACCTCAAAAAGAGATTGCAGAAATAACAGGTTTATCTCACGAGGCCATTAGAGTACGAATCCATAGAATTAAAAATGAATTAACTAAATGCGTTAAAAATGACAACATTTAAGGATCTAAAATCCCAATGGGAGAAACAACCAGAACAAAATACACCTAAAGATGGACCTGAATTAATAGTTCAGAAGATGAATATTCTCAAAAGAAAACAAGGAATTGCAAATTTTGTTTTGTTAACTACAGTACTAGTTTTGATAGGCTTTTTCTTCTATATAGAAGCTCATAATAATGCAACTGTTACCCTTGCTTTATTACTAATGATAAGCGCTTTATTAATTAGAGTTATTATTGAGTTTTTTAGTATTAAAAAGCTAAAAGAAATTGATATCACTGAAAACTCATCTGTTTTCAGTTCAAATATGATAAGCTATTATAAAAAGAGAATAAGAACACATTACATTGTAACACCAATAATTATAATACTCTATTGCGCGGGTTTTATTATGTTATTACCTTCTTTTAAGGATAATTTATCAAGTGGGTTTTATATTTATATTAAATCTTCAGCCATAGTTGTCTTATTGTTAATGGTACTTTTTATTAGAAAACAAATCAAAAAAGAACTTATAATATTAAAAGGATTGAGTAATTAATACGGTTAAATCAACGTTAAGGGTAGGTCTTATTAAGTTTTAAGAAAGTGCTAAAATCTTACAAATAATTACAGATAATCGATTAAAAGAATATTTAATCGATTAAACTCAATATATTAATTATATTAACCCTCCAAATCTTAACCGAAATTGACATGAAATTATTTAAGAAGTTGACTTTTGCCATTGCTCTGGTAGCCATTATTTCGACTACTTTTCAATGTGCAAGCCCCAAAATTGCCACGACACAATTTGAAAATCAAGCTCCATTTAAACTCAAACCTGTTTACTTTCAAGAATGGTATGCAGGAATTAAAGTTGGAACAACAGGTCTGAATGTTTTCCTTCCTTTGACTAACGTAAATCAGAATGTAACTATTGATAGTATTTATTTTAGAAACTTAAAAGGTAAACTAGTTAAGAAAGAAGGAAAGTACGTTGCAGTTCTTGAGAACGCCTTTAAAGGATACACGTTTAAAAAGACCGAACGCCCAGATGATTACCCATTTGAACTATTAGATTATGAGTGCGTAATCAGCTATATTGAAAATGGAGTTGTAAAGTATTATAAAACTAGCCAATTAAATGAAGTGGCAGGAACATATTATGAAAATGGCCCACCATCTTTATATTTAGAAACAGCTTCATCTGGAATGGCAACTCTTGATGACGATGAGAATTAATATCGCATTATAATAACTTTAAAGTCTTGCTTATTCAAGCAAGACTTTTTTTATGGCACTAATTTTGAAATTGTATATTTATAATAGTTAATTATTTTAAAATGAAAGTTATAAAACAAGCGTCATTTTTACTAGTAATGTTTATACTTATGGCAAGTTTTTCTCAATGCTCTTCTTCTCAGAAATTACAAAACAAACCGCCTACAGAATTTGGGCAAGTGTATTACCAATATTGGGCAGCAGGGATTAAAGATGGAGGTTCGGGCGTAAATATTTATATTCCTGTTACCGATACCTCTATTGCTTTAGATAGTGTATATTTTAAGGGTAAAATGACTAAACTTGAATTATCATCAGGAAATAAACAACTATATATAGGCTTATTTAGAACACATGCAAACCAGGTTGAAGATGTTATTTTAAGTAGTGACTCAAAAGAAGAATACGCTAATAAAATGCCAATGAATAAGACGTCTATTTCTTTCGATTTAAATGATGATGAATGTGTTGTGAGTTATCAAAAAAGAAATAAAACGCAATACTATAAAATTTCAAATATTAAACAAAAAGCACCAATAAATTTTCCTAGCGCTCCACCAAACGAGCAATAACTATCCTTGGTTCACGTTTGCTAAAAACGTATTTTTAGCAGAACAAATTAAAACTTTTGAACGTACTAAAAACTTTTTTAAAAGATACTGTTATCTATGGTTTGGCAATTGTGTTGCCACGACTCATTAACTTCTTATTAGTACGATTACATACAGACGTATTGCCTAATGAAGACTATTCTGAAAACACAGAGTTTTATGTAGTTGCTGCTTTTTTCAATGTCATTCTAACCTACGGCATGGAAACTTCTTTTTTTAGATTTTTTAGTAGGAACAAGGATAAAAACAAAGTGTTATCAACGGCAATGATTACGATTGTCTTGAGTACTTTGTTTTTTGGAATCCTCTTGTTTTTGTTTCGAATACCAATTTCAGAAACCTTAAGAATCAATACTGATTTTTATACTTTACTTGTTGGAATTACACTCATTGACACCTTAATTGTGATTCCGTTTGCTTACTTGAGAGTTACTGGTAGACCAATTAGGTTTGCCTTAATTAAGTTAATTAACGTGCTTATAATTGTAGCACTAAATGTGCTTTTACTATCCAAATCTTTCGGATTAAAAGGTCTAAAAAACGTATTTAATGTAAATAATGATGTAGAATATATTTTTATTGCAAACCTTATTGCTAGTGCTGTAGTTTTAATTTTAGTATCGCCTTATTTCTTTAAAACAAAGTTTCAATTTGACACTAGTATATTAAAACAATTGCTCAATTATGGTTGGCCAATAATGGTTGCAGGTCTAGCATTTGTAATCAACGAAAATTTAGATAAATGGTTGTTACCAGAATTAGAAGGAGAATTTATAAATGGGGCTTATAGTGCTTGTTATAAACTAGCCGTGTTTATGACACTCTTTATTCAGGCATTTAGAATGGGAGCTGAACCTTTTTTCTTTAATCATGCGGATAAAGAAAATGCTCAACAGACCTACGCCACAATATTGAAGTATTTTACTATTGTTGGCGCCATTGGTTTAATGATTGTAGTGGTGTATATCGACCTATTGCGACCAATTTTCATAAAAAAAGAAAGCTATTTATTAGCATTAGATATTGTGCCCATTGTATTACTCGCAAACCTTTGTTTAGGGATTTATCACAACCTTTCCATTTGGTACAAACTAACAGATAGAACCCGTTTTGGAATGTATATTTCGTTGATTGGAGCGGCGATTACTATAGCATTTAATCTAATATTTATTCCTAAAATTGGTTTTATGGCCAGTGCTTATGCAACACTTATGGCCTACGGATTGATGATGCTAATATCTTACCTATTGGGTAGAAAGTATTACCCTGTTCCATATGACATTAGCCGCATAGGTATTTACCTCATAATAAGTGCTGGATTAAGTTTTATAACTTATTACTATTTTGATAGAGATATTTTACTAGGAACTGTATTTTTGTTACTTTACTTAGCCTTAATCGTCTTTTTAGAGAGAAAGGAGTTAAAGTTATTACTTAAAAGAAGCTAGAATTTTTTACATCTGAAATATTTGAAAGCATGCACATAAAGATTATTAATAAATCTAATCACGATTTACCACATTACGAAACTATTGCATCGGCCGGAATGGACTTGCGCGCCAATCTATCTGAACCTAGGATATTAAAACCTTTAGAGCGAAGTGTCGTTGGTACAGGGTTATTTATTGAGCTCCCAATTGGTTATGAAGCTCAGGTAAGACCTAGAAGTGGTTTAGCGGCTAAAAAGGGAATAACTGTTCTTAATGCACCTGGAACAGTTGATGCAGATTATAGAGGTGAAATAGGGGTAATCTTGGTAAATTTATCTAGTGAAGATTTTGTTATAAACAATGGAGAACGTATCGCGCAACTAGTAATCGCTAAGCACGAAAGAGCAGATTGGATAGAAGTTGATGAGCTTTCAGAAACCTCTAGAGGCGAAGGCGGATTTGGAAGCACTGGAGTAAAGTAAAAAACAATCAATTAAAAAATAGATGGCCTAAAAAGGCATAATAATATGAAAATAATAGTACCAATGGCAGGTCGAGGCTCTCGACTAAGACCACATAGTTTAACAGTACCAAAACCACTTATCCCTGTTGCAGGTCAGCCAATAGTTCATCGTTTAGTTAAAGACATTGCGAAAGTTCTAAAACAACCTATTGAAGAAATTGCTTTTGTATTAGGAGACCCGGCTTGGTTTGGTGATGATGTTGTTGATAGTTTAAAAGAACTTGCAACAAGTTTGGGAGCAAGACCATCTATTTACCGCCAAGACCAACCTTTGGGAACAGGCCATGCCATTATGTGTGCAAAACCATCACTGTCTGGTCCTGCAGTAGTGGCTTACGCAGATACACTTATTCGTGCCGAATTTGACTTAGATCCAAGTGCAGATAGTGTGATTTGGACTAAAAAAGTAGCCAACCCAGAAGCATATGGGGTAGTTAAACTTAATACCAATGAAGAGATTATTGAACTCGTTGAAAAACCTGAAACTTTTGTTAGCGACCAAGCCGTTATAGGGATATACTATTTCAAAGATGTTGAAGTTTTAAAAGATAAATTACAAGAAGTTCTTGATGAAAACGTTATGAATGGAGGCGAATACCAAATAAACGATGGTATAAAGCGTATGATGGCAGATGGAAGAGTTTTTAAAACAGGAACCGTTGACGAATGGATGGATTGTGGAAATAAGACGGTAACTCTAGAAACCAATGCTAAAATGCTAGGCTTTTTAAAGACCGATGGTGAAGAACAAATGATTGCTAACTCTGTTAAAAATAATAACTCAAACATAATTGAGCCTTGTTATATTGGTGAGAATGTAGTATTAGATAATGCAACGGTTGGACCTAATGTATCTATTGGTAACAATTGCGTGATTTCTGATTCAAGCGTTAAAAATAGCTTAATTCAAAACCATACTAGTATTAAAAACGCTAATTTAGACAATGCTATGATTGGAAATCATGTTGTCTATGATGGTGGCTTTAAGGCCATTAGTATTGGAGATTATTCTATTTTGGAATAATTGTTGAATACTAGTCAACCATAGCGAATACCCTTTAAAATGAAAACTAAATTATATATCCTGCTTCTAGTCTTCGGAATGTTCCTATTTCCAAGGATTACACTTGCGCAAGTTGATTTCAACAAGCGTCCTGACGATGATTTAGGAAATGTAGAAGATAAGTTTCAAGAATATTTCTTTGAAGCTCTAAAACAAAAGGGAATTGAGAACTATCAAAAATCGGCAGATGCTCTTCTTAAATGTATCGAACTTAAAGATAGCGACCCTGTATTATATTTCGAATTAGGAAAAAACTACAAAGCCCTTAAGAATTTTGGAGCAGCAGAAGATGCCTTAAAAAAAGCAGTGTCTAAATCTCCCGATAACGAATGGTTTTTAGACGAATTATATGACGTTTATATCCAACAAAATGAAATGAACAAAGCTTTAAAAACTGTAAAGCAATTAGTGAGATTTCATCCAGATTATAAGCAAGACTTGGCGTCACTCTATATTCGCGTTAAAAAATATAAAGATGCTTTAAAATTGCTCGACGAAATGGACGAGCAATTGGGTTATAGTCAAGATAGAGATTACCTCCGAAATCAAATTTATAACATCACAGGAAATGATGAAGATCGGATTGAAAACTTAGAAGAACGAGTAAAGAGTAATCCTGAAGACGAATCAAATTACTTAAGACTCATTTTTAGATATAGCGAAACGGGTGAAACAAAAAAAGCATTTGATGCAGCAAAACGTTTGCAAAACATTAATCCTGAATCACAATTAGTGCACTTAGCCTTATATAAATTCTACTTAGATGAAGGTGATACTACTAGCGCTATAAACTCTATTAAAGTTGTTTTAACAAGTCCAGATATAAAGGCTGATGCTAAAACAAAAGTGCTTAACGATTTTGTGAAATTTGTAGGTCAAAACCCCGAATATGAATCAGATTTGGTTGAAATCACCACACTTGTAAGCGAAGATAAAAGCGTGAAAACTCTTTTAGAGCTTGGAGCATATTATCTAAAGTCTAACGATAAAGAAAAGGCGCTAGGTTATTACTTAGAAGCATTGAAACAGGAACCTAATGATTTTAAAATTATTAGAGATGTATTACTGCTTCAGGTGGATTTAAATAAAAATGCCGAAGCCGCAAAAAAAAGCATGGAAGCCCTTGATATATTTCCGGCACAACCTGTCCTATATTTAATTAATGGTGTCGCTAATAACAAAATTAACAAACCAGAAAAGGCAATTGAAAGCTTAGAAATGGGAATTGACTACGTTGTAGAAAACCCAAAAATGGAAGCCGATTTCTACAAACAATTAAGTGAAGCGTATAAACAGATTAATAATATTACCCAATCTGAGACGTTTGCTAAAAAGGCTGCAGCCTTATTGAAAGATCAATAATATATGAAGATATTAAAAATCAGTTTACTTTGTTTATTTGTAACGTTTGGAACCTCTTGTAAATCGACACGGAGTGTTGTAGCATCTGGAAAAGTAGATTCTAATCTATCTGCAAAACAACTTATTAAAGAAAATGGAAAGCGTGACGCTAGATTTAAAACGCTTCAAGCTAAGGTTAAAATTGATATTATTCAAGACCTTAAAGAGTCTTCTTATACAGTGAATCTTAGAATGGAAAAAGATAAAACCATTTGGATAAGCGCCACCTTAGGCTTAGCAAGAGCAATGATTACACCTAATAATGTGAAGTTTTATGATAAAATAAACAATCAATATTTTGATGGAGATTATGAGTTGTTAAGCAATCTTTTAGGTATAGAACTCAACTACGATAAAGTTCAAAGTTTATTGATAGGAGAACCACTGTACGATTTAAATGATGATAAGTATATCATCTCTACCAATGAAGCATCGTATATATTACAGCCAAAAAATCAAGACCTATTTTTAGAGTTGTTTTTGTTGTTTAACCCCTCTCATTTTAAAATGGATTCTCAACAACTATTGCAACCATCAAAAAAACGTTTTTTGCAAATTGACTATTTAGGGTATCAGGAAGTAGACAAAGAAATCCTGCCTCAAAATATGAAGATAATAGCTGTTGAAGATACTGAAGAATTGAATATCGTCATGGAATATAAATCGGTTTCGGTAAACGAAGAGGTGAGGTTTCCATTCAAAATCCCTTCAGGTTTTGATGAAATTGTATTAGAAAATGCGAAATAAATCATTATACATATGTGTTGTTTGTTTACTACTCAATTGTTTTTTTGTAGCAGCTCAGAGTGACAAGCAAAAAGCCTTAGAAGCTAAACGTGTTAAATTTCAGAATGAATTAAAACAACTAAATGCTTTATTGTTTTCGAACAAGAAAGAGGAAAAATCTGTGATTTCTTTAGTTGAAGATTTAAATCATAAAGTTAGTGTTAGACGAAATTTGATTAAAGTTACTAATGATCAGGCTAATTTATTAACGCGAGAAATTAATGCCAATCAGAATGAAATTTCTAGTTTAAGAGATCAATTAACAACATTGAAAAAGGAGTATGCCGATATGATTGTAAAATCATACAAAAACAAATCGGAACAGAGTAGGGTGATGTTTTTGTTGTCTTCTGAAAATTTTAGACAAGCCTACAAACGTTTACAGTATATAAAACAATATGCAGATTATCAAAAAGAACAAGGCGACCTAATAAAAGCAAAAACCCAAAAATTACAAGAATTAAATACCGATTTATTACGTCAAAAAAAGGATAAAGATCAACTCGTTGCTGAAAACAGGCTTGCTAAAAAAGAACTTGAAAAAGAGTTAAAAGAACAGGAAAAACTTATGTCGACTATTCGCAAAAGCATGAGTTCTTATACCACTAAAATTAAGAGGAAACAACAGGAAATTAATGAAATAGATAGAGAGATTAACCGCATTATTAGAGAGGAAATCGCTAAGTCGAATAGAAAAGCTGGAAAATCATCATCATCAAAAGGATTTGCTTTAACACCAGAAGCCAAGCTTATTGCTAAAAACTTTGCATCAAACAAAGGGAAATTGCCATGGCCTGTAGAAAGAGGTGTCGTGAATTTGAAATATGGAACACAACGCTCTCCCATAGATCCCACAATAGAAATTAAAAGTACTGGTGTTAGGATTGCCACTGGACGAAATGCTCAAGTAAAAGCAGTTTTTAATGGTGAGGTGTCAAGAATTATTGTGGTTAAAAACGGAAACCCTATTATTATGCTTAGACATGGTAATTACATTACTATTTATAGAAACCTATCAAAGATATATGTTAAGAAGGGAGAAAAGGTAACTACAAACCAAGTCATAGGAGAAGTATTTACAAATGCTGAAGGAGAAACAGTATTAAGTTTTGCCATTTTTAAAGACTCAAAACCTCAAAATCCAGCGCATTGGATTTACAAAATGTAGCCGCATTTTGAAACATAACTTTTAGGATTTACAAAATGTAGTCACATTTTGAAACATAACTTTAGGATTTACAAAATGTAGCCGCATTTTGAAACATAACTTTTAGGATTTACAAAATGTAGCCGCATTTTGAAACATAACTTTTAGGATTTACAAAATGTAATTTAGAAGTCATTCTAAACGTGTTTAATGTTTCAGTAATACGATTTATACTCTTACAATAACATAACCTCTTCTCGTTTTTTTGTAGTGTTTACCATTCCAGAAGTAGTATCGTTTTCCTTTAACTCTTACTATTTTATAGTGTTTTGGCGGAGTTTTTACAACCGTTACTGTTGCAGGTTTAGCTACAACGCGTGTGGCACAAGATGATAAACTTAAAAGGCAGGCAACCGAAAAAATAAGGACTAAAGTTCTCATAGTATTTAAGATTTGATTCTACTATAAGACCTATACAAGAGTTAAAGGTTTAATTACACAAACAGAGCTTTTAGTTCTGTAGCATCACTAGGTTTCATTTTTCCGGCAACCACTAGACTTAATTGTTTACGACGCAAAGCAGCATCATAGCGTTCTTTTTCTAGCTTAGTTTCGGCAATAAGTTGAGGTACTTTTACTGGTCTGCCCGTCTCGTCAACAGCTACAAAAGTGTAAATAGCTTCATTAGCTTTAATGCATTCACCAGATTCTCTATCTTCAATCCATACATCAAGATACACTTCCATAGAGCTTGTGAATGCTCTAGAGACCTTAGCTTCAATAGTAACGACGCTCCCTAAAGGAATAGACCTGTTAAAAGCAACATGATTTACAGATGCAGTAACCACAATACGTCTACTATGACGACGAGCAGCAATACTAGCAGCACGATCCATACGTGCTAAAAGTTCACCTCCAAAAAGATTATTTATAGGATTGGTTTCACTTGGAAGTACCAAATCGGTCATGATGGTTTTAGACTGAAAAGCTGTTCTTGGCTCCATTAAAATAAACGTTTAATTTCCTGCAAAGGTAAGATGAATTTAAATCTTAACTAAGTGATTTTATGAAATTATAAGGAAATATAAAAGTGTTACCTAAAACGTTGTTTAGGTAACCAATTATAATGGGCTTTTATTGGTGAATTAGTCTAATGCTTTTACTAATAACCACGCATCACTATTGTGCGTGCGCTTAATGGTTCTCAAGGCTTTTAAGGCTTCAATTCTATCGGTAAAACTAGAATATACAACTTCATGAAGTCCGTAACGGTTTACCCCAATTTTACGAGCTTTAAACCCTTTGTCTCTAAGTTGCTGTACTTTTTTATCAGAATTGGCTTCAACCCGAAACGCTCCAGCAACAATATGATAGTTTCCAGAAGGCTTCTCTACATTAAGTGTTGCAGCAGGCAAAGGGCTATCAATGATAAACGTACCCTCTTGTACTCTAATGTCCATCTGTTGATTGGCCTCTTCCTGAGCCATTTGGTTATGTTCATCAATCTGATTTACATAATAGTTGGAAGCCGTAAAACCTCCAAAGGTTAAGGCAATTAACGCTACTGCAGCATATTTAAGATATGGTCTGGTTTTACGAGTTTCTGGAGTTATGGTTAATGGTATAGCCTCTTCAAGTTCTTCAACATGCTCTTTATAGACTTCTCTTGTAATGTCTGAAGCTGTAAATTGAGATAATCCAAAAGCGTCAGTGAGATAATTAATATGAAGTGAAGGTTCAAAATTAATTTTTCCTTCAGTGTTTAAAACGAGGTCTCCAATATTATGTAAGGCAATAGTTTCTCCCTCAACTAAATATGACTTGATTGCTTTTACCTGTTTAACTACTTTTTCTACAGCAACCGCATAAGGAATCTTTTCAATTTCAGCAATATAATTAGCCAATAGCCCATCGTTATTTTGCAACTGTTCGTTAAACGATAATGCTTTTTTAGGTGGATAAAAGGCGTTGGTTGTTTCGTGTACTTTTGCCGAAACACGATGTGTTAAAAACGCACCAAATTGTGGTACTATAACACAATCATATCTATATAATAAATCGCTGATGTAAGTCTCTAATTGCATAAAAACAAAGTTAAAAATTTTTAAATGCGAATAAAACTTCCGAATAAGTATTTATTAACAAGTAAAATTTTGTTTCTTGCATATAGAAAATATACTATACATGACAAATCAAGATTTGATATATATACTTGCCTTGCAACATGTTCCTAAAATTGGAGATGTAACTGCCAAAAAACTGATAAGTCATTGTGGTTCTGCTGAAGCCGTTTTAAAAGAGAAGAAGACCAATCTCCTTAAAATAGACGGTATCGGTCTTACGATGATTAAAAACCTTTGCGCATCCAAACATTTAAAAGCTGCTGAGACCGAATTACAATTTATTAAGGATAATGACATCACATGTCTATATTTTACTGATGACGATTATCCAACGAAATTAAAACATTGCATTGATGGTCCAATGGTATTATTTCAATCTGGAAATATCAATCTACAAAAACGACGACTTATTAGTATTGTTGGTACTCGAAAAATTACGAGTTATGGTGTGAGTTTTTGTGAAAAACTTATTGATCAACTCGCTGCTTTTGATCCTGTCATCGTATCTGGCTTTGCCTACGGAACAGATATCACAGCGCATAAATTGGCCATAAAACACAAACTCCAAACCATTGGATGTTTGGCGCATGGGCTGAATCAAATCTATCCTAAATCGCACAAAAAGTACGTGACAGATGTTAATCGAAATGGTGGATTTCTTACAGACTTTTGGAGCACATCAAGTTTTGATCGCAATAATTTTCTAAAACGAAACCGAATTATTGCTGGCATTAGCGAGGCTACTATTGTGATAGAATCTGCATCAAAAGGAGGGAGCCTCGTTACAGCAGATATTGCTAATTCTTATAATCGCGATGTCTTTGCCGTTCCTGGTCGAGCAACAGACAATCAAAGCATTGGTTGTAATAATTTGATTAAAACTCAACAAGCTCATCTATTATCTAACCCTTTAGATATTGCTTATATGCTTAATTGGCAATTAGAAGATTTTAAAAAACCAGTAATACAAAAACGACTGTTTGTAGAATTAACTTCGGAAGAAAAAGTGATCTATAATTTCCTTAAAGAAAACGATAAGCAGTTATTAGATGTGATTGCCTTAAACTGCAAGCTACCTATTTTTAAAGTTGCCAGTATATTATTGACCATGGAATTAAAAGGCATTACGAGGCCATTACCAGGAAAGTTGTTTGAACTGGTTTAGTGGTTTTATTCGGCATCCTGAAGCCTCTTAAAAAAATGTTGAATCGACTTAATGATAAAAGAGCATATCAGAAGATTTAATAAAATGACCGTAAGAATTAGTGTCTCGTCTTTTATGTCATGCAAAAAATCGAATAGTGTTAGGAACTCAGTAATTGGGCGAATTAAAAAGAAAAATAAAGCATACACCAAAACCAATCTAACATAACCTTTGAGCCATAAAAGAAAAGATCGTATCATACCTAATTAGTATGAAATAGGATTCAAATGTTACCTAGTATCCAACCTTTTCGCGTACTCGCTTTAAAACGTCATTAGCAACCGCTTTAGCTTTTTCGGCACCAACGGCTAGAGCATCATCTACTTCGTTGAGGTTGGCCATATAATGATTGTAACGTTCACGCTGTGTAGAAAACTTTTCTATGATTAATTCAAATAGCGCTTGTTTAGCATGGCCGTAACCATAACCACCATTCTCATAATTAGCTTTCATAGTTTTAATCTCGTCTTCAGAAGCTAATAAGGCATATAAAGCGAAACAGTTACACGTTTTCCAATCTTTAGGATCTTCAAGAGGAGTACTGTCGGTTTCTATCGACATAATTTGCTTGCGCAATTTTTTCTCAGGTAAGAAGATATTTATAATATTTCCTTTACTCTTACTCATTTTCGCGCCATCAGTTCCCGGAACGAGCATGGTATTTTTATGAACTTTTCCTTCTGGTAAAACAAACGTTTCACCTCCCATTTTAGCATGAAAACGAGAAGCAACATCACGTGTCATTTCTATATGTTGCAGCTGATCTTTTCCAACAGGGATAATTTCAGAATCATACAAGAGAATATCGGCAGCCATCAACATTGGGTAGGTGAATAATCCAGCATTCACATCTTCCAAGCGGTCTGATTTATCTTTAAAACTATGAGCTAAGGTTAAACGTTGGAAAGGGAAGAAACAACTTAAATACCATGATAACTCAGTAACCTGAGGAATATCACTTTGTCTATAAAAGACCGTATTATTAATGTCTAATCCAAATGCTAACCATGTTGCGGCCGTTGAATATGTGTTTTGACGAAGTGTTTCTGCATCTTTTATTTGCGTTAACGAGTGCATGTCTGCGATAAACAGAAACGAATCATTTGTATCGTCATTTGCCATCTCTATTGCAGGTATAATAGCGCCTAGTATATTACCTAAGTGTGGTGTTCCTGTACTTTGTATTCCTGTAAGTATTCTTGCCATATTTACGTTCCGCCTTTCGGCTCCGCTTAAGATAGACTCCAGCGGAAATCTGTTTTAATAAATTAAACTTATATCGTCAGCAAAGGTATTTTTTTTAATTAAATAGCTCAAAACAATTGTGTACTTTTGGCGCATATGAAGTTTTTTAAGTACATATTTTGGTTATTATACCGCATTTGGTTCTATATTTTAGTGGCTTTACCCATTGTTGTACTCTTACCAATTTTAATACTTTCTATTTTAAAAGAGTCATGGTATCCCTTCTTTTTTAAACTTGCTCGTTTTTGGGCGCGTTTCATTTTAATTGGTATGGGTTTTCGTGTTAAGATAGAGCGAGAGCAAACGCCAGAACCTGAAAAAAGCTATATGTTTATTGCCAATCATACATCTATGACTGATATCATGTTGATGCTTGTGACTGTAAAGAACCCTTTTGTATTTGTAGGGAAAAAAGAGCTAGCAAAAATCCCATTATTTGGATTCTTTTATAAACGAACAAGTATTTTAGTAGATAGAAGTAGTGCTAAAAGTAGGCAAACGGTGTTTCTAAGAGCACAGCGACGACTCAAACAAGGGATGAGCATTTGTATCTTTCCTGAAGGAGGAGTACCTGACGAAGATGTGATCTTAGATGATTTTAAAGATGGTGCTTTTAGAATGGCAATTAACCATCATATTCCTATTGTTCCAATTACTTTTGGGGATAACAAAAAGCGATTTTCATATACTTTTTTTAGTGGAAGCCCTGGAAAAATGCGTGCAAAAATTCATAAGTTTATTTCAACCGAAGGATTAACTATAGAAGACACTAAAGGTGTTAATAAAGAAGCGCGGAACTTATTGTTACAGCAATTAGACCTATACAACGGTTAAAAAAAGCTGCCCTTGGCACAGAGCAGCTTTTCGTCATCATTGCGAAGTTTGCAATAACTATCTAACCAACTAAAAAACCTAAAACTTAAAACTAAGTCCTGTATAAACACCAATGAAGAACGGTTGGAAATCACCAGACGTATCATTAAAGGTGTTAATTTGATACTTGAACGTAGGTTCAAGATTAAATCGTAATTGTTTTGAAATGTTATAGTTCACTCCAATTCCAAAATTGGCACTATAACTCATATCGTTAATATTTGTAGCTTCACCTAAAAATGCTCTATCGCCATTATTTTGAACCGAGTATATTTCATTATTACTCAAAAACAGCGTACTAAACCCTCCAATAAGGTTTAAGCCTATTTTTTTATCTATTAGGCTGTACTCAACTTCTATTGGCACTTCAATAAAACCAAGCTGTTGGTCTATTGAGCCTTGTTCTTTTGTAAATAGAATCTCAGGACCAGTTGTATAGCTTATACTATTGGCACTAATAAATGTGGTGGTAGAATCATGAAGCTTAATATTTTGCAATTGCCTCGTATTATTACCAGAGCTTGTAGGTCTTGTAAATGCCACAACATTATTTGTAGTATACCCAAGATCTACCTTATTAATACCAGCTCTAATTTTTAATTTTTTATTAATAGCATAACTTCCTTTAACACCATAACTTACATTAACATCGCCTTCTTTGGTGTTGTTAATGAATTGATCGTCAATTGGAGATCCTTTCCCTAGAGTATTAAAATAAACAGGTGCTACATTAGGAGCAACACTCCAGCGTTTTAGAAGCTCTTCTGGTTCTTCGGTTTCATCTTTATTTTTTTCGGCTTCTGCAATGGCTGTTTCAATATCATTTTCTTTTTTAATTGCGTCTTTTGATTTTGATGTATCTATAGCTAATGCCGCATTTTCTTTATCAGGAGTCGAAGAAGTTACTTGAGTTTCTTTAGATTTTTTGATGTCATTTATGAGTTTGTCAATTTCAGATTTCTCCTTGTTAACAGGGTTTAAATCATTGTCTTTGTTTAATTTAGAATCGTTTGAGGTATTGGCTACAGCTTCTTTGTTTGTGTTAACAGTGGTTGCTGTCTTTGTTTTATTTTTCTGAGGAAGTTGGTTGTTATTTTTATTTGCAACGGCATGTTCTTTCAAAGATTTGTTTTTTATTAGCGATTTATCTTTAAATGATGATGTCTTCTTTTTTTCTTTTGAAGAGACTACTGTCGTTTTGTTATTTGAATCTTCTGAATTTGTTAAATCGTTGTTTGAATTGTCGGTGATACTACTGTGGTCATCATTTTTAGAATTATGATTATCTACAATTGGCGTATCGTCTAAATCTTTAGATGTATTTAAGTCTGAAGATTTTGTGTTACCTGTATCGTTAGTATCATTGCTAGTATCGTTACTTGACTTATTTGTATCAACAACTTCTTGCTCGATAGCACTGTCATTAGGACTAAACAATTTTTGTCCTACGGTAAATAATAAAAGTAACGCAGCGGCAACACCTGCTATTTTCCACCAGATAGGAATAACACGACGCTTGCGCTTGTCTTTATGGAGCTCACGCTCTATATTTTCCCAGACAGCATCATTAGGAGCAACCTCAAAATCTTTGAGTTGCTCTTTAAAGAGTTTGTCTATGTTTTTCTTTTCACTCATTATAAACTTTGCGAATTGGGTTTCGCTTTGTATTGTTCTATTTTATCTTTTAAAATCAATCTAGCTCTAGCTAAATTTGATTTTGATGTTCCTGTCGAAATATCTAACATGTTCGCAATTTCCTTATGCGAATAATCGTCTAAGGCATATAAATTAAATACCAATCGATAACGATCAGGTAATTCTTGAATAATGTTTAGCAAAAAATCAATGCTAATATCATCATCATCTACATCAACGCTTACATCTTCAATTCGATCTTCATTAATAATGTCAAAAACACCAGCACTTCTATACCTTTGTAATGCAGTGTTAATCGTTATTCGTTTCATCCAACCTTCTAAAGAGCCTTTGTTTTTAAACTGATCTATTTTTTTAAAAACCGTAATGTATGCATCCTGCAAATTGTCTTCTGCCTCGGCATAGTTACGTGAATACTTCAAGCAAATCGAAAACAGTTTACTCGCATATAGCTTATATAGTTGACTTTGTGCTTGAGCATCATTTTTTTTACATCGCTCTATGAGTTGTTCTAAACTCAAATGGTTAGGTTTATTTAGTTTTTATTCTTCTACTGGAACTTCTACAATCAAATAGGTGTCAAGACCACTACTAGAATCTTCGCCTTGCCAAAACCTAAATGTATATATGCCTGTATTTGTTACTTTAAAATTAAAAGAAACTTCTTCCTCTTCATTAAGTTCAGTACATCCATTATCAGGAAATACCGCAGTAACTATTGCAATATCCCGTTGATTTAAATCACTTTCATAAAACAAGTTGTTGTACACGTGGCAATCTGTTGGCTTTATATAAGTCAACAAAATTTCATAGGTTTCACCAAATTGAAATGTTTCAGGCATATCCACAGATTCAACAGGCAAGGCTTCATAATAAAAATTTGGGTTGTCGTCTGAAATCTCACAAGAGAACAACGAAAACATCAAAAAGCTTAATAAAATTATCTTTTTCATATTCATTTTAAATTTAGAAATACGTATCGATTTCTATTAATAGATGCACAACATAGCAAAAGGTTGCGTCTAAAAACAAAAAAAAATCCCAAAAAGAGGGATTTTTTTATTTTATATGTGATTATTGCCTAAGAATTAATGCTTTCTCGAACTTTATCTTCTAGCTCTTCCATTAATTCTGGATTATCTTTTATTAATGCTTTTACAGCATCTCTTCCTTGACCTAACTTGGTGTCTCCATAGCTAAACCATGATCCGCTCTTTTTTATAATTTCGAGATCTACAGCAATATCTAATATTTCTCCCACTTTAGAAATTCCTTCACCATACATGATATCAAATTCACACATTTTAAAAGGAGGAGCTACTTTGTTTTTTACAACTTTTACTCTAGTCTTGTTTCCAGCAACATTTCCGTCAGATTCTTTAATTTGTGTTGATCGTCTAATATCTAAACGTACAGAAGCGTAGAACTTTAATGCATTACCACCAGTTGTTGTTTCAGGGTTTCCGAACATAACACCAATTTTTTCACGCAATTGGTTAATAAAGATTACTGTACAATTCGTTTTGCTAATAGAACCTGTTAATTTTCTTAGGGCTTGAGACATTAATCGAGCGTGCAATCCCATTTTTGAATCTCCCATTTCGCCTTCAATCTCACTTTTAGGTGTTAAGGCCGCTACAGAATCTATAACCACAATATCAATTGCACCAGAACGGATAAGATTATCTGCAATTTCTAGAGCTTGCTCTCCATTGTCAGGTTGAGAGATAATTAAATTATCAATATCTACATTCAAGTTTTCGGCATATGTTCTATCAAAGGCATGTTCTGCATCAATAAAAGCAGCAATACCTCCAGCTTTTTGTGCCTCAGCAATAGCGTGTAATGTTAATGTTGTTTTACCTGATGATTCTGGGCCATATATTTCTATAACGCGTCCTCGAGGATAACCACCAACACCTAAAGCAATATCTAAACCTAAAGATCCAGAAGAAATCGAATCTACATCTATGACTGCTTGGTCACTCATCTTCATAACGGTACCCTTTCCGTATGCCTTGTCTAGTTTGTCTAATGTTAGTTTTAATGCCTTTAATTTTGCTTCTTTTTCACTGCTCATTGATCTGAATATTTTTAATGAATACTATTTTGATAGCGGAGAGCTAAAATACAACATCTTTTAATTTTTTTTAGGGTTATGACGCAACCTTTTTAAAGTTTTTGCATCTACTAATTGAGATTGGGAAATCTTGCTATGATAACCAAGCCTTAAATGGCTTATCCAAAATTCAATTCTTACAGAGGAATGAGATTTTTTAGAAAAATTATTTTTAACAACGCATTAGGTGTTTCAGTTACTGTCCACGTAAACAGTAATTGTAAAGCCGATGGAGGCTAACTCGTATTAGTTTTAAGATAAACATTTTAAAATATTAATAACGAGTTAGTCCTCAAAAAAGCCCTTTAGAAAGTCTAAAGGGCTTTTTTATTACAAGCATTTGATATTCTTTGAAAAAGAATATCTTTGCATTTTAAAATAATCTTTTTAACCTTAAAATTAGTATAGCATGCAACTGTACAATAACTTAAGTGCTAAGGAAAGAGCCGAACTTATTGAAAAAGCGGGAAAAGAACGCTTAACAATCTCTTTCTACAAGTACGCCAAAATTGGCAATACCGAAATTTTCAGAAATCATTTGTTTTTAGCGTGGGACGAACAAGATGTTCTAGGTAGAATATACGTGGCTCATGAAGGAATTAATGCCCAACTTTCTGTTCCAGCAGAAAACTTTGAAACATTTAAAAATCACTTAGATACTATTACATTTTTAGAAAATGTAAGATTAAACATTGCTGTTGAGCATGATAATTTTGCATTTTTAAAACTGAAAGTTAAAGTGCGTAAAAAAATAGTGGCAGACGGATTGAACGACGATACGTTTGATGTCACAAATAAAGGGGTTCATGTAGGTGCCGAACAATTCAACAATCTTATTGAAGATCCCAATACTGTTTTGGTAGATATGCGCAACCACTATGAAAGTGAAATAGGGCATTTTAAGAACGCTATTACTCCAGATGTTGATACGTTTAGAGAGTCGTTAGATTTAATAGAAGAAGACTTAAAGGAACATAAAGAAGACAAGAATTTAGTGATGTATTGCACTGGAGGGATTCGTTGTGAGAAAGCGAGTGCATACTATAAACATAAAGGATTTAAAAATGTATTCCAGCTGGAAGGCGGAATTATTAACTACGTGAGGCAGGTTGAAGCCAATGACTTAGAGAATAAGTTTTTAGGTAAGAATTTTGTTTTCGATCAAAGACGATCTGAACGCATAAGTGAAGACGTTATTGCCAATTGTCATCAGTGCGGCCAACCTGCAGATATGCATACGAATTGTGCTAATGAAGCTTGTCATCTTTTATTTATTCAATGCGCATCTTGCAAAGAGCACATGGAGAATTGCTGTTCGACCGCATGTATGGAAGTAAATAGACTTCCTTATGATGAACAAAAAGCGCTAAGAAAGGGGCAAGGAAATAGCAATGACATATTTAAAAAAGGTAGAGCAGATCACCTGCCTTATAAAAAGGATTTGAGAAATATTTTCGATTCATTTTCGAAATAATTAATAGACCTAAGTATCCTTCTGATTTTATAAAAGTAGCAGCTAGATATGCATTTATTTTACTTAATAAATAATAGTATCTTTACATTTCAAAATAAATACTAATTGTCATTCGACAACTATTTGAGTTGCCGAATTATATATAAAATTTCATGAGTTGTAACAGTTGCTCAACTGGAAAAGACGGACAACCAAAAGGATGTAAAAACAATGGAACTTGCGGTACAGATAGCTGCAACAAACTAACTGTTTTTGATTGGTTGGCCAATATGTCATTACCACAAGGACAAGAGCCTTTTAAGGGTATAGAAGTGCGTTTTAAAAATGGACGTAAACAATACTATAAAAACACAGAAAACCTCACACTTAGTATTGGAGATATTGTAGCTACGCAAGCCAAATCTGGTCATGATATCGGGATGGTGACTCTTACAGGAGAATTGGTAAGAGTTCAAATGAAACGTAAAAAAATCAATATTGATGACGAAGAAAATGTCTTAAAAATTTACCGTAAGGCAAGTCAGAAAGATATTGATATTTGGTCTTCTGCAAGAGATAAAGAAGAACCAATGAAAGTCAAGGCAAGGCAATTTGCTATTGATTTAAAACTTCAAATGAAAATCTCCGA
Source organism: uncultured Psychroserpens sp. (assembly GCF_947494225.1). Taxonomy (NCBI): domain Bacteria; kingdom Pseudomonadati; phylum Bacteroidota; class Flavobacteriia; order Flavobacteriales; family Flavobacteriaceae; genus Psychroserpens; species uncultured Psychroserpens sp. The sequence continues at coordinate 643,411 of NZ_CANLUG010000001.1, forward strand.
TATTGAATATCAAGGAGATGCTAGCAAGGCAACATTTTATTATACAGCCGAAGAGCGAGTAGATTTTAGAGAATTAATTAAAGTATTTGCGCGTGAATTTAGAACGCGTATTGAGATGAAACAAGTAGGTTTTCGCCAAGAAGCCGCAAGACTTGGAGGTATTGGTTCTTGTGGTAGAGAATTATGTTGTTCTACTTGGCTTACCGATTTTAGATCTGTAAGTACATCTGCAGCGCGATACCAACAACTTTCTTTAAACCCGCTTAAACTAGCTGGACAATGTGGGAAACTGAAGTGCTGCTTAAATTATGAACTCGATGCTTATTTAGATGCTCTGAAGGCTTTCCCAAAAACCGAAACACGATTATATACCGAAAAAGGTAAAGCAGTTTGTCAAAAAACAGACATCTTTAAAGGCCATATGTGGTATGCCTATGAAGGAGAATGGATGAATTGGCATAAATTAACTACAGAACAAGCGAATGAAATAATTGAGAAGAACAAGCGTAAAGAAAAAGTGGCGAGCCTAGAAGAATACGCCTCTGAACTTATTGAAAATACTAAAACAGAGTTTGAAAACGTTGTTGGTCAAGATAGTTTAACGCGTTTTGATAATCCAAAACGTAAAAACAAACGTAGAAATAATAAAGGGAAGCAAAGACGTCGTAATAAATCAAAAAATAACAATGCAAAAAAATAAGTATTGGTTCATTGGTTTACTCATTGTAATTATTACAGTGTCTTGTGACGCTAATAGAGTGTTTGATGAGTACAAATCTGTTCCAGACCAATGGGATAAGAATAATGTTATTGAGTTCAAAGTAACTCCGCCAGATTCTACTAGTAATTACAACTTATTTGTTAACCTAAGAAATACAGAAGATTTTAAATACAGCAATTTATTTCTTATTGTAGAACTTAACTATCCTAACGGAAAGACCTTAGTCGATACATTAGAATACGCAATGACAAATCCAGATGGCACCTTTTTAGGTACGGGATTTACAGACGTAAAAGAAAATAAATTGTGGTACAAAGGACATAAAACTCCTTTTGTTTTTAATGAACAAGGAGAGTATACAATCAATATACAACAAGCCATGAGACAAAATGGTAGTGTTGATGGTATTGATAAATTGGAAGGCATCACAGATGTTGGTTTTAGAATAGAGCATGCGCAAACACCTTGATTATGGCAAAGAAAACGACAGCAAAAAAGAAATCTACAAATAATTCAACTCAAGATTTTTCAAAATATGTTCGACGATTTTGGATGATTTTTACTGGAGGTGTTATCGCTTTTTTTTCCATGTTTTTACTAGCATCATGGGGACTTTTAGGCGATATGCCAGACCATACCATTCTTGAGAACCCTAAAACATTTTTAGCAACTGAAATTATTTCATCAGATAATAAGACTTTGGGAAAATTCTATTTAGATGATAATAGAACTCCTGTAGATTATGATGAATTACCTAAAAATTTGGTTGATGCTTTAGTCGCTACAGAAGATATTAGATATTATGATCACGCCGGAATTGATGTTCGAGGAACGCTAAGAGCAATATCAAAATTAGGAAGAGGAGGAGGAGCTAGTACTGTGTCTCAACAATTGGCAAAACAACTTTTTACAAAACAAGTTTCATCTAACAAATTTCAAAGAATCTTTCAAAAAGTTAGAGAGTGGGTAATTGCCATTCGTTTAGAACGCCAGTACACCAAAGAAGAAATTATAGCGATGTATTTTAATATTTATGACTTTGGAAATAATGCAGATGGTATTAGAAGCGCTTCTCGGATTTACTTTGGAAAAGAGCCTAAAGACCTCGACTTAAAAGAATCGGCAATGCTGGTAGGAATGTTTAAAAACTCATCTTTATACAATCCAATACCATCGCGTAATCCTGTTGGAGTAAAGAATAGACGTAATGTTGTTCTAGCTCAAATGTATAAGTACGAGTACATTTCCGAAGCCTTAAAAGATAGCTTACAGGCTAGAGAATTAGACTTAAATTTTTCGCCGGAAACGCATCGTGAAGGAACAGCAACTTATTTTAGAGCTTATTTAGATAAGTTTATGAAAGAATGGATAAAAAACAATCCAAAGCCAGATGGCTCAAAGTATAATTTGTATAATGACGGACTCAAGATTTTCACAACTATTGATTCGCGAATGCAAAAGTATGCCGAAGATGCTGTAGCTCTTCATATGCCTAGACTTCAGGCCGAATTTGATAATCAAAACACACCTGATCGAAATAAAACAGCGCCTTTTTTAGAATTGGATAAAGACGAGATAGAAGATTTAATGAACCGAAGCATGTCAAGGTCAGAACGTTGGCGTGTTATGAAGGCAAATGGTAAATCGGAAAAGGAGATCAGAGATTCGTTTTATAAGCCTGCTCAAATGAGCATATTTGCATGGAAAGACGGCAAGCCTAGTGAAATAGATACCGTTATGAAACCTATCGATTCTATGCGTTATTATAAGTCATTCTTGCAACCAGGAATGATGTCTATGGATCCACAAACAGGACATGTTAAAGCATGGGTTGGAGGAATGAATTATAGACATTTTCAGTATGATCATGTGAAACAAGGTAAACGGCAAGTGGGATCTACGTTTAAACCATTTGTATATGCTACAGCCATAGATCAGTTACATTTATCGCCTTGCGATACAATTCCAAGACAACAGATTACTATTGAAGCTAATAAATATGGAAACCCAGAGCCTTGGACTGCGAAAAACTCAGATGGACGCTATGACGGTTTCTTGTCTCTAAAAGATGCTTTGGCCAATTCTGTTAATACAGCAACAGCACGCTTGATGGATAAAGTTGGACCAGAACCTGTGATTGATATGGCTCGAAATTTAGGCGTAGATTCAGATATCCCTCCTGTGCCAGCTATTGCTTTGGGGACACCAGATATTAGCGTCTATGAAATGGTAGCTGCTTACTCTACTTTTGCTAATAAAGGAGTTTATAACAAACCAGTTATGGTAACGCGTATAGAAGATAAAAATGGCACAATATTGTATCAATTTACCCCAGAAACTAAAGACGTCTTAAGTGCAGAAGTGGCATATACAACGGTAAACTTAATGGAAGGGGTTGTACAGTCTGGTTCTGGAAGCAGATTAAGAGGTAGCTGGAGAGCAAATCAAACATTATATAAAGAAATAATTACGGGATACCCTTACGAGCTTACTAATCCAATAGCAGGTAAAACAGGAACAACTCAGAACCAAAGTGACGGTTGGTTTATGGGAATGGTTCCAAATTTAGTTACAGGTGTTTGGGTTGGTGCCGAAGATAGAGCAGCACATTTTAAGACCATTGCTTATGGTCAAGGGGCTTCAATGGCACTTCCAATTTGGGGATTATACATGAAGGCGTGCTACGCAGATAAAGACCTAGGCATTTCTAAAGAGAGTTTTGAAAAGCCAGCAGACCTTTCAATAGAAGTAGATTGTAGCAAATGGAAAGGCAATGATGGTGAAGGGAAAGACCCATCAGACGAATTGGAAGATGTGCTCGATTTTTAAAGCACAATTTTATTATAAAATCACAAGCCATTCATTTTTGAATGGCTTTTTTATTTTGTAATTTTCCAATGCTAAATTAAAGACAAATGATTAGTAAAAAAGTAGCTAATGTTCAAGAAGCATTACAAGGTGTTTCAGATAATATGACCTTTATGTTTGGTGGTTTTGGGCTATCAGGAATACCAGAAAATTCTATTGCAGAATTGGTGCGTTTAGGCGTTAAAGGACTTAAATGTATCTCTAATAATGCTGGCGTTGATGATTTTGGACTGGGATTATTGTTACAAGGAAAGCAAATAGATAAAATGACCTCTTCGTATGTAGGAGAAAATGATGAGTTTGAAAGACAAATGTTGTCTGGTGAATTGGAAGTAGAGTTAATTCCTCAAGGAACGTTAGCCGAGCGTTGTAGAGCTGCACAAGCAGGCTTTCCAGCAGTATATACACCTGCTGGTTATGGAACGGAAGTTGCCGATGGAAAAGAAACCAGAGAATTTGATGGTAAAATGTATGTTTTAGAGTATGCATTTAAAGCCGATTTTGCTTTTGTAAAAGCTTGGAAAGGTGACGAAGCAGGTAACCTTATTTTTAAAGGAACTGCCAGAAATTTTAATCCAAATATGTGTGGTGCTGCAAAAATTACTGTAGCTGAGGTTGAGGAACTTGTTCCTGTTGGAACTTTAGATCCAAACCAAATACATATTCCAGGCATATTTGTAAAACGTATCTTTCAAGGAGCACGTTATGAAAAACGAATTGAACAAAGAACTGTTAGACAAAGAGATTAATTATGTTAGATAAAAACGGAATCGCAAAACGCATTGCCAAAGAAGTTCAGGATGGATACTACGTTAATCTTGGTATAGGCATCCCAACATTGGTAGCCAATTATGTTCGCGATGATATAGAAGTAGAGTTTCAAAGTGAAAACGGCGTACTAGGAATGGGACCTTTTCCTTTTGAAGGAGAGGAAGATGCCGATATTATTAATGCAGGAAAGCAAACAATTACAACATTACCTGGAGCTAGTTTTTTCGATTCAGCTACGAGTTTTTCAATGATAAGAGGGCAGCATGTAGATTTAACCATTTTAGGAGCTATGGAAGTAGCTGAAAATGGAGATATTGCTAATTGGAAAATCCCAGGGAAGATGGTAAAAGGTATGGGAGGCGCAATGGATTTAGTTGCAAGTGCCGAAAATATTATTGTTGCCATGATGCATACCAATAGAGCAGGTGCGTCAAAACTATTGAAGCGTTGCTCATTGCCATTAACGGGAGTTGGTTGTGTTAAGAAAGTGGTAACTAATCTTGCTGTTATGGAAGTAACAAATGAGGGGTTTAAACTTTTAGAGCGTGCTCCAGGTGTATCTGTTGAAGATATTGAAAACGCCACCGAAGGCACTTTAATTATTGATGGCGATATTCCTGAGATGATATTATAAAATTAGCAATTACTAAAAAATTTAAGCCACTTATGTAAGTGGCTTTTTTGTTTTCATAAGAAATATTTGCTTTAAAAAATGTAAGATTTTTCTGTTTATCACCTTATGAATGTTAAAAAACAATGCATTTCATCGATTTTTTATGTGTTTTAACTGATTAATTGAAAATAAGTTTCATATTAGCAAAACCAAATCGAAACAACCAAATTTACAATTAACCAATATTTATGATTTGCCCCAAATCTATCATAAATTTTAACTGAATGAACTTTTTTGCCCCAAATCTACCAAAACCTACACCTACTGAAAACAAGTTTACAGCTGGTTTTCAAAACACTCTAAGATTGCTCAAAAACATCTTAACCCTAACTAAAAAAATATTCATGCTATAATCCTTTCGGGATAGCATGAATAAGTTTTTTAGTGTATTCCTTTTTTGGATTGCTATAAATAATATCGGCATCATCCATTTCCTCAATTTCACCTTTATTCATAACCACTAGTTGATCTGACATGTATTTAACCACTGCTAAATCATGAGATATAAAAATATAGGTGAACCCATAATTTTGCTTTAACGTATTTAATAAGTTTAGTACTTGCGCCTGAACAGAAATATCTAGTGCAGAAACAGACTCGTCACAAATAATGAGCTGAGGTTCTAAGGCTATAGCTCTAGCAATACCAATACGCTGTCGTTGCCCGCCTGAAAATTCATGTGGATAGCGATTAAAATAACTATCATCTAAACCTACTTTCAAAAGTAATTCTAGAACCTTAGCTTTTCTATCGTTATCATTGCTTCCAATATCATGAACTTTCATAGGCTCCATGATAGCGTTACCCACAGTAAGCCTAGGATTTAGTGATGCATAAGGATCTTGAAATATAATTTGAATATCTTTTCGAAGCTGTCGCATCTTGGACTCAGATAGCGTCGTAATGTCGTTACCTTTATAGATAATGGATCCAGCTGTCGCTGGATTCAACTGTAAAATAGCATTTGAAAGCGTAGATTTTCCACATCCAGATTCACCCACTAGTCCTAAGGTTTCTCCTTTATATAGTTTAAAAGATACTTGGTTAACTGCTTTAAATACATTTGGTTTTGAAAACCAACCTGATTTTGAAAGGAATTCTTTTTCAAGATTAATAACTTCCAAAAGAGGAGGTCTACTGTAAATCTTTTTATGATTTTGAGCTCTTTCTTCCGAAGTTATAATTTCAGAATTTTGCGAATCATTCATGAAATCATCAATTGTTGGTAATTGTTTTAACCTGTCGTCCATAGAGGGCCTCGAATTAATCAAGGCTTTAGTATATAATTCCTTTGGAGATTTAAAAATTTGCGAAACTGTACCTTGTTCTACAATATCACCTTTATACATAACAGCAATACGATCTGCAATTTCCGAAACCAAGGACAAATCGTGAGAAATAAAAATAATACTCATTTGCTCTTCTTTCTGAAGTTGTTTGAGAAGCGTTATAATGTCTTTTTGCACTGTAACATCTAATGCTGTTGTAGGCTCATCTGCAATTAAAATCTTGGGTTTACAAGCAATGGCCATAGCTATCATAACGCGCTGTTTTTGTCCACCCGAAATTTCATGAGGATAAGCACCATAAACACGCTTAGCTAAGGGTAACTTTACTTTTTCAAAAAGCGATAATGTTTCTGCTGTGGCTTCAGATTTTGATAGGCTTGTATGTTGAAGCAGTATTTCAAGAACTTGTTTTCCACACGTCATAGAAGGGTTTAGAGAACTCATTGGTTCTTGAAAGATCATCGCAATCTCTTTTCCTCTTATGTGTTGCAGTGCCTTCTGGCTTAAGGTTGTTAAGTTACGACCATTAAATTCAATACTACCTTGAGTTATTTTTGAAATGGTCTTTGGTAGTAAACCTAAAATAGCCATGGATGATACAGATTTTCCAGAACCAGACTCTCCTACAATTCCTAAAATTTCATTTGGATATAATTGATAAGAGATATTGTGAATTATTTTGTTCTCTGTGCCTTCAGAAAAAAAAGAAACAGACAAATTCTTTATATCAAGTAATTTAGGATTCTCCATAGGTAAATGTAGTCATTTTCTGGTACTAATTTACGGAAAAACCGTAACCAAAAAATATATGGTTGCGCTTCAACGAAAACGTTATCGTTAAATTTTGATATTAACAAAATTTTAATACTTTCACGAGCGAAAATTCAAAATAAACACTAATTTTTTAAACAATTAACATGAAAAAAACAATTACTCTTACACTATTGTGCTTTCTATCAATGTGTTCCGTTTTTGCTCAAGACATTCTTGAACGAAATTGTGGAGCGATGGAAAATCTAGAACTTAGAAAACAGCAAGATCCTAGTCTTGAGGCTCGAATGCAGGAAATTGAAACCTTTACACAGAATAAAGTTCAAGAAATGCAAATGAATAGGGTTGATGGAAGCATCATTACTATTCCGGTGGTAGTACATGTTTTATATCGTAATAGCACTGAAAACATCAGCGTGGCTCAAATTCAATCTCAATTAGATGTATTAAATGAAGATTTTAGACGTACTAACCCTGATGCTGATAATACTTGGTCTCAAGCCGCAGATACGGAAATTGAGTTTTGTTTAGTGACGGTAGATCCAAATGGTAATGCAACAACAGGTATTACCAGAAAATCCACTACTAGACAAGATTGGGGAACTAGTGATGATATGAAAAGATCATCATCTGGAGGTGTTGATCCTTGGAATACAAGCGAATATTTAAATATGTGGATAGTACCAAAAATGACAAGCGGTGGACGAACAATTTTAGGTTATGCACAATTTCCAGGTGGGAATGCATCAACTGATGGGGTTGTTATGGCTTATAACTATTTTGGAAGAGTAGGAAACGTTACAGCTCCTTTTGACGGTGGACGTACAACGACGCATGAAGTTGGCCACTACTTTAATTTACGTCATATTTGGGGAGATTCTAATTGTGGAAACGATTTTGTTGCAGATACACCAACGCATCAAACATCAAATGGAGGATGTCCTGTAGGTCAAGTATCTTGTGGATCTACAGATATGGTACAAAATTATATGGATTATACTAATGATTCATGTATGAACCTATTTACGCAAGGTCAAAAAGACAGAATGCGTGCTGTTTTAGAGGCAGGAGGGGTAAGAAGAAGTTTGGCATTATCTGACAAATGTGGTGGTGGAGCACCAACACCAACATGTACAGATGGTATCCAGAATGGAGATGAAACAGGAATAGATTGTGGAGGTTCATCTTGTGCACCTTGTCAAACAGCTTGTTCTGATAATGAAGTTAATTTATCAATTACTTTCGATAACTATCCGGAAGAAACAGCTTGGACGCTTACTAATAGTGGTGGTCAAACAGTAGCATCTGGAGGAACATATGGTAGCCAAGCAGATGGTTCTACATATACTGAAGATTTATGTTTACCAGATGGATGCTATACATTTACAATTACAGATGTTTATGGTGATGGTATCTGCTGTTCTTACGGAAATGGATCTTATAGCCTTACAGGTTCGTCAGGTGTATTAGCATCAGGAGGATCATTTACAAGTTCTCAAGCCACAGATTTCTGTTTAGGAGGAGCACCTGCACCAACATGTACTGATGGAATTCAAAATGGAGACGAAACAGGAGTAGACTGTGGAGGTTCATCTTGTGCACCTTGTTCAACACCAGGAACAACTGTCTTAAGCGAAGGATACTTCGAGTCTGGATGGGATGGATGGTCTGATGGCGGAAGTGATTGCTTCAGATATAGTGGTTCAAATTCTTATGAAGGTAACTACTCAATTAGATTAAGAGACAACTCAGGAACGGCTTCAGCAATGACATCTTCAGCTTTTGATTTAACACCTTATGATCAAGTAGAAGTTGAATTCTATTTCTACGCAAACAGTATGGAAACTGGAGAAGATTTCTGGTTGCGTTACTACAATGGATCGTCTTATAGTACAGTAGCATCATATGCTAGTGGAACAAACTTTAATAACAATACATTCTATACGGCTACAGTGACATTAAACGCATCTGATGTTAACTTTGCATCAAATTCTAGATTTAGATTCCAGTGTGATGCATCAGCTAACGCAGATCAGGTTTATATAGATCAAGTAACTATTAGAGGTATCAATGGTTCGGGTAGAGTAGATACTATTAGAGCACTTGGAACCGATCACAGACCAGATAATTCATTTATGTCTGAAGAAGATTTCATTATTTATCCTAACCCTGTAAAAGGAAACACATTATTTGTTAAGTTATCTAATAATGAAAATGCAACATATAGAATTTTAAATATGTTAGGACAAACGATGATGAAAGGAGATTCTGTAAAAGAAATCAACGTGTCTAGTTTGAAATCTGGAATGTACTTCATTGAAGTTAACGACGGAGAAGAAACAATGACTAAAAAATTCATTAAGCAATAAACACTAACCGTTTACTTAATGCTAAAAGTCCAGATGTAAATCTGGACTTTTTTTTATTCTATATTTTGTTTGTAGGACTAATCTGAAAAGCAATTACGGAAAAACCACAAATCTTGCATATAATTGAGAATTTTAAGGATTTTGATATGGAGATTACAGTAAATTATAATTAACTTCAATGGAGTTTATAGAAAATTTTAAGCTATTAATCATTAAAAACACTTCACAGATGAAACTTAAATTAGGGATCCTCATTTTCATAATGAGTTTTAATTTTGCGATGTCACAGAACAAGACGTTTTGGCAAAAAGAATCAATTGACAATTCAAGAACTATTAAATCAAGTAAATTAAATTTGCCAAAAACGCAAACATTTACTTTGAATATCGAAGCCTTAAAACAGGCGTTGGTTAATGCACCTCAAAGAGAAGCACTTCATAACAATTCTTCTGGTATAATTTTATCTTTTCCAAATGATCAAGGTAAACTAGAACGCTTTAAAGTTGCTGAAGCTTCTGTATTTAGCCCAGAACTACAAGCTAGATATCCAGATATTAGATCGTATGTAGGACAAGGTGTTGACGATCCAACTGCAATTATTAGATTTAGTATCTCGCCTAAAGGTTTTCAAAGTATGAGGCTATCGGCTTATATGCCTGCCACATTTATTGAAGCTTTAACAGATAATGCGTCTCACTATACTGCATTTAAAAGAGCAGATAAAATCAACTTTAATGATGATTTTGAATGTGAAGTTACAGAGAGTATGAATAAACGTTTAAATGTAGGAGATGATAGCGCCATGAGAAATGCCGATGACTCCATTTTAAGAACGTATAGATTGGCAGTATCCGCAACAGGGGAATATACCAACTATCATGGAGGAACAAAAGCATTGGCTCTTGCGGCAATTAATGCTACAATGACAAGAGTAAACGGTATTTACGAAAGTGATTTTAATGTAACGATGATACTTATAGGTAATACTGATGATGTCATTTATACAAATTCAGGATCAGATCCCTACGGAAACTCTACAGGCGGTTACAATGGTCAATTACAATCTACTTTAACTAACGTAATAGGCGAAGCTAACTATGATGTTGGTCACTTATTTGCAAACCTTCAAAATAATGGTAATGCAGGATGTATTGGTTGCGTTTGTGTTAATGGACAAAAAGGAAGTGGATGGACTTCTCATACAGTACCTGAAGGCGATCCATTCGATGTAGATTATGTAGCGCATGAATTGGGACATCAGTTTGGAGGAAATCATACATGGACGCATGGCGGAAACGAAGGAACTAACGTACAAATGGAACCTGGAAGTGGATCTACAATAATGGGGTATGCAGGTATTACAGGAGCTACTGATGTTCAATCTAATAGTGATCCTTATTTTCACGCAGCTTCTATAGAACAGATTACAGATTATATAAAAACCACGAGTTGTCAAACAAATACAAATACAGGTAACGCCGTACCAACTGTTAATGCGGGTTCAAATTATACGATTCCAAGAGGAACTGCATTTGTTTTAGATGGCTCTGCAACCGATGCGGATGCTGGTGATGTATTAACATATTGCTGGGAACAAATGGATGAGAATAATGCCTCTACAACGAACCCAAGCGTTAATGCAACGTCAGGTGTGGCATTTCGATCTTTTAACCCAACTACTGATACAAAAAGATATTTCCCAAGATTGTCAACAATCAAAACAGGAGCAACTTCTTGGCAATGGGAAGCTGTTCCGAATGTTGCTCGAAACTTAAATTTTAGATTGACAGTTAGAGACAACCAAGCTGGTGGTGGAACCAATAATAGTGACGATATGGTTGTCACTGTAAATGGTACCGCTGGCCCATTTGTTGTTAACTCTCCGAATACAAATGTTACCTGGAATGCGGGAACAACGCAAACGGTTACTTGGAATGTTGCTGGAACTACTGGAAATGGTGTTAATGCAGCAAATGTTGATATATTCCTATCTACAGACGGCGGAGACACATACCCAATAGCATTAGCATCTGGTGTTCCTAATGATGGCTCACACGATATTTTAGTTCCAAATAATCAAGGAAATCAAAATAGAGTAATGGTAAGAGGAGCAAACAATATTTTCTTTGATATTTCGAATTCTAACTTTACTATTGCTGGTCAAGTGGTTTGTAATGCAGATATTCCTACTGGTCTTGCGGCCTCTAATGTGGCTACAACGACTGCAACTTTAAGTTGGAATGCAGTGCCAGGAGCAACTTATGATTTGAGATATCGTCAAACTGGAACATCGACATGGACAACAACTGCTGTGACTGGAATCTCGTCAAATATTTCTGGGCTTACAGCGCTTACACAATATGAAGCTCAAGTAAGAAGCAAATGCTCTGGTGGAAGTAATTCTGCTTATAGTGCTTCAGTGAATTTCACAACTACAGATGTACAATTGAATTATTGTGATTCGGCAAGTACCAATGTGAATGATGAATTTATTAGTAGAGTACAATTAAATACAATTGATAATGCTTCTGGTGCCCAATTTTACTCTGATTTCACAAGTATATCAACAACACTAACGAAGGGAACTCAATATACAATTTCTATTACGCCAACATGGACAGGGACTTTATATAATGAAGGATATTCAGTATGGATTGACTATAATAGAGATGGAGATTTTTCAGATGCTGGAGAGCAAGTATTCTCTCAAGCACCTACGCAAACAACACCTGTTAGCGGAAGTTTCACAATACCAGCTGGTGCTGTAGAAAACTCTACTCGAATGAGAGTATCTATGAAGTACAACGATATCCCTGATGCATGTGAAACAACATTTACATATGGGGAAGTTGAAGATTATACAGTTATAATTCAAGGGTCTGGACCAGATACTGAAGCTCCTGTTATTACTTTAAATGGAGCGTCAACAATTAACCTAGAGTTGGGAGATTCGTATTCTGATCAAGGTGCTACGGCTTCGGATAATGTCGATGGAGATTTAACCTCTAGTATTGTCGTTGGTGGTGATACTGTAGACACTAATGCAGTAGGAACGTATGTTATAACTTATAATGTAAGTGATGCTGCAGGAAATGATGCTACAGAAGTAATACGAACAGTTACTGTAAATCCAGATTCTACAGCTCCGGTAATTACTTTAATAGGAGCCGCAACAATTAATTTAAATGTTGGCGACACCTATAACGAACAAGGTGCTACTGCGTCAGACAATATAGACGGCGATATTTCAGCAAATATTGTAATTGCAGGAGATGCCGTAGATACAAATAATGCGGGAACTTACGTTGTAACCTATAATGTTAGTGATGCTGCAGGAAATGCTGCCGCTCAGGTTATAAGAACTGTTAATGTTACTGCAGATACAACAGCTCCGGTAATTACTTTAATAGGAGCTGCAACAATTAATCTAACCGTTGGTGACACTTATAACGAGCAAGGAGCTACAGCAACCGATAATATTGATGGCGATATTTCGGCAAATATTGTTATTGGAGGAGCTACCGTTGACACGAATACCGCAGGTAGTTATGTCGTGACTTATAATGTTAATGATGCTGCAGGAAATGCCGCAACTCAAGTTATTAGAACTGTGAATGTGTCCGAACCATCATCTGGATGCTCTGGCGGGATTTCAACATTCCCTTATTCTGAAGGTTTTGAAAATACGCTAGGAGGATGGACGCAATCAACGGCCGATGATATCAACTGGACTGTTGATGCCAATGGAACACCTTCAAATGGTACAGGTCCATCTAGTGCAACTCAAGGAACATACTATGTTTATGTTGAAGCATCTGGGAATGGTACAGGTTATCCTAATAAACGTGCTATTTTGAACTCGCCATGCTTTAATTTATCTGGATTGACTGAAGCTACTTTTAGTTTCAAATACCATCAGTTTGGTTCTAATGATATGGGAAGCATTGATTTAGAAATAAGTGATGATGATGGTGCGAGCTGGACATCCATTTGGAATAGTACAGGAAACCAAGGAAATTCATGGTTAACCGCAAATGTTAGTTTAAATGCCTACACAGGAGGTAGTGTACAATTGCGTTTCAATAGGCTCACAGGAAGTACATGGCAAGCAGATATAGCAATTGATGATGTTAGCCTAATCGAAGGTGAAGTTGTTGTAGAGAGTTGTTCTGGAGGAATAACGTCATTCCCATACTCCGAAGGATTTGAAAACACGTTGGGTGGATGGACGCAGTCATCGGCTGACGATTTAAACTGGACTGTTGATGCTAATGGAACACCATCGAATGGTACAGGACCATCAAGTGCAAATGAAGGAACTTATTATATCTATGTTGAGGCTTCTGGTAACAATACAGGCTACCCAACAAAGCAAGCTATATTAAACTCTCCTTGTTTTGATTTAAGCGGACAGGCTTCAGCGAGTTTTAGTTTTAATTACCATCAATTTGGTTCATCAGATATGGGAACTATTAATTTAGAGGCTAGTAATGATAATGGTGTAAGTTGGGTAAGTATCTGGAACAGCTCAGGTAACTTAGGAAATTCTTGGCAGTCGGCTAATGTTAGCTTGTCTTCATATGCTGGAGGAAGTGTTCAACTGCGTTTCAATAGAGTAACGGGTGGTACTTGGCAAGCAGATATTGCAATTGATAATGTTAGACTGATTACTGCTCAATCTAAAGGAGAGACGTCAAGACCAGATATAGCTAATGTTAAAGACATTACACTATACCCTAACCCGGTTAAAGGCGATTTATTAAACGTGAAATCTGATTACTCTAACCTTAACTATGAGATTTATAATATGGTGGGGCAACTTGTTGGAAAAGGAATCGTTAAAAACGATGCTATTAATATAAGTGAACTTGATGGAGCCATCTATCAAATTATATTTACCTTGGAAGATGAAACGTTGACAAAACGATTTATAAAACAATAGAGATACCAATTAACTTTAAAAAGTCCAGATCACGTATCTGGGCTTTTTTTTTGTGACATACAACAAAAATATGAGTCTAATAAAGAGATTATCAATACCTTGTATATATTAATGCTATTACATTCCTAAAAACTATATGAATTCACAGTTTCGTTTTTTGATCGCAGTTTTGCTTATGGCTATTCAGGCAAATGCGCAAACTCCGGGCGTATCAACATTCTATGAACAATTCAATGGAGATACTAGAGAATATATAGAATATATACCTGGGAATTTGCCTATAATTATTTCTGCACCTCATGGAGGAGTGAAGTTGTCTGGACAAACAATAGGAGGAACCTTCTATCCAGATAATGATTCGACATTACCAGATAGAAGTTGTGGTACTAACGAACGTGATGATAATACGGACATTTTAATTCGTGAAATTCAAGCTGAAATATTTGCACTAACAGGATGCTATGCACATGTTATCATTAATAATTTACACAGATCAAAACTTGACCCTAACCGCGAACAAAACGAAGCCACTTGTGGTGATTCAGATGCTTTAGACCATTGGAATGCTTGGCATAGTTTTATTGATCAGGCCAGTGCTTCTGTTGAAGCAAATTGGGGTAAAGGTCTATACATTGATTTACACGGTCAAAGTCATACCATACCAAGAATAGAAATAGGATATAATATCACTGCTACACAATTAAATACAGGCAATTTAAATAGCACTACAAATATTAATAGATCTACGATTAAGAATCTAGTATCGAATAATTTAAATAGTCATACCCATGAAGAATTAATAAGAGGGGTAAATAGTTTGGGAGAGCTATTTCAAAATCAACCAGCTGTATTTTACAACGCAAATGTCAACCCAGGATGCGGTGTTACCTCTGGATATAGAGCTGTTCCTAGTAATTCAGACTATGGAAATACGAGTTGTGATGATACAAGGCCTCATTCTAATGCTTATTTTGATGGAGATTTCTACAATAATCGGAGACATGGCTCTGGAAATGGAACAGGTAGTAGCGGAGGTAATGTTGGAGGTGGCGGTCATATAGATGGTATTATGACAGAAGTTAATAGGCGGGTAAGGGATCTCGGAACATATAATGGGAATGTGTATGATACAAGACCTCAAACTTTAGTGCCTTTTGCAAAAGAATATGCTGCCGTAGTATTGGATTATATTGACATTCATTACAATGATTTCGCGAATTTTTCTTATGCTGCTAATTCTTATGATGTTAGTGATGCGAACCCCTCACCAACCATATCTGGTCTTACTGGCGGAACATTTGCAAGCACAACAGGATTATCTATTAATTCTAATACAGGTGTTATTGATTTGTCTGCATCTACAAACGGCAACTATGTCGTAACTTATTCCGTTGGAACCTGTATGTATTATCAAGAAACATTTGCAATTGAGATCACAGGAACATTACCTGATACAGAAGCTCCAACTGCTCCAACAAATTTGACAGCTAGTAATGTTACACAATCGAGCTTAGACTTAAACTGGACTGCCGCTACAGATAATATAGGAGTTACGGCATATGAAATTTACCAAGACAATAATTTAATTGCCACAGTCTCTATAACTTCCCATCAGGTGTCTGGATTAACGGATAATACAAACTATGCCTTTTATGTTATTGCTAAAGATGCTGCAAATAACAGCTCAGCCGCTAGTAATACAATTAATGTAACAACATTAGAGCTGGATACACAGGCACCAACGACACCATTAAATTTATTGGCCAGTAACACTACAACTACAACAGTAGATTTAGATTGGGAGGCTTCTACAGATAATATAGCTACTGTTGGTTATGATATTTATCAAGGCGCTAGTTTGATTGCTCAAGATGTTTTAGCCACAACTTATCAGGCTACCGGATTGTCTCCTGAAACATTCTATAGTTTTAAAGTGATTGCTAAAGATGGAGCCAACAATACCTCTATGGATAGCAATGAAGTTGGTGTACTTACTTTATCTGGCCCTGCACAAACCTATTGTGACTCTCAAAGTAATAATGTTAATGACGAGTTTATTAGCAGAGTTCAATTAAATACTATTGATAACACATCTGATGCCCAGTTCTATTCAGATTTTACAGCAATGTCAACGATTCTAAGAAAAGGTACTCAATATACAATTACTGTGACGCCAACTTGGACTGGAACAATATACAATGAGGCCTATGCTGTTTGGATTGATTTTAATAATGATGGTGATTTTGAAGATTCTGGAGAAGAAGTATTCACAATTAACCCTAATCAGAATACAAGCGTTAGCGGTAACTTTATTATCCCATCTAGTGCAACAGAAACAGACACGAGAATGCGTGTTTCTATGAAATATAATGGTGTTCCGACATCTTGTGAGGATTTTACTTGGGGTGAAGTTGAAGATTATTCGATTAAGTTAGTTGGATCTAATGATTTGATTTACACGAATAACACTTGGATACCTTACTCTCCATCACCAACAACAGGAACAGATAATGCTATTGTCTTAGATGGAACATATTCGATATCTGATGATATTCAAATTAATGATATAAGAGTTGAAGGAGGTGCAAATGTATTTGTTGAAAAATCTAAATCACTAACCGTTAACGGAAATCTAATTTCAAATGATAATGTAACACTTGACTCAGACTCTAATGAATATGCTAGTTTAATAGTTGCTAATTTAGTGGTTGGAAAAGTGATGTACAGAAGATACGTTAATACCACAGCTAGCGTTGGTGGAAATGACCTTGTTGCACCACCCGTTTTTGGCGAGTCATTTTTCGATTTTAGAATGTCTAATGCCAATATTGTAAGTAATACGGGGAACACATTATTCTTATTTGGTCCTTTTGATAAAATAACAGATACTTACCTACTGTATAGCGATGTCGAAACCGCACCAATGTACGCAGGAACTGGATACCGAGCCGCTTCAACAGATGCAAGCACTTTTACTTTTACGGGATTAGTAAACACTAGAGATGTTAGTGTACCAATAGTAAATGACGGACCAACAAACCCAGAATGGAATTTAGTTGGAAACCCGTACCCTTCTTATATTAGATTGTTTGATTTTCTTGCAGCAAATAACTCGCAATTTGATTTTGAAAGCGCTGGGATTTATGGATATGATGGGAATGCATCTGACGGATGGACCATATGGAACATGGCCTATTCTGAAGCGAACCCGAATGCTATTATTACACCTGGTCAAGGGTTTTTAGTGGCTTCTGCAACTAATAATGGACGAATCGACTTTACATCAACTATGCGAATCACTGGTAATACAGACGATTTTATTCCAGGAAGAAACTCCAATATTGCACATTTACAATTAGAATTAAATTCAACCTCAGGAGGACGTTATAAAACAGATTTTTATTTTACAGATAATGCCTCAAACGGAATGGACTTTAATTATGATTCTAGTATTTATGGAGAACAAGCACCTTCAAGTTTTGCTTTATACTCACATTTATTAGAAGAGAGTACTGGTATTGATATGGCGATACAATCTTTAGGATTTGACGCCTTAGAAAATGCTGTCATTCCGTTAGGAGTTCATGTTGGACAAGGACAACAATTCACTATTAGTATTTCAGAAAGTACAATACCCTCAAATGTTGAAGTATATATTGAAGACACGCAATCTAATACGTTCACATTACTTAATACGACAAATTATACCATTACGCCCACCGAAAACTTAACCAGCATTGGACGTTACTTTTTACACTTTAATGAAGCGACTTTAGGTGTTAATACGCCCAACGAAAATGATTTAGAAATGTATACAACAACGCGTCCAAAAGAGTTAATTGTTAAAGGGCTTTTACTTATGGATTCTAAATTAACTATCTATGATTTACAAGGCCGTTTAATTGAGAAGGTGAGTTTAAGTAATTCTCAAACTATGCATACTATAGACATTTCTACAATGAGTTCAGGTGTTTATGTGGTGCACTTAAGTAGTGATATTCAAAGCAAAACTCAGAAAGTAATAATTAAGTAAATGGTTTAGACATGAACAATGTCATTATCATGTAATAGCTCATCACCTCTTAATCTCAAGAAAATTTGTGCCACTGCAATTGTATCTTTCTCACAGTAGGTAATGATGCGATCTATATCTTTGAGCTTATAATAGACATTATAAACTTCACTGCCATCGATATCATCTTTAGGAGATGGAATTCCCAAAACATGAGTAAGTAATTTTAATGAGGTATAAGTTTTATAGTCTCCAAATTTCCAAAGTTCCAAAGTGTCCAAATGCGGAACTTCCCAAGGTTTTTTTCCAAAGAGATTTAACTTGTTAGGTAATTCTATATTATTAATAATCATACGACGGGCGATATAAGGGAAATCAAACTCTTTTCCGTTATGTGCGCAAAGTAAAAACTTATGACCACTGAAATGCGTTAATAATAGGTTTTTAAAATCTTGAAGAATCTTAGATTCGTCACCATAGAGAGAAGTGACTCTAAATCTTCTAATGCCTCCTTCATGTTTAAAATAGCCAATAGATATACAGATAATTTTTCCAAACTCGGCCCAAATGCCAGCACGTTCATAAAATTCTTCAGCTGTAAATTCATCGCGTCTTTGATACTTAGATTTGTGTTCCCAAAGCTCTTGTTTGATGACGTCTAATTCTAAAAAATGCTCAGTTTCAGGAACTGTTTCTATGTC
The DNA here is from genome assembly GCF_947494225.1 of uncultured Psychroserpens sp. Lineage (NCBI taxonomy): Bacteria > Pseudomonadati > Bacteroidota > Flavobacteriia > Flavobacteriales > Flavobacteriaceae > Psychroserpens > uncultured Psychroserpens sp. Next base: position 662,528 of record NZ_CANLUG010000001.1, read on the forward strand.
TAAAAATAGAATATTTTCTATGTTTAATTTTGTTATCATGCTCATTTCAGTTTAAAAGAAATACATCGTTAGTCTTTAATTGTTTCGTTTGTTGTAATTGACTGGTTGATGAGGTCTATAGCTTTTTCTAGCAATTCATCACGACCTTGTTTAATGCCCTCAATTGTTGGTTTTACTTCAATATCTGGAACAATCCCAATACGCTGCGTTTCTGTTCCATCTGGATAATATACGCCAATTCCAGAAATCATTGTTTGCAATCCTCCAGGAAGGTTAATTCGAGAGATATTGCCATCTGCACCAGCTGTAGTGCTTCCAATAATGGTTGTTTTATCTCCAGCTCTAAAGGCCATCGCAGTATACTCGGCTTGGCTTTGAGATATTTCATTAACTATAACAATTACTTTTTGTCCTTTGTATGACCAACCTCTTTTTAAACCTACCTTCGAACCATCTCTAAAAACAAATTCACCTGGGTTATCGATATTTCCAGATGTAAATTTAACAAAATTTGTACGATTAGAATTGAGATAATTTCCTAGTGTAAATGGTACAAAAGTGGAAGGGTAATTTCTAATATCTACAATAATACCTTTAGTATCTTTAAACGCTTCTTTGAGTAAATCAACATCTTTTTCTTTAATATTTTGTAGTGTTACATAACCAATATTGTTATTCAATTTTTTGAAGCTAGATTCAGTACGTTTTTTATACCATTTATAATGGCCTTTAATATTTCGTTTAGGATGAAGATTTATCGTAGTTTCAAAATGGTCACTTCCACGGTCAATTTTTAAATCAAGTTTTTTATTTGTAGAGCGTAAAATATCAAAACTAATATCGCGTAATCGTGTAGGCTGATTTGATGCCGGATAATAAGGGCTCATGTCTAAAACAATATCAGTGATTGGTTTTTTATTAATATGCGTAATCACATCTCCTAATTTTAAACCACAAGACCTACTCTTTTCATCATTAAAAAGTGCGTCAACAACAAGTTTGTCTTCAATAAATTTAACATGAATAGGTGCATAATAATCACCTCTTTGTTCCTGAATTTTATCATTACCACCCCATAGATTGGCATGCGTGTCTTTAATATCTCCAATCATTTGAATGGCTGCTAACTCATATTCAAGTTCATTTTTCGCGTCAATAAACTTTGGAATATATTCGGCAAGACAACTGTCCCAATCCTTATCCATTAAATGTCGATATGGAAAGAAATAGTTGATCATATTCCAGTACCTAAATACCGAAAGCAATCTAAAACCATCATCTGGATATTTCATTCCAGAATATGATTTTTCATTCTTAAATTTTGGATTCCCTACATAGGATTCCATGCCTATGTAAAAATGCGTTCCTTGGTGTCTGTTTTCTTTTACATACAGAAGTTTTTCACTTAGTGCAACCGATATTTCGTTGCTTTTTATCCAATCTAAATCTGGTTTTAAAAAAGCATCTTTATCTACCGCTTTACATGATTTACAAGGCATTACTTTGCCTAAACTATCTATCCATGCAATTAATACATTATCGCGTTGAGTGTTGGATGTGGTTTTTAAGTATTTTGGCAGGATTCTAAACAATTCATAATCCCAATTGAAATTACCTTTCGCAATTTCTGGATGATGATATTTTAGAAAACCCCAAACACGTCCTATTAATTCTAAATTTTTAATTTGAACCTCGTTTAAATCATGAAAAGAAATATTAGAACCTGTATCAAATTCTTTATCCATCCGCGCTTTTGAAAGTGCTTTCTTAGGGGCTTGATTTAATGGTTTACCATCTACAGTGATTTCGAGGTGATCAACCCATACTTTTCCTGTTCCTACGAGTATACCTCCAATACGTATTTCTTCTGAATTATCATCTAGCTTGAGTTCTATCTCATATTTTTCCCAGTCATTCGTGCCTTGAAGTTTTTTAGCACGCATATTATCGAATGCTACATTTGGATCAATTCGCATCCATAAGCCTGCCCAACCTCCTTTAACATTTTCAGTTTTAAGATATCCAGTTAATTTTATTTTTTTACCTCCAAAAGAAGCAGGTATTTTATAAGATAATGCTCGAAAACCACTTTCGTCAGGAAGGCTTTCAATAACACCCGAAATGCGTCCGTGTTGAGCAATAACATCGCTATAACTTATTTTGTAATTGCCATCACCAAATGACGTCCAGTCTTTGGCTGAGTCGCCATCTAAAGTTTCAAAATCTAAGTTGAAATCACTCTGTGCAATACAACTGAAAACAGTACACAAGGTAAATAGAGGAAGTGTTAATTTTTTCATTGTTGATTGGTTTTAAAATCAAAAAAAGAAAGAAATAGATAGACGGCTAACTAAGAATTTGTTAAATAACAAAAGATTAAGACTAATGGTTAAATGTTTTAGTCCTTGATCAGATTACTGTCAATTACCTCTAGTGCTTTATCTAATACTTCATCTCTGCCTTGCTGTATCCCTTTAATGGTTGGTCTTATTTCAATATCAGGAACGATGCCTATGCGCTGTGTTTTTCTGCCGTCGGGATAAAATATCCCTATCCCTGTAATCATTGTTGAGTAGCCTCCAACCACATTGAATTTGCTAACATTGCCATCGGCTCCAGAGGTTTGGCTTCCAATAGTTATCGCGTTTTCTGCAATTTGCAAACACATCGCAGTAAATTCTGCATGACTTTGAGTGGTTTCATTTACAAGCAAGATGACTTGCCCTCTATAAAGATCTTCTTTACTGCCTCCTCCTGCTTGATAACTGGGCTCCCAAATAAATGCTCCGGGATAAGATAAATCTGGTTTCGTGAATTTTACAAAATCAACAGATTTGGTGTTTAAGTATGGTGCAATTTCATACAAAGTACCTTGCGGATAGTTTCTAATATCAAATATGATAGCTTTAGTGTCTTTAAATGCCGTCATCATTTCAGTGACATCTCCACGCGTTAAGTTCCCCATATGAACATATCCGATGTTGTTGTCTAACATGTTCCACTTATCTTTAGATTGTTGACGGTTAAAGTTTGAATATGAATATTTCTTTATTTTTTTAGACGTCGTAGTTCCTTGCCTTTCTACAGTGACATTGCAAGATGAATTATCGCCTTTAAACAAGACAAAAAAGGCACCTCTTCGTTTTACGGATGGATTAGATGCAAATATATATTTATTATTGGTTTTCAAAATTTCTGAAACAGGAACCTCATTTACATGGGTAATAACGTCTCCAATTTTTATATCATTTTCTTCAGCTAAATTGGAATCATAAAATTTGGATACAACAGCTTTATTGTCGATAATTTGAATTTCAAAAGGGGGGAATTTTGTCCCAAAATGGGCCCAAGTTTTTGGCGTTGAGAAGACACCATGACTATCGTCTATTTTTACCACCATTTCTAAAAGAGCAAGGTGATAATCTGTTTCTGTTTCTGCCTTAATAGTTTTAGAAATCATTTCTTTTAAAACCGAATTCCAATTTTGATCGGTTTCATTTTTGTACGGAAAATAATATTGAATCATATTCCAATAACGATAAACAGCTAACAATCTGAATCCTAAATCTGAATACGGAATTTTAACATAAGACTTTTCGTTTGTGAAATTAGCTTGACCTACCTGACCACTCCCAACATAATAATGTGTTCCTTGAAACCTGTTTTTTTCAATCATATTTAATTTTTGCTCCAATGCACTCGATAAGTTAGAAGAGGTGATCCAATCTAAATCTGGGACCATTTGAGCATCTTTATCTAGGGCCTTACAAGGCTTACAAGGTTTAACATCACCTTGTTTATTTATCCATGATAAGAGTATGGCGTCTCGTTCCGAATTATTAGCGGCATTTAGATAAGAAGGTAATACTCTAAATAGCTCATAATCCCAATTAACAGCTCCAGTTCCTATGTTGGGATGGTAGTATTTTAAAAACCCCCAAATCCGTCCTAACAGATCTAAATTAGCAAGACGTGTATCGTCTAGTTCCAAAGTATTGATATTTGATCCGTTGTTGAATTCAACATCTTTTTCTGCACTAGATAATTCTCTTAAAGGTGCTTTGTCAATAGGTATTCCGTCTATTGTAAGCTCTAAATTATCGAACCACATTTTTCCTTTACCAGAAATTAAACCTCCGAATACAATTGTTTCGGCGTTGGGTAAATCATCTAATTCAATTTCATATTTTTTCCAGTCTGTTGTTCCAGTTATACCTTTATCTTGCATATTATCAAATCCAATTTTTGGATCTAAACGCAACCATAGACCAGCCCAGCCATCCCTAACATTTTCTGTCTTAACATAACCTGTAAGTTTAATTTTTTTTCCACTAAAATGGGAAGGAATGCGATACGATATAGCTCTAAATCCACCTTCCTCATTAATACTTTCTATTGAAGCAGATACCTTACCATTTTGACGTATAGATGTATCATATGATATTTTATAATTATCATTTCCTAATGGAGACGCCCAACCTTTGGCAGTTTCATTTTCGAGTATTTCGAAATCTAAGTTGTATTTACTCTGGGCAAATATGTTACCGCATAAGCACAGGGCAGGTAGTATTAAGAGTAACTTTTTCATAGATGGTTAGTTTTAATTTATTAAGAAATATTACGATTTTGAGTTCAGCATTTTGTAGCCTTCTTCAATGTATAACCCAATATCATCAGTAAAAGTTTTAGTTCCAATATCTGGAGATTTTTCATGACCTAACCTTACAATAATGATGTTATCATTTGGCTCTACAAAAACGTATTGACCTAAATGACCACGCATCATAAAGAAGTGTTTATCTCCTATTTGGCGAAGCCACCAACCGTAACCATACTCTGGACTTTCAGGGAAACGAGGTTGGACTGATTTTGCAACAAATGCAGAGTCTAAAAGTTGTTTTCCATTCCATTTTCCATGGTCTTTATAGAGTTTTCCAAAGCGCGCAAAGTCTTTGGCGTTACTCGCAATACAACAGTAGGCTTTTACTAAGTCATGATCTTCACTATCTACTTGCCAAAGTGTAGCATTTTCAGAGCCTAAAGGTTTCCAAAAGCTTTCTTCAAAGTAGTCATACATTTTTTTACCTGTTGCTTTTTCTATGACCATAGCAAGCATTTGAGTATCACCACTGGCATATTTAAACCCTTGTCCAGGCTCATCAACTACTTTTAATCCATTCATTACTTTTGCAAGATCGTCATCAAAATAAGCACGTGTAGTAATCGATAATGGAGAATAGTAGGCCTCATCCCAATTGGTTCCAGATGCCATTGACGATAAATCCCCAACGGTCATTTTGGAGGCTTTTCCTTCGCAAAAAGCTGGAAGAAAATCACAAACAGGTTGATCTAAACTTTTTATATAACCTTCCATTATGGCCTTTCCTAGTAGGCCTGAAACATAACTTTTTGCCATTGAAAATGAGTTCGATTTAGAATCTTCATTAAAGCCATCATAATATTTTTCAAACCAGATACTATCATTTTTAATAATGAGGTAAGCAATGGTTCCCCAGTCTTGGTTAACTTTTTCAAGCTCAGGCGTTGTTGTTACAGTGTTATAATCTTTATGGTTTGGCCAAGGCTTAGGTGCATCTGAGGCGCTAATTGGCTGATTGTCAAATTCTTTATAATCTTCTAAAAAGGCTGTTGTATGTCCTTTCATATAGATTGTTCTTACAGCTTTTATGAGGTAATCTGTATCTGTTATGTAGAGCACGAGAATAATTAAACCGAATAAAAGAGCTAAGACCTTGAGGAGTTTTTTTAAAAATTTCATTGTAACCAAGTTAATGTTTTGTCTGACGTTGCTTTAGTTTTTCTTTATAAAAACGTTTATCTGCGATATATAGTGTTTTCTTAAAAGTAGCAATTATATTTTGTTTGGCATCAACAAGATTCATGGTTTTAACAATGTCGATTTGATTTTTGTTAACTATGTCTTGTTTGATATTTTCAATCTCTTCTTTAGAAAAAGTAAACTCACCAAAAATCTGGCTTTTAGCGGGCTTTTTATATTGCGCTTCAACAGATTTGTCCCAAACGACATAATTTTCGCCTAGAATTTGCATCAATTGAATCATATAAATAGGGTCGGTTGCAGATAACATACTGCCACCAAAGATGGTTCCTACAAAATTTCTGTTTTTCCAACTAGGTTTCATCGAAATGACAACTTTATGTAAATCGTCACTAACTTCAACAACTTTTGCTGTGGTTCGCTTATACATTGGAGACCAATTAAAGCCATATTTATAAATCGTTGCGGGTTTAAAAAAACGTTCTAAAAATTGTGTTGCAACTTTATACATTAAAATAGAGATTGTTGTTTGTAGGGGCTTTCATGTTCTAAAAGCCATTGCTTTCTGTGTAACCCACCTGCATAGCCCGTGAGACTGCCATCACTGCCTATAACGCGATGGCATGGTACAATAATCCATAATGGATTTTTACCATTAGCGTTGGCTACAGCTCTTATGGCTTTTACATCACCAAGACGTTTTGATAACTGTAGATATGAAATGGTTTTCCCATACGGAATTTCCTCAAGAAGCGTCCATATTAACTTTTGAAATTCGGTGCCTTGAGGGTTTAATTTTAAATCGAATGTTGTACGAGAGCCTTCAAAATAGTCTCTAAGTTGAATGACACAATCTTCCAATATTGTGGGAATGATATCTGTTTCTTTTTCTTTGGAGTTTAAAACCGTTACTTGAGCTATACCATCTTCATCACCTACAATTTTAGTGAATCCTAGAGGAGAATTAATGATACAGGTTTCCATGCTATTCATGTTCGCTTTTAGAATTAGCATCGTCTAGAATTCCTAGCTTTTTAGCTCTGGCTTCCCAACTTTTTCGTGCCATATGTTGCAAATCAGAAACATTATCACTTTCGTCCATAATCTCCAGACCAAGTAAGGTTTCAATAACATCTTCCATAGTCACCAATCCACTAACTGAACCATACTCATCAACAACTAGTGCCATGTGATTTCTACTTTCTACTAATTGTTCGAACAATTTTGGAATGGGTAAATTGCGCTCAACAACGATGATATTTCGTTTGAGTTCAGACAATTTTTTAGAACCATTATCAAGAGCCATTTCTTTAAATACTTCATCTTTTAAAACCAAACCTTTAATATTATCTGGGTTGTCTAAGTATATAGGAATTCTTGAAAAACGTAAATTCATATTTTTATTAAAGAAATCTTCAACAGTGGTCTTTTCATCCTCAGCTTTCATTACAGTTCTAGGCGTCATTACATCTTTAGCAAACACCTCCTTAAAGGTTAATAGATTTTTAATAATCTTACTTTCGTTTTCTTGAAAAACACCTTCTTCATGAGCCATATCTGCCATGACATGAAAATCTTCACGACTTAAAACACTTCCGTGATGACCTTTACCTCCAATCAATTTTGTTGTAAGTTGTAAAATCCAAAGAATCCCAGTGTATTTCAATGGAATGATTAAGAACTTTAACGCCTTTGTTGTAAAATTTGCTAATTGTTTCCAATAGGTTGCTCCAATTGTTTTTGGGATAATTTCCGAAGCAACTAGAATTAAAATAGTCATAATAGATGATACAACCCCAACCATTAACTCTTCGGTAAACTCTATACCAAAAATACGTCTTGTTTGTGAGCCGTATAATTCAACATAGGCAACCTTTGCTTGTACACCTACCAAAATAGCACCTACAGTGTGCGCAATGGTGTTTAAGGTTAGGATAGCAATTAAAGGGCGGTCAACATCTTTTTTTAAAGTTTCTAAGGCACTTGCGTAGGCTTTGCCCTCCTTTTTCTTAACGTTTATAAATGTTGGTGTTACGCTTAACAATACAGCTTCTAGTATAGAACATAAAAAGGAAAAGAAAATAGAAACAAATGCGTATAATAAAAGTAAAGCCATTAAATAAATTTATTTAATGGCTAATTTATAGAATATTATAGAATATTCGTTTGATTGATTGGTTTAATTGCCTTTTGATCGTTTTGCATTGCGTTCTGCACGTTCAAGATCTCGTTTTGCTCGATCTAAGTCTCTTTGTGCACGTTCTAAATCTCGTCGAGCACGTTCGGCTTGTCTTGCCTCGTCTTCTTTTCTACTAGTACCAGATATAAGATACTTTAATTCTTGGCCTAGTTTGGTGATTTTTTCTGTAAATGCACTTGATGCGACATCTGTATCCAATGATATTCTTAAATGACCTTTAGTGAGTTTACATTCAAAAACTTCATCACCAGTTTTACTATTGGTCCATAGATAAGTATTACCATTAACATCTAAATTGCTTTTACCTAAGGTTTTGATTAGCATCTGTTTTACAGCTTCATTCTTAGATTTGTGAAAGCTCGCTCTAAATTTATAATAGTCATCTGTTGTTTTTACTGAAATAGAACTGTTTGATTTTTCGTCATCATCATTATCTATTGAAATAGAATATGATGTTCCTGATGTTGTTGTCGTTTTTGGTGGAGTTGGTGGTTCTGGAGTTGTTTGTGCGTTTAAACCACTAACCGAGAGCAAAGCAAAACTAAATGCTAAGCATAATCCTTTTTTTAGGCCGATAATTCTAATACTGTTTTGTCTGTCTTTTGATTTTGAAAAATTCATAACTGTTCGTTTTTAATGATTGTTTGATACAAATGTAGACGACTGTAATGGCTTAAAAAAGAAAAGATTAAGCGTTAACCTAGCGTTAACCAATAACATAATCTCTATTAACTTATTTTAAACTCAAGACCAACATTTCTAATGCTCTCAATTGAAATTGAAGGATCTTGTTTGAAGTATTTGCGTAATCTGCTTATAAATACGTCCATACTCCTTCCTGAGAAAAAATCGTCATTTTCCCAAACAGCTTTAAGGATGTCTTCACGTTTAAGGAGTTGGTTTTTGTGATTGAAAAGAAAGAGAATCAATTCTGCTTCTTTTTGCGTGAGTTGTTTTTTATAATCACCAGAACTCAATTCGAGTCTATGGGTATCAAAGGTGTAGGTTCCTATAATAACAATATCTTTTTGAGGCAATTGAAGCGCTGCTTTTTCAGTACGTTTTAGAATGTTGTTAAGCCTTAATACAAGTTCATCTGCTTCAAAAGGTTTTACAATATAATCATCTGCTCCAAGCTTTAACCCTTTTATTTTATCTTCTTTAAGCTTCCTAGCCGTTAAGAAAATGAATGGTGTTTCGGGGTTGATATCAATGACTTTTTCGGCTAATGTAAAACCATCCATTTTTGGCATCATTACATCAAACACACAAATATTATAATGCCCATTTTTAAACTGTTCTAACGCCTCTTTTCCATCTTTAGCCCAAGTAATTTGGTATCCAGAAATTTCTAAGTATTGTTTTAATATATGACCGAAATCTACATCATCTTCGGCTAAAAGAATATGTTTCATAGCTTATTATTGGTTAAAAGGAATTGTTAATGTAAATGTTGAACCATGACCTTCTTTGCTAACTACAGTGATTTTTCCATCATGTGCTTTTATAATTTGATTGGTATAGTATAGGCCTAAACCTAAACCTTTAACATTATGAATTTCTTTGTTTCCAACGCGAAAGAACTTTTCAAATACTTGTTTTTTATCTTTATCCGAAATGCCAATACCATTGTCTTTTATTGAAATATTGAGCTCATGATTACTGTCAACCATACAATCAATTATAATATGATCACTGGCATATTTTACAGCATTTTCTAGAATATTTAACAAGGCTGTTGTAACATAAAATTTATCGAGATCAATAGTTGTATGCGATCCTTCAAAGGTTCGATTTATTGTGACGTCTTCGTTTTTAACCGATAATAGAAAGTCGTCCAAAACAGTATTGATATATGGCTTAATTTCAACCTTCTCTTTGAGAAGCTGTATTTCGTTATAACCCAAACTATTATTTAAAACTTGATCAATGAGTTTTTGAAGGCGTTTATTTTGACGTTCTATAGTATTTACAGTATTATCAACAAGTTGTGGTTGCTGTTTTACCTCCTCTTTTTTTAGCATTTTAGTTGCCAAAGTTAAGGTTGCTAGCGGTGTTTTTAGTTCGTGTGTGATGTTGTTTACAAAATCGGTTTTTATATCGGCAATTTTTTTCTGCGTGATTAAACTCTTAATCGAATAATACAATAACCCAATAACCACGGCAAAGATTAAAAGCGATAATAAAAGTAACCCAACCATTTGTTTGAAAACGATTTTTTTCCAACCTGCAATGTCCATTTTATCTTGAGTTAAAAACACTAAATAGAAGGTGATTTCTTTGTCTTCTCCGTTAATAACTCTGTTAGAAGTGTGATCTGTAGACCAGAGCGTGGAGCTAACACCTATGGCATCTTCATCTGAAATAGGATCGCCTAAAACAATGGACTTCGGTGTTTTATCAAAATTGAAAATGGTATCATTTTTTACCGAATCTTGTAATATAATAGTTCTAATTTTTTTATGGAATTTTATACCATAAGGGATGTTTTTTTTAACCAGCTCTTTTTGGTATTCAACACGATAGGTTTCATTTATAGAGTCTATTATAGATTGAAGACCTTCTAATATGTCTGATTTGGTGGCTGTACTGGCTTTATAATCTGCTATGGTATTTAGAAAATTGTCTTGCCAAATATCTGATAACGAATCTAAAGCAGGAGAGAAGTCATCAATTTTTGAAATAGACTGTCTAGTTTCAGTGATGAATGCTTCTTTTTTGAGTTTATAGGTGTTGTTAATTAAATAGCCTTGAATAATAGATAAGGCAATTAATCCAAGAATAGATAAACTAATTAACAGGTTAATTTTTTTCTTCATGCAATGTTTTTGTTTGCTTAAAATTAAGAATCATCTTTAATAAAAGAGAGCACAATGTCTAAAAAGACATTATGCTCATCATAGTGGTTGATTGTTTGATTGATGAATTCATGTGTTTTTACTTTATTGATCTGTAACGTCGTCTTGAATTCCAATTGTGCGATTTCGTTCCTTGATGTCGTTCTGTAATTAAATCGTTTTTTAAAGTTCTCATGGTGTTTTGATTTTAATGATTGATGATGATACAAATCTAGGTTGAAGATTTTTAAAAATGATAAAAATCAAATAAGTTAACCTTGCATTAACCTATGTAAGTGTTTAAGTGTCAGTAATAATGGGCATTTTAAAGAAATCTTAGAATTCCTGTTAACATTAGAGTTTTGAAAGGGATTAGATTATTTTGTAACTTTATATTTGAAATACCTTGTATTGGGTATTGATTTTACACTCCCTGTTTTAGAATTTAGTAGCATAATTAAATAGATAATTATGGCCGCTGAACAAACTTCTAATGCACCCAAGGTCTACGAGATTATTCGAGTAGAATGCCAAAAGAAAGATTGCAATGAATCTTTTGATGTTGTGATTTCTCCTGTTTTAACACCTGTAGCAGCTCCAGTTCAGGAGATAGCTATAGATCTCCTAATGCGGTCAGTAGAGAAGAAACTTATTAACGATTATATTGTTGTGAAGTGTCCTTGCTGTGATTTTATGCAACGCGTATATGTAAAAATAAAACAAGATGAGTGATTTAAAAGATTTCGATATATATTGGATGGAGAAAGGTCAGAAGTTAGTAGACGAGACCTTTACCAACCTTTTTAGACATCTCAATAATTATAATGTTTATCTCAAGGCGTTATTAGGGTTTTATGCGGCAATTGGTCTTGTAAAAGGAATGTTGGAGGATAGTACCAACGGATGGGCTTACTTTAGCTTCATTCTTCCTATTGCTGTTGTGTTTGTCGCTATATATAAAACATCGGTTGGGCAAGAATTAAATATTGAGAAATTGGATATAAGAAGCCCGTTGAAGATTAATGAGACCTACGGTAATTTCGTAATTGCGTTAGCCAAAAGTATAAAGCGTGCAAAGTTCTGGGTTGCCATGGCGACAGTGGCCGTTTTGATTGGAGGCTCGGTAAGTTTATATCTATTAAATACTGAAAAACAGAAAAGGGCTGAGGCCGAAAAAATAGAGCAAAGAGAAGATAAGATCCAAGGCTATAAGGATGATAATGAAAAAGCGTTTGCCGAAAACAAGAAGTTACATGTCACATTTAATGAAGATGCTAATAAGATCACTATCGAGGCTCAGTTTGTAGAACACAAAGTCTTAGTTATAGAAATGAAAACAATAGAAGATAAGACCGATTTGATAAAGGTTCAAATCCCAGCGCTATGTGATTATAAAGCCGAAATTTCGAATGTCAAAGCACTAATAAAAACAACTATTAAATAATATTAAAAAGAAACCCAATCAATAACAAAATATATACTATGGAAACATTTGAAACGTATGAAAATAAACAAGCCATAAATGCTAAAGTAACAATTAGTAGTTTAGCCGCTAAGGATCGAGGCCCATCATTTTTCTTCTTAGATGACAACGCTCTAGGAAATGGTGATTCTGCTACCATTTCTAAATCTGATGTCAAGAATCCCAGCGTACTAAATATTAGAGTTAATTTGGCTTTAGATCAGGTGCAAAATACAAGTCCAGACAGGCTTAGATTTATCAAGTCGACCAAAATAGAATTTAAAATATCAGATCGAGATACTAAAAAAACCTTCTATTCTAATTTTGATGACTTCCCTACAGAGTTTCATTTTGATGATGACAATACGTTCTTTATAAGAAAAGAAATTCAAATTAAGTTTTTAGAAGATTTCAGAAGTTCACATAAATCGTTTGTTCAATCACTATAAAATAATACTATGAGAAATTTATTTTTTTTACTCTGCGGATTGTTTATAAGCTTGGCTAATTATGGGCAACAAGAGAATAAACAAGAAGTCTCTATAAACGATTTTACGTTTCAAAACACGACAGCACCCGCTTTTTTATTGCTTGATCAAACACCAACAGCTATTGAGAACCCTGAAAACATAGGAAGTTTGGCTACTTATTTATACAGTGGTTTTGACTCTGGTAATATAGCTATTGAGTCTAATTTATATTGGTGGTTTGTAAATAAAGAGAACACAGGAGAATCTTACGAAGCCTATAGGGGTTTTACCGAAAATAGTTTTGATCAAAATGGAGACATTGATAAATCTACGGCCAAAATTGATCCATTTAAAGGTGTTTCTACGAATACGTCTGTATCAATTGGCTATATAGATAAAAAGTTTAATGGCTTTGCTGAAGCGAAAAAGACATTTTCTATTGGGATACGATCTAATATTTTTAGTGTCTATGGTGAGGATAGAAGAACCGAATTAATTGAGGCTATTAATGGTATAAGAGGCAAGGTGAGTGGATCAACAGAGAAAGGGATAAGCGATCAAGATGTACTTGATTTTGAAAATGCGATCAATGGTCCTAATAGTAATCTTACCATGCCAGGAATAAATGTTTTAGAAGGTGGAGCTCAAGCTCAAAAGCCCTATTATGATTTGGCAAAAAATCAAGGTATAGATAGTAAAGTGGTTGACTATTATATGAAAGAAAGACTCAAAGTAATGAAGAATTTTTATTACAATAGGAAAAATATCAAACCTACATTTAGAGCCGATTTTGGTGCTGGTTATGGACTGTTATTTAATGATAATAATTTTTCATCGTCTTTAGATCGGTTTGCTGGGTGGCTAACTTTTGATTATTCAATAGATTTGGTTAAATCTAGTAACAGAGATGACAAGAGTAAAAATTACCTGCATTTATACGGTATTGCCAAATATGTTGATGACGGTTTCAATATAGGAGAGAATCAAATCCCATTTAGTAATGATTATTGGGATGTTGGTGGGAAAATAGAATTTGAATTTAAAAAAATTAAGTTTTCATACGAATATTTGAAACGAAGTGGAGACGATGATCAATATAGATCTGTTGGAAACTTTACATTCCATTATTCGAAAAAATTGAGTATTACAGGTGGTTTTGGAAAAGATTTTCCTGTAGATGATAATCTTGTGACCTTGTTAGGGATTAACTGGGGGATTAATCTTGGTGACGAGATAAAAAAACTCAAACAGTAGTAGTAAATAGATTTAATAGTCTATAGGAATCTGGTATATGAGATAGTCATAAATAGATTTAATTTTTTGTCTATTCATCTCAGAATATACCATACACTCAATACCAAAGTTGTTAACTCGCTCTCGTTTTTCGTTTCGAATAAATTGTTGAAACTCCTTGAGATTATAATCATGAATTCTCTTTTGTAAAAGAGGAGGGTCAACTATCACGTTTAATTTATGACATACGACGCAGTTAATCTCGAATTGCCGCTTACCTTCCAACTCGTTATCGGTCATTGAAGTGATTGGGTTATCAATAATTTTAGACTCTTGAAGCTGTGTATTTGATTTTGGGTTTTTTAAAACGACATAAGTAATGAAACCTCCTAGGACTATAATGATACCAAACAGGAATAGTTGTTTTTTCATCTGGAATGATCTGTATATTTTAAGATATCTAGGATGTCTTCGTTGGTTAAATTTTTGAAAACCATGCAGTTGTTATCGTAGTCTTTATTTATTATAGCTGTCTTTTCTCCATGCAAAAATTTGATTATAGTTAACGAATCATATTTTTTACCTACATCTTTTAGCGCAGGACCAGTCATTACTCTATATAAGCTGTGACAAGCGGCGCAATTAGTATTGAAAAGTGATCGCCCTTCTAAGCCAGATTCGTTAAAACCTGAAGTGCCACACGCCCCTTTTCTAATATCTTCTGTAGCACAACCAAGATTGGTTTCTTGGTTTTTTAAAACAAAATATGTCAAAAGGCTTCCTAAAAGGATAATAAAAGACGCTATATAAAGAATACGTTTCAAAAGTTAGTACAATAACTTCACAACATCCTTAGCAAAATAACTAGCTATAATATCTGCTCCTGCACGTTTAATAGCAGTAATTTGTTCTAACATTACGGCATCGTGATCTAACCATCCTTTTTCGGCAGCCGCTTTAAGCATGGCATATTCTCCAGAAACCTGATACACAGCAACAGGAACCTCTACTTCATTTTTAATATCTCGAACAATATCTAAGTAACACAAGCCTGGTTTAACCATAACAATATCTGCACCTTCATCAATATCCATTTCGGTTTCTTTGAGTGCTTCAAAGCGGTTTGCGAAATCCATTTGATAGGTTTTTTTATCCTTAGGAATATCTTTTATATCTGCAGGTGCCGAGTCTAGTGCATCGCGAAAAGGGCCGTAGAAAGCAGAAGCATATTTTGCAGAATAACTCATAATACCAGTATCTGTAAAACCATCATCTTCAAGAGCTTCTCTTATCGCTAAAATTCGACCATCCATCATATCGCTTGGCGCCACAAAATCTGCTCCAGCTTGAGCATGAGACAGGCTCATTTCGGCTAAGACATCAACAGTATCATCATTAATAATTTGACCATTAGCAATAATACCGTCATGACCATAAGACGAATAAGGATCTAAAGCAACGTCTGTCATAACTAACATTTCAGGGCATACGTTTTTAACAGTTTTGATGGCACGTTGCATAAGTCCGTTTGGATTTAAAGCCTCTGTTCCTTTATTATCTTTTAAGTTGTCAGGAACTTTTACAAACAAAAGCACAGATTTTAGGCCTAGTGCCCAAAGCTCTTTTACTTCATGTTCTAATAAATCTAAACTATAGCGATAATAATTTGGCATAGAAGCAATTTCTTGCTTAATCCCTTTTCCTTCTACAACAAATAGAGGGACCAAAAAGTCGTTTGGTGAAATAATGGTCTCGCGAACTAAACTTCTAATTGCATTATTAGTTCTTAATCTTCGGTTTCGTCTTAATGGATACATAGTTTTAATCTAAATTTCTTATAAATTTTTCCTCGTTGATATAAACATCATCTTCACCTTGTTGATCAAATGGGTTTTCTAAATGTGATTGGATATTATCTAAAGCCACCAAAATAACACTAAACATGATAGGTACAGCATATTGTAGACCGAAACTGTAGCTCGTTACATTATGCGCAAAGTGAGGGCCATAAATTATAGGTAAAATAACAATGAATATATCACTATAGGTTCTGAGTGTTCTTGGAGTTCTATACTGATAAATGTGCTTGATGCGTTCAAAAGAAATCATCATTTTACTTAAAAATTGGTTAGAACGTGATGCTTCACCAGATGGTAAACCATGAGATCGCATGCTTTTGATAAACTTTGATAAACCTTCAAAACTCGCATAAACGGCTTTTTCGTTTTCTTCGAGTTCATTTATTGGATTATTAAATACATGTTTACAAGAGTTTAAAAGGTTTTTAAGATGGGTCTTTAATTCATCTTTTAACTCCTGAGGTGGGTTTTCTAGCCAATCGGAAACAGCAAAATACAGTGCACGACCATGCGCTTTTATAGAGCCGTATTCATCTAATGCAACTTCACGACGTTTATAGGCGCCGCCAATAGAGAATACAATTGGAAATACGATAGCAGTACCAATAAGTGTTAATGGAAAATCGGCTTTGATTTCAAAATGCAAACAAAATGCTGTTGAAGCTATGGCCAAGCCTGTGATAACAAATGTTTTCCAATTGATAATTAAAAATACGCGACTTAATAGTTTCATTTATACCCAGTTTTTAGGTTGTTTTAATACGTTAATTAATTCTTCTTCTTTGCTGCCTGGTTCTGGGTGGTGATCATATACCCATTGAACGTGAGGTGGTAAACTCATTAAGATACTTTCAATTCTTCCATTCGTTTTTAAGCCAAACAAAGTACCTTTATCATGTACCAAATTGAACTCAACATAACGCCCACGACGAATTTCTTGCCAATCGCGTTGTGCTTTGTTGTAGTCTAAATCTTTACGTTTTTCAACGATAGGCACATAAGCCTCTAGGAAACTATCACCAACTTCGGTGACAAAATCATACCAGTTTTGCATTGACATGTCGCTGGTGGCTTTGCAATAATCAAAAAACAAACCACCAATACCGCGACCTTCATTACGATGCGAATTATAGAAATACTCATCACATCTGGCTTTATAAGTTTCGTAGAAATTGTTATTGTGATGATCACAAGCCGTTTTACAAATTTGATGAAAATGAATGGCATCTTCTTCAAATAAATAATAAGGAGTGAGATCTTGCCCACCACCAAACCATTGATCTACAATATTACCGTCTTGATCATACATTTCAAAATAGCGCCAATTGGCATGAACAGTTGGGACCATTGGGTTTTTAGGATGAAGCACTAAACTTAACCCACAGGCAAAAAAATTGGCATCTTCTACACCAAAATAGGTTTGCATAGAATCAGGCAACTTACCATGAACACCAGAAATATTAACACCTCCTTTTTCAAAAACATTTCCATGTTCTATAACGCGAGTTCTTCCGCCACCACCTTCAGGGCGTTTCCAAATATCTTCTTGAAATTTAGCCTTTCCATCAATAGCTTCCAACTTTGAAGTAATCGTATCTTGTAGCTCGTGAATGTAATTGAAGAATGTATCTTTCATATTAAACCATTGTTTTGTTAAAGTAGGTTGATTTTTCAAAATCTCTAATATTAACAGCTATAAAACCGATAGTTGGAAATATGACTTTAAGCTCTTTTATGATGAGTTTAGACAGTTGATTTTTTTGATCTGTTGTTCTTCCTTCCATAATGTTAGAAAAGACATGAATAAAATCTTGTTGTTTTCCTCCAACGATATAGTTTTCCTTAAAAGGATTTAATCTCACTTTGATATCACTTTCATCAAATAATCCAGATTTAGTCGCACATTGATGTACTGTCAGAAGTGTTTTTTCTGGGCTATTTAATTTTAAAACATTTTCAGAACAATCTATCACAAAATGCGGCATAGTTAATTATTTATACAATTCATAAAGCTCCATATCTAAAGGTTGTTCACCAGGTGGAGTAAATTCGTTTTCAAGCGTTTTTTGCCATTTAAAATCATTTCTTTCAGCTACTTTTACACTAGGGATGTTGTTCTTATTAACAATGATTTGAAGTGTGTTTAATTTTAAAGTATCAAAAGCGTAGGTTGATAATAACTTTATGGCTTTAGACATAAGTTGTTGCCCAGTAAAAGGATATCCAACACAGTAAGCAAACTCACCTTGTTTTTTCTCCCAATCTAACTCTTTAATATATATAACAGCTGCCAATTCTCGAGTTTCGGTATGTTTAACAGTGAATAAAAACTCTTCTCTGCTTTGAAATAATTTGGTCTTTTTGTCAACAAAAAGTTGAGATAAGGTAGGGTTTAGATTTTGCTCTAATGTCTTAGGGAAATAGCGTTTTAAACGATCGGCATTGGCCACCATAAAGTTGCAAATTTTCCAAACATCACCTTGATGTATTGGGTTGATTTCAAAACCGTCAAATCCCCCAATCATCATACAATCGTTTTGTGTTCGGGAAGCAAATTATCTTGTTGAATGAGTTTTACAGTTTTCAACGATGCTGCTGTAACACTCATAGGTAACACCAAAATAATACCTACAACAGGAATCAATAAGAAGAGCATAAAAACAATGCCATTACCAATAGCAACTCCTCTATGTTTTCTAACAAAACTAATGCTCTCCCTATATTTATAATGTCGTTCTAAAGTATAGTCCATATTACCAAAACCAGCATAATATGCTTGCAGTAAGAATAAAAGAACGGTTGAAAAAATATTAATTACAGGTATGAATTTTAGCAACAAGAGAGGGATGGTAAATAACAACTCCTTTCCTAAGTTTCGTAAATTTATTCTAATACCTCTCCATAGCTGTTCGCGAGATGAAGTATTTCTATGGTTGTGTTTTTCTATACCAGTTAAATGTGCTTCTATTTTTTCTGAAACCGGACTCATAAATGGCGCAGATAGTGCCATTATGATATGCTTATAGAGAATTAATCCTACCACTAAAATCACAATACCACCAATAAATGTGGAAATAGAAGTGAAGGTTTCTTTACCAAAATCCCAAGGCCAAATTTTAGCAATAAAGTCTCCTATATTATCTGATAGTCCATATGCCGATAACCCAATAACTGCTGCGGTAATTACACTAATAGCAATTGGAATGAAAAAGAATTTCCAAAGATTTAACTTAGAGATTAATGCTAGAGAACCAGCATATGCTTGTATACCTTGTGAAATATTCTTTATCATTTTTTAGTTAAATCAAATTAAGGTTGATATTCTTTTACAGCATCAATAAATGCTTTGGCATTATCTAACGGGATGTTAGGTAAAATTCCATGACCTAAATTTACAATATATTTATCCTTACCAAACTCATTAATCATTTGGTGAACCATTTTTTTAATTTCTGAAGGCGGAGAGAACAATCTCGTAGGGTCGAAATTTCCTTGTAAGGTAATATTTCCACCTGTTAAATAACGTGCATTTCTTGCAGAACAAGTCCAGTCTACACCTAAAGCAGACGCCCCAGACTTTGCCATTTCACCGAGTGCAAACCAACACCCTTTACCAAAAGCAATAACAGGTGCATCATCTTTTAACGCATCGATAATTTGTTGAATGTATTGCCAAGAAAACTCCTGATAATCAACAGGAGATAGCATACCACCCCAAGAATCGAACACTTGTACAGCATTACAACCTGCTTTTACTTTTTCTTTCAAATAAGCAATAGTAGTATCTGTAATTTTTTGTAATAATTGATGAGCAGCTATAGGATTAGTAAAGCAAAACTCTTTGGCTTTATCGAAATTTTTACTGCCTTGTCCTTGGACACAGTAGCATAAAATAGTCCAAGGTGATCCAGCGAAGCCAATTAATGGAATTTCATCATTAAGTTTTTCCTTGGTAGCTTTTATAGCGTCATAGACATAATTTAAGGCTTCCTTTACATCTGGAACAATAACATTATCAACATCTTTTTGAGAACGCACAGGATTTGGTAAATAGGGCCCAAAATTAGGTTTCATTTGTACCTCGATATTCATAGCTTGTGGGATCACTAAAATATCACTAAACAGAATGGCGGCATCCATACCATATCGTCTAATAGGCTGAACGGTTATTTCACTAGCTAACTCAGGTGTTTGACAACGTGTAAAGAAATCGTATTTAGCTTTGATTTCCATAAATTCAGGAAGATATCGACCTGCTTGACGCATCATCCATACTGGCGGGCGTTCTACGGTTTCTCCTTTTAATGCTCTTAAAAATAAGTCGTTTTTTATCATAGTTTTTTTCCTAGTTAGTACTGAAGTAGGTGTAATGAACAATGCATTTTAGAAGGCTTACAAATTAACACCACAACCTTCCTACTTTATATAATTCTCATTTACAAGCTCAATAACACTTTCAACGGTAGGTACTCTTGCGATTCTAACATCGTCAAAATGTTTACTGGCTTCTTTAGCTGTGGTTTCGCCAATACAGAATGCTATGGTGTTACCGCTAAGATTTTCTTGCTTATAACTTTGAACGGTAGATGGGCTATAAAACATGACACCTTGTACTGATTCATTAATTTTTACCGGATCGTATTTGGTTTCATATGCGGTTACCTCATTAACTGTAATATTGTTTTCTTCTAATATGGTTGGTAATTCATCTAAACGAATATCACTACAAAAATAAGTGGCTTCGGTACCATTAATGTGTTCAACTAAATATTTGGCCAGGTTTTTCGAGTTGTTTTCGGTGTGTGTCACCTTTCCTATTTTACGTTCTGTTAAACGTTTTGTACGCCTTCCAACACAGTAGATATTCTCAAATTGTAATTCTTGTGACGCAAAATTCATTAGCAATGCTTCTACCGCATTTTTACTGGTAATAATGACGTTTTTAGGCATTGGTTTTAAGACCTTAGGCGTCATACGATTCAAACTTATTTTTATAAAATCTGAGCTTTCCGAAACAACGTTATTGTGAAACAACTGCCTTTGGTCATCGGTTAAGGATTTGGTAGAGTAGATATTAACATCTTTAGATGATTTTTTTAAATCATCCATTAAACGTTTTCCACCGCGTTCAATTATAAAGTCGGCACCAAACTGCGCTAATTCGTCATGTTTTCCTAGTGGGACAGTACGTTGAACTTCTATTTTTTTGCTTCCATCAAGACTTAGTAAAACCCCTTGGAAGTGTACTTCTTCATTTTTAATAAATGCGAGAGCTCCAATTGGGGCTGAGCATCCTCCTTCTAAAAGATTTAGGAATTTGCGCTCTATTGTTGTACAGATTTCGGTCTCTTCATGATTAATTTCGGCGCAAATGGCTCTAATGTCTTCGTCATTTTCAGGAGCAGTAATCATAATAGCACCTTGAGCAGGAGCAGGAAGCATCCAATCGAGATTAAACGATTGTTCTGGTTTTAAGCCAATACGTCCAAGACCAGCAGCAGCAAAAATAGCGGCGTTCCAATTATTGTCTTCTAGCTTTTGTAATCGAGAATTTACATTTCCGCGTAAATCTACCAAAGTATGCGTTGGATAACGATTTAACCATTGTGCTCTTCTGCGCAAACTACCTGTTGCAATAACTGCATCACGTTGCGATAAAAACTCTTCGTTGTTTTTATAAACAAGACAGTCTTTAACGTTGCCGCGCTTTAAAACAGCCGCTTGTACGATACCTTTTGGTAGTAGAGTAGGGACGTCTTTAAGTGAATGAACTGCAATATCAATATCTTCATTTAGCATAGCGATATCTAGGGTTTTGGTGAATACACCAGTAATTCCTAGTTCATAGATAGGCTTGTTAAGGACTAAATCTCCTGTAGATTTTACAGGAACCAACTCTGTTTTATGACCTAAATGTTCAAGTTGACTTTGTACTGTTTTGGCTTGCCATAGTGCAAGTTCACTATCGCGCGTTCCAATTCTAATTGTTTTAGGCATTGTTTGTAGTTGTTTCGAGTTGAAACACTTTTTTTATGAGTTCAAGGCTGTCATCTGTTGAGACGTCATCACCTTTTAAATGATGTGCAAAATGATTGGTTATTTTTTGAATGATATTGTTACTTATTAACTCGGCTTGCGCTTCATTGAAGTCATTCATTTTTTTGCGTTGTGTATCCAATTCGGCGGTAGCAAAATCGGTTAACTTATGTTTTAACGCCTTAATAGTTGGTGCAAATTTTCGAGTAGCTAACCAAGCGTTGAAATCGGTTTTAATATCTTCAATAATGTTTTCGGCAACAGGAATATGTGCTTTTCTACGCTCTAAAGTTTCATCTGTAATTTGAGATAAATCATCTAAGTGTACCAGTGTGACATTTCCTAAGTCTGTAACGTTGTTATTTACGTTCTTCGGGATGGACAAATCTAAAATCAATAAAGGTCTAGATGTTTGTATACAATGCTTGTCGACTGTTGGATTTTGAGCTCCAGTGGCGACAATTAGAATGTCAGAATTATTAATTTCTTCCTGTAGATTTGCATAATCTCTAACAAGAACATTAAATTTCCCTGCAATAGCTTCGGCTTTATCCTTTGTTCTATTGATTAAGGTGATATGTTCGTTCTTCGTATGTTTTACTAAATTTTCACAAGTATTTCGGCCAATTTTACCAGTTCCAAAGAGTAAAATATTCTTTTCTGAAACCTGATTAATCGATTTCATGATGTATTGAACCGAAGCAAATGATACAGAGGTTGCACCCGAAGAAATATCGGTTTCGGTCTTAATGCGTTTTGAAGCCTGAATAACAGCATTCACCAAACGTTCAAGAAATGGATTAAACAATTGATGTTTTTTTGATAGTCTGGCACTAACTTTCAACTGACTAATAATTTCGAAATCACCAAGAATTTGACTGTCTAAACCACAACCAACTCTAAAAATATGAGAAATTGCATCACGGTTTTTATAGACATAAGCCACGTTTTGAAATTCTTCAACAGTACCTTTAGTGTTGTCACATAATAATTGAATAAGTTGGAAAGGGTGTTGTGCAAAACCATAGATTTCGGTTCTGTTACATGTAGAGGTCACAATTAAACTTTCAATACCATTTTGTTTGGCTTGTTCTAAAACATTAACCTTAGACGTTTCATCCAAACTAAAATGACCCCGTATTTCGGCATCAGCTTTTTTATAGCTGAGACCAATTGCATAAAATGTTGTGCCCTTAGACATATTGTAGTGCTCCATACCTGATTTGGAAAATTACGTTAGCAAAAATAAAAAGGTCAGGCGAAAAAAAACAACGCTAGAAGAACTTTAAGTATCGTTTGTGGTTTTTTAAAGTCATTTCTTAATATTATATGATAAATATCATACTTTTGTAGTCATATCAAGCCTTTAAAACTTATTAGTTTAGAATGAATCTAAATAACAATAAAAATAATACCGATTTTTCAGGTTCAAAAAACATCGCTAGAGGTTCATTTAATGAAACGAGATTAGATGATGGGTTTTTCATACTTACTCATCAAAATGAGGAGCATCATATTCAAACTCTTGAACGTGAGATTGATAGCAGCTTTATTCAATTTCATTTTTGTATTAAGGGCTCTAGTGAGTTTATTTTCAACCAAGGTAATTACCGATTGAAAATGGAAGAAGAAAACTCGTTGTTGCTTTATAATCCACAACGTGATTTGCCAATTCATTTAGAAGTGCATCCTAATTCTTGGCTTGTTTCTGTTATTGTATCTATCAAAAAGTTTCATGGTTTGTTTTCACAGGAGGCCGATTATATTACGTTTTTGAGTGAAGACAATAAGGATAAAAAGTATTATAAGGATGGGAAAATTTCGCCTTCCATGGCGATTGCGCTTAATCAGCTTGTTAATTATAATTTAAACTCGTCTATTAAAACTCTTTATTTTAAAGGCAAGGCTTTAGAATTGTTGAGTCTATATTTTAATAGAAGCGAGGATGCAGATATAGAGCAATGCCCATTTCTTGTTGATGAGGCCAATGTTATCAAAATACGACAAGCCAAAGACATAATTATTGCGCGTATGGCTGAACCTCCCACACTTCAAGAACTTTCTGAAGAAATAGGGTTGAGTCTTAAAAAACTAAAAGAAGGGTTTAAACAAATTTATGGAGATTCTGTATTTAGTTTTTTATTTGATTATAAAATGGAAGTTGCAAGAAAACTTTTAGAGGCTGGAGATAACAATGTAAATGAGGTGGGCTTAAAAGTTGGATATAGCACGTCTAGTCATTTCATTTCTGCATTTAAAAAGAAGTATGGCACAACTCCTAAAAAGTATCTCATGGCTCTGGGTTAAAAATCTAAATCCATTCCTCCTAAATAATCCTCGTTATTAATGCTAACACGTTTTCGAGTTTTATGTTTAATTAGAAGCATCACGTCATCTATGATATCCTCTTCGGAAGTTCCATTATTAATAAAGCGTCCACTGTTTCGTGAGGTGTAGTATGGCTCTACATTATAGCGTTCACCTTTAGGGGTTTCAAAAGCTATAAAATGTAAATAAGAAGATTCTCTTGATTCATTAACTCTAGTTCTTTTATAAATATAAACAATTAGTGCTTTTTTGGTGTCTGTGTTTAACTGCCTTTTTTCCAACAATACAATAGAATCTTTCGTTTTGATACTATTATTGTTGGTTATTAATCCAGATTTGGCATAAGTGTCTAAGTCAATTTCTTTAAGAATATTGGTCGTTAATAGCTTTAGAAAGTGCAATTTAGCAACTAACATGGCCTGTGCTTTTTCGTTATCAATGGTTTCTGCTTTCAGGGCATTTGGAATCACCTCTCGCTCTTTCTTTAGAAGTGCATAGTAGGTTGTTAAAGCATGTATATTTTTACTAAGGATAAGTTTGTCATAAAAAGCAGCAACAGATTTTTCCTTTCTAAAAGGAAACAGAAGTTTCGTGTAGCCTTCAAGCATATCATTTTCATCAAACCTAGAGTACTTGCTTTTATTTAAACTTCGTTTAATCTCAATTTTAGCATCGTTAATAAGTTGCTTTTTTGCAGATTTATAGATTTTTGGTTTTACTATATTACTGTCTAAAAGTTTTACTAATAATCCATAAACAGGCTTTTTATATTCTTCAATAGATGCGTATTGTAAGATATCAGGATATAACTGTTTCATAACTTTTAACGAATCGGAACTGATATTGTAAATACTGAAACCAGAATATCTACTTCCTAATGGAATATCTATTTGCATGAGTTCTTTTATTAAGTCATTAGAAGACTTTGAACTTCTAGATAACAACCCGTTTATAATCCTGTTTTGAATAGAAGGCTTAGCATAAGAATCTTCATATAAACGCTTTATAAGACCTATGGTTGATTGGCTTTTATCTATTTTAATAAGTTGTCCAACCAAATAGGTTTTTATATTTTCTTTATCTTCAGGAAACTCATGAGTTTCTAAGATATTCTTAATTGTTGAAGCATGAGTTTTATTGAATTTTAATTTAGTATACCCTTTAAAAACGATACTATCATTGGCCTTAAGTGCTTCAAAAAATGTAGCTGTTTTATCGGCAAAAATGTCTTTCCCAAGTAAAGAATCCATTGGTGTAAATGAATCATAGAATTCAGTTATAAATTTTGAAGGTTCTCCAATACTATCTTTGAGCGTGGATAATCTAAAAAGTGTGCCTTTTTTTTGAATGTACTTAACAAGAATTTCTTTACTGCTCAGAGAATCGCGATATTTAAAGGTATAAATGTTGTTACCATTTTCGGTATAACGTTTTTCATCATGAACCGAAAAAGAACTTCGGTTTCTGTAGTAATTGTTTCTTCGTTTTTTGGAAAGGCTATTCCATAAGCTATCAACATTTTCATACATTTTTAGGTCATGAAATTTGGTTCTAGATACGGCAATTTCTTCATTAGATTTTGAAACGAAAGTATTACGCTTTATTACCTGATCATAAGGCTTATTATTTCGCATTCTATAGCCCATAAACACCAAAGGAGCCTTTGTGGTTGAGTTTGCCTTAAACAGAAGTGTGGTGTCTGTAATTGTTTTGAAATTTTCATACGTTGCTGTATTAACTTTAAACGAATCAAAATATGACTTGGCTTTATCTTCTGTAGAACCAGCATAACCAAGGAGATAATAACTCCCATCTTTAACAACAGATTTTAACCATATTTTTTTATGATGTACTGAGTCAATTTCTGCAGAAGACACATAACTACTATAGGTTCCTTTTTGAAAAGCCCCTTCAATTTCTTCAATTTCTAGTTCTTTATAAAAATTGGTATGAATAAACTGGGCTTCAAAATCGTCCTCCTCAATGTAACTAGTATCATGATTGGGAGATTCTTGAAAAAAGTAATAATCAGTACCTACATACCCTTGTATTGATTTTTTACCTGGATTTTTTAAGTTATCTGTAATGTAATATTTCGGAAAATTAAAAGTGTATTTTTTAAATGGATCTTTAAAATTGGCGTATTCTAAAGATTCTGACTTAAACTTTATGGAGTTAAAAATTTCTTCATGATAATTAAGTACAAAGTCCTTTTTTCCTCCAAATTTCACTACAATAATTTCTAAAGGTGTTTTGTATATATGATACTTTTGATAATCGCCTTTCTTTGTTTTGTTTAAGATGCTAATACCAGGAAAAGGGAGATCAAACTCTTTTTTTTCAATGATATCACCAGGGATATCTTCATATAGTAGATTTTTAATATAGTCAAGACTTACTTTTTCTTTTTCGCTCGGCAAATATTCAAAAGTGCTTAACCTATTAATTGTTAGATAAGCACCATTAGTCATGTCTGGGGCTATATAATATTTTACGCCATTAAAAGTAAACTCTCTTAGTTTGTCAAAACTTTTGATTTCAATAAATTGATCTGGAGTAGAATGGTAAGAAAGTTCTGGTTTGGTAAATAAATTTTCGAGTTTTTCTTTTTCATTTTTCGCAAAATCGGTTTGTTTTGAGGTTAATGCCTTTACTGTATACCCTCTATCTCTTAGCATTTGAAGCATTCCTTTTTCACCTGCTAAGTGGGCTGCACCAACACCAGAAAAGACAGATTTTTTATGCATTAATGAATCCAAAACAACAACCATATTTTCATTACGCTTAAAAAGCATATGTTCTCTATAAAAAGGTGTATTGGTAGCCGATCCTATAGAGTCTAGCAAAGCAATATTACGCTCGCGATATACATTTTCTTGAAGTAAATAAGGGTTTTCGGTTTTTAAAAGCTTGCTAAACCAAGCATCTGGTTTCTCTTTAATAGGGTTATAAGCGGCTTTAGTAGTTAAAAATCTAGATTCATTTATGTCTTCTAAACCAACAATTGGTTTGCTATTTTTCTTTCCAGCCTGAAAAATAAACATATCAAGATAAGTCTCTTCTTCGAAATTATCGGAAAAGGAGTTTTTTCTATATAAGTAACCATTAATCAAGTTATTGTCAAAACGTATGATGTTTCTCACCATGAGCTCATCGACAGGCTTAAGCCCAAATAGCCTCGAATAGAAATTACTAGAGTAAGACCCATCGAGATCATTATATCTCATGCTTAAATCTTCATAAGAGTTTTCTAACCATTGTGTTGGGTCAGATTCTAAAGCAACACATTCGCTTTTTTCTAGAGCTTCGTAAAAGACATCGTCTAGTCTAAAGGCAACCTTTTTACTTACATGCATTGTACCGTAGATATAGGAGTTTTTAGTCAAACCATTACCAGAAATCTCCCAAAGCAAACTATTATCTTGAGCGAAACCTAATACAGTAAAAAAGGTGATTAAAGCGGAAAGTATTATTTTTTTCATAAAGATTAATTAGAAACGTAAATATAAAATAAGATAGGAAGTACTAAAAATTAAAATGAGTAAACCCATCTTTTTATATAGTGAACGTCCAAATATTCTGTCTATTATGAAATACTGTCGTATTTTTGCAAAAACAAATTAAAATATATTATGAAATTATTTTCAACAGTAGTACTAGTCGTTTTGTTTACACTTTCTGGCTTTGCTCAATCGCACAAAGAAGAGATTACTAAGAATGCAGAGACCTATTACGAGTATATGACAAATCAAAACTTTGATGGCGTATTAGATTATATGTATCCAAAAGTGTTTGATAAGTTATCTAGAGAACAAATGAAATTAGGAATGGAGCAAATGTTTAATTCTCCTGAAATGAAAATAGAATTTGTATCGAATAAAGTCACGGATGTCTCAGATAAGATGGACGTTGAAGACATTACTTATGCAGCTGTATTTTATAATAGCAAAATGAGGATGACATTTATTTCTGAAAAAGATAAACCAGAAGAAGAACAAAAAAGCTTCTTAGAATTTATGTCTGGTATTATGAAAACTCAATTTGGAGAAACAAATGTAACTTCCGATTTAAAAACGTTGTCATTGCTTGTTAATATGGATGCCAATATGTTCGCTATAAAAGACCCAAAATATAAAGGATGGAAATTTATTGGTAATGATGATGCCATGAAAGAATTAGTAGATTCTATCATCCCAGAAAGTATAAGAACAAAACTTTTAAAGACTAAAGACTAAAGAATTCATGAAAGGAGTCTTACTCGTTAATTTAGGTTCTCCTGATAGCCCAGAACCTAAAGATGTAAAAAAGTATCTAGGTGAATTTTTAATGGATGAACGCGTTATTGATGTACCACTTTGGGCAAGAACCTTACTTGTTAAAGGTATTATTCTAAATACAAGGCCTAAAGCATCAGCAGCAGCCTATCAAAAAATTTGGTGGGAAGAAGGATCGCCTTTAATTGTCATTTCAGAACGACTTCAAGGTGCTATCCAAAAACAAACAAATGTACCTGTTGGTTTAGCAATGAGGTATGGTAGTTTGACTATTAAAAAAGGACTCCAAGAATTGGTGGACAAAGGTGTGGATGAGGTGTTTTTAATTCCGCTATATCCACAATTCGCTATGGCAACAACAGAAACCATATTGGTGCTAGCCGAAGAGGTTAGGAAAGCTCATTTTCCGAAGTTAACGATTAGCGACTTACCTGCATTTTATAATAATACAGATTATATTGATGTGCTTTCCAATTCTATTTCAAAGCATTTAAATGGGCAAGACTACGAGCATCTTTTGTTTTCATATCATGGTGTTCCAGAACGTCATATTAGAAAAAGTGATGTTACAAAATCACATTGTAAAATTGACGGAAGCTGTTGTGCAACACCATCTCCTGCTCATCAATTTTGCTATAGGCATCAATGTCTTGAAGTTACACGCTTAATAGCTGAAAAGTTAAACTTAAAAGAGGGAACTTACTCCACGTCATTTCAATCGCGTCTAGGGTTTGATCCATGGCTACAGCCTTATACAGACAGAACCATAGAACGCTTAGGTAAAGAAGGGATTAAGAAGATGGCCATAGTCACTCCCGCGTTTGTAAGTGATTGCCTTGAAACCCTTGAAGAGATTGCGATGGAAGGTGAAGAGATTTTTCATGAAATGGGAGGGAAAGAGTTTACTACAGTTCCTTGTTTAAACGATGATCAAGAATTTGTTGACTTATTATCTAAATGGATTAACGCTTGGGTGTCGCTTGAAACGACTACTGCTTAATGGCTAAAGTATCATCACAAGATTTAGGGACTCAGCCCATTGGCAAATTGTTAATTAAGCAAGCCGTCCCAGCATCAATAGGAATCTTAGTGATGTCCCTTAATATTTTGGTTGACACCATTTTTGTAGGGCAATGGATTGGTTCTACTGCTATAGCTGCTATTAATGTTGTACTTCCAGTATCCTTTTTTATTGCTGCTCTCGGGATGGCAATAGGTGTTGGTGGCTCGTCTATTATTTCTAGAGCTTTAGGTGCAAATAATAAGATCAAAGCCCTAAAAACCTTTGGGAATCAACTTACGTTAACCTTTATTTTTACAGTGTCTTTTGCCATATTCGGCTTATATTTTGTAGATACGCTTATTCCTGCCTTTGGAGGAAAAGGAACCATTTTTGATCCGGCAAAAATCTATTACGAAATCATACTTTATGGTGTTCCTGTTTTAGGGTTTGTTATGATGGGTAATAACGTCATTAGAGCTGAAGGTAAACCAAAATTCGCCATGTATGCCATGTTAATTCCGTCTATCGGAAACTTAGTATTTGATTACATTTTTATTAATGTATTAGAATTAGGAATGGCTGGTGCGGCATGGGCTACTACAGGATCTTATATTGTATCTTTTATATTTATACTTTGGTATTTTCTGTCACGTAATTCTGAATTAAAAATTAATATCTCGCATTTTAAATTAGAAAAAACAATAGTTTCAGAAATAGGCTCCTTGGGCTTCGTTACGCTTGCTAGACAAGCGGTAGTGAGCGTTACGTTTTTACTTGTTAATAACGCATTATTTAATTTTGGAGGAGAAACTTCGGTAACAGCGTACGCCATAGTAGGGCGTATGAGCATGTTTGCATTATTTCCTGTTTTTGGCATTACTCAAGGGTTTATTCCTATAGCTGGTTATAACTATGGTGCCCAGCAATATCAACGTGTTAAAGAGGTTATTTATACAGCAATTAAATATGCAACGGTTCTGGCAGCCATCGTTTTTGTTAGTTTAATGGTCTTTCCTGAGATTATTACGAAATGGTTTACAACAGATTTAGATGTCATCAAGGTGGCCCCTAATAATATGCGCTGGACATTCGCTGCAGTTCCTATTTTGGCTTTACAGCTTATTGGAGCAGCATATTTTCAAGCCATTGGAAAGGCCTTGCCAGCCTTAATTCTCACACTCACAAGGCAAGCGATTTTCTTCATTCCTCTAATGTATATACTGCCAAATTTTTTCGGTGAATTAGGAATTTGGATAGCATTTCCAATTTCAGATGTACTATCAACTATCGTAACGGCTTTCTTCTTAAGACGCGAGGTGAAGTTAAAATTGGATAAGACGACGGCTTAATATTTTTTTATGCTTATTTTTAAAGCTACTAACAAAACCACCAACAAAATGAGATTAATTACTACGTTGTTGTGTCTTTTTATCTTCGGAAATACGACACAACTAGAAGCTCAATCTTTTAACGAATCACAATACGACGCATTAGAATATAGACTTTTAGGCCCATTTAGAGGCGGAAGAAGTGCTGCGGTAACTGGTGTCCCAAATAAGCCAAACCTTTATTACTTTGGAGCAACAGGAGGTGGTATTTGGAAAACGCTTGATGGCGGACGAACTTGGGACAATATTTCTGATGGTTTTTTTGGAGGAAGTATTGGCGCTATTGCAGTTTCAAAAAGTGATCCCAATGTAATGTATGTTGGAGGTGGAGAAAAAACAGTTCGTGGTAATGTGTCTTCAGGTTATGGAATATGGAAAAGTGTTGACGCAGGAAAAACATGGGCAGCCTCTGGATTAGAAAATTCACGTCATGTTCCTAGAATAGTTGTAGACCCTACAAACCATAATATCGTATATGCAGGTGTTCTAGGGAATATCTATAAACCAACTGAAGAACGTGGTGTTTATAAAAGTGAAGATGGTGGAAAAACTTGGCGGAAAACATTATTTTCTAATGAGCACGCTGGTGTTGTCGATTTAATAATTGATCCAACTAACCCAAGAATTATATATGCTTCAACATGGAGAGTGCAACGCACACCATATAGTTTAAGTTCTGGTGGCGAAGGTTCGGCATTATGGAAAAGTACAGATAATGGTGAAACTTGGACTGAGATTTCAGTAAAAGATGGGTTTCCAGAAGGCACTTTAGGGATTATTGGTGTTACTGTGTCACCTGTAAATAATCAACGTGTTTGGGCTATTGTAGAACACAAAGATAATGGTGGTTTATATCGAAGTGAAGATGGAGGTGAGACTTGGAAGCAAGTAAATAGTGAACGAAAATTGCGTCAACGGGCTTGGTATTATACCAGAGTCTATGCAGATACTAAAGATGTTGATGTGGTCTATGTGTTAAATGTACGTTACCATAAAAGTACCGATGGAGGAAAATCGTTTAGCACACATAATGCACCTCATGGTGATCATCATGATTTATGGATAGCTCCCGAAGATCCTAGTCGAATGATTATTGGAGATGATGGTGGCGCTCAAGTGACTTATGATGGTGGCGAAACATGGAGCACTTATAGAAATCAGCCAACATCGCAGTTTTATCGTGTGACTACAGATAATCATTTTCCATATAGAATTTATGCTGCACAACAAGATAACTCAACCATTAGAATTCCTCATAGAACAGATGGAAGATCAATTTCTGAAGACGATTGGGAAAGTACAGCAGGTGGAGAATCGGCACATATAGCTATAGACCCAGAAGATAACGACATAGTTTACGGAGGGAGTTATGACGGCTTTTTAACTAGGGTGAATCATAAAACAGGGACTGTTAGAGCTATTAATGTTTGGCCAGATAATCCTATGGGTCATGGTGCCGAAGGAATGAAATATCGCTTTCAGTGGAATTTTCCAATTATATTTTCGAAGCATAATCCTAATCGTTTATATACCTTTTCTCAACATGTTCATGTGACTGAAAATGAAGGTCAATCTTGGAAAATTATTAGTCCAGATCTTACAAGAAATGATCCAGAAAAGTTAAAGTCTTCGGGAGGTCCAATTACTCAAGATAATACCTCTGTAGAGTATTACTGCACTATTTTTGCAGCTCAAGAATCGCCAATTACAGAAGGCTTACTTTGGGTTGGAAGTGATGACGGATTAATTCATGTTACGAAAGATGGCGGACAAAATTGGGAAAACGTAACCCCTAAAGGAATGCCAGAATGGATGATGATTAATAGTATTGAGCCTAGTGCTTTTGACGCAGGAACATGTTATGTGGCTGGAACAAAATATAAAACAGGAGACTTTGCACCTTACTTATATAAAACTACAGATTACGGGAAAACATGGAAAAAGATTACAAAAGGGATTAATGCAGAGCATTTTACAAGAGTACTGCGCGAAGATCCAAAGCAAAAAGGCTTACTCTATGCTGGGACTGAAACAGGAATGTATATTTCATTTGACGACGGAAACAACTGGAAGCCATTTCAATTAAACCTTCCAATTGTTCCTATTACCGACATTGCAATAAAAGACAATAATTTGATTGTTGCTACTCAAGGAAGAAGCCTTTGGATTATTGATGATTTAACAGTTTTACATCAACTTTATAATACGAATTCTGAAGCTAATCAACTGTTAAAGCCTAAAGATACTTATCGTATGCGTGGAGGAAGTCGTAAAGGAAGCAAAACAGTAGGGACAAATCATCCTAATGGTGTGATGACCTATTTCAATTTAAAAAACTATGATAAGGCAAATGATGAAGTATCACTAACCTATTTCGATACTAAAGGGGATACAATTAAAACATATTCGACTAAAAATAAGAAGAAAGATAAACTTGAAGTAAAACAAGGAATGAATCAATTTGTTTGGAATATGACCTATGATGGTGCCGAAAAACTAGATGGTATGATTTTATGGTGGGCAAGTTTAAATGGACCCAAAGCAATCCCTGGAACGTATAAAGTTCATCTAAATATGAATGGGAATGTACTATCTCAATCATTTAATATTATTGCAGATCCAAGATCGGAAAGCTCTCAAGCTGATATGCAAAAGCAGTTTGATTTTATAAAAGATGTAAACAAAACAATGGACGATGCGCATAAGTCCATTAAGAAAATTAGAAAAATTAAAAAGCAGCTCTCGGCTTTTGAAAAGCAATACAAGGGCAATGATGATGTGAAAGCGCTTTTAGAGAAGTCTAAAGAATTAAAAGAAGCGTTTACAAACATTGAAGAAGCTTTGTATCAAACTCAGAATCGTAGTGGTCAAGATCCTTTGAATTTTCCAATTAGACTAACAAATAAATTAGGTCATCTAAATTCACTGGTAAGTATGGGAGATTTTCCACCAACAGATCAAGATATCGCAGTTAAAAATGAACTGTCTACTAAAATTAAAACAGAGTTAGATGCATTTAATGCATTAATTAGCAAGGAAATAAAAGCGTTTAACGAAGCATTTAATAGCAAACAATTAAATTATTTATTTATTGAAGATTAATGGAATATTACAATTATATAAAGGCGCTTCATCTTATTTTTATTGTGACTTGGTTTGCAGGTTTGTTCTATATTCCAAGGCTTTTTGTATATCAAATAGAAGCATTTCATAAGCCATCTCCTGAAAAAGAAATTTTAGGAAAGCAATTAAAGTTAATGGCTAAACGCCTCTGGACAATTATTACTTGGCCATCAGCGATTTTAGCAACTATATTTGCCATATGGTTAATTGTGCTTCAGCCTATTTGGTTAGAGCAACCATGGATGCATGTTAAGTTAGTTTTTGTTGGTTTGTTGATACTTTATCAACTAAAAACTCATCAATTTTATAAGCAATTACAACGAGATGAGGTTAAGAAAACATCTAACTTTATGAGGCTTTGGAATGAAGGGGCTACATTTATTCTATTTGCCGTGGTATTTTTAGTAATTCTGAAAAGTGCAATCAATTGGGTATTTGGAGTGATAGGGATCGTGGTCTTGGCTATTTTGCTCATGTTAGGTTTTAAAATTTATAAAAATATAAGAAGCAAAAATCCTGATGCATAACATTGGCTTAATTATTGCTACATTTAGAGCACTACAAAAATTGAAATGAGGTTAAACAAACTGTCTTTACGAGTCCGCATTTTTTTTGCAATGATAGTACTGGTGCTAATTGCATCCATACTTATCGCAGGCGTTACTATTTATCAATATAATGAAGAAGCTAGAGATTATCATAAAGACCGTTTAGAACGTAAAGAAAAAGCCATTATTAGTGATATTCATTATGTAATTCGTAAAACATCTTATGAGGTTGTTACTGAAAAAATTCCACTCATTTTTAAAGATGAAATTTATAGAATAGCAGATATTCATAGCCTAAGAATCTATATGTATGATTTAGATGGAACGCTTTTAAAATCATCAAAGGATAGCTTTGCAAAAGATCCTAAAACGCAATGTATAGATACTAATATTTTAAATGAAATTTCCAATTCTGCAGACCATCGTTATGTTGAAAAGAATCAAAAAAATGGAGAAACATTTCAATCTGCTTATACCTATATCTACGATTCAAAGTCTAAACCTTTAGCAATACTTAATTTACCGTATTTAGAAAATGATGATTTTCTTAATAAAGAGCTCAATGAGTTTTTGGAACGACTGGGTTATGCCTATTTATTTATGATGCTCATTGCCGTGATTTTGGCACTATTGCTTTCAAAATACATTACAAGGACTTTAAAAACTATTGCAGACAAAATCAATGAGACACGCTTAGAGAAACGCAATAAAAAAATTGATATAGCATCTTCTAGTGAAGAAATTTCAACACTTATTAATTCCTATAACAGTATGATTGATGAGCTAGAAGAAAGTGCGGTTAAATTGGCAACAAGTGAACGAGAACAAGCATGGAGAGAAATGGCAAAACAAGTAGCGCACGAGATTAAAAACCCATTAACACCAATGCGATTAAGTGTTCAAAGTTTTCAACGCAAATTTAATCCTGAAGATGAAAATATACATCAAAAAGTTGATGAATACAGTCAAACGCTCATTCAGCAAATCGATACAATGAGTTCTATCGCATCTGCATTTTCGAATTTCGCGAAAATGCCTGCTCAACAAAATGAAACCTTAAATGTCACCAATATTGTAAAGCTAGGACTAGATATTTTTAGTGAAGATTATATTGTGTTTTCTTCGGAAGATGAAGAGATTATGGCAAATTTTGATCGTACTCAACTAATACGTGTCGTCACCAATTTGGTGAAAAATGGTATTCAGGCTATCCCTGAAGAAAAGGAAAACCCACGAATTGAAGTAAAGGTTACATCTGAAAATGATATGGTAAATATTACTGTAGAAGATAATGGTTTAGGAATTTCCGAAGAGAATAAACCAATGATTTTTGAACCTAAATTTACAACCAAAACGAGTGGAATGGGATTAGGTTTAGCCATGGTAAAAAATATTGTTGAAACTTATAAAGGAAATATTACCTTTACATCACAGCAAGGAATTGGAACAACATTTTCAGTGACATTTCCGAAGTTATAACAATACAATACTACTATGAATTATCAAAATATCTTATCCAATACTCATAATGGGATTACTACTATTACGATCAATAGACCCAACAAGTTAAATGCCTTAAACAAAGACACTATACAAGAGCTGCATGATGCACTTAAGGTGGCCAATAAAAGTAGGGAGGCTAAAGTTATTATTATTACAGGAAGTGGAGAAAAGGCTTTTGTCGCTGGTGCAGATATTAGTGAGTTTGCTGATTTCGATGTAAAAAATGGAGAAAAATTAGCTGCCAAAGGCCAAGAACTATTATTTGATTATATCGAAAACCTATCAACTCCTGTCATTGCTGCTGTAAATGGTTTTGCTTTGGGAGGCGGTTTAGAATTGGCAATGGCATGTCATTTTAGAGTAGCAAGCAGTAATGCAAAAATGGGACTGCCCGAAGTCTCTTTAGGCGTTATTCCTGGTTACGGTGGAACGCAGCGCTTACCGCAATTAGTAGGTAAGGGGCGTGCAATGGAAATGGTTATGACTGCTGGAATGATTGATGCCAATAAAGCGCTAGAGTATGGCTTAGTAAATCATGTCACCGACGAAGGTGAACTTATAGCCTTAGCCGAAAAAATTGCAGGTAAAATTATGCGAAATTCTTCGGTGGCTATTAAGGCAGCCATTAAGTCTATTAATGCCAACTTTAAGGATGGTGTTAATGGGTATAAAACTGAGGTTAAACAATTTGGTAAGTGCTTTGGAACAGAAGACTTTACTGAAGGTACTACGGCGTTTTTAGAAAAACGCAAGGCCGATTTTCCAGGAAAATAATTGTCCTTTTGTTATTTGTTTATAAGTTAATATTTGACGACTCATTTTGATTTGATTTTTTGTAATTTTACAAAAAATCAATAATATGTTTAAAAAATCAATCATTAAAGGTCGAGGAGCACAACATAATGTACCAAACCGTTTTTTTGAATTAAGCCATGAACAACGCGACGATTTTTTAGAATATTGTGCTAAAGAAGGAGAGCAGGCCGATAAAAACAAAACGCTTTATCTTCCCGTTTTTCCTAAAACCATAGTTAATAAGGTTAAGAGTCCTGATGTTGGAATGGCATATTCTATGAATATGTATCAAGGATGCGAACATGGCTGTGTGTATTGC
Source organism: uncultured Psychroserpens sp. (assembly GCF_947494225.1). Classification (NCBI taxonomy): domain Bacteria; kingdom Pseudomonadati; phylum Bacteroidota; class Flavobacteriia; order Flavobacteriales; family Flavobacteriaceae; genus Psychroserpens; species uncultured Psychroserpens sp. The sequence goes on from NZ_CANLUG010000001.1 coordinate 699,706, forward strand.
TATGCCAGAAATAGTCATGAGTATTGGGGTTTTAGCGCAGGATTGGATTTTGAGCGTCGCATTTTGATTAAAAAAGATGCACCTAAATTATTGGAAACGTTTATAAAGCGTAAAAGCTGGAAGGCCCATCCAATTGTAATGTCGGGAAATACAGATTGTTATCAGCCCGCTGAGCATCAATTTAAAATCACAAGAAAGTGTTTAGAAGTGTTTTTAAAATACAAGCATCCCGTTGGGATTATCACTAAGAACGCTTTGATTCTTAGAGATTTAGATGTTTTAAAAGCATTGGCTAAAGATAATTTGATAGGTGTTAATATATCAATTACATCACAATCTGAAAGTACTAGACGGATTCTAGAACCAAGAACAGCAACGATTAAAAAACGATTAGAAACCGTTAAGGTACTGAGTGATAATGGTATTCCTGTTAATGTGATGCTAGCTCCAATTATCCCCTCAATTAATAGTCATGAAATTTTACCATTGGCCAAAATGGCTGCGGAAGCAGGGGCATTAAGCATTGCCCACACCATTGTGCGCTTAAATGGTGCAATAGGAGATATTTTCACAGATTGGATCGAAAAAACAATGCCAGATCGTGCAAACAAGGTACTGCATCAAATTGAAAATTGTCATGGCGGAACCTTAAATGAATCCCGATTTGGAAAGCGAATGCGAGGCGAAGGTCAAATTGCAAAACATATTAATGATATGGTAAGACTAGCACGATTGAAATATTTTAAAGATAAAGCAATGCCAAGATTAAATACGCAATTGCATGAATATCATAAAGATGGACAAATGAGGTTGTTTTAAAATCATCTAAAAAAACCTATCTTTACAATACTCCCTATATAAATATTTAGACTTTTTAAAGGCCTAATGGCTTCTCGCAACCGCAGTTATTAAGGTGATATACTGTTTTTATCATAAAAAACAGGGCATTAACTTGAGTACTTAGGGGCTTTTCCCCTATAGCTGTATTGTTTAAACAAACTAACTTTAAAACATTAAAAATCCACTATTATGAAAACTATTTATCGCATATCAATTATGGCTTTATCATTAGCACTTTTTATTGTTTCTTGTGACCGAAAAAAGGACAAAAGATCGTTTGACAATATCTTTAAAAACCACATCATATCTAAAGAACAAGGTGTAAATATGTTTAGAGAATTTCAAAGAAATAGAACCAAGATTATTGAGCCCATCTTACAAAAAAAGTATGGTGACCCTTCTTTTGAGGATACAAAATTTGTTTGGTTATCACTAGAAGATATGAAAGAATACATGGCCTTTTTAGAGGCAATCCAAGAAGAAAACCCTAAAAAAGAGGTTTCTGGACTTCGTGTTTATTTTGCCGCATACCCCAATGAACGACAATATAATGGAAAGACCATAAAGCATCCTAAGCAGCAAACCTTTTTTATGATTCCTACTGTGAATTCTGGGTGGGCAGACGGTAATAATGTGAATGTAAGTCACCTACCATTTGTGATTGAACCTGACGGCAAAAATCGCCTAAAAGGAAAATTTAAAATTGTTAAGGAGTTAATGTTAGACTATAAAAAAGATGGTCGATATGATTTTTATAATAAAAGAAATGGAATTCAAGAAGGGAGCTTCAATATGTTTAAAACCTTAGTTCCAAAGTACAAAGAAACTACAAATACTTTGTTTAATGAGGGCGAAATGTCGCCACCACCTAACGGAAGAGGATAAAAAATGTTTATGTTATTAGAAATTCCATCTATTCCAATAAGAAGTTCGGTAAAATATATCGAGCTCATATCTGCTATTGTAGGTACGATTTATTTTTACAAATACAAGCACACTTTTTTAAAATACTTTTTGGTGATTTTATGGTATACCGCCGTAAATGAATTCACGTGCTACTTTTTAAGAAAATATGGTATTGTAGCTAATAACCTTATCATTTATAATATTTTTCATCTTATTAATTTTTCATTTTTGTTTCTATTATTTAATAGATTCCTAAAAGTGGAAAAACATAAACGTTTAACTAGTGTTTTCTTATTGATCTATGTGTCTAGTTTTTTTATGAATATGATTTTTGAAAATTACCTAGAACGTGTTCAAACAATTCCATTTTTTATAGCTGCTATTTTGTTAATCGTCAGTATCGTATTTTACTTTTCGAAGCTATTAAAATCTAATGAGGTGTTATCTGTTAAAACAAACTTACTGTTTTGGATTAGCGTTGGGTACTTATTATATCTCTCTGGAAATCTTCCAATTAGAGTGATACGAAATTATTATTTAGAAGAGGTGAGATTGGAATACATTTTAGAATTTAGCAGTATATTAAGTATAATATTAAATATTTGTTTTATTATAGGGTTTATATGTGGGAAAAAGGACAAGCAACAGCAATACTAGTAGCAGTTTTTACGCTAGTATTTCTATGTTTAATATTAGTTGTACTGTTTGTGATTTTTCAAAAGAGAAAAAACACACTGGTATTAAAACAAAAAGAGATTGAAAAGCATTTTGAGCAAGAAATTGCCAAGACGCAAATCGAAATAAGAGAAGAAACTTTTAGAAATATTAGTTGGGAATTACATGATAATATCGGTCAATTACTAACACTTGCAAAGATTCAACTCCAAAATGCTGCAGATATTGAAGACGTCAAAGCAACATTAAATAAAGGGCTGACTGAGTTAAGATCCTTATCAAGACTCATAAACCCTGAGGCCTTGAAAAGTATGAAATTAACAGAGGCTATTACGCAAGAAATAGAACGATTTAATAGACTCAATTTTATAGAGGCATCTATACAAGTTAAGGGAGAGGAAAAAAGAATAGATGAAAAAACCGAAATCGTATTCTTTAGAATAATGCAGGAGTTTTTTTCCAATACGATAAAACATGCTAAGGCTAGTCACTTAGATGTCATTGTAGATTATAAACATGATGAACTTGTAATTGTTGCCAAAGATAACGGGCAAGGTTTCGATGCTGAAAATAAAAACAAAATTGTTGGTATCGGACTAGAGAACATTAAAAATAGAGCCGAATTAGTAAATGCCGAAGTTTCTATTTTTTCCAAACCAGATCAAGGAACACAATTAACCATAACCTATAAATATTAACCCATGAAAACGCATAAAGTTGTAGTCGTAGAAGATCATATTTTATTGTCTCAGGCAATTGCAGGGTTAGTGAATTCTTTTGATAATTTTAAGGTGCCCTATCTCTGCAAAAATGGAAAAGAACTCTTAACCTATCTCAAAACACCTCAAAATGTTCCCGAAATTGTATTAATGGATGTAAATATGCCAATTTTGAATGGTATCGAAACTACAGAAATTATTAAAAAAGAATACCCTCAGATCAATGTTATTGCCCTGTCGGTAGAAGGAAATGACGAAACCATCATTAAAATGCTCAAAGCTGGAGCTAAAGGATATCTTTTAAAAGATGTAGAAAAAGAAGTTCTAGAAACCGCACTAAAAGAAGTTATTCATACAGGGTATTACCACACAAAAAATGTTGCGAACATTTTAATCAATTCTTTAAATGATGATACACCATCCGAAGGTCGATTAAAAGACCGAGAAATAGAATTTATAAAACTTGTTTGTTCTGAATTAACCTACAAAGAAATTGCCGAAAAGATGTTTTTGAGCCCAAAAACTATTGATGGTTATCGAGATACCTTATTTCAAAAATTGAATATTAAAAATAAAATAGGGCTGGTGCTTTACGCTATTAAAAATAAAATTGTCAATCTCTAACAATATTTTACCAATCACATATATTTTACTTTTCTAGTTAGAGCTGAAATACACAAAGGTATTCTCTATTTTTAGCCTTTAACTTAAATCTAAAAAAACCCTAATTTCTAGGGTTTTATTTTTTTCCACTACAGGAAATCCCCTTATACCTTAAAGGGGGTTTTGTTTTTTTAAAAACAGGATATAACCGACTGTAAAACAGTTGTTTGTGTTCTCATTATAACTTGTTCTATTACTATTTTTATAGTCTAATATAAGTGCGGTTAAAACGCATTTATATTCACTAGAAAAGTTAACAATAAAACAATAAATGTAATGTCAACATTAACAAGTTATCCAGCAAAAATTAGCCACTATTCAATACGAATTTCTAATTCAAACGCTAACATCAGGCTTTTTGGTTTTGAGAATAATAAAAAAGCGATAGGGAATATTGACTTTTCAATGTCAGAACCTAATGAGGCAATATCAAAAGCTTTTATCAATAGAGGAGGTTTTTTAACCGTAAGATATCCACTTTCATTATTGCCTTCGATTTTATCTCTATTGAATCAAGAAGCGGATTTGTTTTTTGATGAAAGCGGAAGCTTTAGTAATAACGACATTTAAAAATAGATACCATGAGCTCATTAATACATATTGCTTCAAGAGAAATAGGAACTAGGGAAATTCCTGGGCCTCAGCATAATCAAAAAATTGTAAACTATGCTAAAGAAGCGGGTTTCAGTTACGTGAACGATGACGAAACACCTTGGTGCAGTTTTTTTATGAATTGGGTTGCAAAAAAAGCTAAGGTAGAATCTTCAGACCTTGGTAACGCTAGATCATGGTTAAACGTTGGTATTCCAGTAGTGAATCCAGAGCCAGGAGATGTTGTTATTTTTTGGAGAGAAAGCCCAGAGTCTTATAAGGGCCATGTTGGAGTTTTTATGGGGTATTCTCAAGATCATACCCGAATTTATACACTAGGAGGAAACCAAAACAATCAAGTTGGAGAAACAGCATATGCTTCAAGCCAATTGCTAGGTTTTAGACGACTTAGACCGCTGAAAAATAAAAAAATAAGCACAAAAGTTTTAAGAAGAGGAGATACAGGAATTGAAGTAGTAGAACTTCAGGATGCCTTAAAACTTTGTGGATGTCAACCAGGAACATCTGACGGCATTTTTGGACCAAAAACTGAAGCTGCTCTTAAAATATTTCAGTCTACAGTTGGTGTTGCTATAAACGGTGTTTTCAATAAGGCCACGCAAAAAGAAATGATTAAACAATTATCTAAAATTTAAGATATGTCAGCACAAACTTTTAGAATATCAGACGCCGTTTTAAGAAGGGCTTTCGAATTTAATAATATATCCTTAGAGAACAGAGAAGATGAAATGATCCTTTTTGGAATAAGAGGAGCTTTGCCTGCTGCGCCAAACGAATCGTTATTAGATTACTCTGGACACATGCAGTTTGAAGAAAGTCATTTATTACAACGGGTTAATATTAATTATTACTACCCAAGATGTCTTATAGGGCAATGGTTGCCTTCGCAAAGAAAAGTGGCCGTGTTTTTATCTAGTACAGTACCAAATCTCAAACTTGTAGAACGCAACAGAAAACGCATGCATCAATTTAATTGTATGCAACCAGGTTTCTATGATTATATAAAAGGACAACATCCAAGAAGTAGTTCGGGCTTTCAACAACACAGAGCTTTGCGCTTAAATAGTTCAATAACGCTTAGACGTGCCAACTATACAATGAGCGCTGGGCAACCTGTTATCAATTATGGTGCATCGGCTGCTATTTCAATAGGAAACCCAGGAGATAATATCCATTGTGCCAGAAATAATCCAAGTACAACACGTGTTAGATCCATAAGAGGAAACAGTTATTCGACATCTTTTTGCTTGTCTGATTACTACAGCAGTTACGGTTGTCAAGTTATTACAGGTTGTCCTCCTCAATATATTCCTAGTGGTCAATCTAACGGAAATTGGAATGCTTGGGACAAATTCATTAGCAATGTTTATGACGATATAGCCGAAAATCAAAACACCTTCAAGTACCTTCTTTTAAATAGTATAGATGTCTATAACGCTGCTAAGGCAAATGCATCAGAATCATCATTAATTAAAGTGAGATATGGATCAACCGGAAGCATGGTAGAGCGCCTTCAACGTGGTTTGGCAGCTACCCGAAGCGCAAGTACCGGAAACCCATATTATTCGGGCTCAATTGATGGCGATTTTGGTCGAGGAACTGGGCAAGCACTCATCAAATTTCAAAAAGACAATTTTAATGGAAATGCCTATGGATGTGCTGGAGAGAACACCTTCAGAAGTTTAGGTGTGCCAATATAGGACCATATATAAATGTATAAAAAATAAGAATTATGTTAAGTACAGAAAAACAAGAAGTCATTCAAGGATGTATTATCTATCAAGATTATACAGATCCAAATAATTTTTACTGCCTCCCAGAAGAAAAAGCAAAAATTGCAGATAATGGACGAGCGGTTCAATATGTGGTTTATACAGACGATGAAATTATTGAAGGCGACGACCCCAATTTTGATAACGATGAATCTCGTGTAGGTGGGTTTTTAACGCTTCAAGTTGAATTAGGACCTACAGAAGAAAAGTTTGAATCTATAAAAGATGAACTTAAATCCAAATATGGAGATGGTGTAAATCTGTCAATGGTGCCATTTAAAGATGGTGATGTCAAACTTGTAGTTTTCAGTTCAGACGGAAGTCAAGAAGCCAATACAGAAGACTTTAAAGTTACTATTGCTGGTTCAACAAAGCCATCTTTGGGACTTAGGCAAACAGCAGTGTTTTCTACACGATTGAGTAATAAACCAGCTCAGATTATGTGGAATTTACTCAAGCAAGAAGGACAAACACAGGTGGCTGTCGTTTATGACCTTAGCTATTTAGGTGTAATGAAGGCCTATAACTTAGAAATTACGGTGGATTTTAAAGCCACCGAAGATTTCTGGAACCATTCATTTAACTTAAGAGCAGGAGTTAAAAATGATAATATCAATATTGCTGCAAGTGCAGATATTGATGTTATGATTAGAGAATTAATGAGTGATGGAGCGATTACAGTGAAGCAAGTTGTTTATGCCGAAGGAGAGTCTGAAACCAATCTTTTAGGAAATGACCCAACTGGAATTGAGTTGGTGAAAAAATTAATGGGACCAACACTATTTCAAGCTACAGCAATCCCTACTGAGGACTATAGTTCTGCAATCAATGAGACTATAGCAAATAGAGTTAGAGATGAAGAGGAGGATGCCGATGGTGAAGATGAAGATCATGACGATCCACCATTACATAATGAGGAAGAAGATGAAGATGGAGGAAATGGAGAAGAATCAGGAGAAGAGGAAGAAGACATGGAAGATGATGAGACCGATGAAGAAGCAGGAGAAGAAACAGACGAAGAAGGTTCTGGGGAAGACGATGATACCACAGAAGGTAATGGAGAAGAAAGCGTAGATGGAACAAACTCTGATAATGATCGTCCAGAAGGAGAAGCTGAAACAGGAGAGGGAGAAGACTCTGGAGGTGACAATGAAACGGGTGGAGACACTGATCCGCCTGACAATAGCGTTACGGTACCTTCAGAAGATGAGACTCCCAATGGAGGTGAGTCTGGAGGAGAATCTGGAGAAGATGAAAACCCGGAAGAAGAAGAAACATCTTCAGCGTTAGATGTCGATATTAATGTTGGATATACACTGAGAAGACGTGAAATTTCACAACAAATAAAAAGAAAGTTCACATTTGATAAGGCCGAAGCCAAAGTGATTAAATATCATCCTAACGGAGCATTAACATTGGCAGGTACTGCTTTTGATGCAGATAAACAATTAATGATAACTCGTCTAAATGAAGGACCATTTAAAGAAATAGAATTAGAAGTTAGAGCAAGTTTTGATTTTGAAGAATATGATGTTCGAGAAGCCATTGTACATATTTCTTACGGATATAAAGGCAATAAAGGAGACAAGTCACAACGTGTGCACGAACACAGTATTACTCTAGATCAAAATAACTTGAGTGATAAAATAAAATTCTTTGTTGATGACCATGGAACATTGTCTTATGATTATCAAGTAGAATTTATTCATAATACAGGATCTATTATTGGAAGTCCAGAAACTAAAATCACATCTCAGCTTTTTGAAGACGAAACAGATCGTGCCTTAAGTATCAATATGGATACACATTCTCCATTAATTCCCGTTGAGATTCAAGCTGGTGAATTACAGTTTAGTGATGATGGTATTCGTTCGGTTCAAGTCTTTTTAGCGCCTTCCAAATCAGCAAATGGAAGAACCACAATATTAAATAGCGCAAATGCCGAAATGAAACGCTATTTAATTCACCCTCCAGAGGAGAATCAATACGATTATTACTTAAAACAAGAGTTTTTCTTTAAAGATGAAAAACTGGTTTTTGAAGAAGAGAATATAAAAGACTCTCAAGTTGTGGTTGATAGACCATTTGCAAGAATATTCAATATCACACCAAACTTAGCTAGTAGTAATAACTTAGTGAGACAAACATTGGTAGATATTAAATATACTACAGCCGATTCTGAAGAGAAAGAAACAACGCTTAGTCTTACACCAGAAATTCCAACCAAGTCCTTTGCTGTTTTAGTAGAAGAATCAGATCCGAGACAATGGAGAGGACGAAGCCGATTTATACTTAATGATGGTAGATTACTTGAAGGTAACTGGATTAATTACGATACAGAACAACCCTTCATTAATTTAGATAATAGCGGATTTAGGACTTTAAAAGTTGCTACTTTATTAGGTCAAGCCACTTTTGCTGGACGTCTAGCTGCAATAGAAATTAACTTAAGTAGTACAGATCCATCTCACCCAGGTAATACAGTGTTGTTTTTAAACTCGAGTAAGGTAGAAGATATTGCTATTATACCAGATTTACCAGTTACAGTAGCACTTACAGCAGCCGTTCGCATTTTTGCCAAAGATGGATCACAAGAAGAGCAAAGCTATGCTATACCTCCAAATACACCACAACTCATGTTGCCAATAACAACTGTGAATTAAATAAAACGAATAACAAATAAACACACAATATCATGCTTTCATTATTAGATAAAATTGGAGTTCCAGGACTCCCAGACGTAGAAATATTTAGAGATCATAAAAAAGACAATATATTTTATGCTTTAAGATCCACACCAGTTGTGGCAAGAGATCAAGATGGAAAACCTGCTTTGAGTTATAACTTTTTCTCAAGAAATGCAGATATAGCCTACGCAAGTAGCTCCAATAAAGAACTTGTTGAAACCCAATTAGGACAGTTACTGGTTACAGTCGATTTATCCTTGTCTAAAGAGGAGCATAAAATTGCAACGACTTACTTAAAAAAGATATTAAATCAAAAATCGCATGCGTTCGTTCGTCGCTATCATAAACGTTACAAAAGAGCAGTGCCAACAAGGAAAATTGAACCTATTTTAACCTATCCAGGAACTTGGAAAGACGGAACAGTAAGATTAGAAATATTGGAAGGGCTTGGTGATACATTCAAAAAAAGTTCTAGCTCTGAAGTTAAACCATCCTTAACAGCCTCTAACTCGGCTGCAGTGTATGCCACATTTGGTGTGGAAGGTGCCCAACTCATGTTTGATGCGCTTTCAAAAGGATTCAAAACAAAAAAAGGGACTGATGAAAAAACACCCATTCAGGCGATTGTTAGATACGATTTAAAGGGGTATGCTCATATTCCAAATCTTGAAGTAAAAGTTAGGGCTAAAGGAACTCAAATATATGAGTTTTTACAAACCCAAAAAGAAACTTATAAAAAACACATTCAACAAGGAAAAAGAACAAAAACTAAGAAGTTTTTAGGTGTGACGTACTCTAAAAAAACAACAACCTATGATCATAAGGTTGATGTTGATAAAGAAGATATCAATTCGTTAGTAGAGCAAATGATTGATAGAAAAGTTGTTAGAATTGAAATAACCGATTATGGAGATATGGCATCTAATAGTGCCGAGAAAAAAGAAGTAGAAGATAACTTAAGAAAGTCTTTAATGGAACTCATCTTTGGGACCATAATTAAATCATTTTTTGAAACCGCATTTATAGGAGATAGTAAGGATGAAGATGAAGGAGAAGAGGGTGCATCAACTGGTACGAGCATACAACCAGATTCTGATTTAAAGCTAACTCATAGAGATAAAAGAGTTAAGAATCAAGACCATTACTACTATTTTAGAAATGATATTAAAAAAACTAGTGTATCTGATATCAATTTTCATTTTAAGAAAAATGGAGTTGTTGAGTTTTTAAGATACCCTAATGGAACATTGTCTGTTCAGCTTACAGAAAGTGAACGTAAAGCAGCTGTTCGATATATTGATGTAAGTAGTCCAGAAGTACAAATGCTTGAGGTTCAGGTAAAAGTGAATGCCGATTTCGTTCTAGATAATATAGACTCTGTTATTGTAAATGTGAACTACAAACAAAAGGATCATAAATCTGGTATTGTACGCCAAAATGCAAAGTCATTCTTGTTCGAAACAGGGGAAGAAGTTTTCACTTTTAGAGTAAGTATGGCTAGAAATGCAAAGGGAGAATTAGTTGATTTTTACAATGCTGAAGCCAAAATATCATATAAAGGAACTGCCGATGCACCACCACCAATACAGCTTAATAATATTAGTGATCGTGTTCTTAATGTGTCTTACGATAAGTTAGGGTTTATAACAACTCAGGTGACTGCCGGTGATATCGATTGGACAATGGTTAAAGAAGTTGTTGTTGACATGGAATACAAAGCTGAGCCTAACAAGCCAGATTCAAAGAAGCAAATTCGTTTAAACCAAGAGTCTCTTTCAGATACGTGGAAATGTTTTATGTATGGTCATGAAGATAAATCATATCGCTACAAGAAAAAATGGATCTATTTAGATGGTACGCAAAGCGAATCAGATTACATAGAAGACACGAGAGAAGTATTATCAATTGATGATGATCTCGTGGGAAGAGCAAAAGCCTCTTTTGATGTGTTAATGGATACTAATTCTGTAACTACGGCAAAAGTTGAAATCATCTATGAAGATAAAGCAAATGTCATTACAGAAGAATTTTCAAAATGGTTTACAGGTTCAGAAACTTGGGATTGGAGTATGCGACTTCGTGAAGGCGCTACAAATTCTTTTAAGTATCGTCACTTTGTACAATATGTAGATGGTTTGGTCGTGACATCAGATTGGGAAGTAGCCAAAAGTGATGAGGATATTCCGCCAATAGATCTTAAACGTCACAGACAAGCACTAACTATTGATGGAGGCTTGTTAGATTGGACCAAATGGAAAATGGTTTACGCTACAGTAAGCTATAAGGATACCAACAATAACTACGAAAAGCAGGATACCATCCGCTTAGATCAAAGCGACTTTCTAAAAACATTTGAGATTCTGTCTTTTCATCCTGGAGGAAATGAATTCGAATGTACGTTAAAGTATGCTGGAGATGGAAAGGTAGTGGATATACCTATGGAAAAAACAAAAGGAGGCATTCTCATTTTAGAAGACCCAGAAGGCAGCGATGAGCCTATTGAAGATCCATTGCCACCAGTTGAGCCAGGTACAGAAGATCCAATTGTAACACCTCAATAGGTCTTTGCTTAATTATAAGAGATCATCGCCTAATAATCATATAAAAATTTAATTCATGTCAATTCAGAGGAAACCAAGAGATATAAGATCAAGAGTAGCAGCTAAAAGTTCACAGAACCCAGTTACGCTGAAAGGATTAACGCAAATTAATCCTGTAAAGATGCAGTTTCAGGCCTATAACGCAAAGTTATTTACTCAAGTGCATGCTGTGCTCATTCAGCCTATAACAAATACTTTAAATTCGGCTCCCTCTGGTGATGGTGTATATGAATATAATAGGAAGAAATACGGAAGGCCGAAATTTAGGTTTAAACTTCAAACTACTGAAGAAAAAATACCAGGAGAACAGGCATTACGATTTTCTGAAGGCGATAACGAAGATATACATCTCAAAATAATTATAGAGGCTTATCGGGATGAACCTAATGTTATTCCGTTGGCTTATAGAGAACTTAAAATTAAATTTCATTATGAACATAATGGAGCAACTAAAACAATTCCGTTAACGATTACCAAAACCAATCCAATTCAAGCATTAAATGTTTCAAATCACATTTACGCACATGCTTTAATTAAAGCAGACGTTAAAGACGCCATTTATAAGGCATTTACAAGCCCAAATATTTTGGCCAAGTTTGAAGTTCTTGCAGACGTATGGTGGCAAAAGCCTCCATTCACAATAAGAAAAGCGAGAAGAGCAATTGACCCAAGAACACGTAAACCGATACATGTTGCAGCGAAAAAGGTTAAAAACAAAGATGTAAAGCCTCGAAAAGTTGTTGTAAAAACGGAGTTGTTTAAGCATGTCGAACCAAATGATCCTGAGGTGTTTGGAGGAATCTTCTCCAATCTTGAAATTCAAGACTATAAATGGACACTTGCTAATAAAGCTAGTAATAATGAAGATCATTCATTTTATTATAGATTAACAAATGATCCTAATAAGGTACTCTTCTTGCCTCAAGTTTATAGAATAGCCGTTGATAGACTCGGTCAACCAATGGTGGATATTAATCTATATAAAATAAAAAATGAAACTGAAGCCTATGTGTATCGTATTAAGGTGATCTTTCATATGATCCCTTATTTTCATCCGAAAGCTAAAAAAGATCTAATGCGCGAATTAAGCGATAGATTTGGAGGTAAAATTAAATATGCTCAAGACCTTCGACTTGAAGGTTATAAAGAAGTAAGTTTTGTAATAGAAGATAGATTTTTAGACGATGATCCTTTATCTGGTAAATTTAAAAAAGAACTCATAAATATAGATCCTGTTAAAGGGTTTGCCATTACAGGAGATTTTAGTCTAGAGTCTTTTGAGGTTTTTAAAAGAGAACTTTTACGAGGAGCTGTTAATATTGGTAAAATATTCTTTGAACTTCAAGAAAAAGAAGAAGGCGAAGATATTATCACAAAAAGTAAACCGATTAATGTTGAATTAAACTTAGAGAAGTTACAAAATATTCACCTTGATACTGAAATGCTTATTTCTAGCAACGGACAAACTTCTTGGCCATCAGGTTTTAAACTCATTAATAAAACAGATATACCATTAAAACTCGAAGGTGTTGAGCTTACCTTACTTTCAGTAGATGAAGAAAAAAAAGAAGTGCACCATGTTGATAATGACCTAAAAACAACCATAAGAGAAAAAAATTGGCCTTTAATTGAACCACAACAAGAGGTGGATATTAATCTTGACGGCACATCTGTTGATTCTATTCCTGATAAAAATATGGTTTGGACAGCTCTGGTCTGTGAACCTTACGGAGTGCGAGCAGATATTAATTCAGAAGTTATAATGAATTCTGTTATAGATCGTGCTTCAGGAGATTCAGAAATTTGGAATTTAAAGGTGCTCTGTCCACCATTTAAAAATTGGAGCACACTTTCGGAGGACGAACGCTTACTATATATGAACGTGATTAGCTTACTTATCGAAACAAGATTAAAAGATGATCCCAATAATACATTTTCTATCGTATTAAATAAAGACCAACCCGAAGGTGTAATAAAAATGTCAAAAACAGCAAGACAATTATTACAATCCATAGACTTTGATAATAGAAAATATGACTACAGGATCAATACTGTAACTACTTCTTCAGTGAATGAAGGAGAGTGGCAAGAAGCAGGAAGTATGTATACAGACTTTCTCTATGTATTTCCTCCTAAACCATAAACGATAAACAAAAAACATTAGATATGACAACTTTACCACAAATAACAGTACTCGACGATATCATTGCATATCCAGACGATGAGAACCCAAATATGTTTTACCTAGCGCGTTCAACACCACAGATTAGAATGGATGGTGATATGCCTATTTTTAATGGCCTGTTTTGGACAGATAAAGCAGATGGTGCAGATAATTCTACAGCAGGCTTAGCTGGAGGATATATCAATTTTGATATTAACCTAGGGATTTCCGAAGAGGAAAAAAGAAAAGCGGCAGCAAAGTTGAAAAGTATGAAAATACAACAACAACGCCGACGTGAAATTGTAAAATTAGAAAAAGAACGTTTGGGCTTAATTGCTCGGGCCAGAGGCGAGGATAGAGTCCCTGAGCCAGATGTGCCTCGAGTAGGAGAAATTACGTTTGGGGCTTTAGAGTATACCGATGGTACCGTGACACTTCTTGAAGAGAAAGAAGGTGGTTTGGTGTCTTGGTCATCTGCAGGAGGACCAGCAAGTTTAATTGGCGATAATAATGCTGCCTTTGCCATTCGTTTAAGTCCAGACGGAGCAGCTGTTTGGTATAAAGCATTGCAGCAAGGCGATAAGGCTATAAGTACGCGATACGATTTAAAGTTTAGACTACGCTTACCAAGTTTAGAAATAAGAGCTTGGGCAGGATCTACGCAAACATCACAAATTGATAGAAAAGTAGACCGCGTTTGGAAAAATCAAGATCAAGGTTGTTCAGATGCAGATGTAGAACGTATAGATGTTTCAAGTGTTGTAGAAACAATGACAGAAGAAGGGCTTTTGAATATTGAAATTAAAAAAGGTTCTACCGAAATATCAGACGAGCATGTAAGTGAGTTGAGAGATATGGCCATTAAACTAATCGAAGAAAAAGTAAAAGAAATTATTAAATCTCGAATTCATGGTATGACTCAGGAGGAACGCAAAACCTCTATGATTGAACTGATGAAGGAAGAGGTGAAATCGTTTGTTGAACTTCGTTTTACTCAACGTGATGTGGTGGAATGGAAAATGGCACCTCAAGCAACGATTATGAACTTTTTAGAAGGTGTTTCTGAAGCTAACAAAAAGAATATTACTAAGGTGGTTGATTTGGCAGATGATATTGTTGGAACCGTTGAAATTCCATTACAAGTAAATGCGCCATGGGAAGAAGCACCATTCGTATCGTCAGTAAAAGTAATATCGGAGTATCCTTCGGCTGAAGAATCAAAATCGTGGTTGTTTGATAAAAATACCACTAAAAATAAATGGCTGTTTAGACGACCTAAAAAAGACGATGCCGTCGTAAAATACACCTCAGAGGTGTATTTTAAAGGGGTTTCAGAGCCACTAGTTATACCAGTAAAAGAGACCAACGGATTAATAAATATTGAAGTTGGAAAAGTAGGATTGATGGTTGCTAATTTTAAGCCACATTCAACGTTAAACTCACTATCTGGAGATAATAAAGTAATTAATATTCAAGTGGATATTAATTATAAAAATGAAAGCGATCCAGATCATTTTAAAACAACATTGTTGTTTACACCAGAAGAGGTTGATGGCAAAAAACTAGAGCGTGCTATCTATAAGCATATTGATGCGCCTATAGAATATACCGTAACCTATTTCAGTAAAAATGGGAAAGTCATAGAAATGCCATCTCAAAAATACTATTTCACCCAAAACCAACCTGGAGATATATTTACACCAAATCCATACGAAGACACCCTAGAAGTAGATGTCGAGTTAGGAATGTCGCCAGATCAGAGCTTGAAAAAAATCATTGTAGAGTTTCAGTATAAAGATGAAAACAATCAATTTACAAGTGAAGATAAAGTGGAGCTTGCTGCCGAGGATGATTGGGAACCAGTAACGGCTAAATTAGTTCAATTAGATAGAGATATGCAAGAATTTAGATATCGCTATAAACTTGTAGGAGATAATTTATTTTCGAAAAGTGGTTGGGTTGATAGTTCAGGAGATCAAACATTAATACTTCCTATTTTACAAGTTGGGATTGATGTGAGTCGATTAAAAATTGGTGAAAAGTACCAAAATGTTGTCCTTGAAATGGCTTACAAAAATGGGACTCAAGATATAAGACATCAATTTTTTCTTAACTCAGAAAGCGCTCAAAAGCCACTAAATTGGTTTATTCCTAGAATTGATGAAGGACATGATTCGTACAATTATTCATTGACTTTATATCCAGAACAAGGAGATCAAATAGAAGTTGAAAACCTTGAAGGGAAAGGCAAATTTTTAATCATTAAAGACGTAAATCCATAGTATCATGTTAAGTTATCAGCCACCATTTATGGACGTGGGGAATCTCACAATTTTTAGAGATGATAGAGACTCTGAAACATTCTATTATGTTAATATACAGCCTTGTATCGTTGAAAAAGCAGAAGGACCAGCAATTTCGGCATATACAATTTTGCCAGAAAGTAGTACAGACCAAGAGATTAATCAGGTCATGGATACGAGCTTATCTTTAGAAGTTTCCTTAAAAGCCTCAGAGCAAATTTTAGAAACCGCAAAACTCCAAATTAAAGAAAAGTGGGGAATGGATGCTAAACGTCTTATTCCAGCAACAGTAACAGATGGGAAAGTTTATATGGTTTTGGCATCGGCTGGAGAAGAACCTGACCCAAAAGACTGGTATGTGAGTTCTGGAATTTCGCCATCAATATTTGGTGACAATAGAGCAGCATTAGTTGTTAAAACATCTGGAGAAGAGGCTAAGCGACTCGTCTCTGCTTTGAATGAAGATGTGGTAGCAGGACACGTGTATTATGAACTGAATATGCTCGGAATAGCTCCTACATTTAAAGCGCGAATGCGTATTAAATGGGAACGTATTTACAAGCACTTTGAAGATATGAAAGTCAAGAACCTCATATTCTTTAGAGAAGAAATTAGCAATACTCTAGACGATTTGAAAGAAACCAGTTTGGTTGAAATGGAAATTGAAGAACTCGATCCAGACGTTACAGAATATGCTTCAAAAACATTATTAAATGAATTAAAAACAGAAGCAATTAAACGCTTGTTTAAACCTTCGGTGCCACCATTGAGTGCGAGTAAAAAAATAGAAAACCGATTAGCTCATGCTGTGGGTATGATTCATTCTTCAATCATTCCTGGGTCACACTACATTTTAAGAAACAACGATGAGGTTCAAACTAATGAACTCATTGTAGATCTTAGAGAACGCAAGGTTAAAAAGTATCCATTTTACCCTCAAGCTTTGCTATCTAGTATGATTGAAAACGTTGGAGGATTAGGAGATAGACTTAAATGGATTAAGTTAGATAAGATGCCATTTAGAACTGAAACTGTAACAGTAGATATTGCAGTGGACACGTTTAAAATTGATAATATCAAAACCGTTAAAATTGATTGTGTTGTTTGGGATGAAACCAATAATGAAAAAGAAAATGAGCACACCTTTATATTTAATAAATCCGAACTAGTAAAAGGAACTTTTAAGTATACAAGGCAGCATGCAAATACCTATAAATACAGTTATAAAACTACAATTTACTTAGATAATGAAGGAACAGGTTTGCCTGCTCAGATGGAAGTAGATTGGAAGGAAACAACATCAGAGTTTATATATTTTAATCCTACCGAATATTTCGAAAATATAAAACTTCAAATAGGAATAGATGATACATCCATCTTTAAAAACACACACCTTATTGAAAGTACAATACATGTTAAAGAACGTGATACTGACAAAAAGATTTTGAGCCAGTCGTTTTTACTAAAGGAAGATGATAAAGACCAAAAACTATTATCACTCCTTTATAGTAAGTTGCATCCCGTTAAAATAGATCTGCAAATTATCTATTACATCGAAGGATCTCAAGAATATGTTTTAGACTTAGATGATCATCAGGACTTTAATTTCTTTATTCCTAACCCCTTTGAAAATAAGTGGTCTGTAGAATTAATGAGCAAAGTTGATTGGGAAAAAACTTCAAAGATAATTACCGAAATCCGTATTTGGGAGCATACTAGAAAAACTTGGATTCAAGAGAAGTTTAATTTCACTAAAGACCTTAATACACATAGCTTGGCGGTTGTCACAAGTCTTGATACTCCAAAAGAGGTTTTAGAATATAAGGCTACAGAAATTACAGTTGATGGTACAATTAGGAGAGGTGCTTGGAAAGCACATAACGGACCAATTTTAATGATAAAGGATAACGTTAAACCTGAGCGTACAATAAAAGCAAAGCTCATTGAGGCGCCCAGCTTTGAAGACTATGAGATTAAAGAAGTTCGTCTTACAATAATGTACGAAGACGAGGAGAACAACATTAAAATGAGTTCAGACGATTCTAAGAAGTTAGAATTTAATGCTGTTGGAGATATCATCACATTTACTCATGACATGATTGACGCTTCTGCAACTGATTACAAGTATAGATTAAAGGTAAAAAGTGAAAGCGGAGACCGTTACAAATCAAACTGGAAGACCTCTAGTTCTGAGCAAATAGAAATAACCATTCCTGAAAACATCTGGTAATTATGTTAGATTTATCAAAACCATATGGTACATATAAAAACATCTTGTTCTATGGAGATCATGAGCAAGAAAATATTATATACTTTTTACCTAGCGAAGTAGGGTTAGCCCCAATCATCTCAGATAATCCAGATCAGGAACGAGCCTACGACTTTTTTCTGCAAATATTTAAAGAAGGTAGAGCAATTAAAGGCGGACTTGAAGAACTAGAAGATTCTGCAGGAGCAATAATGTCGTTAGGTGTACAGTGTATTGCTAATGATAGACATTTACAAGAGGCTAGGCAAATACTGATAGATGAATATAAAGTACAAGAAGATTTTATTTTCACACCACCAGAATGGTATGATGGCTCAATAGATTTAATTGTTTTAGATGCCTCTACTGAAAATGAAGATTTAATTAACGAAGAGTCCTTTGTTGAGAGTGTTATTGGATCTAAAAAACCTTCATTATCTAGTAGTGATCTAAAGGCTGTATTTAATGTGAGATTAGATAGAAAAGGAGCGAGCTTAATTGCAGCAACCTTAAAGGGAGACCGAAGCTCTGTAGCTGGCGTGCTGTACGATTTAAAACTTAAAGCTATGCGTCCTGCTTTAGACATGACTATAGAAGCAGATTTAGATCGATGTCATACGAAAGTATCTCATATGGTAGCGGCAGGCGCGGCCATAAAATATGGAGAACTTACGGTTTCGGCAAAGGCCGAATTTGAATTCATTAAAGAAAAACTGATAGAAGATGGAGATATAAAAGTAAATATCATATCTCAAGTTGTAGATGCCGATATGAAAAAAATGGTAGATGACATGGTAAAGGAATTTACAGATAAAGTAATGCGAGAACTTTTCAGGCCTTACGTGTCTCCAGAAATTCCAGACCTCCCAGATGGAGCACCAAACCCAACTCCAGGTGATGGCATTTTGATTGGAGTAGCTTATAAATTTCAAAGAAAAAAACTATTTCATAACAAGAAAATATTTGTGGATTACCGTCAAAGATCTGCCACTATAAAAACGCATAATCCGCAATCACATCTTTGGTTAATGGGAAATCAGATTAAAGATGATTTAGAAAATTATACACAAACCGTCACCTTTGGGGATTTATGGAGAGAGCAACATTTAGAAACAAAAATGCTTCATGATTTTGAAAACGATACCAATGATTTATTAAGTGCCGAGGTTCTTATTTGGAGAAAGAAAGATGGAAAAAATGCAGTATCTCAAACGGAAGGATTTGCTATTCCAAACGATGCTGTTCCATTAATAAGTTACACGACAACGAAAGACGATCAAGAAAAACACAATATCGCCTGGATTACCGAACCAGATGAACCAGCAGGATATTATTATCAGGTGAAATTTACGTATCGTGATGACTTAGATAATATGAGCTCACCAGTAAGTATTTTTAGTAAGGTGATTTTTAGCACATCACAAGACTTAATTATTATTCCTCAAGTGCTAGCTCCTTTAAAGGCATTCACTTTTAAATACGGAAACATAGACAGTACCAAAGTTGGTGGTGTAGATATTTATATAAAAACGAAAGATCAAAACGGAAAACAAATTAATCAAGAGATACTTACGCTTTCAGATGCAAATAAGGAAGAAGTTTGGAGAATTAGAACCCATCCGCATGATGAAGCTACTATAGAAGAAGAACGTCATTTTCATTTTTTAGATGGACGTCCTACGCTTAAACAGAACCCAGCTGCACTCATTGATGAAGAAGCCATAGTGGCTGACCCTTTCGAATTTAAAAACGCACATATCATTCCTGTAATTACAGGAAACACAGAGGACTATTTAGAAATATTGTTACAAATAAATTATAAAGCTCCTAATGATGATTTTGAATTTAGTCAATTATTTAGAGCAAAACAACCAGAATTCACACTTGAAGAAATTACAATTCCTGTTCTTAATAAAGGCGACGAGGTTGACTATAAATTCACTGCGATTACCAAAGAGGGAGATTTAACCCATTTAGAAGAAGGTAAAACAAAAGGAGGTCCGCTCTTATTGAAGCCTAAAGTGAAAAAACAAGATAATACTTTAACCGTGACTTGGGAAGGGCCAGGTTTAGAAAACGAAGATCTAGATTATGTTAGAATGGAGTTTAAGTTAGAAAAGGAGGATGGTACTATAATAGTCTTAGATGATGTCGAATTCACAAATGAAGAAGAACCAAGTCCAATAGATTTTGTTGTAGAAGACGAAGGAACCTTATTTATGAGAGTTATTAAACGCTATATAAATGGAAACAAAGAAAAAGGAAAATTTAAAGAAGTGATAACAAAAGAAATAACAATAAAACCTTAAAAAAATGGAAAATGTAGTAGATATGTTAGGCGGCAAACTTTTAAGTTATGGTGTGTCGGGATTTGCATTGTTGATGATAGGATTTACCTATTATTTAATGAAAACAGAGTTAAAAAGAGAAGAGCCAAGACAAATTGCCGTTAAGACAATTTGGATGTTTATGGGTTTAGTGATACTATCCACTCTTGTGGTTGGATTTTTTAGTTTGCCTCTTGCAAATAAAAATGAAGAACTCAATGATGAAGTAAATAACCTAACTGTAGATATGTCTAAGTTAATGGCGATGCTCACTAAATATGAGTATGCGTTAAATGATCTTGCTTATAAGTTAGATAATGCTAAAGATCCAAGTCCAGTAGGACCTCCCAGACCGCCTAGATTTGATGGCCCTATAACACTAGACACGTCACTTATTGCTAAATATGTAGACTATTCTAAATTGACAATGCCTAAGACTTACAAAGTTCAGGAAGTAAATGCTTCAGTTAAAGATAAACTTAAACAAGATGTGGGAAAAAAAGTAAATCTATCTGAACTACAGCCCGTTATTGATCAATAAGTGTATAATGAAAAAGTATGTGATTTTAGTTGCCGGATATGAATACCACAATGGGAGAACTAATATTGCGACCATTGCAAAAAGAAGAGCGGCGTTTTTAATAAGACAACATCGTGCTTGGCGCACAGATCCTAACGTGAATTTTATTTTATTTGATGTTCGTCATGGACGTGTAGATAAAGGTACAGTAAATAATGGCGCTATACATTGGACTCTGGAAAATGACAGTTTTGATGCCATAGATGATGCGACACATTATTCGGAAGAACGAAAGTTTATTCAGGCCAACACCAACGTGATATCTATTACTGATGCTTATTCATATATTCAAAACATAGGAAAAAACGAACCAGGAACGGTTTATGAATTTTCTGTTTTAGGTCATGGCTGGAGGGGAGGCCCCGTACTTGTCAATACATTTGAAAGAGACGAGTTTAAGACCAATGGGTCACAATCTAGAACACGTGATCCATGGGATAAAGACGGGCGAAGAAAAGATACCAATGTGATTAATATGGATTTCACAAGATGGTTATATTATAAAAATGCTTTTGCAAATAATGCTTATGTATGGGTTTGGGGTTGTGCGGCAAGTAGACTTTATAAAAAAGTTATTCAGAAGGTATTGCGTTCACCACAATTTAGAGCAAAACGCTATGGAAGACATTTAGATACTGATACGTTTGACCTATCCTTTACCCAAGAATTTGCAGATAGGAATTTTGCCTACGACCCCTTATTTTTCTTTAGATCAAGAACACCAAGTACTACTAATACCAGACGATTTTCTAGAACACTATTGGAAGTGAAGGGCTTCTTAATTAGAGGTATGGTACATACCTATTCTGGTCAAATGGCTCACAATACTAAAGTTAAAACTTATGCAGCTTTACCCGGAACTGGCTCAGATTATGAGCGTGGTGGAGCAAGCGGTAGAAGGGTTATGGTAGTCCCAAGAAATAGTAGTGTTTATGGATATAGTTTTAATCAAATAGTACGATTCTATAAAACGTATTTAAATGTTACCGAAGACCCAGATCGAAGAGGATATGCACTATACGACCCAGAAATCATTAAAAGCTGGAAAGGGAGGTGAGTTAATTTTTAGATTAATTCAAGGCATTTAATAAACGAATAGCTTTTTCATGATTAAAATATCCTTCGTTTTTTGTGAGTATCTTTAAGTTGAAAATTGCTTTATCTTTTTCATCTTGCTTTAAGTGTAACAAAGCCTTAAACCAATAGGCTTTGTGAAAATCTATAGCATTACTTTTTTCTAACTTATCTAAGTGTTTTAAAGCAGTATCGTACTGCTGAAGATTTAAATTAGATACTGCTTTATAGATTAAAATATTTGGATTACCTGAATCATCGGTAATGGCATCGAAAAGCTGTAAAGCTTCAGTATATTTTTCTTCTTTAAATAATGTTTCGGCTTCAATTAGAGTATTAATATTGCTACTTTTTGTTGCAAATGATGGTAAATCTTGAGTGCTGTAGTATTCATTAAAAAGCTCATTTGCAGAGGTGTTTGAGTTAAAAAAATAGTTAATACAAAGAGCTAGCAATAGAACGGCTGCAATGCTTGACACGAATTTTAACGGCTTTTTAATTGTTTTAGGCGCTTTGTTCTTAAACTTAGTTTCCGATGATTTTACTTTCTTAGAAAATGATTGTACATCGTCATTACTAAAAAGTAGACGCGCTTCTTTTAGTTTTTCTGTGTCACTTCCTAGCATAGGCCAGTTACTGTCATCATAAATAACATTCATGTTTTCCAGTATCGAAACCATATCATCTAACTCAGCATTATCTTCCCGGTCTTGCTCAAAATCTGCAATTTCCTTTGCTGTCATTAGACCATCAAGATATTTCATAATTCTATCATCGATATCTTTGTTTAAGCTCATTATTTATAATTTAAGATTAGAATATCTAGAATCCTCTTTAATTAATTGGGTTAATCTTTTTTTACATTTAAAAACTCTTTGTCTTGCCACCGTTTGAGATGAATAAGAAAACCGTTTAACAATACTTTCGTAAGAGTTTTTTTCAAATATCATTTTTAATATCACCTTGCATTGTTTTGAAAGTAACTCGAACTTTTCTTTGTACAATTCCCATTGACTGTGCTCTAAATAAAAAGAGGCTAAATTTAGTTCTTCACTTACTAGAGGAAAAACATCTGTATTTGTTACCTTCTTTTTAGAGTTTTCTCTTTTCCATAGATTTTTACAAACTGTAAATAGATAGTTGTCAAATGATTGTATGTTTATTTTTTTCTCTTTGAGTTTTACATATAGAATTAGTAACGCATTGTGAAACACATCTTCAGCATCTTTTATACTGCCGCTTCTACTTGTAATATAATGCGAGACATACGTAAAATTCGTAGTATAAATATGATCAAGGGCTTTTGGGTTTCCTTCTAAAAACTGACGAATAAAATCATCATTTTTCATATAACAACAATAGGTTGATAATTAATTAGGTGTAAGTTAATTAAAAATGTTGGGTAACAAAAAACCCAAAACCCCTCTTACTTATGAATCGATTCAATTTAGCTTGAAGGCGAAATCTGAAAAGCCTTATTTCAATAGAGTAAGAACTAATTTATAAACCAATTTAATTATGAAAAAAAATTATTTGATAGCCGTATTAGGCTTTTTATGTTGCTTTTACTCATTTGGTTTCTCTAATCTAGAGTCATTAAGTGATGCGGCAATTCCAAATATTAAAGTTGATCTCGTTGAGGTTGAAGCTGTTTGTAATGACACTAATGATTATACATATAATTTTAGAATTGATTTATGTTCTATACATACACCAGATGGAAACCCAGTAGATTTTCATGCTTATATCAGACCAAATTCAGATAACACTTGGGTGTATTTAGGCGTGCCAAATTTGGTAGATAGTAACGCATTAATTTATGAACTTACATTTAATACTAATACACCTTTTAGTGTAGAAACATGGATTATGCAAGGGTTTTATGATTATACAGATCCAGGAACAATTGAACCTTGGTTTGGATATGATTTTTGTGCAAGTCATCGTTTATTTGAAATGCCAGAACCTATTGGAGATTGCTCATCTAGCGCATGTGACTGCATTAATGGAGGAGAAATCTATTACTCTGTTGATGCATGTGATGCTTCGTTTCATTTTAGTGGGTTTGGTATAGATGGTTGCGCGACCTTAATTCAGGAATTTACATGGAATTTTGGGGACGACTCATTAGAAGAAACAACTACGGGGTTACCTGTTTCTACAAGTCATTCTTATACTGAAAATGGAAGTTATACTGTAACAGTTTCTTTTAATCTACAAGATAATGTTACAGGAGAATTATGTGAGGTCACTTATGACGTAGATATTGAAATCACAGATTGCGACAAAGTATGTACAGACGAGCCATATGTGGAGCCACATTGGGAGTTATGTGAGACGAATAATGTATGTGAGTTAGACTCTTGGCCAATCCGCGTTTTAGATGGTAATACGCCATTGTTATTACTAGATGGATATACGTTTTCATGGACATTAAATGGTGTAGAGATTAGTACATCAGATATTTTATATGGTGCCGTAGAGGATCAAACTTATGAGGTAACGGTAACATATCCAAATGGTTGTGAATATACCATTAGTTATTTGGAAGTATGTTGTGTTCCAGAAGCTGTAACGATTACAGCCAATGGAGAAGACATAACCGATACGTTAACTTATACGATTCCGTGTGGAGAAAACTGTGTTACAATTAATGCGACCAATGTAGAGAACGCAGTGTACAATACCTCAGATCCAGTATTAACGGATTTAAATGGGTTATTCTGTGTGCCACCAGGGAGTTCTTTAACGAGTTTTACGGCTAACATCACAGGTTTCGATACGTGTGGAGATCCTTATAGTGAAAGTGTAACGGTGTTGATAGAGCAGGATTGTTGTTTGGATGATATTTCCGTAGTATTTGATGAATGTCCAGATGAAGAAGTAGCAACATTAGCTTCATTTAATGGATTAGAATCACGAGCTACAAATACGATAGTTAGTAAGTCGGATGCAGAACGTGCATTTACGATATTAGAACGTTCAAAGGAAGCGTTAAAGGATTGTGATCCATGCGAGTCAGGAGTTGTATCTACTACAGTGGTTGATAGTAATGGAGACCCTATTACAAATTTTGAAACGATTAATGTGTCATGGGCAGGAAACCCATCAGGTGTTGACGTGAATACGAATCAATTTTTGGTATATGTTGATGTGTTGTATACAGTTACAGTAACTGTAATAGATCCAGCAGGACATGAATGTGTTTACACCTTTGATTTTATTTATGAATGTGAAGACGATTGTTTATGTGACGACCAAAACATAATCGATTTTGGAGTGACATATATTACCGATTGTTTGTATTTCATAGGAGCATCTACCGATGTTGGTTGCGCCTCAAGCGATATTATTGAAGAAGAATTTTCATTTACAATAAATGGAGGAACTCCAATAGTGACGACTGGAAATGGAATTTACCAAACACTAAGTAATGGAACCTATAATATTACAATGACTTGGACTATTACTGATGCCAATGGATGTGTTAATACGGTAACTGAATCTGGAACTTTTCAATTAGATAGGGACGGTTGTGAAGGCGTGAGTGATGGGCCTGTTAAATCTAGACAACGCTCTGAGGTTACAATACATCCTAATCCAAATAAAGGGCAAATGGATATTAACGTTGATGTGAGAGACAGTTCATTTATGGAGTTAGAAATCTATAGATATGACGGCTTATTAGTTAAAACCATCAATAAAGAGGTAAGCAATAAAGACGCTTTAAATTTTAGCTTAAACTTAAATTTACCATCAGGTTTGTATCTGTTCAACTTTAAAACGGCTAATGGAATAATAACGAAAAGAGTTGTTATAGAATAAGCCCTTTTTAAAGTTTAAAAAGCGTGATATTAAAATCCGATTTATTTTACATAAATCGGATTTTTTTTTAAACGTTCCAATTCTTTGGGTAACAAAATAATCTATTTGCCTCTTAACTATAAATAGTTTAAAGGCAGTATCCGAAAAGCCTAATTCAATAGAGTAGGAATCAACCAAAAATTACTTTTATTATGAAAAAAACAACGATGCACTTCTTGCTAGTGTGTATGCTATTTCTTTTTAGCAATATGCTACATGCTCAAGATTTTGAAAGCTGTTTCGAAACTGCACAATCAATGTTTGATTTAACAGGAGCCGATGGAGAGGCCGATATTGGACATTGCTTTGATGGTGATCCACCATTTGATGATGTGTCTTCAGATGGGACTTTAGACAATGGTGTTGATTGCTACTTAGATTTACTGTATGATTGTGGAGGTGAATTTACACACCAAGAAATTGTAGATTATAGTTATGGATGTGATAATGGAGACATAGAACCAGATATATGGCAAGTGTGCGATGGATCTGGAGGAGGAGGTCCATATACGCCTGCCGATCAGGTGGCTATGTTAGAAACAACCATAGCTTTCGCAAATGAGCATGCTCCAATTTGCCCAGATACTGGAGAGCCGAAGGTCGTGGAAGATATCGAGTTTTATATTGGATGGACAAGTGATGTTAACAGCTGCTATTGGGTACAAATAGCATTAAAATATGCTTGCCTCAACTGTTGTCCTCCAAGTATTTCTTCTCAATTTACAATCGATGAATACGAGTGTTTAGAGGATACGTATAATGTCACAGTTACTGCAAACGATCCTGTGCCTTCCCAATGGTGGAGAGTTTATGAAACGAGTGTCGAAGGACAAACGAGTGACGCAGTGACCATTGGTCCTGCATCAAATATTCAAGGAGGAACAAGTACTACTTTTACAGGGCTCGACCCAAACAAGTTTTACTATATTAAACATGGTGTGTGGATACCCAATTGCTTTACATGGCAGGAAACACGAAAACCACTGGATAGTGGGTGTTGTACTCCAAAACCGATAACCATTACTGCCAATGGTGTCGATATTACAAATACATTAACCTATACTATTCCCTGTGGGGAGAGTTGTGTCACCATAAATGCTACAAATGTAGAGAATGCAGTTTATAATTCGTCAGATCCTGTATTAACCGATTTAAATGGTCTTTTCTGTGTGCCTGGAAGTTCATTAACAAGTTTCACTGCTAATATTACTGGGGTAGATTCTTGTGGGAATCCATATAGTCAAAATATAGCCGTTAATCTAGAACAAGACTGCTGTCTAGACGAGCCATATGTGGAGCCACATTGGGAGTTATGTGAGACGAATAATGTATGTGAGTTAGACTCTTGGCCAATCCGCGTTTTAGATGGTAATACGCCATTGTTATTACTAGATGGATATACGTTTTCATGGACATTAAATGGTGTAGAGATTAGTACATCAGATATTTTATATGGTGCCGTAGAGGATCAAACTTATGAGGTAACGGTAACATATCCAAATGGTTGTGAATATACCATTAGTTATTTGGAAGTATGTTGTGTTCCAGAAGCTGTAACGATTACAGCCAATGGAGAAGACATAACCGATACGTTAACTTATACGATTCCGTGTGGAGAAAACTGTGTTACAATTAATGCGACCAATGTAGAGAACGCAGTGTACAATACCTCAGATCCAGTATTAACGGATTTAAATGGGTTATTCTGTGTGCCACCAGGGAGTTCTTTAACGAGTTTTACGGCTAACATCACAGGTTTCGATACGTGTGGAGATCCTTATAGTGAAAGTGTAACGGTGTTGATAGAGCAGGATTGTTGTTTGGATGATATTTCCGTAGTATTTGATGAATGTCCAGATGAAGAAGTAGCAACATTAGCTTCATTTAATGGATTAGAATCACGAGCTACAAATACGATAGTTAGTAAGTCGGATGCAGAACGTGCATTTACGATATTAGAACGTTCAAAGGAAGCGTTAAAGGATTGTGATCCATGCGAGTCAGGAGTTGTATCTACTACAGTGGTTGATAGTAATGGAGACCCTATTACAAATTTTGAAACGATTAATGTGTCATGGGCAGGAAACCCATCAGGTGTTGACGTGAATACGAATCAATTTTTGGTATATGTTGATGTGTTGTATACAGTTACAGTAACTGTAATAGATCCAGCAGGACATGAATGTGTTTACACCTTTGATTTTATTTATGAATGTGAGACCAAAGAATGTGATGGATTAACAGCACCTAGTAATTTACAAGCTATTGGAAGTGATTTAACATGGGATCCTGTGCCTGGAGCAGTGTCTTATATTATTAGTTCGCCAAGTGTAATCAAGATAGAGTGTTGTAGATTAGGAGTTTCTATTGCGCCAATTACAACCACATTTACAACGCATACATTGCCTTTAAGTTTGCAGAGCAAGTGTTTTGTATGGCAAGTAACGGCAATATGTGCAGATGGAACAACCTCACCAGTGTCAACTCAGGCTTGTCATTTGCCAACACT
Organism: uncultured Psychroserpens sp.; assembly: GCF_947494225.1. Classification (NCBI taxonomy): domain Bacteria; kingdom Pseudomonadati; phylum Bacteroidota; class Flavobacteriia; order Flavobacteriales; family Flavobacteriaceae; genus Psychroserpens; species uncultured Psychroserpens sp. Next base: position 728,249 of record NZ_CANLUG010000001.1, read on the forward strand.
AAGGTTAGCAGATGATACAACGTCTAATGACAAGGTTTCAATATATCCAAATCCAAATAAAGGACAAATGGATGTAAGAGTTGAGATAGAAGGGATTTCATTTGTTGAATTGAAGATTTATAGATATGATGGTTTATTGGTTAAGACCATCAACAAGGAGAAGTCGGGCAAAGGGGTTATCGAATTTGGTTTAGATTTAAATCTGCCAACTGGCCTGTACCTATTTAATTTTAAAACCCTTAACGGGGTAATAACCAAAAGAGTTGTTATTGAATAACATACTTGTAAGAGAGTTTCGGTTTGATACATATCAAGCCGAAACTTTTATTTTACCTAAACAATATTAATTTAAACAATAAAATTATGAAAAGCATATTAAGATTTTTATCAGCATTAGCGCTGATAGTTATATGGAGTTGTGAAAAAGAAACAATAAGTGAAGAAAATATCCATAGTGAAAAAAACAGAGTGTCAAACCATAGAAATGGAAACAGTACTGGAGGTAATGAATTAATCATTTTGTATCCTGAGGGAACAACAAATTTTGAAAAACAACAAAAACGAATAGAATATGGTGTGACTGAATATAAGCAATGCAAATGCGCAGATGAAAATCTTGAGTTGTGGATTTTTGATGAAAGTAATACGAACAATATAAATATTGAGGAGAAAAAGGAAACAGCGAAAGTAGATGAAGAAATTGAAGGAACAGATCTTAATCCAGTAATTAGTATACCTCATGATCAATTAGCATTCAATTTTAACTCCTTTGGAGTCTTAGATGATGCTGTTACTAAAGTTGTTGCCCTTAATCAAAGTATTACTATTGCCGTATTAGATACAGGGATTAATTATCACTACGACGGATTTTCGAATTCGTTTTTATATAATGCCAGTGAAGATGCTTGCATAGATAACAATAGCGAAGAATTATTTGGTTGGAATTTTGTTGAAAATAATAATGATCCGTTTGATAATCACTTGAGTATGCACGGAACAGTTGTAAGTCATATTATAACATCAAATTTAGATAGTAATAATGTGCCTTATCAATTGCTACCAGTAAAAATTGCCAATGAAAACGGAAACATAAATTATTTCGATGCGCTATGCGGGTTTCAATATGCTACTAAAAAACGAAATATTAAAATAATAAATATGAGCTTTGGATGGTATAATCAGGATTATGAAATTCTGAATAAGTTTATCGATACTGTTGAAGATGATATTTTAGTGGTTTGCTCGGCTGGTAATGAGCATCAAAACAATGACCACGAACCGCATTTTCCATCATCTTTTGAATCTGAAAATGTTCTATCAATTGCTGGTTTGTCTGGAAGTTTTAATACAGCTACAGGTCCTTCTAGTCCAGGAGCAATTGGCTTATCAGACTTCTCCAATTTTGGGAACATTTCAGTTGATGTGGCAGCAATAAGTGAGAACATTCCGTTTGTTTATAATAATGAAACTTATTATTATAACGGGACCTCTTTTTCAGCAGCTTATGCATCATTTTATAGCGCCTATCATTACCAAAATGGGATGTCTGCTCAAACTTTAAAAAATCAAGTAATAGCAAGTAGTATTTATATACCTTCATTATTCAAAATTAAGCATTCGGCATTTTTATATGTAGATTGATTATAGCACAGTTTAAATTAAAGTTTAGGTAAATCTTACATTTAAACTCAAAAGAGGAGTTTAACCGCTCCTCTTTTATTTAAACAACTTATTTTCAGTGTTCTAAAAAAAGAGGTTGTGAATTTTTATATGAAGTCTATCTGCGATATTTGACTGTTTATTTATATATTAATGATTTGAACTTTAAATCTAACTTGCTTAATGTTTTACAAAGGTTTTTTTGTGGTATTATGTTGTTTTTGGTCGTGCGGTTTAACGGCTCAAAATGATAAATCTCTCTTAGATATTTATGAAATACTATGTGAGAAAGAAGACTTAGATATACATAAAAAACAACAACTATTAGACAGTTTAATACATGGCAAAGAAGATAAGGTTAATCAGGATAAACTTGCACGTATATATCATTCTTTGTTAAAAGGGTTTTATAGAAAAGATCTTGACAAGTCTATTGCTTATGCTTTAAAAATTGAAAATATTGGAAAGAATATTCCCGATGAAGACAATTTTTATTTAAAGAATGATAAAAATCTTGTTAACCTATACTATAAGAAAAAACAATATAATAAATCTATCATATACGGAAAAGCATTCCTGAAAAAACACCCAAAGGAAACCATTAGACAGGCAATAATATATAGAGTTTTAGGAAATTCTTATTGCGATCTTGGTGATTTTAACGAAGCTATTTCATTTTATAATAAAGCCATATATATTCTCAAAGAACGTGAAGATTATAAAGAGGAGGGGCGAACCCTCATTAATCTTTTAGATACGTATTCGAAAATTGACAATAGAAAATTTAAAGATGAAGTCCTACAAATTATTAAACGAATTGATAAACTTAGCCTAGAATATGAGTTTAAAAACACCGATATTATAACAAAAGAACTAAATGCAGGATCATTTTACGACGAGATTGGAGCATATGAAAACGCTAAATTTAGATACTTAAAATCTCTAGAGTTATCTCGTGAGTTATCAGATTCATTAAATATATGTAATTCACTTATAAATTTAGGAATAACAAATAGAAAAGATAACAACCTAAAAGAATCTCGAAAGTTTTTCAATGACGCATTACCTTATGTTAATGATAACGAAAAGAGAGCATCATTATACAATAATTTGGCAGATTTGCATAAAGAGGAAAAAGACTATGAACTTGCCCTATCTTATTATAATGACGCCATTTCAGAATTTCTTCAAACCGAAAACACTAATGTTTTTGATATTCCAAATTTTAATGCACTTCATGATGTTAACGATAAGGTAGATGTATTGGGTTATATTATAGATAAGGCTAACATTCTAATGTTAATAAAGAATGAAGCCTTACAAACCAAATATTTACAATTAGCACTGAAACTATATACATTATCAGACCAAATAGTAGATGTTATTTATTTTGAGAGTAGAGAAGAATTTTCAAAATTACTTTGGAGAGAAGAAGCATCAAACTTCTATTTAAATGCTACAGAAGCAGCCTATTTATTAAACCAACCAGAAACTGCTTTCTATTTTATTGAAAAAAGTAAAGCCTTATTATTATTAGAGAATATTACAACTAGTAAAGCCAAGGTCTTAGCTCAACTTCCCGATTATTTAATTCATAGAGAATATGATCTTATTGGTGAAATTAAAAAGGTAGAAGAACAACTGTTTTTATTAAAAAAATCGCATCAGGATATTAAAATAAGAGATAGCTTAAAAAACGAAGTGTTCTCTAAAAAACAAACTTATATGCGTTTTATAGATTCTCTGGAAACAGCATACCCTAGATATCATAATTTTAAGAAAAAAATCACAGTATTCAACTCTAAAATGGTCCAAGAGTCTCTTAAGGACAATGAAATAGTTCTGCAATACAAACTTAGTTTAGACAAAGGTTTTGTTGTTTTGGTAACAAAATCGCATAAGGAGGTATTCTATTTAGAAGATATGGTTTATATTAATAAGGCTTTAGATCAGTATGATGGTCTTATTAGAAAGCCGTTTGTTGATTATAAAGATCAACAGCACTTCAAAGATATATCTCATAAACTTTATCTTAACCTATTCCCTTTTCTTAAAAACAACAAAGACATCTTTACCAATAAAAAGTTAATCATAATACCTGATAGTAGATTAAACTATATTCCTTTTGAATCCTTTATAACAAATAAAGAGCAAGATTTAGCGTCCTCATATTTAATAAATTTTTGCGAAGTTAGCTATGCGTATTCATATTCATCATTAGCAATTTCTCATAATGAGGAATTTAAGAATGATTTCTTAGCCATTAGTCCTTCGGTTTTTAAAGACCGTTCCTTACCTAATTTATTGATTTCAGAAAGCGAAACTTCAACTATTGAAACAACATTAAATACACGTATGATTGTTAATGAAGCTGCAACGAAACATAAATTTCTTAGTGAGTATGGCAATTCAAAAGTAGTTCATATATCTACTCATGGAGGTGTCTTAAATAATCAGCCTTGGATATCTTTTAATGATCAAAAACTAATGCTAAATGATATTTATTTTAATAATCAAAAATCAAATTTAGTTGTACTTAGCGCCTGTAAAACATCACATGGAGAACTTAAAAAAGGAGAAGGTGTAATGAGTATAGCTAGAGCATTTATTAATTCGGGGTCTAAAAGCGTGGTGTCTTCACTCTGGGACATTAATCAACAATCAACAAACGAAATAATAACTACATTTTATTCAAATCTAAAAGAAGGCAATTCTAAATCTGAAGCCCTCAGAAATGCGAAAATATCATATATAAACAATCATAAAAACACGAGTGAAGCGTCTCCTTTTTATTGGAGTTCATTAGTATTAACCGGAGACACAACTCCAGAGTTTGACAATCATAAAAATGTATACTATATCGTGATTGCAATTCTAAGTATAGGTCTTTTATTAATTGTGTTTTTAAGATTTAAAAAGACTGCGTAATAACGCATTTATAGTTCTATATATAAACCAAATTTTACCGCAAATAACACAAGTCCAGCCATGTCTTTCGCTCCTCTTCATAGTCCACTTTCGGATCGTACGACTATAATTACCAATTACTTAAAGGATTATGACTTAATCTAAAGTTCTATTTTTAAGCATTATCCTTAATCATTTAAAGGTTTAACCTTTAATAAAGTATCTAAAGACAATGTATTTTTAAGTCTAGATTAATCGTAATGAAACTATGTTAAAAAAAGTAGTCGTAGTACTTGTTCTTCTGTGCTTATATACTTGTGAAGAAATTATTGCAGTTGAAGATATTTCTGAAATGGATCTTACCATTTTAGCGCCAACAAATAATGCAACATTAGATAATACAGCAATCAATTTCTCTTGGCAGCCTATCGAATTTGCAGATAGCTATCAATTGCAAATCGCAACTCCAAATTTTGAAACGCCACTTCAGTTTGTAGAAGATACCCTTCTAACAGGTTCGAACTTTACTAAAAGTTTATTAAGTAATGAGTACCAATGGCGTGTTAGAGCAATAAATTCTGCATACGAAACAGCGTATACTACACAAAATTTGAGTATTGAAGATTAAAAAGAAAACATATGTGCTATTGGTGTTGGTTATAGGTGTATGGGGAACCGTTACCTATAAAATTATTGCTGGATTGAATCCTGATTTGCCAGAGTTAAACACACCGCAAGTATTGGCAAAAGCAAACTTTAAAGTGGATACAGTCATTGATACGTTTTCAATTAAAACCGTAGATAGAGATCCTTTTTTAGGAACAATCACAAAACCCAAAACAGTTCAGAGTAGTACTAAAAAAAGAAAAACAGTGACATGGTTACCTGTTGAGTATTTAGGGATTGTTAAGAACAAAAATTATAAGGAACAGATCTTTATTATAAGCATTAATGGCAAACAGTCTTTAGTAAAAAAAGGACAAACAAAGGATAGTATCACTTTAGTTAGAGGTAATAAAAATAGGCTAACCCTTCGTTATAAAAATGAACAAAAAGTAATTGTAAGAAAAGCACACGAATGAGAACATTAAAAGCAGGAGCATTACAGATGGTCACTTTCATTATCGTAGTGATCGCATTGTTCTTGTCATCAATTCTCATTTTAATGCATGTTCACAAGCAATTTAGAATACAAACCAATCATACTATCGAAACGGTAAAGTTATTAGATGAAGGCATTCATTATCAAATGCCTAAAACCGTTACAACAGATGAAAATAGGACCATGTCATTAATTGCTGAAGATGATAAATCCTTAAAACTAACAAAAGGCTTTTGGGGTGTTTTCGAACAGATGCACGTCGAAGCACAAATAAAGAACAAAAAGCTAGTGAAAATGGCATTTGTTGGTGAGCAACCAAGGCCATCAAGAGTAGCACTGTTTTTAAAAGATAATAATAAACCCTTAGTGGTTGTTGGCAATACCCGAATAGAAGGCAGTGCCTATTTACCCAAACGAGGGATCAAAACAGGGCATATTTCAGGACATTCCTATTACGGAACAAAAACTGTATATGGCGCTACAGAAGTAAGTCGGCAATTCCCTAAGCTAGATAGTAAACTAGAAGCACATATTAAATTATTGACCGAATATAAACTAGTGAATCAAGAAAACATACAGAACATCGATTTGCATTCAGGCAAAACACATATCAATTCGTTTGAAAATCCATTAATGTTGGCATCTAGTCGTAATGAGATTATGCTTTCTAATATCACACTTAGTGGTCATATTATCGTACAGTCCAACCGCAAGATTATCGTAGATGAGACTGCAAAATTAAAAGATGTTGTTCTTATAGCTCCAAATATTGAGATAAGAAAAGATGTAAAAGGAATCTTTCAAGCCTTTGCCACAAAACAGCTTAGCGTTTCTGAAAATGTAAAACTCAATTATCCGTCTGCCCTCGTATTGTATGGCGATTATATAAAGGAAGAAGCGCATCACCTTGAGCTAGCTTCTAATTCTGAAATCAAAGGTGTTTTACTGTGCTTAGGGAGAACACGATCTGATAATTTTGATGTTCAATTGAAAATAGAAGACAACACAATTATTGAAGGTCAAGTGTATTGCGAACAGAATCTAGACTTACGTGGTACTGTTTACGGAACCGTTTATGCCAATAATTTCTTGGTTAAAGAAAACGGAACAACATATCAAAACCACTTGTATCATGCCGAAATTAATAGCAATGAACTTACAGAACAATTTGTTGGACTGTCATTTAATACGTTGCCAAAACAGGTTATGAAATGGTTATACTAAAAAAAATAAAAGCGTCTAGTATAATGGAAACATTAGTGGCAACCATTTTAGTGCTTGTCATTTTTATGGTCTCTAGTATGATTTTAAACAATTTGTTTTCTAACACGATTAGAAACAATACAAGACAAATTACAGCACATCTTAATGAATTAGAATATATGTATCACAGCAAAAAATTAACGATTCCTTATCAGGACGATTTTGAGCATTGGAATATTTCTATTACTAAAGAGAAGAGCGACCATCAAGATATCATCTTGTTTTCGGCATTTAATACAGCCACAGAAAAGACCATCGAAATATCAACTTTTAAAAAATGAAATCAAAAGTGCCTGCATATACCATAAATGAAATGCTAATCGTAATTATCGTATCTACCATAATTATAGGCATTGCTTTTTCGGTATTAACATTGGTGCAACGTCATATATGGGCGATTCAAGAACATTTAAAATTAAATACAGAACTAAACAGGTTAGAACAATCGCTTTGGATTGATACCGCTAAATATGGAACTATATCATTTTCAGAACAAGACAATACACTCGTATTTAGTTCACCAATTGATTCTGCTGTTTATCATTTCAACGAAAAAGTAGTCACGAAATCTACCGATACATTTCATGTAGCCTTTGAACGAAAGCAATTCTATTTTAACGGAAATATAACCAATACCAAAAAGGTAGATGCATTTCGCTTAGAACTACCAAAAGTATACGGCAAACAACGCCTATTTATTTTTAAACAAACTGATGCAACACAATTTATGAACTAATGGCATTTCAATTAGATAACATACAACCAAGTAAGACTATTAATTCAAAAGCTAGTACTAATGTTGAGTCTATTCTCAATAAAGAAATTGTTGTTTTAAAAAAGCCGTTTTCTAATAAAATTAAAGAAGCATTTTATGGAGAGCTAAGCGTATTACTCAATGCAGGTATTACCTTAAAACAGGCTTTAGAACTTATCGTTAATTCACAAAAAAATAAAAAAACTAAGGTGGTTTTAGAGGCCATTCTTAAAGCTATAGTTAATGGCGAAAGTTTCTCTGAAGCGATACAAGTCTATAAAGATTTTTCAGATTATGAATACCACTCCATAAGAATAGGTGAAGAAACAGGAACCATCCCAAAAATAGCCCAGCAATTGGGTGAGTTTTATGCTAAAAAAAATGAACAGCGTAGGCAACTGATAAATGCCTTAACGTATCCAAGCATCATATTAAGTACAGCGATATTGGTTGTAATCTTTATGTTACAATTTGTTGTACCAATGTTTCAGGATATTTTTAAACAACAAAACGTAGAGTTACCTGCTATTACGCAGTTTGTGGTGAATCTGTCTAATGTAGTTCGCGATTATGGATGGTTAATGCTATTGTTTATTTTTAGTGGTGTCGTGGCTAATCTTCTATTGAAAAAAAAGGAATGGCACAAACGAATGAAAGATAATTTACTCACTAAAATCCCTTTTGTTGGAAAATTTCTAAAGACCGTGTATTTGTCTCAATTTACGCAATCCATGATGTTGTTAACAGCGTCTAAAGTTCCAATTGTTGAAAGTGTCAATCTGGTAAAAAAGATGATTGATTTCTATCCGTTAACTAAAGCCTTAAACGATGTAGAACATCAAATCGTTAAAGGACAGTCTCTAAGTAATTCATTGGAGAAACACGATATATTTGATGACAGAATGATCACATTAATAAAGGTATCTGAGGAAACCAATCAAACCGAATACATTTTTACAAAGTTGAATACACTGTACAGCACTAAAGTTCAAAACAGCTCTAAAATGTTATCGACACTCTTAGAACCTTTTATTATTATTTTTATTGGCGTATTTGTTGGTTTTATACTAATTGCAATGTATTTACCAATGTTTAAGTTGAGTAGTATTATATAAATAGATAGCCGTTTTTTTACCCAAAACTTTTAAGCAGCACATGTGCCTGTAAGTAGTGTTTACCGGATTTATAATTTTTCTTTTTCTGAAAGTCTAAGTTGATGATTTCTCCAAACTTGGTGTTTTGTTCTAACCTGTGAATAAGTGTAATAATGGCATTATAATGACCTTCTAAGGTAAATTGATAGGTGTTTACACTTAGGTCGCCTTGCTTAATTTGATGCGGCTCAATAAAATTGCTCACTTTTAAACCTGTACTATCGGCATAAGTATTTATGGTTTTTAGGATGCTGTTTTGAACGGAATTATCTTTAAGTTGGTATTTGGTGAGCAACGAATCATAGTACTTTTCCTTTTGTTTTAATGACGATAATTGCATCGGTAGATTATCGAAAGCTACCGCTTCATTTTTTAAAGCCTTGTATTCTTGTTTGGTTTCAAGGGTATTTGAAAATGCAAATTTATAGGCTATAATAACCAGTAAGATAAACCCACAAACAAGAGCGATATTTTTAGTTTTTTGCGTCATCGTTGATATAAATTTTAAATGAAAACGAAGATGAAGTTTTAGATTTATCATCAAAATTGATAATCTCAATCCGCTGAATCCAATCTATGGCTTCAAGTTTAGAAATCCAATCTGATACTAATACACTTTCTAAAGATATTCCTGAAACCCGAAGGACATTTATGTCATTTTCGATTGCTTTTTTAGCTTTTATTTTTTTTAGAAGTGGTTGATAGTTTAATTCTGAAAGCATAATTTTTTCAGGTAAACTAGTGATAATGGCATTGGCATAAAAAGAACTATGCGAAGCATTACTCTTTAGGACATCTTCAACCTGCTTTTGCATTTTAAGAACCTTTTCATTTAAACCAATGACTTTGGTCTTGGAGGTGGTTAAAACCTGGGCAGTTTCTTTGAGCTCACTAACTTTATCGTAATAGTTATTAAATAGAAAAAAATTGACTAGAAGGAGTATAAATAAAAAGGAGAGTCCAAGTTTTATAAATTGCGTAAAAAACTGTTTTTCCTTAAAGTCCGTTATCAAACGTTGTTGTGTATCACCAAATACCGATTCTAGTTGCTTAGAGGATGTAATGAGACTCAATGCCGATGAAAAATTTATCAACTGATTGGCATCCAAGGGCGTTCCATTAACGTTATAAGTAACGGTTGACACTTCGCTATTTAAGCTAATAGAATTAATAACCTTACCCTTTTTTGTAAGTATTGCGTTTGAGGTTCGGATGGTATCTTCGGAAATAAACCCAACTATTGACGCTATCATTAAATTACCCAATGAGACATCTACCACAACCATTCCATTTTGCTTGTAATCTTTCAGTAGATCATCGATATGTGTTTTTCTGCATATAGACACAAAATGACTATGCTCTTGTTTTAAAACCTCATAATAAAAGTCGTCAATTTTGATATTAGGAAAAGCCTGAAGCACGAGTTTAATCGTTTCGCTTGCATCACTTTCAACCTTTTTGGTAATGACTAATTCGTTATTGACAACCAAAAAAACGGCTTTTCCCTTCGGAATTGCTTTTGAAATGGCTTCGAGCGTATGCTCTTGGAAGCTGTCTTCAATAGCAACTTGGTTTTTAGATTTCTTTAAACCAATACCATGATATACCGTATTGCCATTTACTAATGTTTGTTCAACACTGTAAAAGCTATTGCCATACGTGAGATATGATATGAGTTTTTGTATCATTAATAAATTACTGTGGGTTTAATAAATACTGTGAGTTTCGATTTTCGACCTTCTCTAACTCGTTTGCTAAATAACCATTTGATAATTGGTATTCTTGCTAAAAAAGGAACACCTGAGCCAGAATTGTTTTTGTAATTTTCTTCTAAACCCCCTAATACGGCAATATCTTGGTCTTTCATACGTACAACCGATGAGAAATTACGAGAGTTGATGTCTGGCGGAGCATCATCTGCGATGCGCTGTCCGAAGCTAGATTGAATAACATTGATATCCAATAGCACTTGTTTATCTCCGGTAACATAAGGTTTGATATCTAAACCTAATTTAGCGTCAATAGGAAAATAGTTGCGTATTTCTGAAGTTTGAGGATTATCTGTACCTATGATGTTTCTTTGAACGATAGCATAATATGAGGTTTGCCCATTAGAAAAAGAGGCTCTATGGCCATTTAAAGTCGCCAATTTAGGCGTGGATTTAATTTTAAGATCACCATTGGTTTCCATGGCTTTGATTGTTGCAAAGAAGTTAGGAACCACTCTACCAAAGTTAAAGACAGAAGTACTGCTAAAACCGTTAATGATTTTATTAATGGTTTTAGCTCCCAGGGTTAAATCTGTTGTAGGGAACAAATTACCTTGCGTTGTTTGGGGTTCGTCTCCAATACCCCAAGTAACACCTGCCTCAAGTGTATTGGTTGTTTGTGCTTCCACAATCATTACTTCAATAAGAATAACAGGAATCGTTTTGTCTATTTTACTCACAAAATCTTTGAAGAATTCAATGCGCGCGCTCGTTCCAGTAACATAGATATTATTGAGTTCGAAATCTACTTTGAAATCTAAACCGAATTTAATCTCTTCGGGAATAATATCTAAGATGCTTCTAGACTCTTGGTTATGAGATCTTATATTTCGATTGTTAGAGTTTTGGGGTCTAGGTACATTACCAGTGTTGTAGCTGGTTTGGTTTCTAAATCCTTGATCTGCCGCGATAAAATTATCTCTAACATTGTTATTAGTTAACATAGATTCTGGATCATCCATAAGATTGACAGAACGATGTTTTAATGTGATGATTTCAACCTTGCGAACACTAAGCTGATTTGTTGTTCCGAAGAAATAAATATCTCCTTCTTTCTTAAAAGTATAACGTTTAGATTCGACGTTACTTGCTTGTTTGCCAGAATTTCTATTACCAGAAGATGACGATGTATTGTCGGTGTTTACTCTAGGCTTTACATCGGCCTGAGGTTCAAACATTTTTACAAGAAGGTTGTCAAAACTTATAGATTTTGTTTTTATAGTAACGTTTCCTGCTTGCTCTAAAGGTGACGCTAAAAACATACTAATATCTAATGAGTCTCCAACAGTTCTTATCACGTCTGAAATGGCCGTATTTACAAAATTCACCTCTAAAAGTTGCCTGTTTTTATCTAATACTTTAAAGGTCGAATTTGGCTGCAATCGTCGCCTCAAACTCTGTTGATTTGTTGATGTGTTATCTTTCTGTGCTACATCAAACACATAAAAGTTATCCTTGGTTTTGGTAAGAGTTAAATTATTGGCCAGTGCCAACTTATCCATAGCAGCATCAAAATTTGTGGTCTTAATGTAGGAGGTAAGTTTTTGATTTTCCATACCAGGCGCAAACATCAAATTTTTTGCGCTGGCATCCATAATATGCCTAAAAACTTCGTAAAGATTATTCTCTTTGGTGTCAAGTGCAATAGTGTTACTTGTAGGGTCATAGTCTATAACAATTGGATATTCTTTGTTTTCTTCAATGTGAACATAGGGTTTTATAGACAATATCTGACCTGTAAACTCAATATCCAGATTATACTCCTTGCACAGAAATAACAGTACGTTGGCAATTGTAACATCTGAAAAGTTATTGGTGAGATTAATTTGACCTAGTTGCGATGATACATTCATACTTATGTTATGAACATTAGAAACAGCCAAAAGAAAATTGGCAAGCGTCACTTCATTTAAAACGATACTAGCATCTAGAGTTTCGCTCAAACCTTTATTAGTTAGAGACAAACTGTCTAACTGCGTTTGTATGAGAGGTAATCTATCGTTGGTTTGTGCTTGCCCTATTGAAAAGACCAGAAATATGATAATAATTGAAAATATTGATTTCATTGATGCGGTTTTAGATTAATAGCGCATAGACTTCTTCTACCGAAGTTATACCTGTTTTAATGAGGTTAATAGCGTTGTGTTTTAAGGTCGCTATGTCATGTTCTTCTATATAATTGTCAATCTCAAGATTGTTGTTTTTAATATGAGATACCAACGCTTTTGTGATTGGAATGATTTCATAAATGGCTTTTCGTCCAGCATATCCAGTATAATAACAGTGACTACAACCTACCGAAACAAATTGCGTTGTTAAGTCTTCTGGAATATGGAATGAACTCGGAACATCAGTTTTTAAAATTGGTTGCTCTTCCTTGCAGTCTTCACATAGTTTTCTAACCAAACGCTGAGCGACGCTAACATTTAAAGTACTAGCAATTAAAAATGGAGCAATGTCCATGTCAACAAGCCTTGTAATCGTAGCCCAAGCAGAATTGGTATGAATTGTTGACAATACCAAGTGGCCAGTTAATGCTGCTCTTATCGCCATATTAGCCGTTTTAGCATCTCTAATCTCACCAACCATAATCACATCTGGATCTTGCCTTAAAAAGGTGCGTAAAGTACTTGTGAAATCAAGACCGATGTTCTCTTTAAGTTGCACTTGGTTAACACCTTCTAAGGTATACTCAATAGGGTCTTCAATGGTTAAAATGTTCGCTTGTTCGTCATTTAATAGTTTCAAAGTCGCATAGAGCGTCGTGGTTTTTCCGGAACCTGTTGGACCAGAAATGAGAACAATACCATTAGGTTTTTTTATGGTTTCTTTATAGGTGTTTAATTCTTCAGTCGAAAACCCTAAATCATTCAATTCAATATGATCGGCATCTTTACTTAATATTCTAAGTACTATTTTTTCTCCATGAAGCGTAGGCAATGATGATACTCTAATATCAAACTCATCATTTGCCGTTTTAATGGTAATGCGACCATCTTGTGGTAATCGTTTTTCTGAAATATCTAATCCTGCTTTTATCTTAAGTTTGTTGATAATGACAGGATACTCTTCTTTAGAAATGATAAAGTAGGTTTTAAGTTTTCCGTCTAATCTAAAGCGTACACGACAGTTGTTTTCATAAGTCTCAAAGTGAATGTCACTACTTCCGATAGCTTTTGCTGTAGAGAGCAGTTGCTCCAAAAAATCTGACGAATAACTAAATGAAGTAGTTTGAGTTCTTTTTGTTGTTCTGAAATTTGAAGCCAGATACTGCTTAATAATTTCTGGAGCTTCATAAATTAAGGACACCGATTTACCTAATACAATGTGTAATTCTTGTTGTAGACTTTCGGAAGTGTCTTCAGACTTAAAAGTAATATGGTTACCATCCTTATGTATAGGAATAATATGATATTGATAGGCTTGCTCACTACTAATAAGTTGTGATAATTCTACGGGTATGTTGTAATCTTCCTTTATCATATCACAACGCGTATAAGGAGTTAGTGATTCCTGCCCAAAATGCGATATAAGACAGTCCGAAAAACAGACTTAAATAACCTGCTAGAGGCACAGTTTTAAGTTTAGAGCGCTTTTTCAGAATAAGGTGTGTCACTAAAGAAAAACATAAAGCGAAGACGAAAATGGTTAGGAAAGATACTGTCGAAAATGAGAATATCAAACTTATAAAAAGGAGTGCATCTCCTAGCCCGAAGGCCTCACTAACATTTAATTTTAAGATCAACTTAGCGTACAAAACAACAATGAGCAATAAAAAAATAATGAAGCCACTATTGAGTGCTATAGACACTAAAAATAATTCTGGTAATGTACTTTGATAAAATAGCAATCCAGAGCACAACCCAACTAATGGGAACAAGAACCAATAGACCTGTCGCTCTTTATAATCTTGCAAGAAAATAAGAACGAATAGTATGATTAATATGATTTTTAGAGCCAGCATCAATCTTTTACAATTTGTTTTGGTGTACCATCTTGATTGATCTCCCAAACGTTAAAAATGCCATCACCATCAAAGTCGGTAATCGCTGTAGCGCGAGCCACAAAATTGGTATTATCTGCACTTAATATGTCATACACATAATTTGCAGTGCCATTGTCTTTAACCGTTTTAGGTGCTTCAAAATCTAAGTCGTATAAATCTGTTGTGTATTTAGAATAGAGATACCTATGTGAGGTTTGATTATTGAAAATATATTTTAATTGTATCTGAGCTTCAACACTTTTTGCCTTAGCTACAAGTGGCATTAGATTGGGTAACGCAATAAGCATGAATACTCCAATAATAAGCAATACAATGAGTATCTCTTGAAGGTTGAATGCGCGTACTTTATGTTTGGATGTTGTTTTATATATAGCCATGTTCTTCTGCTTTTATTAGTAAATCTCTATCGTTGCCATGTTCAACATCAAAAAGTTGCTTGATGTTTCGTTTTCGATATTCAATGGCACTTTTAGATAATGGAATAACTTCTGCAATATCTTTTATTTGAGCACCTCTAGATATTTGATAGATAAGTTGACGGTCGAGTTGGTCTAAAACAAAATCATTAGAAATATGGCGTCTCATTAATTGTAATATGGCCTTGCTATAAAATGGACCATCGTATATTACGGCGTTTATAGCATCTATAAGTTTAGTGAAATCAACATCACTTTTTAGAAGAAACCCTTCTGGATTTAATGATTTTAAGATGTTGTTTAACCTATAATTAGTGGTATAAGATGTAAAGACGATTATTTTTATTTCTGGAAATGTTTTACGAAGCTCCTCGCCAATATCTTCTCCAGATAATAGCTGTTTGTCTTTAGAAGAAGGAATACCAATATCTAGCAATACTAAATCGAAAGGGTTTTTTCGAATCGCTCTTTTAATGGCCTCATTTGCCGAGTCACAATTATTCGTAGATTTTATTTTAAAATCTATAAGACCATTGGTTTCACTTATTTGTTTTAACGCCGCTTCTAACGAGCTCGCAATTAGAGGTTCATCTTCAACAATTAAGACGTTGATTTGTTTTGTCATAGTTGTAAATAAAATGGTTTTGGATTAATATTTACAGCTACTAATTTACTTTAGGGAGCAAGAACAAATTAAAGGTTTTTGCTTTAACTTTTAAAGGTTAAACCTTTAACAAGGTTTAGAGTTCATTAATAATTTTATCGGGTAACAATTAGGCACAAATACCGCACCAGAATTCTTTGTTCATTTCAAGTCGTGGGTTTTGTGTTTGCATTAACTATTAAACTCATTTATTAATGAAAAATTTTGTAAGCTCTAGTATGACCATCATTATGGTGATGCTATGTTCAATGTCCTATGGTCAAGAATTACCAGAAATCATTCCGCCCTCACCAACTGTAGCCAATTTAATGCAGTTTGAAGAAGTTCCTGTAAGTTATTATACAGGACAACCTAATATTTCTATCCCAATCTATTCTAAGGCCATTAATGGCGACTTAGCTGTTAATATAGGGTTGAGTTATAATACTCAAGGTGTTAAGATTAATAACCGCTCAGGTTGGGTTGGTACAAGCTGGTCTTTAAATGCTGGTGGAGTCATCTCGAGAACAGTAAGAGGCTTACCCGATGAGAAAAAAAAGAACATTGGAATCACTGGAGAGGGTGTTCTTCATAATGATGATTTTTGGGACTATGACACTCTAATTGCTAGCGAAAAAGAACGTTTTAGATGGCGTGCTGCTGGAACACCAGATAACGTCTATGATTATGAATCTGATTTATTTCAGTTTAACGTTTTAGGTGTTACTGGACGATTTATTATTGTTAAAGATGAAAATGATGATTTAGTACCTAAATTTTTATCAAAAAATCAAAATTTAAAAATAGAAATCACTTATAACGATGACCCTCTTAGTGATTATTACTATGATATCTATTCATTTAAAGTAATTGATACAAAGGGGTATATTTATGTATTTGATGTTGTTGAACAAATGACAACTGCTCCTTTTGTAGCTGTAGAGATGCATGATAATAGTTCAAGTATTTCTGGAGATGGTTCAGATTACATTAGTAAATCTGCTTGGCATCTTTCACGAATTGAAATGCCAAATTCTGTTAATCAAGATTTAGTATTAGTAAACTTCGACTATCAGACAAGTCAAGAAACATATACGGCATCAGTAACTAGGACATATACAAGACCTATCAATCCTACTCAACCATTATGGAATGACTTAATATCTGTACCATATAATGCATCAGTATTAAAACCAAAAGCTGTTCATTCATATTTAACTACTGCAACAACAACTCAAAAACTATCAAAAATAAGTTTTAGGGATGGTACATATATAGATTTTGAATTTAAAAATAACTTTCCTCACCCTGAAACAAACGGGCATGTCTTAGAGTATATTAGAATTAAAAAAACTGGAAATATTGAAAATAAACACTTTCAATTTGTATATAATGAACAAAACCCTACAGATAGGCTATGGCTTATTGGTGTAAATGAACACGCTAATGGAAATACAAACTCATATACATTCGAATATAATGACAAGCATTTGTTACCAGATTTTGATGATGTAAATAACACTGATGACTGGGGTTATAATAAAGCTATTGCCAATACTAATTATTGCGGATTATTTATACCTGATGATACGGCTATTTTAAAGGGTTTACTCTCACGTATTATTTATCCAACAGGAGGGTCAAAGGAATTTGAATTTGAACAACATAAAATTACCTATCAAGGAAATACGCAATTAACAGATGATGAGTACCGTGATAAAAACCCTGACAATTGGTTGTCTACAAGTATTGGCGCATCTTTTGATAATACCATAACTAACCATAATAGTTTTGGAAATCCAAATGCTTATCACGAAACATTTACAGTAACTCAAGCCCAAGAAGTGTCTTATAAAAGGAATTCCATTTCTGGCAGTGCAGAGGCTCTTTTTAATTCATATATAGAAGTTACGGGACCAAATAACTTTCAAGAAGTCTTTAGATTGGATTCTGAAGAGGAAGTGAAGTTTTATATTGAAGCGGGTAGTTATGACGTTAGGTTTTACTGTCTAACTTTGGGTGCTAATGTCACAGCAGATATTTGCATTGGTTATAAGAATTTTAAACCTGTTGTTCAAAGGTATATTTATGGTGGTGGTGTAAGAATAAAGTCTATAAAATTTAAGGATGACCCATTACTAGCCTCTAATGAGAAAAATATTCAATTCACTTATGATGATCTTAATGGTCAAAACAGGTCATCAGGTTCAATAGATGGTCTGCTTACAGGTATAACAAAAACATATAATGAATCAGTTACAAGACATTTAATACCAGAGCAATGTGCCTTAGGTACTATAAATACTGGACCAGTAACATTTAATTTTGAAGTTACTACTAGAGGGCTTAATGCTGAGCTTACCCAAGGTCAATACGTAGGTTACAAAACAATAACTGTTAGTGAGCCAGGTAATGGCTTTACTAGACATACGTATACTTCAGCACAAGACCATTCTAGTCCTTCAGCCACTTTTACCTATCCATATGCGCCAGCAGAGGATTTAGATTATAAAAGAGGACTACTTACCAAAACTGAAGTACATGAAGAGTATATTGAAAACAACTTTACTTTTACTAGAATAATAAAAGAAACTAATAATCAATATGATTTTGATGATTCTGATGTGATTTCAACAAATCATAAATTATACACTTCTGATTGTGAATGGAAACAATATTATGAACTTTACGATACCTATATGAATCCTAATGGGATTCCAGAGCGACCAATGCAACAGTGTTATACCACTCAAACTCTAGAAACAGATATTATAACCACACAAATATTAGTATTAGTTGAAGATAATAAGTATCGATTGGTACCATCTTCATATATTATTCACGGTAATGGTAATGGCGGATGCGATACAGATTGCTTATTAGGTCAATATCAAAACTGCGGCTCTATTCCTTTTACTTTCATTTCAAGAGATTTAAAATCTACATGGGTAAAGCTTATTGAAACTGATACTAAAGATTATTTCTATGATGGTGGACCTGCAAACATCAAGGAATCTAGGCAAGAGTTTGTATATGATGCCACCAACTATCAAATCGATTCATTAAAGGTTTTTTACAATGAAAAAGGCGTAGATCAGGAGCTTTTAACCGAATATTTCTACCCACATGATAATGTATCAAGTACATCGGCAGCTCTAAGAACCAAAATGATAAATAATGTCAATAAAGTTAATGAGGTTCTAGAAACGATTGCTTCGAAAAACGGGGTTAAGATTTCACAAAGCAATACCGCATATCACGAATTTGAAACAGACCTTATTCTTCCTAAACTGGTAGAAACTCAAAAAGGAACAGGCATTACAGAAGAACGTATTGAATTTTACGAGTATGATGCTTATGGGAATCCACTCGAAATTGGCAAAACCAATGGTATAAAAATTGCTTACGTCTGGGGTTTTGATGCTACTGTGCCATTGGCTAAAGTCATCAATGCCTCATATAGTGATATTGAAGCGTTGTCTAGTTTTGGTTCTGGATTTAACCTTACAGGAAATCTATCTACGCAACAAACAAATGATTTAAGAACGCTCTCAAATGCTATGGTGAGTACTTATGTTTATGATCCACTGGTTGGAATAACGAGCCAAGAAGATGCAAGAGGCTACCAGATGAGTTATGAGTTTGACGATTTTAATCGTTTAAAACGAGTGAAAGATAATGACAACTATATACTAAGTGAGAATGAGTATGTCTATGGTGCTCAAAGTAGCTATGTTAAGAGTACAGCCTTTAAAGTGCCAACGCTTAATGGTGTGGATTATGCTTTAACTTCTGGACAACTGGTTACTGACGACAAAATAGAAAGCATTACGTACTTTGACGGTTTAGGGAGAGCTAAGCAATCTATTGCCAAACAAGCGGGTGGCAATAAAGAAGATATCATCGTACCAATGGTTTATGATAATTATGGCAGGCAAGTTTTCGACTATTTACCATATTCAAGAGCAGTAAGTTCTTTTAATTTTCAAATCCAAGATCAAACCTTTTTTGATGATTTAGACAATCAGTACTTGGCGAAATATCCAGACGATTTGGATGTTAATAGTCCAAATCCATTTTCAGAAAAGCACTTTGATCAGTCCCCTCTTAACAGAGTGTTAGAACAGGGCGCGCCTGGCGATTCTTGGGCTGTAGATGTAAGTTCAGATTTAGATCACACTATTAAGTTTGACTATCAGGTCAATGCTGTAAACATAGATAAATACAGTGTTATTTTTCCAGATTTAAATACCGAGGCACCACAACTCTATTACGATGGTGTTTATGTGGCAGGAGAGCTTTATAAGACCATTACCAAGGATGAAAACTGGCAACCAGGACAGGCCTATCCAAAAGCACATACCGCAGAGGAGTTTACTAACTCTCAAGGTCAAGTCATCTTAAAACGCACCTATGATTCTAATGGTTTAGAACACAACACGAACTATGTCTATGATGATTTTGGAAACCTTACTTATGTGTTATCACCAAAAGGGAGTGACCTGATATTAAAGACCTTTTCACCAGAATCCTTTGTGGATGATGATACCTATAAGTCGTTTTTACCTTTAGACAAAAAAGGAAATGTTGTTGGAAGCGGAACAGGACAGGTTGATATTATTGTGGATGAAACCGCCAATACGATAACCGTTGATTTTGATATGACCTTTAACCCAAGTATTGATCTTAAACAAGGTGCGATATTTCAGTTAAAATCCACCATTCCAGATATGGTAGTTGGTACCATTCTTAATGGTGATTATACGGTCTCTATTCAAGACGGACATTTGTTTATTGCAGGTAGCGGAATTACAAGTTTAGTAAAAGAAGAAATCGTGGCTAGTTTACCAACAAACATCATTAAAACGAAAGTACTTGATGGTTTGTGTTACCAATACCATTATGATTACAGAAATCGATTGGTAGAAAAGAAAATTCCACAAAAGGGCTGGGAATACATTGTTTATGACAAGCTAGACAGACCAATGGCGACCCAAGATGCTATGCAACGCGCAAAAAGCCCAATGGAATGGTCGTTTACAAAGTATGACGATTTTGATCGTGTGGCTTATACAGGACTATTTACAACAACAGCACTGGCTGGAAGTAGAGGTAATGTTCAGGCCACTGTAAATACGAGTGCTTCATCGGTAAACGATTCTAGTTCTTCTACGATTGATGGCGTTACGGTGTACTACTCTAATAATGTGTATCCAACAACCAATTTAACACTACATAGTGTTAATTATTACGATGGGTATAATGCAAGTTTAACCACTGCGGTTGCTAATCCGGGAACAGTATTTGGAACGCAAGTGACTAGTGATACCAAGTCACTTCCAACAGGAAGTCTGGTTCGTGTGTTAGGCACCAATAATTGGATCACTTCGGTAAGCTATTATGATGACAAAGCGCAGCCTATTTATGCAGGTAGTGAGAATACTTATCTTAGTACAGATGATATAATTAAATCAGAGTTGGACTTTACAGGCATTGTTACCAAGACCGAAAGTTCACATACTAAGGATACTAATGCTGCTATTGTAGTAACCGATAGGTTTACTTACGATCATGCCAATAGACTGCTTACTCAAAAACAACAAATTACAGGACATCCCGAAGAACTGATTGTATCAAATACCTATGATGAGCTTGGGCAATTAACGAGTAAAGGTGTTGGAAACGAGGAGAGCGCAACACTACAAAACGTAGATTATACGTATAACATTAGAGGCTGGCTTAAGCAAATAAACAACCCAGATGCTATAGGTAATGATTTGTTTAGTTTTAAAATTAATTATGATAGCCAAGAGCTTGGTTTAAATAATGACAAACTTTATAATGGAAACATAAGTGAAACCATTTGGAAAACAGCCAACGATCCAACAGCCACTGTAAGAGGTTATGGGTACAACTATGATGCACTTAATAGAATCACAGCGGGAAATATGGCTATAGACACAGGTAGTGGTTATGCTCAGGCTAATGGTTACCATGTTAACGGATTGCAATATGACAAAAACGGAAATATTGCGAGCTTGCAACGTACAGGCGCAACAGCTGTTTTTGATAACCTTATTTATACCTATGATTACAATCAACTTACGACGGTTCAAGATTTGGTGACCAACCAACAAACCGAAGGCTTTATAGATGGACATCTTAATGGTACGGACTATGGCTATGATGATAATGGGAATATGATAGAAGACAAAAACAAGGATATTACTAGTATTGCATACAACCATTTAAATTTACCAACAGCCGTAGAATTTAGCAACTCGAGTACCAAGAAAATTGACTATATTTACGACGCAACAGGTCTAAAATTAAAGAAAGTGGTCAACGATAATGGCAACATGACAACAACCGAATATGCGGGGAACTACATCTATGAGAATAGTGTATTAAAGTTCTTTTCTCAACCAGAGGGTTATGTAGAACCAAATGGTGTGAGTTATGAGTATGTGTATCAGTACAAAGACCATTTAGGGAATGTTAGATTAAGCTACTCTGATCCTAACGACAGCTACCAAGATATTTTAGACAGTGATTTAACCAACAGTTATAGTGGTTGGGTACATAATGGTGCGGTCACCTCAGAGCTTATAAACGGAACACTAAGGGTAGATGTCAACTCGGCTTATGAAGGGATTAGAAATGAACTTCCAAATTTAACAGTTTCACCAGGGGATGTGCTAGATATTACACTGGTGTTTGATAAGGGTAATACACTATCTAATGTAAGATTGTATTTCCAAGAGTTAGATGCTAATGGTAATCATTTAAGTTGGAATACCATGGATGCCAACTTACAAACAGGAACACATAATTACACCTATACGGTTAATGCAGCCAACAGATTAACCTTAAGAATAGATAAGGACAATACCAATACCGGTAGTTTAACCTCTTTTTATGTAGACCATGTGAGTGTCACAACAGGCGCATTAGAAATACTAGAAGAAAACAACTACTATCCTTTTGGCTTGAAACAAAAAGGCTATAATGTCGTCGTATCTTCAAATAGCAACTCTATGGCAAGTAAATATAAATATAATGGAAAAGAGCTTAATAAAGAACTTGGACTGGATTGGTACGATTTTGGTTTTAGAAATTATGATGCCGTTTTAGGGCGCTGGATGAATATTGATCCATTAGCAGAAAATTACTATAGTTATTCAGCTTATAGTTCAATGATGAATAATCCCGTTAGCTTTATTGATCCAGATGGGAGGTTTACCATAGATATAACAGGGAATAAATCTAAAGAAGCTTTGGCGGAATTACAAGCATCGGTAAGTACAGAACTTAATTTATCTATGAAAGATGGAAGACTGTCATATACTTTGGTTGATTCTGAAGCTACTTTGTCTGATGATGCGCAGAAGCTGGTTAATGCAATAGATGACCCTTATGTGCATGTAAATGTTTCGGCTACAGATAATGACTATATTTCAACAGGAGCAGGGGTTTTAATAGGTACATTTATGGGTAATATAATAACGGGCGGATTTACACCTCCTTCAGTTGATTCAAGTTTAGAAGGTAATGGAATAATCAATCAAGTTGAAACATTCCAAGAGATTAATGTTTCGGCGTTAAGTGGAATGGATAAAATTAATCATGACCCAGGGCAAACCACCTTACACGAAATTACAGAGTCTTATTTAGGAGGTAAACTAGTACAAGCTAATGGAAAAGCAACTGGTTTCGGACAAGTAAGTGGAGGTGAAGATTATGCGTCGGCTATATATTATTTAGCACATGAAGCTGCAGCAAAGCAATCTGGAGATGTAACACTAGGTTATTTCGATAAGAATGGAGTACGACTAAATATTAAAAATGCAATTGAGTTCTCTAGGCTACATGAAACAAGAGCCTTTACTGGACCAAACTTGGATCAAATTTTTCATACAGTTAAATTGACAAAGTATTAAAAAATGAAGTATTTAATAATCACAATTGTAATAGTGTTTACCTTTGGTAGTGATACAAGAAATGTAAAAAAAGATCAAATTCAAAACTCAAAAAAAAACTATAAAGTTTTTAAAATTGACTCAATAGGTTCTTTTTACCTTGTTTATTTGAGAAAAGGAAATCTAAACTATAAAGTCATTTCTGAAAAGCTGAAAAAAAAAGAGTCTAGTGATTTAATTGAGGTTGGAGAAGAGTATAATCTAAGTTTGTATTCTATTTTTAATCAGAAATTGAAAATAAATAATAAAGAAGTAAGAGTAGTGCCTTTAATAGCAAATTGTGTTCAATTTGAGAAAGATATTAATATTTGTAAAGAAAAAGATCTAGGTATTAATGATTTACATTACACGCCGGATTTAAGAGGATTATATATTATTAGATGACCCTCGCTGGCGCAAGTGTCCACGCTTGTGCTAAAAGCTAAATAATACAAAAGCCATAATGTAAGTTGTGGCTTTTGTTTTTAATAGCATGTAGATTATTTTCTGTACTTTTAACTTTATAATATTGAGCGACAGGTGTGGCTTTGCGTTAAGGGTTGCAGCGGTGCAATCTACATAGCTATTTTAAAATAAAGCGTCCCATAAATGGGATTGTATTGAGAATAAGATAGTTATAATGTTGTGTTTTGAAATAAGAACATCAATTAAAAAGCAACTTTAATTTTCCTATGTTGCTTTTACTTTTAAAAGGTTCATCAATCTATAAACATACATTACAGATGTTTTTCTTGTTAAGTTGTCTTCTTAAAGTTTTATGTTCATTGAAATTTTGAGTGTATTTGGAAATATCGATAGTAATTCCATTAAACGTTTCTTGTGGCGAGTTACCACCTAGACTCATTTGTGGACGTATATGATTATAAATTTCGACAGATTGGTTTAAGATTTTATTGAGCTGATTTGAATTAGCAATATCCTTAGGAAATAGAAATTGATGTTTAATGACTTTGTTAAGCGCTTCAACCATAGAATTGGAAAAGATTACATCTTTTTGGGCGATAAAATGTTCAATAGGAATTTCGGGATTATTTATAAAATTAGACACAGTTGTATTAACATTTTCACTTCCACCATCAGTTAAGAATTGTAGTTTATAAGGTTTATGTATTTGGTAGGCCTTATCAAGCAGTTCTTTAATAGCATTGGAAGACGGACTAGAACAAATTTTGTAACCAATAATATATTTAGAGAAATGATCTATTAAGAAATGAATGTAATGTTTTGAGGTATCTGCAGTTTTAAAAATAGTAACATCAGCACACCAGAGTTCATTTGGTTTAGATGTTTTAATAGGGTTATAACCATCAGATTTTCGTTTTCTTGGTCTATTTTTAAATCCAAGTAAACGACAGTATTTATAAAACGTCGTCATTGCACATTTTAAATTTTCATCACGTAAGGCCTTTAAATAGATAGAAGATTTTGACCAGTGTTTATAAACCTCATTTTCCATATATACTTTAATAGTTTCAACTTCTTTTGGTAATAGTTGATTAGAAAGTCGTTTAACACACCATTTGAAATAAGAAGCGTTACATTTATGAATCACGATAGATTTATAGTTTTCAAAAGTACTTCTTGAGATGTTAAATAGTTTTAGGGCGTTATTTATTGGGATGATATCTTTTAGAGCGTTGATAGTATTTACAATGAGTTCTTTCTGATTTTTAAGTAAGGATGTTACACCTTTAATATTAGATACCACATGATGAAAGGTATCAGCTAACTTAAAGTAGCTTTCATTTATTTTCTTAATTTTTGAAGATTGATTCATTCGTTTAATGAATTCAATCTCTTTTTTTATGATTTGATTAATTTCAGAAAATGCGTATTTATCATCTGGTTCATTTTTCCAGCGAGATAAATTAGAACTTGGAATGCTAGATATTTGATCAGTAGATAACAGGTCGTTTAACAATCCGTGTTTTACGAGATGTTTGATTGAAGTATCCCACGATGTTCTCATATTGCCGTAATAAAATTAGGCAAACAAAATAGAGGCTTCTCAGATAAAGCGGTAAAGGTTTAAACTTGATATTTTAAAGTATTATGCTTTACTGTTTGAATTTATATATGTTTAAAGTATAGCCATTTGCTTTAACTACAATTTATTTACAAATTAATTCAAATACTAGATAAATCCTTTTATTCGAGCTTGTTCTAATAGGAAACGGTCATTTTTTTGTTCTACATCAAAGAGTCGTTTTAGATTGCGTTTTCTACTTTCTATTCCGCTATTAGATAGGTGAACAAGCTCTGAAAGGTCTTTAGTTCTCACTCCTTTTGAGAGGTGGTGTAAAATAAGCCTGTCTCTTTGGTCAAGTGGAATATCACTTGTTATACGAGAACGTAACATTCTTAAAACAGATTTACTATAAAAAGGAACGCTATTGATAACGCTTTCAATGGCTTTTAGCAAATCATTGAAGGATACGTCTTTTTTTAATAAAACCGCATCAGGATCAAGTGTTTTAATCGTGTGTGCAATCATATAGTTGTCTTGATGAGATGTAAGCATTAAGAATTGTACATGATCATTTGATGCCTTAAACAATTTCATCATGTCTTTTATGTACTGTAATTTTTCATGATCTTTTGATTCAATGTCTATACTTATAAACACAAGATCAAACTGTTTTTTTGATATGACTTCATCGCAAGCTAACTTATAAGAGTTTAAACATTTTGGTTTAAAGCTAATTCCTTGGTTAAGTTCAGCTACGCGTCTAAGAGCTTCTTCAATAGAAAACGAAATAAGAGGTTCCTGCTCAATAATAAGGGCGTTTTTTTGTTTGGTCATGGTTGGCGGCTTACTTAAATTTATAATTAAAAAGATGAAATGTATTTAGAATAATTTCAAAATGTTGCATATATTTGCTCTTTAGTTGTAACAAATGTAAATAATATTGCAGAATAATGCAACATTGTATTGCAAAATAATGCAATAATTAATAATAAAGCTAGATAAGATGTTGAAAATAAAAGAAATAAGGGAGGTTAAAAACTTGACTCAAGATCAGGTTGTTGCATTATCTGGTATTAAAAAGCGTAGTTATGTGGATTATGAAAGCGGAAAGAGCGACATCCCGTTCACTAAACTGCAAAAAATAGCAAGAGCCTTACATGTCTCTATATCTCAAATAACAGGGGAAGAAGAATTGCCAAAAATGGTCGTTAAAAAAAATTTTGAAACGAGAGATCATAACGCATCTTTTGGTAAACCCAGGAATGTGTTTAGTTTACGTTCTGACAAGAATATACAAAACCAAGATATTCCTTTATATAACATTGAAGCTACAGCAGGCTTGGTCGAATTATTCCAAAACCATCAAGATACTACACCAATAGATACTTTGCATATACCTAATTTACCTAAATGTGATGGGGCTGTTTTTGTTACCGGAGATAGTATGTATCCATTATTGAAAAGTGGAGATATAGTCGCTTATAAACAAATAGAAGATCTAAGGAATGATATTTTCTTTGGTGAAATGTATTTAGTCTCCGTTGATGTGGCTCAAGAAGAGTTCATAAGTGTAAAATACGTACAGCGATCTGAGAAAGGAGATGATTATATAAAATTAGTATCTCAAAACGCTCATCATCAACCCAAGGATGTGCATTTGTCTAAAGTAAGAGCGCTGGCACTTGTAAAAGCTTCAGTGCGTATTAATTCTATGAGTTAAAAAAACTCATAAGATTAATTATGAGTTTTAAATAGATATTCAATTATTTTAACCAAATCTTCTCAGCTTTTTCAAACCCCACCCATTTATGATTTTCATCATGACCACGACAGGCCAGTTCATAACGAATAAACATCTCAAGCGGAATCTTATGAGATAAAATAAACCTTAGTATTTCTCCATTAGTTCTTGTGAACATCCCTTCAATACTTTCCCAATGTGAGAGTGGGTTGATATCCATACCAATATGACCCTCGCTGGCGCAAGCATCCACGCTTGTGCTAAAAGCTAAATAATATATAAGCCATGATTTAAATTGTGGCTTTTATTATTAATACAGTATAGATTATTTTCTGTACTTTTACTTTGTAAGATTGAGCGACAATTGTTGCTTCGCGTTAAGGGTTGCAGCGGCATCCTTTTTACGTCAGTTCGAGTGATGCGACGAGAGGAGCATTGTATCGAGAACTTGTAAAAAGATACAGCGGAAGACCTGACCCACTGTAGCTTAAGTGAAAGAGGGGAACGCCCCAAAAAAACATGACGCAACAGGTCTAAAATTAAAGAAAGTGGTCAACGATAATGGCAACATGACAACAACCTATCCTTATAATTAAGGTTAATAGTTACATCAAAAATGCTCAGGTAATAGTAACACACATGAATTATTTTTTTACTTTTATAATATGAATAAGTTTTTAGCCCTTGCCACTGCTCTTCTACTGAGCAGTTTTTCGTTTTCTCAAGATAAATTAGAATATATAGATAATGATGAAATAATTAGTTTCGTCTCAAAAAGTGTCGAAGCGGGTAATAATATTAAGGCATTAGAATATCTTAATAAAATAAATAAAAATGATTCGTCTTACTGTTCTGTTTTAACCTCAAAATCGTATTATCAACTAGAGTTAGAAAGATATGATGAGGCAATTTCAACAATAAACGAAGGTTTAGAGAATGACTGTGATACAGAAAGAGTTTCATTTTATATCAACTTGGCTGTAGCTTATAGAGCGAAAGAGGATTATTTGAAAACCATTGATGTCCTTGATAGCGCTTTGGTAGATTATCCTAATCATTATAAATTATGGTACAACAAAGCGTTGTCATTAGAAAAACTTGGTAAACTAAACGAGGCTATATCTGCACTCCAAAAGACAATTATATTAAACCCTTATTATGTCTACCCACACTTAAGATTAGGTAATATCTGTTTTAAGCAGGAGAAAATGGCGCAGGCAATTATGTGCTATAATATGTATTTATTACTACAAACAGATGGAGCAGATGCTCCACGAATTATAAAGTCTCTAGATAATATAGTGTCTGCAACTAATAGTAATAAGGCAAATCCGGATATAAGGATATCACCAGATGATGATGTCTTTGAAGAATTAGATTTAATTTTAGATCAAAAGCTAGCCTTAAGAGATGGTTATAAAACTGAAAATGAGATTGATATGGCTTTAGTTAGACAAAACCATGTGCTGCTAAGCCAGTTAAAAGAATTAGAAGGTAATGGAGGTTTTTGGAGTGAAAAATATATTCCTTTTTTTAATTGGATAACAGAGAACAACTTTTTTAATGATTTTGCGTATACATTGCTTTATTCTTCAGATAATGAAGAACACAAAAAGATAATAGATAAAAAATCAGACGACATTTCAGCTTTCTATAGCGCTTACAGAGAAAAATGGAAAGAAATAATAGCATCAAACATAGAAAATGTTGATGGTACCGATAAAGTCATAATGTATTATTTTAATAACACTTATGTTTCTGCTATAGGCGAAGTTAAAGATGAAAACCCTGTTGGTAATTGGACTTACTATGATGAACGTGGGCAATTAAAAGCTACAGGTACTTTAGACCTAAATGGTGAAAGAACTGGAGAATGGGTTTGGTATTACACCGATGGAACAATAAAAGAAAAAGCCGTTTATGACAACGGAAAACTTAATGGGTCTAATACACAGTGGCATGAAAATGGAAAGATTTACATTGAAGCAAACTACGTTTCAGACTCTTTAGAGAATGAATATAAATCCTATAACAATAAGGGCGCTTTATATCAAAAGAAGTATTATAAAAAGGGAAAGTTAGATGGTGTATACAATTCTTATTTTCCTGTTGGAGAGGATATACTAGAATTCGATATTCCGTATAAAAATGCTTTAGTTGAAGGTCAAGTATTAGAATATTACTCTAACGGTAACATTTATAGTGAAACTAACTTTTCTGGAGGAGTGAAAAACGGCGTTCAGAAAAAATATGATGTCAATAAAAAATTGTCTAGTGAAGCTTATTTTTTGAATGGTAATTATCACGGCAATTATAAGACATATCATTCTAATGGAACAATTTATGAAGAAGGAAACTATGTTGAAGGCGCCTTAGAGGGTACTATTAAAATGTATTTTAGAAACGGAACTTTAGCGGGTGAGTTTGAATATAGTAATGGGAAATTAGATGGCGATTATAAGAATTATGATTATGATGGAAAACCACTTTATGAATATAGTTATCGTAATGGAAAAATCATTTCCTACAAGTTCTTCGATAAAAAGGGTAATATTATAAAAGAAGATAGAAAAAAAGGAGGAGAGCTTTTCTATTATGGTTTTTCTTCAAACGGAAATATAACTTCTGAAGGCCTGTATGATATTTCAGGAGGGAAAAAAGGATTGTGGAAATTTTATACAAATAATGGAGTTAAATACGAAGAGGGTAATTATATTGATGATAAAGCTGAGGGAGAACACGTTACTTTTTTTCAAGATGGAAAAAAACAATCTATTAGTACTTATAAAGACAATCTGCTTAACGGTTATTATGCAAACTACTATAAAAATGGCCAGTTAAAATCACAAGGGTATTATAAAGATAATATGGCTCATGGTGAATGGAGACATTATTATATAAATGGAACACTGAGAGCGCTAGAATTTTATCACAAGGGTAATTACCATGGAGATCAAATTGCTTATGAAGCTAACGGAAAGTTAAGTAGAAAATATGCCTATAAATTCGGAGAGATGTTTGAGGACGCACGTTACGATTTAAATGGTGAACTCTTTGAGATAGTAACATTTGAACCTAAAACGAATACTTACAAAATAAGCTATAATCATTTTAACGGTAATCCAGATGTAGAAATAGAGTATGTTAATGGAATAAAGCATGGAAAATACTTGAGGTATGATTATGAAGGAAACAAAAGATTAACAGGGAACTACCTCAATGGATTTGAGCATGGAGCGTGGGTTGGGTATTTTAAAAACGGACAAATAAAATCAAAGTACAACTATGTGTTAGGTGAATTAGATGGTGAGGCTATAGATTACTATGAAAATGGACAAATAGAAGACCTATCGCATTATGATATTGGAAAACCTGTGGGGAAAAGATTGTCCTATTACGAAAATGGTCAATTAAAGACGGTTACTGAGTATAACTATGGAGAAAGACACGGGAGAAAAGAATTTTACGACCCGCAAGGGAAGTTACAGCTAATTCGTTTTTATGATCATGACGTCCTTATCGGTTATTCTTATTTAGATAAAAATGCCGAAGAAATACCAATGATAAAATTAGAAAATGAAACCGGAGTAATAACAGCATATTTTGACAATGGAAAATTATCAAGAGTGATGGAGTACATGAACGGTGATTTAATAAATTCCTATAAATCGTATTATTATTCAGGGCAATTAGAAAATGAAATGACCTATAAGAGTGGAGAGTATGACGGAGAAAACATTAAGTATTTTTCTAACGGCAAAGTGAAGACACAGATTAGTTATCTATATGGTAATAGAAATGGTGTCTCAAAAGAATTTCGTGAAGATGGAACTATAAAAAAAGAAGAAAATTATCTTAATGATAAAATCATAGATTCCAAGGAGTATAATGAAAAAGGAATTTTGATAAAAACTAAAAGTTATTTTGATGAAGAGACTTATAGCGTTAAAAATCATTAAAATGAAATTACTAATATTATTAGTGTTTTCAGGCTATTGTTTTGGCCAACAATCTCAATCGGCTGAATACAAATTATTTAAAAATCAATATCCAAATTCACATTCAATTAGACTTAATCAAGAGATTCATTTTGATATTACTCTAGAGGATGGTGACATAAAAATTGTACAAGAAGTTTTAGAAGAAGATATGTATCTAGACGATGCAGCCATAATGAACTCTAAGAGATCGTTGAGTTTCTCTACCTTTTTTGAAATCAATACTATTGAGGCATCTACATATATTTTTGATAAAGGAAAATACCGTGAAGTTGAGGTTAAAGATTTTAAGGAGAAAGATGAGTTAGACCAATCCTTCTATGATGATACTAAAACAATTAATTTTATACTCCCAAATTTGAAAAAAGGTGCTAAGTCAAAGGTGTATTATCTTAAAACAATTAAAGACCCTCGGTTTTTAAATGCATTCTACTTTGGTGATTTTTATCCCATTAAGAATAACAAAGTGTCCATTACAGTAAGTAACAACATCAATTTAGAGTTTAAAGAATTTAATTTAGAAGGCGTTGATATCGTTTTTAATAAAGAAGTTAAGCGCAAAACTACTGAATATACTTGGAATCTTAAGAATAGCCCTGAATATAGCTATGAAGAGCATACACCTTCCTACAGAAAAATATTGCCACATATTGTGCCTGTTATATCTTCATATACGTCTAATGGTGAGGAAATTGAAAATTTAAACGATGTATTGGGGCTTTATAAATGGTACTATTCGTTAGTAGAAAATGTAAATAATAAAGAACCCTCACAAGAACTTATAGATATTGTTGATACTTTAACTAGAGATAAAAAAACTGAATTGGAAAAGGTCAAATCAATTTTTTATTGGGTACAACAAAACATAAAATATGTCGCTTTTGAGTACGCCTTAGGGGGGTTTATTCCTCGAGAGGCTAATGATGTTTTTAATAAAAAATATGGAGACTGTAAAGACAATTCAAGTATCCTAGCAGAAATGCTTAAAATTGCCAATATTAAAGGGCATTTAACATGGATAGGAACAAGAGAAATTCCTTATAAATATAATGACCTTCCTACACCAGCTGTAGATAACCATATGATTTTAGCTTATCAAAATGAAGGAGAAACGTACTTCTTAGATGCTACTGGAAGATATATCCCATTTGGATTTCCTACTGCATTCATTCAAGGTAAAGAAGCTCTAGTTGAAAATGGAGAAGACGATTTTAAAATTATTAATGTACCCATTATAGAAGCGGAGTCTAATGCATTTATAGATACAACAAATATTTCGATTAAAAATGATAAGGTTATTGGCTCATCTAAATCATACCTTTCGGGCTATTTAAAAATCGATTTTTATCATGTTCTCGAAGAATTAAATTCTAGTGAGAAACTAAAGGAATTTTACAATCAAGAGTTTTTAAAAGGCAATAACTCATTTCTTATTCAAGATTTATCCGAAGAAAATAAGTTTCACTATGATAAGGATATGATTATTAATTATGATTTTGAAATAAGTGATTTGTCCAAAAGATATAAGGATGAAATTTATATCAATTTAAATTTAAACAAAGTTTTATCAAAACTTCGAATAGAAGAAGATAGAACATATGAATTAGAATATGATTATAAGTCTTTTTATAGTTACACTAATAAATTAAGTATCCCAGAGGGTTATGCTATAAGTCATATGCCAGAAGGAGGTAATATTTCTAATAAATACATGTCTTTTAGTATTAATTATGAATTAGAGAACAACGAGCTGATTTATACACATTCAGTTAAACTTGATTTTTTAACACTAGACTTACAGCAGCAAAAAAAGGTTAGAGACTTCATTAAAAAAGCTGAAAAATTATATAAAGAGATCATTGTTTTAAAGAAAATTTAAAAAATCAATAAAATGACTAAAATTAAATTTAGTATCCTTTTTTTTCTATTAGCTTTCCAAAGTGTAGTGGCTCAAGACGAGCCTTTTTATAAGAGTTATAGTTGGGAAGAAGAGCCATCGTATAACACAGAAGTTGAAACAAATTTTGGAACGAATATATTAAAGCATGCTATTGTTACAGAATTTTATTACGAAGGAGATAATCTCGTTGAATATTTTTTAGAGCACTTAGTTATAAAATTAGATTCCGATGATGCCATTGAAAGCCACAATAAGGTTTATATTCCTTTTTCGTCTTCAGCAGAAGTAGATATAAGTAAGGCAAGAGTTATTACTGCTAATAAAGAGATTAGAGTCTTAGACGATTCAAAGATTTTAACATCAGAAGACCAAGAAACAGGCCAGAGATATAAGTACTTTGCTTTTGAAGGTATAGAAAAAGGCTCCATAATAGATTATTATTATGTTGTTAAAAAACATCCTGCCTATAAAGGAAAACGATTAACATTTCAATCTACGTCACCTAAAAAAAATGTCTCATTTGATTTTTTTTCACCAAAGAACTTAGCGTTCGTTTTTAAAAGTTATAATGGCTTACCAGAAGCTAAAATAGATACGCTTTCCGACGCGAAATTTCACTGGAAAATGGTTGCCGATAATATCGAGGCACTTGAAGAGGAGATGTTTTCAGCCTATAATGCCTCAAAAGGTTTTATAGTTTATAAGCTTAATAAAAATTTGGTGAATAATAATATAGGATTTGCATCTCATAGCACTACAACAAAAAATTTGTATGCTTTTTATTACCCAGAATATTCGAAAAAAGTTAATGAACTGATAAATAAATTTATCTCTAAAATTGATATTACCGATAAAGAGAATTTTGAAACAATCATTCGAGAGATTGAAAGCTATATTAAAACAACAGTCTATATATCTGATACATCAGACGATGCTTTAGAAAATTTAGAACAGATATTAACAAAAGACATAGCCAGTGAGTCTGGAGTAATAAAACTTTATATATCTATTTTTCGAACTTTAGGAATAAAGCACGAGCTAGTTTTTACATCAAATAGGCAGGATCTTAAATTTGATAAAGATTTTGAAGCTATTAACTTTTTAACAGATGTTTTATTCTATTTTCCAGACTTTAAAATGTATTTAAGTCCAGAAGAAATTGATACACGTTATGGATATCCGCCAGCTTATTTAACAGATAACTATGGTTTGTTTGTAAAAGAGGTTAATCTTAGTGGTTTTAAATCAGGTGTTGGTAAGGTGAGGTATATAGATGCAATTAAAGCTGAAAACACATTTGATAATATGATTATTAATGTTGAATTTGATAAAGATGACTTAACAGAAAACGTGATTGGCTTAAACCGTTCAATGAGTGGGTATTATGCTATGTATGTTCAGCCATTTTTACATTTAGCTAAAAAAGAAGACAAAGAAGATCTAGTAGATTCGTTTGCTAAAAGCCTAGATAATAATGCTGAAATATTGGAGAAAAAAGTTATAAACGATGACCCTAAACTGTTTGGTATAAAACCTTTTGAAGTAAATATCTCATTCAAATCAGATGCCTTTACCGAAATCGCTGGAGAAAAGATATTTTTAAAAATAGGTGAATTAA
Source organism: uncultured Psychroserpens sp. (assembly GCF_947494225.1). Lineage (NCBI taxonomy): Bacteria > Pseudomonadati > Bacteroidota > Flavobacteriia > Flavobacteriales > Flavobacteriaceae > Psychroserpens > uncultured Psychroserpens sp. The sequence continues at coordinate 763,127 of NZ_CANLUG010000001.1, forward strand.
TTGGCCAGCAAACTCAGATGTATCAAGAAAAAAAGCGGATTTTACCAATAGAGAATGAATTTAATAGAGCTTATCTCAGAACAATTAATGTCCATATACCAGAAGGTTATAAAGTGGTTAATCTAGAGGATATAAATATTAGCAATTCTTATGCGCTAAATGGCCAGGACATAGTCTCATTTAAGTCATTTTATGAATTAGATAATAATATTCTTAAAATTAAAGCCAATGAACATTATAGAAAAAATATAATGGATGTATCATTGTTTGAAGAGTTTAGGAAAGTGATAAATAGTGCTGCTGATTTTAACAAAATCATACTGGTTTTAGAGTCAATAAAATAATATATCTCAATGTCTCCCAAGCTGTCTAAACTTGCGTCTAATAGACTAATAATACAAAAGCAATGATGTGAATCATGGCTTTTATTACTTTAAATAAACCCTTTCAGTCGTGCTTGTTCTAATAAAAAATAATCGGGTTTCTGTTCAACGCTAAAAAGCAGTTTTAAATTACGCTTTCTACTTTCTACTGCACTTTTTGATAAGAATACGAGCTTAGGTAGGTCTTTGGTTTTAATGCCTTTAGATAAGTGATATAAAATGAGTCTGTCCCGTTTATCTAATGCAATATCGCAGGTCATACGAGAACGTAAACATTTCAAAATGGTTTGGCTATAGAACGGAATACAGTTAATAACATCCTTAATGGCTCTAACCAATTCATTAAATGAAACATCTTTTTTAAGTAATACACACTCCGGATTTAAGGTCTTAATCATTTCGGTAATAATAAAGTTATCATGAACCGAAGTAAGTGTTAGTAAATGGGTTTTAGGAGAGTTACGTCTTACAGCGTCCACCAAATCTTTTACATGGTGTGTGGTGTCATATGATCCATGAACAAAATTTATATTTAGAAACACAAGACCAAATGGTTTGGATGAGCTCATTTCAGCAAGAGCACACTCATAGCTTCTGTACGATTTTGATTTAAACTGTGTTCCAGATAGTTGTTTTGTAACAATTGTTAAGGCTTCCTCTATAGAGAATGATACAAGGGGCTCTTGCTCAACAATAAGGACATTGGTTGGTTTGTTCATGGTTAGCGGTTTACTTTTTTGATACAATAATGATACCCTTTAGTTATTTTATATAACGAATTCTTATAGAATTTATTCTACAGAACTTAGCATTCTTTATAATCTAGCGTTGTCTAAACCCTTATTTGAAAAGATTAAAAAAATAAATTAATGGTAACTGCTTTATTTATAGGTTGTAAGAAATTTCTTTTTGTTACTTAAAGATTGTTTTTTTAACATTTAAATACAGACATAAATGCGTAAACTAGACCTTTGATTGAGGGATATGTCGTTTCCATTTATTTAAAGAAAGACAAAGCTGTGATGTAATGTCATGGCTTTCGGTTTTAAATTTAAGTAATCTATATGCTATATTTAAGCCACAAAAAAGTCCAGCATTTCTGCTGAACTTTTGTTTGCTCCTCTTCTTGGGCTCGAACCAAACAGATTTAATCATTATCGAACTTAGATATAGAATCTTAAAAACCTAAGAAATTTAGGCCCTTTACAGCGTTCAGTATTCAATATTTACAACCCTGTAAGCAAACGCTTTACTATTACTGAAATTTGCATATTAAATAAATATTCTTATTTTTGGTAAACCAATCTGGTAAACCAGTTTTTAATTTGACATTAATCTCATGAATACTATACTGAAAATCAACACTTTAAAACTAACATTTGCTCTACTTGCTTTGTTTTTTTTCGAATGTTCAAGTAGTGATGAATCTTTAAATACCACTGATATAGTTGATGAGGTTATTGATAATGACGATGATAATAGTGAAGAAGAGCAGCCCGTGTCCTATGCCGAAATTGATTTTTCAAATTGGAAAGTCACCCTTCCTGTTGACGAAAACAACAATGGGAGCCCAGACGAATATCAACCGGATGAGTTAAAAGAGTTTGGATACCAAACGTTAGCGGCAGTACAACCTTTTATGTACGATGATATTGATGATTCGTCATTAGTGTTTTATACCTATCCAGATGTATCCACTACCAATAGCTCATATTCCAGAACAGAATTAAGAGAACTTATAAATCCGGACAATTCACGTGAAAATTGGACATTACTGGAAGGAGGTGAAATGATAGGACGTCTTAAAGTTTCTGAGGTATCTGAAAATAATGAATCTAATGATGATTATCATAAAGTTATCGTAATGCAAATTCATGGTATTATTTCAGAAGAAGATATGGATATTCATGGTTTTTCATCTAATAATGGTCCACCACTAATTAAAATCTATTGGAAAGATGGCTATGTATGGTCTCACAAAAAATCACTTATAGATGAGGATACTGAAGGTGACGATTTACTTGAAACATCTAATAATACATGGTATGATATTAAAGTAAACTTGGGTTATGTTGGTTTTGAGTCGTTCGACTTTAGAATTTCCGCAACAGATGCAAGAATAGAAATACAACTTAATAATGAAGACCCTTATGTTTATCAAGACATTAGTCTAGATAAGTGGCCATATGAGAACTATTTTAAAGCAGGTAACTATTTAACCACTACTAATGCAGATGCCTTTTCATATGTTAAGTATTATAATTTGAGTGTTACTCATTAAAATACTAATTATGAAAACAAAATACCAGATAATATGAACTATAAAATATTCAAATCAGTTTTTGTCCATTATCCACTAATGATAAGTGCCATTTTGCTCTTTAATTCTTGCGCTGATAATAAAGCTCAAAACGCTTCTAACAAAACTGAAAATGTAGAGGTAATAGACAACGCAAACGAGATTATTCCTTTTTTTCAACACTGGAATTTAATCTTAGGTGATGGTTCTAACGTAGGTCAAGCAATTAACTATGAGAATAAAGATTTCTTTTACACATCACATGATGACAAAGAAGGTTGGGTGGTATTTAAAACACCCAATGCAGGCAATACACATGGTACTTCCAATAATACAAGAACCGAACTAGCACAATTAAAAAAGTGGTCACCAATGACCGAAGCCAAAATGAATGCAACCCTAAAAGTAATGAATGTCGCAAATACTGGTGATGCTCGTGTTGCGGCTACATACTCAGTAGTGGTTGGTCAAATTCATAGTGCAGATGGGCACGAGAATGAGCCTCTAAAAATATTTTATAAGAAATTCCCTGAGCATAAAAAAGGCTCTGTTTTTTGGAATTATGAAATTAATACAGCTGGTGATGATAATTCAAAACGCTGGGATTATTCTTATCCTATTTGGGGTTATGATTTCTCCGTTGTTGGACCTGATGAAAACAGCTATCCACCAGAACCCGAAGATGGAATTGCCTTAGGCGAAGAGTTTAGTTACAGCGTAGAAATTAAAGATGGAATGATGCATCTTACATTTACTAGTGAAGGACATGAGACGAAGACATTCACAAAAAATCTTGTGGCTTCTGAATATACAAAGCCATCTAATATGCCAGAACAAGTCAAGAATTTATTTGCTCCTATTGGCCAGGATGGTGTTGAGCGCACTGCTGCTTATGCGAATGAAGGGTTGTTTTTTAAGCTAGGTTCCTATAACCAAACAAACGGTAAAGATCCTAAACTTAATAGAGTATGGTGTTCTGGTGCCGAAACCCATGGTGGTGATATCCAAAAACAATATGAAGATGGTAGTTATGCCGAAGTTTGGTTTAAATCAGCAAGTATTGAGATTAGTGATGATGCGATTTCGAATGCAGGATATTTTGAGGCTAATGATGATTTGAGTAAGAAAATAGTTTATCCACATGAGGTCATTCCCTTTATGGATAAATTTAAAATATTAATGGGTGATGGAACCAATGTAGATGACCTTACTAAGTTTCAGCACCAAGATTTTTTCTATACTGTGATAGATGGAACTAGACGATGGGTTGTTTATAAGACACCAAATTCTGGAGTTACTTCAAAAAACTCTAGTAATACAAGAACAGAACTACAAGAAAAAAGAGAATGGACACCAGAGGAAGGTGGTAAATTAACAGGTAGCTGCAAGGTTATGCAGGTATCAACATCGGGAGATGCCAGAGTAGCAGCTTCTTATTCTACAGTAGTTGGACAAATTCATAGTGGAGAAGGACATGAAAATGAACCTCTAAAAATATTTTATAAGAAATTCCCTGGGCATAAAAAAGGCTCTGTTTTTTGGAATTATGAAATTAATACTGAAGGTGATGACAATTCTGGTAGATGGGACTACTCAAACGCTATATGGGGACATGATATGTCTGTAATTGGGACAAGCAAAAATGACTATCCTGCCGAGCCTGAAGATGGAATAGAATTGGGCGAAGAGTTTAGTTATGAAATAAATGTATATAAAGGTATTATGTACCTCACATTTACAAGCGAAAATCATGAAACTAAGACATTCACTAAAAATCTCATTTCGTCTGAATATGTCAATAAATCAGACATGCCAGAACAAGTAAAAAAGCTATTTGTGCCAATAGGACAAGATGGAACAGAACGCGCCATTGCTTACAGTGGAGAGTTGAATTATTTTAAGCAAGGAGCTTATAATCAAACCAATGGAAAAAAACCTGAAACAAACATGGTTTGGTGTGCAGGAGCAGAAACTTACGGAGGTGATATTGCCAAGCAATATGAAAATGGTTGTTACACAGAAGTGTGGTTTAGAGAAGCCAAGGTGGGACCAGGAACACCACCAAAATAAATCAAGGTAAAGCAATCAAGAATCATATTTTGTATTTAATTAAAACAATTATACATGAAAACATTTGGAACAAGTAAAGAATTTATAAAAGGGGAAGATCTAGACTGGGAAGTTGTAGGCGAAGGCTTAAAACGTAAGATTATGGGGTATGATGACAAGATTATGCTTGTAAAAGTCCATTTTGAAGTTGGAGCCATAGGGCAAATGCACGAGCATTATCATTCTCAAGTGACTTATGTTGAAAGTGGAAGTTTTGATGTCACAATTGACGGAAAAACAACAACATTAAAAGGGGGTGATGCTTTCTACATTCCTCCACATGCCATGCACGGCGCCATTTGCACAGAAGCTGGTGTTCTCATAGATGTGTTTAGCCCTATTCGAGAAGATTTTATGGAGTAAATATTTAAAATTTTATAATAATTTTTAACGATTTCTGATTTTATACCAGAATATTTTGCGAAATCATTGGAATTAACAAAAATTTATATATATTTGGTAAACCAATCTGGTAAACCAATTTATGTAATCACAAAAAAAAAGGACAGGGTGGGCCTATCCTTTTAAAAAATACTTCTTTAAATCGAAGTAATAATGTCGTAATTACTTATAAGGTAAATACATTAGCGAAGATACAAAAACATATTAAGTTGCTATGCATTAATCTAATAAGTAATTGTCAATACTAACTAATTCAATTCAAAACGATTAATTATGAATTTAAAAAACAAACTACTACTACTGGTTGTATTGCTGTGTAGTGTGACAATGTTTGCTCAAGAAAGATTTTTGCTTAAAGGAACAGTTATTTCTGAAGTAGAGAAGCAACCTATTCCAGGTGTAAATGTTCTTGTACTAACGACTACCAGAGGAGCTTCTACAGACTTTGATGGTAATTTTGAAATCCAAGTCGCTTCAGGAGAGGTGCTTCAATTTTCCTATTTGGGATTTGTTACCAAAACTATTATTGTTGGTGACCAAAAGACACTAAATGTCTCGTTGGTCGAAGATGCTTCTAAATTAGACGAAGTTGTTGTTATAGGTTATGGTACTCAAAAGAAAAGCCATTTAACTGGAGCTATTTCCAAAGTGACTAACGAAAAATTAGATCAAATTCCAGTTTCTAGAGTTGATGATGCCTTAATAGGTCAGGTGTCTGGGGTTAATATCCAATCAACAAATGCAGAAGCTGGTGGCGCTCCAACCGTAACAATTAGAGGTGTTGGATCCATAACAGCAGATTCAGGTCCTGCCGTAGTGGTTGATGGAATTGTGGTTAATTCCGATTTTCTTGGCAACTTAGATATGAACGATGTAGAATCTTTTGAGGTTTTAAAAGACGCTGCATCTGCTGCTATTTATGGTAGTGAAGGGTCTAATGGTGTCATTCTTATTACTACAAAAAGTGGTAAGGAAGGGAAAACAGTATTCAGTTATCAAACCTATTTAGGTTTTAAAGATGCACATGGAAGTGATGATTATAGGAAAAGTGTTGCAGATTGGGCTAGAATAGAGCAAGCTGCAACTGGTACTCTCTCTGGTGAAACCCTATATGCTCAATTAATAGTTGCTACAACAGGTATCGATCGAGACTGGCAAGATGTTTTTTTTAACGGAGGTACTATTACAAGTCATTCCTTTGCTGCACGTGGAGGATCTGAGAGCACCAAGTTTAGTACATCTTTAAGATATCTTCATGATGAAGGTGTAGTAATAACAGATGATTACAAATTATATACCGCTGCATTAAAGGTCGATTCTAAATTAGGCGATAAGTTTAAATTTGGGGTTCGTGCAACACCATCTTACACAGAACAAAGACGTTTACCAACATCAATACATAATCCAACACGTCAATCGCCATGGTTACCAATATACCATACTGCAGAGACACTACAATTTATTAATACAGATGTTTATCCAGATGTTGGTATAGGAGATTACTTTTATGAAAATCATTTAATAAATATGGATTTGGATAATGATGGTAATAACGAAAGACCTCGTACTTCAGGAGATTCAAATCCTTATGCACAATATGTTGAGAGAGAACATTATGAGTTTAATACTAAATTATATGGCTCTACATATTTTAGCTATGAAATTATAAATGGATTAACTGCGAGGACATCTCTTGGTATTACATTAGATCAAAGAAAAAGAACAAGATGGGATGGAACAAATTACCACGCAAGTGGAAACAGTAGAGCGCAATATGATTTACAGAATAGATTCAGAACAAGAATAATTTCAGATAACACCTTAAATTATAGTAAAGTATTTGCTGATGACCATGAGTTTAATGTGCTCGTAGGTCTAACTGTACAACAGCGAAAAAGTGAAAACAGCGGGATTGTTGGTAATGGTTATACCAATGATTTGCTTCCAAATTTACAAGGAGCAACGCAAATTGCTAGCTATGGTGAAGTGAATGAAAATCGTAAAAAAGTAGGTTATTTTGCTAGAGTTAACTATGCTTATAAGGATAAATACTTATTTAATGCTTCTTTTAGACGCGATGGTAGTTCAGTTTTTGGTATCAATACTAAGTGGGGTAATTTCCCTGCCGCATCAATAGGTTGGAATGTTCATAATGAAGATTTCTTAATTGATAGTGAGGTTATAAACAGATTAAAGTTTAGAGCTAGTTATGGTCTTACAGGTGCTGAGAATTTTAATGTTGGTGACGGAAATGTAAATGCATGGCCATATTTGGCATTGTTACAAAATTCAAATGCTATTACAGAAGGCAGTATATCTCCAGGTGTTTCACCACTTAATATAGCAAATGCATTATTACAATGGGAGGCTTCAGAGGAAATTAACCCAGCAGTCGATTTTGGATTATTTAATAACAGACTATCAGGATCATTGGATTATTATGAAAGAACTAGTGATAAGTTACTCTTAGAAAATCCTGTCTCGTATGTTACCGGATTTACAAGTGGTATTGTAAATTTAGGAAAAGTACAAAACAGAGGATGGGAACTTGAGTTGAGATCCAGAAATGTTGCAACAGAGAAATTCTCTTGGAGTTCGACTTTAATTGCATCAACAAATCAAAATGAGTTACTCAGTTTTGGTGATTCGAACAACGCTCTAATTGAAGATACTTATGGCAGAAACTCACAATGGATTAATCGAGTTGGGGAACCTATATCTTCTTTCTGGGGTTATGTTGTAGATACAGAAGCTTATAATGATACAGACTTTAGAACAACTTATGTTGACAATCCTTGGAATCGAATTAATGGTCAAGCCGATGATACTATCGTAAAAGATTTAAATGGTGATGGCATAATTACAGAAGAGGATAAAACTATTCTTGGAGATCCTTATCCAGATTTGATATATAGCTTTACAAATGACTTTAAATTTGGAGCATTTGATTTCTCTTTTATGGTGCAAGGAAGCCTAGGAGCCCAAGTAAATAATATTGGAGATCAATATTTCTATAATTGGTTTGGAAATAGAACTAGAAGTGGCGGAGAAGCACAGGCAGTTGCTGATGGCCTTGTACCACATGAATCTTTTATTCAAGAAAAGGTATTAACAAGTGAAGTTATCGCAAGCGCAGACTATTTTTCTTTACGTAATGTAAGCCTAGGATATAACGCACCAGATGATTTGACATCAAAATTGGGCTTGGAAAGTTTAAGACTTTATGTTACAGCTCAAAATTTGATTTACATTACTGCCGATGATTATCATGGTTTTAATCCAGAACATGTAGATGGTAATAATCCAAGAGCTTATGGTTCTCAAAGAGCGGGTACGCCTATATTTAAAACAGTAACATTTGGTCTAAACGTTGACTTTTAAAATTAAAAAAAAGAAATTATGAAACATATAAAATATTTAGTCTTTGCAATTACAGGGTTTGTTTTGACTTCCTGTAGTGATGAGTTTTTAAATCCGTTGCCAGACACTGCAGTCGCTGTTGAATCGTTTTTTCAATCTGATGAAGATGTACTGCAAGGAGTTATTGGAGTTTATGATGCCCTTCAAGGAACTAATGAAAATACTCAAACAAATATTGGTAGAGCTAACAGAGGAGTACAATTTTTACATCTCCTAACAGAACACCGAACTGATAATACAAGAAATGCAACATTAGAAGGTTCAAAGTCCGATTTTCACAGATATGTGGTTAATGCCAATAATGTGGAATCTGAAGATTTTTATCAATCGATGTATGAAGTTATTTTCAGAGTAAATAACATCTTGAACTTTATTGATGTAGCAGACGCAAATAATCAAGCAAGCTATTCTGCTGAAGCTAAATTTTTAAGAGCCTATGCTTATTTTAACTTAGTTAGATTGTATAGCGATGTACCATTAGTTACATCAGTCGTTGGACCTCAGGATAACGAAGCACTTTTTACTAGAATACCTGAAGCACAGATTTATGAACAAATTATAGAAGATTTACAAGAAGCCGTTAACAATTTGGATAACTCTTATAAATCAAGAGCCTCAAAAGCATCAGCACAAGGGTTATTAGCAAAAGTGTACTTAACGCAGTCTAGCCCTAATTATTCTGGTGCTCAGCAATTGTGTGAAGCAATTATTAATAGTGGGGAATTTGATTTGGAAAGTGATTTCAATGATGTGTTTTATTCTGAATTAAACGGTGAAATTATATTTGCTATCCAATATGAAGCTGGAAATTCTCTAGAAAGCCAAAGTTTTTCTTCTGAATTTACTTCGGCATTCCGTCAAGGAAGAGAGGATGGTCAAAACATTGTCAATACTAATCTATTTTTAGATTTTGCAACATTTGGAGGAAATAGAACCGCATCTTCTATAAGCAATCTTGGTATTCTTGGACAAGATGACAATGAAGTTATAAAATATCTACCTGAAGGATCAGACATTACCATCTCACCTCCTACCTATGGAGGAAATGCACGGAATGCAGGTAACGACTATATTGTATTACGTTATGCCGATGTCCTTTTAATGCATGTTGAAGCAATTATGGCAGGAGGCCCACAAACAAGTAATTCTAGCGCTTTGAGTTCTTTTCAACAAGTTAGAAACAGAGCTGGGTTAACCGATTTAGTATCTAACATTACAAAAAGTGATTTGCTCACTGAAAGACGTGTAGAATTAGCATTTGAAAATCAACGATGGTTTGATCTACTTAGATTTGGTGTTGCAGATGCCGTATTAAGTTCACATGCTGAAGACAGAGGGTATTTCTTTACTGGAAGAGACTTATTGTTACCAATTCCGGCAAGAGAAATAAATTTAAGTGGTGGTCTTTTAACTCAAAACCCAGGGTATTAATATTTAAATAATTAAACGATGAAAAATAATATAAATATTTTCCGTAAAACAACATTACTCGTAAGCTTCTTTATAGCTAGTCTTATCGTTGGTTGTACGCTTCGAGATGATTTACCTGATGCCAATTCTAAAGCTGACACTGTACCGCCTGAAGCGAACTTTTCTTATGCGTCTTCTTCCGATGATTTTAGAACGATTAATTTCACAAACCTTTCTTCAGAAGCAACGATATTCGCATGGGATTTTGGAGGTGGAGCTACTTCAGATTTGCAAGATCCAACACATACATTTGATGCAGGAGAAGGGACTTATTCTGTATCCTTAACTGCAAGTGATGCTTTAGGAGCTGAAAGCACAATAATAATTGATGTTGTAGTTGTCGAAGGTCCATTTCAACCAATTATTCTAGAACCAGGATTTGAAGATGATACCTTACCTGGTGGAGGTGGAGATGGTCGAGACTCATGGAGAAATAGTGATCTAGGAGGTGTAATTCAAATTACCGGTAGTCCAGTGACATTTGGAAGTCAAGGAGCCAAATTACCTCTTCCTGCAGGAGACCGTATTGGTTATCAGGAAATTACCGTAGAACCTGATACTAATTATGACTTGAGATATTATTATACTATGTTGGATAACTCTTCTAACCCATCATTAACTGTGTCAATTTTAGGAGTAACAGAGTTTGGTTCTCCTGAGACTACACAAGAAGCTCTTGATGCAACAATTGCTTCTGTAACCGTAACCGATGATTCGGAGCCTGATGTGTATGTTCAATCCACCTTAACATTTAATTCTGGAATCAATAATACCGTTGCGATTTATTTCACTAATGGTCCTGTTGAAGCTAGACTTGATGACTTCACAATTGATGTAGCACCTGAAGGTGCAGTACCTCCTTCAGCAGGATTTAGTTCTGTTCAGAGCGAAACGAATTATTTAGAATATACTTTTAATAACTCATCTACGGGTGCAACAACTTACTTATGGGATTTTGGTGATGGGAATACTTCAACAGAAGAATCACCTACTCACGTTTATGATACTCATAATATATATACAGTTACACTTACAGCAACTAATGATGCAAATCTATCAACATCTTTAAGTCAAAACATTGATATACAAGCTCCAGTCACAGCAGATTTCACCTATATGGTTGATGGGTCTGATTACAGAACGTATGAGTTCATGGATGCTTCGGAAGGAGCAGTAATGCTATTGTGGGAATTTGGAGATGGCTTCCAATTTACAGGCATGAACCCTTCGCATACTTATGCAGAAGATGGTATTTACACAGTGACTTTAACTGCGTATAGTGTAACGGATGCTATATCTGTAGCAACTGCAGAACTAGTAGTATCTCAAGGTTTTGTTGTACAAGTTCTTAATGGAACATTTGACCTTTATGGTACGACTCCTGGATGTGATGGTGAAAGTACTGGTGATAATGCTGATGCTTGGGATATGACTCCTAACTCTACCATTAAGGATTGTGATGGGAACGATATTCCTAGTCCTTACGACCCACTTTGGGATAACGGTGCTTTAGATTCTTGGCTAGACACCTTTTATGGTGATAACAGTGAGCAAGCTGGTTCTACAAGTGAGGGGAATAATGGCACAAGAGGAGCAAAACTAGATGAACCAGGTCGTCGTTTGTATCAGGTCGTTACAGTTCAACAAGGAGAAACATATACGTTTTCTATTGATGCAAAAGGTGATACTGCTGGGTTAACTCCTGAAGTATTCATATTAAATACAGAAATCACAGATGAGACAGGTATTAATGCCTCTACTTCAGATCCTGCAATTGATGCATACTATCAAATTTCGGCTACTACTGATTATGATACATATACGTTTAATTTCACGGCATCTAGCGGAGAGATTGTTATCTACGTGAGAACTGTAGTTGGTTCGGCAAGGTTTGATAATATAGTAATCACTGATCAATAGATAAACAACAGTTTAAGATTAAAAACCACCCAGAATTTAAATTTGAGACTGGGTGGTTATATAACAATCGAACGAAGAAATAAGAGATAACCTAGTCGCTATTATGATTAATAATTAAGTAATAAAATGAAAAGCATCCGAAAAGAAATATTAGCAACTTTATTGATAGTATTCATATCTGTTAACGTTACGTCTCAAGAAAAGATAAGTAACATTAAAGAATCGGATAAAAAAGTAAAACAAGATAAAAAAAGAAAGAAGAAAAAAAAGAAAGTAAAATTGCCTGATATTGATTTATCTCACTGGAAAGTAACTATTCCTGTAGCAAATGAAAAAGGAAAACCGTATGAAGTTGAAGCTCCTGAGATATTAGATTATGCCAATAATGAGAAGTTAAAGACTTATATGTATAATGATTCAACCAAAGGCGCATTAGTTTTTTATGCTCACCCAACGAGTTCAACCACCAAGAACACAAAGTATTCGAGATCTGAATTGAGAGAACAAATGGTTCCTGCTGATAATAATACAAATTGGACCTTTAAGCAAGGAGGTATTATGAAAGGCAAACTTGCTATGGAAGAGGTATCAAGAGATAAAGATGGTAAATACCATCGGGTCATTATTATGCAAATTCATGGTAGACTCACAAATGAACAAAGAGATTTAATTGGTGAAGATGATAATAATGCTCCACCAATGTTAAAAATCTATTGGGATAAAGGAAAAATAAGGGTAAAGACTAAAGTTTTAAAAAATTTAAATCTTACAGAAACTGAAATGCTGCATGAAGATGCCTGGGGAAATGACAAAGGATTTAATTTTGAACAAGAAGTGGGGTTTAGGAAATTCACACTAGAAGTTCAAGTTTCAGAAGGTAAAATGGTAATAATTTTGAATAATAACGAGTATAAAGTTTATGAAAACATCCACATTAAAAAATGGGGAATATTTGAAAATTATTTTAAAGCTGGTAATTATTTTCAATCACGTGATGAGGGCTCATATGCGCGAGTAAAGTATTATAACTTAGAAGTAAAACATTAAAATTGATTGTTTAGAGTTGGTCACTTATTGGGTTCTACTCTTCCAAAAATAAGAGGAGTAGAATTCTTTAAGTCTTAGAAAGGTTTGTAAAGACAAATCCCTTTTTTTGAGGATTATTTCCATAGATTTAACATAAGAATTCATCTGATATATTAAAGAATTAAGATATGAAAATAGAAATATTAACAAAGACAGATAATCTGAATGTTCAAAACAGCATTATATCCAAAATAGGAGATCTTATTAATCATAAAAATCTTGAACCTGGTGATAAATTACCTTCAGAGAGAATGTTATCAGAGAAATTTGGAGTAACTAGAAGTAATGTTAGAGAGGCCATTCAGAAGTTAGAATTTTATGGGATTTTAAAATCAATTCCTCAAAGCGGAACTTTTGTTGCAAATATCGGTGTTATTGCCATGAATGGAATGATTGAAGATATTTTGAGATTAGAAGATCCAGATTTTAAATCTTTAGTTGAAACCAGAATTCTATTAGAGCTTAAAACGGTTCGATTAGCTGCAATAAGAAGAACAGAAGAAGATCTTGAAAAAATGAAAGAAGCTCTGGATGCATACACTAAAAAAGTTCTTGAAGGGGAAGACGCAGTACAAGAAGATTTACTATTTCATTTGGCAATAGCTAAAGCTAGTGGTAACAGTACTATGAATACGTTTATGCTCATTATTACGCCAGGAATCATTACAAACTTCGAAAAGTATCATGTTTGTGATAAAGGTTTAGCTCAAAAAGGAATTAAGGAACATGAAGAAATATTTGATGCCATAAAAAGACAAAATCCTCAATTAGCAAAGGCGAAAATGAAAGAACACTTTAGTGTGTTATATCAATACTGTTATAATGTTTAAAAATAATTAACACACAATTTTCTAGTATGAAAATAAAAGGTTTAAGATGGTGGATTATAGGTTTAATCTTTGTCGCTACAGTTATAAATTACATAGATAGAACAGCTTTTGCCTTGTTATGGCCAGAGATGGGTAAAGATTTGGGCATGGATAATTCCGATTATGCTTTAATGCTTAATATTTTTATGTTCACCTATGCAGCTAGTAAATTTTTATCAGGTAGGTTATATGATAAAATAGGAACTCGAATTGGGTTTGTAGCTTCAATAATAGTTTGGTCTGCTGCTGCTGCATTTCATGCTTTAGCTAAAGGTGTTGTGTCGTTATCAATAGTTAGAGGACTACTGGGACTAGGTGAAGCAGGATTATGGCCAGGAGCAGTAAAGAGTAACGGGGAATGGTTTCCAGTAAAACAAAGAGCATTAGCACAAGGTATCTTTAACTCAGGTGCTTCAATTGGGAATGTAGTAGCGCCTATTATTATAGTTTATTTATATGCTCAATTTGGTTGGAAATCTACTTATATAATATTAGGATTAGCTGGTTTAATATGGGTGTTACCTTGGCTTATTATTAATAAGAAATCAAAACCAGAAAATCATCCATGGATGACAGAACATGAAAGAAACATGCTTCTTAATGATCGCATAGAAAATAATGTTGTAGTAACTGAAGGAGCTAAAAGCCTAAGTGTAGTTAAAATACTTAGCTTTAAACAACCATGGGGAATCCTACTTTGTAGATTTTTTATAGAACCTATTTGGTGGTTTTTTGCAGGTTGGATGCCAATTTACTTGAATTCTAAGTTTGGATTAAGTATAGAAGAAATTGGGAATACAATGTGGATTTCTTATCTAATGGCAGCAGCAGGAGGTATATTAGGAGGTATATTAACGGAAGCAATTATTAAACGAACTTCTACAGATTTTGGTAGAAAAGCTAGTATAGTATTAGGAAGCCTTTTAATTATTATAGGTTTTGTGTCTATCATACTGTTTGTAAATGACACTAACTATATGACTTTCATATACCTTGCAGGATTAGCACTTTTCGGTTTCCAATTTGCTATTGGAAATATCCAAACACTATCTAGTGATTTATTTAGAGGACCATCAGTTGGTACATTAGCTGGATTGGCCGGAACTGTAGCCGCTTTTTCTGTTATGATTATGAATTGGTTTATTGGTAGAATAACCGAAGGAGGATCTTATACACCTGCATTAATAACAATTACGGCATCAGTAGTATTAGCTGTATTTGCTGTTCTAATTTTGATTAAAAAAGTAAAATTAGTTATAAACGAAGAAAACGAAATAAATTAAATTATAAAACAACCATAATTAATATGAGTAATAAAGGAAAAGTAGCTATAGTAACTGGAGCTACAGGAGGTATTGGTTTTGAAGTAGCAAAAAGATTAGGTCAAGATGGATATGCTGTTGTTCTAAACGGTATTGATGAAGAAGCTGGAGCTAAAAGAATTGAAGAACTTACAGATCAAGGAATCACTGCTGAATATTATAATTTTGACGTGACAAAAGAAGATTTAGTTACGTCAAACATTAAAAAAATTGGTGAAAAATATGGAAAAATAGATGTGCTAGTTAATAATGCTGGTGGATTAGGTGGAAGGTCTCGATTTGAAGATATGACGACTGAATTTTACAGATTTGTAATGGCACTTAACTTGGATTCAGTATTTTTTGCTTCGAGAGCAGCAATCCCATACCTTAAAAAAGGAGAGCACCCTTCTATTATTAATTATACATCTAATGCAGGATGGACTGCTGGAGGGCCTGGGGCAGGTGTTTACGGAACGTCTAAAGCCGGTGTTCATGCCATAACCAGAGCATTAGCAAAAGATTTAGCTGAATATGGAATTAGAGCAAATGCCGTATCGCCTGGTACAATTGACACACCCTTTCATGCTCAAATTAAATCCACAAAGCCAGAAGTTTTTGCATCTTGGGCAAATAACATTATGCTAGGACGATTAGGCCAACCAGAAGATGTGGCCGGAGTTATATCTTTCTTGGCAAGTAAAGATGCTTCTTTTATAACGGCAGAAACAATCCAAATTGGTGGAGGACAAGCTTTAGGAATTTAAAATTAAACTTGAAGCGTTATTAAAAACTAACGAATAGTAATTAAATTTAGAGCATGGGTAAAATTGTCACATTTGGTGAGATCATGTTACGACTGTCTACAGAGCGTTTTTTAAGATTTTCTCAAGCTAAATCATTTAACGCTACCTATGGAGGAGGAGAATTTAATGTAGCTGTTTCTTTAGCTAATTTTGGCGAATTGTCGGAGTTTGTTACAAAATTACCTGATAATGAAATAGGCGAAAGTGCATTAATGGAAATGCGTAAACGTAATGTTATTTCTAAAAATGTTCTTTTTGGAAAAGACAGGTTAGGTATTTATTTTCTTGAAACAGGAGCAGGTACAAGATCAAGTAATGTTGTTTACGATAGAGCTCATAGTGCTATGGCTAAAATTAAAAAGGGCACTTTTAATTGGGATGAAATTCTTAAAGATGCGACTTGGTTTCATTGGAGTGGTATTACACCAGCCATATCAAATTCCGCTGCAGAAGAATGCCTTGAAGCTGTAAAAACTGCTCATAAATTAGGACTAACCATTTCATGCGACTTAAATTATAGATCTAAACTATGGAAATATGGAAAGGAACCACATGAGGTTATGCCAGATCTTCTTAAATATAGCAATGTTATTTTAGGAGATATTGATACCGCATATTTCATGCTAGGCTTAAATAAAGAGTATCCTAATTATCAAGATTTAAAATCACTCCCTATTCTATATGATAAAATTGTTGAAAAATGTCCAAACTTGGAACTTATTGCAACAACCTTAAGATATTCGGTTAGTGCTTCGCATCAAAGAATAGGCGGAGTCTTATACGATAAAAAAAACATATATGATGCCGATATTAAAGAGGTGACGCCAGTTGTAGATAGAGTTGGAAGCGGAGATGCATTTATGGGCGGACTTATTTACGGACTATTAAATCATATAGATGATAAGCAAAAAGCAATTAATATCGCCGTGGCGTCTTGTTGTTTAAAACACACAATATATGGAGACTATAACCTTGTTTCTGTTGCAGATATAAATAAATTTATTGAAGGAGAGAACACAGGGAAAGTGTCTAGATAAACTAAAAAGAAATGGCAAAGTATTCGAGAATAGAGGTGATTAATACAATGCGAGAAACAGGACTTGTGCCATTGTTTTACGATGATGATATAGATAACTGTATTAAATTAATAGATACGCTTTACGAAGGAGGTGCTAGATTGTTAGAATTTACTGCTAGAGGAGGTTTTGCTGAAGAAGTGTTTGCTCAATTAAATAAATATGCATTGTCAAAATTGCCTGGAATGATTTTGGGTGTGGGATCTGTGACAGATGGTTCGGCAGCATCAAGATTTATGGCATTAGAGGCTAATTTTGTTGTCACACCAGTTTTAAGAGAAGATGTGGCAGTTAATTGTAATAGAAGAAAAGTATTATGGTCTCCGGGTTGTGGTTCTCTTTCGGAAATTGCCAAAGCCGAAGAACTTGGCTGTGAAATTGTAAAGCTCTTCCCAGGAGATGTATATGGGCCAGATTTTATAAAAGGGATTAAAGGGCCGCAACCATGGACAAGCATTATGCCAACAGGAGGCGTGTCTCCAACTAAAGAAAATCTTGAAAAATGGTTTGAAGCTGGTGCGACCTGCGTTGGTATTGGGTCTAAATTAATCAAAAAAGATAGCGCAGGATCTTATGATTTTGAATATATATTAAAAACAACAAAGTATGCCATAGAGGTTATTAAAACCCTAAAAGCATGAGGCAACCTCAAACGTCTGTAATCACATTGAAAGAACTCTCTCATGTTTCAGGCTACTCTATATCTACGGTTTCGAAAGCTCTTAATAATAAACAAGATATAAGTGAAGAAACAAGGCAATTAATTAAAAGGATAGCTAAAAAATATAATTATGTACCTAATAATTTTGCTGTTGCTTTGAGAAAAAAAAGAACCAAAGTTATTTCAGTAATACTCCCTCAAGTTAACACTCATTTTTCTAGCTATTTTTTATATAACATTCAAAAAGTTGCATATTCATTTGGATATAGAATTATTCTGTTTCAATCTTTTGAAGAAGAATCTAAGGAAAAAGAGTTTATTGATGCAAGCAACGATGGAAGTGTGGATGGTATTATTGTTCTGTCAAGAAATGAATTTTTAACGAAGTATTATAGAAAGGAGACCCTTCCTATTGAATATGTTCAAATTGAAAAAGACATTTCGATAGACCAATTAAAAAAAGATTGTATTAGCCGTTTTAGTAAATTACTTGGCCGTTTGAGCTAACTGTAAATAGCACATTAATGCGAAAAAAGGCAATAATTTTAATGATTATAAGTGCTTTAGCTTTTGCTTTATTAAATGCATTTGTCAAAAAATTAGATCAATTCAATGTTTATCAAATCGTCTTTTTTAGGTCTTTAGGGTCGTTAATCTTTACGCTTCCGTTTTTGATAAGTAATAAAATTCCAATGTTCGGAAACAAGAAATTATTATTAATTTCTAGAGGCGTAATAGGTTTTATTGCAATGACACTTTTTTTTATGTCATTAAAGTACCTTTCAATGGGAACAGCAGTATCAATTCGTTATGTTTCTCCAATTTTTGCGGCATTATTTGCTTTTATTTTACTTAGAGAGAAAATTAAATATTTGCAGTGGATTTGCTTTGCAATAGCATTTTCTGGTGTATTGCTATTGAAAGGTTTTGACTCACAAATTAATAATCAAGGGTTAGTCTATGTTATAACCTCCGCTTTTTTTACCGGATTAGTATTCATTATCATTAGAAAAATAGGCAAAGCAGACCATCCAATTGTAATCGTGAATTATTTCATGATTATTTCGGCAGTACTTGGAGGAGTTTTATCTATAAATGAATGGGTTAATCCCAGTGGTGTTGAATGGTTGTCTCTATTAAGCCTTGGAGTGTTTGGTTATTTTGGACAATATTATATGACTAAAGCCATTCAGATATCGGAGATTAATCAAGTAGCTCCGTTAAAATACATCGAGGTTATTTTTACCTTAATAATTGGAGCGATTTGGGTAAATGAAACCTATACGATAATTAGCTTATTAGGTATTACATTAATTATTTCAGGATTAACACTTAATATAATTATTAAGAATAGATAGCTTAAACCCAGCGTCGTATCATTCTTTATACCTGTGCTTTCGGTTTTAAATTTAAGTAATCTATATGCTAAATTTAAGCCACAAAAAAAGTCCAACATTGCTGTTGAACTTTTGTTTGCTCCTCTTCTTGGGCTCGAACCAAGGACCCTCTGATTAACAGTCAGATGCTCTAACCAACTGAGCTAAAGAGGAGTGTTTATCGCTTTAGCGAGCGCAAATATATACTATTTTTTATATTTAAAAAAACAATTTTTTCAAAAAATTGCTTAATTTTTTTTTCTAAATCCAATCGTTGATATTCGCGAAAAGAACTAAGGTAATTAAAATGACGAATCCAACCAGTTGAGCACGTTCTAGAAACTTCTCGCTTGGCTTTCTACCAGAGATCATTTCAAACAATAAAAACATCACGTGTCCACCATCTAATGCAGGTATAGGTAATAAGTTAAGTACACCTAACATAATCGATAAAAATGCAGTTAACACCCAAAAGGCTTGCCAGCTCCAAACACTTGGAAAAATACTATAAATGGCCTTGAAACCACCAACACCCTTATAGGCACCTGTGCTTGGATTAAAAATGGCTTTTAATTGTGCACCATACTTTTGTAAAGTATCTACAAAATCATCTGCCCCTGCTCCAAAACTTTCACCAAATGTATAGGTTTGTATCACAATATCATAATAGCCTAATTCGGCAAAACGATCATTATCATGCATTCGTCTAATACCAAATTTTCCATTCTTATTAACCGTTAAGTTTCTCGTAATGGTTTCATCACCTCGCAATAGCTCAATGGCTAAGGTTTGGTTTTTGTAACCTTTCATTAAATCTTCTAGTTGGTCAAAGTACTTTAGCGGCTTTCCATCAATAGAGGTAATGATATCCCCTTGTTTGATGTCAACGGTTTTGTTAGCAGACGTGTCTGCCACAATTCCTACCATAAAAGGAACGCGACGCTCAAACAAATCTCTACTTTTGGCAGATGAAAATTGTCCAAGAAAATCCTCAGGTAAATTGATAACTTGCTCTTGGCCGTTTCTATTTATAGTAATATTTTCTGCACCAATAATGTTAGAACGAACGTCATAATCATTAACTACTGCAAGGTCATTAACTTTAAGAATTTTATCTCCTGTTTTAAAACCAATATCTTGAAGTAATTGATTTTCTACCCAATACCCATCTTTTAAACTTTCAACCTTAGTGGTTTTATCTCCATAAACAAAGGCAATAAAGACATAAATGAAATAAGCCAAAATAAAGTTAACTGTGACACCACCTAACATAATAATAAGACGTTGCCAAGCTGGTTTCGATCTAAATTCCCAAGGTTGAGGTGGCTGGGCCATTTGCTCTTTATCCATGCTCTCGTCAATCATTCCGGCAATTTTCACATAACCACCTAGTGGCAACCATCCTATTCCATAGACAGTTTCACCAATCTTTTTCTTAAATAATGAGAACTTAATATCAAAAAAGAGATAGAATTTCTCTACCCTAGTTTTGAATAATTTTGCTGGTATAAAGTGACCTAATTCGTGTAATACGATTAGTAGTGAAAGACTCAATAAAAATTGAGATATTCTAATTACAAACTCCATGTATCGTTAATCATATAAAATTCTAGTCGACAAAAGTAGTGTTTTAGCGCCATTTAGAAAACTTTAATAGAACTTATACTTATTTTTTTAACACCGATTTAGTAATGATGCCTTCGTTAGTTTGAAATTGAACAAATAATAATCCAGAAGACCACGATGAGGTGTTAATTGATGCGTTCCATGGTAATTCACTAATTAACTGACCAAGTGTGTTGTATATTCTTATTTCTGAAACTTCTGTTGTTTGAGGTTTTTCGACATGTAAAATCGAGGTTGTAGGATTAGGATATACTATGAATTCATTACTAAAATCAAATTCATCTGTGCTTAAGAGAACATTGTTGTTTCTTGAAATTAAATCAGATTCTGGATCAAAAAGAACTGTTTGGACTGTAAAGTTTACGGCTTCCAGGAAGTTTTGTTGATTAGACGTATTGTCTAAAACAAGATCCATTTGTTCGCCAAGGGTACCAATTAAACGTAAAGGAACAGGAGCTTCAAAATAAGACACCGAAGCATCACTTTGAGTTTGTTCTAAAGTTATACTTACTTGATTCACAGCAGGTTGGTTCCAATTTACTGTATAGCTTGGGTAACCTTGATTGTAAAGCCAGTCGTTAAAAAATTCGGTTAAATCTTCTCCAGAAGTTGTTTCTACGATACTAATAAAATCTTCAGTTTTTGCATAATCATAAGCATGTGCTGAGGTGTTCAAATAATCTTGAAGTGCCTGAAAGAATGTGACATCACCAAGTTTTTTTCTAAGCATATGTAATACCATTGCACCTTTATTATAGGTTAATCGTCCGCTAAAAATTCTACTCACCGAAGTTGTATCAATATCTGTGAGATAAACAGCGCCATTTGGTGCAGCCGTAATTGAGTTATTGCGTTGCTGCTTCCAAGTTGTAAAGGCATTATTGCCATCTAAATTTTCAATAACAAGTCCCGATAGATAGGTTGCAAACCCTTCATTGAGCCAAATGTCTTTCCAGCTGCCACAGGTGATTTTATTTCCAAACCATTGATGAGCGAGTTCGTGTGCTATTAAATTACGACTAAAATTCCCCATGAACGACACTGTTGTATGTTCCATACCGCCTCCCCAACCAAATTGGGCATGCCCATATTTTTCGTTAGCAAAAGGATATTCTTCAAATAAATTATTAAAAAGATTCATAATTGGTACAGTCACAGCAGTGTTAGCCTGTGCTGAAGCCAAATCTTCAGGGTAAACATAATTTACGATATCAAAAGGATTTCCGTTATTAGGAACAGTTTGCGTAAATACACTGTAATTTGTTGCAGCTATAGCAATGAGATAAGCTGGAATGGGATAGCGATGTTTAAAATGTGTTGTTTTTTCATTTCCGTTTAGAAGCTGACTTTGCTCTAGACCATTTGAAACCGCAATATATTCTTCGTTAGATGGGTTAAATCGAGGCGTAGTCATATAGACATCTATCGAATCTATTTTATCTATTAAGTCTTGTTTACATGGCCACCAGGCTTTGGCACCATAAGGCTCAGAGAGTGTCCAAATAATTGGATCTCCATTATGCTGGTTTTGCTCAAATGAATTAAGTCCAGAAAATTGAGGATTTCCAGAGTAACTCACTGTTAAAGAATCTAGAGTGCCTGTGCTTAAAGTTGAAGGAAGTGTGATAATAAGCTCATCACCAAGATGTGAAAAAGACAATAAGTTGCCACGTTGCAATACTTGGTTAACCGTCATGTTTGATGATAAATCAAATGTAATAGTAGTCATATTACTCTTAGCAGTGAAATACGATGTAATATCTCCTGAAATAAATGAGACACCAGGATCTATATCTAGTTCTAACCTGTGGTATTTTAGATTGTAGTTTCCAGTGTTCAAATTAGAACGTTGCATGATACGATTTAAGGCAGATTTCGCCTCTGCTTCACGAATAGTGTTTAAGGTCTCGTTGTAATCTTGCGAAAAGGACACTGCAGAAAACAGTCCCAAGAGAAGGAGTAGTTTTAACTTCATGGCGATAATCTTTTTTTTCTTTTTAACAATATAGCTTGTTAAAAGTAGTCATTTTGTTACGATTCTGTCGTATTTTTGCACTCAAATCTTACAATAAAGCCTTAAAAATCAAGAGATGTTAGCTTATATTAAGCGGTTTAAATTTTTTTTTATAGCCTTACTTATAGTTTCAGGGATTATTATTTCAATAATCTATTCGATTCTAAAGGTAGAAGCGCCATTGCCAATTTATCAACCCAATAGAGTAGATGCTTCTTTGGTAGATAGTACAATTCAACATAAAAAAAAGTACCATACCATTGCAGATTTTAAATTGGTCAATCAAAATGGAGATACGATTACTCAAAACACCTACAAAGACAAAATCTACGTAGCCGATTTTTTTTTTACGACTTGTAAAACCATTTGTCCTATCATGACTAACCAAATGAGTCGTGTTCAACGAGAAATTATTGACGATGACGAGGTATTGCTATTATCACATTCTGTTACGCCAGAAATTGATAGCGTGGCTCAATTAAAACGATATGCTATAGAAAAAGGTGTTATGGATAACAAATGGAATCTCGTTACTGGAGACCGAAAACAAATCTATGATTTAGCAAGAAAGTCATATCTGGTTGTTAAAGATGATGGCTTAGAACAGTATGGGATGGTACATACTGAAAACTTCGCTCTTATTGATAAAGACAGGCAAATTAGAGGCTTGTACAATGGGATAAGCCCAACATCTGTAGATTCCCTAATTCAAGATATCAAGCGTTTAAAAAAAGAATATCAATAGTTTTAGCCTAACAATTTTTTTACACTGAAATTTTCTTTTATTTTTGCTTACTTAAAATCAATCTAAATAAGCGTGCAGGTCACATTAGCAGATATAAAAAGAGGTCAACAGGGCATAATTGCTGATGTATCCTCAATTCATATTCCTCTTAAACTTCTTGAAATGGGATGCTTACCTGGTAATATGGTCGAACTCGTTCAGGTAGCACCGTTTGCAGATCCAATGTATCTCAACATTAATGGAACTCATTTGGCTATTAGAAAAGAAACTGCCATTCATATTTTAATCGATATTTCTAATGAGTAAACAAATTAATGTTGCGCTTATAGGGAATCCAAATACAGGTAAAACGTCGGTATTTAATGCACTTACAGGTCTAAATCAAAAAGTAGGAAACTATCCAGGTATTACTGTCGAGAAAAAAGAAGGTATTTGTAAGTTACCAAGAGGTGTTAAAGCGCATATTATAGATTTACCTGGAACCTATAGTTTGAACGCTTCATCATTAGATGAAAATGTTGTTATCGAATTATTATTGAATAAAAATGACAAGGATTTTCCAGATGTTGCTGTTGTGGTAAGTGATGTAGAAAACTTAAAGCGTAACTTACTGCTCTATACACAAATAAAGGATTTAGAGATTCCAACAATTTTGGCAATCAACATGTCTGATCGCATGGACTATAAGGGGATTCAGCTAGATATTCCTTATTTAGAGCAAGAGCTACAAACTAAAATAGCACTTATTAGTACCCGAAAGAATAAGGGTATAAATGAACTGAAAGAGCTTATTTCAAATTATAAAGAATTATCAATAACACCTTGTTTAAATGCTTCTGAAATTGACAAAGATTATTTTGATAAGCTACGTCAAGCATTTCCAAACCAACTTTTATATAAACTTTGG
Source organism: uncultured Psychroserpens sp. (assembly GCF_947494225.1). Taxonomy (NCBI): domain Bacteria; kingdom Pseudomonadati; phylum Bacteroidota; class Flavobacteriia; order Flavobacteriales; family Flavobacteriaceae; genus Psychroserpens; species uncultured Psychroserpens sp. Next base: position 787,597 of record NZ_CANLUG010000001.1, read on the forward strand.
TTGGTTATAACTCAAGATGTTAACTTCGGAAAGGTTGATAGAAATCAAGTTGAGGCTATTGATAGTTTTAAAACTAAAAGTACGGCCGATCTCAAGCGATTACAGCAAAAGGAAACTATTAAACGCTATCAGTTTATAAATAATACCTTAAAAAAAGGACAGACAATCGATTTAAATTCTGCTAAGGATTTACGCATTAGACTCGATAGAATTTTAACGCATAAAGTTTGGGGTTACCTTATCTTTTTTGTGATCTTATTGACCATTTTTCAAGCTATTTATGACTGGGCTCAGGTGCCTATGGAGTTTATCGATGGCGCCTTTGCGTCATTAGGAGAATGGACAAAAAACGTATTACCTGAAGGCGCTTTTACTAATTTAATTGCCGAAGGAATTATTCCTGGACTAGGTGGTATTGTCATATTTATTCCGCAAATCGCGTTCTTGTTTCTATTTATAGCAATTCTTGAAGAGAGTGGCTATATGAGTCGTGTAGTATTCCTAATGGATCGGATTATGCGGCGTTTCGGACTTAGCGGAAAAAGTGTTGTGCCCTTAATATCAGGAACGGCATGTGCCATTCCAGCAATTATGGCAACTCGAAATATTGAAAGTTGGAAAGAACGTTTAATTACAATATTGGTGACACCATTTACGACGTGTTCGGCACGTTTGCCTGTGTATTTAATAATTATCGAATTGGTGATCCCTGAAGGACGTTTTCTAGGATTGGGATATCAGCCCTTAACACTTATGCTACTCTATCTTATTGGTTTTGGAACAGCTGTACTGTCGGCATGGGCTTTGAATAAAATTCTAAAAATAAAAAGTAAGACATTTTTCGTAGTTGAAATGCCTAATTATAAACTTCCGCTTTTAAAGAACGTGGCATTAACCGTTTTAGAAAAAACCAAATCGTTCGTTTTTGGAGCTGGTAAAATCATCTTAGCCATTTCAATTGTATTGTGGTTTTTAGCATCTTACGGTCCTGGTGATGATTTTAATAAGGCCGAAGAAATTGTTCATGCAGAGTATGCTGGGCAAGGCTTGTCTGATATAGAGATGCAACAAAAAGTGGCGTCCCATAAATTAGAACATTCTTTTATAGGAATTACAGGAAGGGCTATTGAGCCAACAATTAAGCCTCTAGGATACGATTGGAAAATAGGCATTGCTATTGTAAGTTCTTTTGCAGCTCGTGAAGTATTTGTTGGGACATTGGCCACAATTTATAGCGTAGAAAATGAAGATGTCGACACCATAACAAATAGAATGGCTAAAGATACCAATAGAACCACTGGAGGTAAATTATTTACACTGGCCTCAGGGATTTCACTCTTGCTTTTCTATGCTTTTGCTATGCAATGTATGAGTACTTTGGCTATCGTAAAACGCGAAACAAATTCTTGGAAATGGCCAATATTGCAGCTCACAATTATGACTGCTTTTGCCTATATAGTAGCCTTAATTGTTTATCAATTTTTAAAGTAATCTTAGAGTCCTATTTACGACAAACCAATTATGAACAATATTTTACAAAACATATTAGTTTTTTTAGCATTGGCATATGCTATTTGGTTTTTGCTACATAGGTTTGGTGTTTTGCCTAAGAAAAAGAAAATTAACTCTAAGCAGTGTGGTCAAGACGATTGTGGATGCCATTAATATGCTATCTTATCTAGTTGTTGCTTGTTATAGACGTTTAGGTTGAAATACCACTTCCAATTGATAATCCTGCTCTGGAATACCATTTGTGCCCTTAGGATAAGGTTTTAAGTTCATACCGTAAATTTTATAATCTTCAGTTTTAAAAGCAAGATTATTTTCTTCCATTACATATCCGCTGGCATGAATAACGACTTCTTTGTCTTCAATAAAATGTCCGTCTTTATAAAATGATAAAAGCACTTTTGCTTCACCAGCTCTAACACACATTACATCTTTTGGGCATCTAGAATCTGATACTAGTTTTTTAAATTTTACTTCATAGTTTTCAACATCTATTTTCTGCTGAAAGCCAACAAAGTAACTTATACTAAGAGAATCTTTAGAAAAGGGTGTTTGCGCATGACCACTGGTACACGCAAAACTTAATACGAAGAGAAAGACTAGTTTTTTCATATTAGATTTAACAAAACATTAAAATTTTAGTTACATTTGTAAAAAATTTAAGTATACTTAAAAAATAATTAAAGCAGTTTAAAATGTCTATAGCGATAGAGAACTTTGTAAAGGCTATTTATAAAAATGACAAGCATGATACCCAAGACACCAAGCCAGGTAATATTGCTAAGAAACTAGGAATTTCCAATGCCGCTGCAACAGACATGGCCAAAAAGTTGGCAGCTAAAGATTTATTGAATTACGAAAAATATCAAGCCTTAAAACTTACAGACAAGGGAACTAAAATGGCTCTTAATGTCGTAAGAAAGCATCGCTTATGGGAAGCCTTCTTGTTTAAAATGTTTGATATGTCCTTGCACGATATTCATCGTGAAGCCGAATTGTTAGAGCATCAAACTTCCGATTTGCTAGCTGAAAAAATTAGCGAATATCTTGGTCACCCAAAGTTTGATCCTCATGGCGATCCTATTCCAAATGCAGATGGCGAAATTACAACAGAGTATACATCTATATCGTTATCCGATGCCATTGAAGGAAAGACTTATACTATTGCAAGGCTAATGAGTGACGATAAGGAATTTTTTGACTTCTGCGCACAAAACCAGATAAAATACAGAAATACACTAACCGTTTCAAAACAATTTATTGCTAATAAAATGACACAAATCTCTATTGGTTCTAATACTATTGTTTTGAATGAAGACTTTACAAAAATTATATATGTTGATGAAAACTAAAAACCCCTACTTACTAATTACAATGTTACTTTTTTCAATCGTCGTTTCGGCACAAAGTGACAATGGAAATACGACGTCCTCTGAGCCTTTAATTACAGATAGACCTGATGCTACTGAAGCATCCTCAACTGTTGGAAAAGGTGTTCTCCAAATTGAAACAGGAGGTCTTTATGAATCTTTTGAAGATAATTCAGTTCAATTCCAAAGCTATACGTACAACACGACCCTTGTGCGTTATGGTATTCTTGATAATATAGAATTACGCTTAGGCTGGGATTTTGTAGAAGGCGTTACTAAAATTAACGGGAATAAATTAGATAATGTTACCAGTGGGCTTTCGCCATTACTATTAGGCGTTAAAATTGATATTTCAGAAGAAAAAAATGGAATGCCAGAAATAGCGCTAATTGGTCATGTATTTCCTATTTTCAGTGCTTCTCGAGATTATCGTCCAGAAACCACTGGAGTTGATTTTAGATTTTCACTATCACATACCTTAAGTGAAAAATCCAGTTTAGGATATAACATTGGAGCGGAATGGGGAAATGATTCTCCAGAGGCTGCTGCTATTTATACTTTGGCTTATGGATACAGTTTTACTGATAAATTTGGCTTTTATGCAGAGCTTTATGGTGACTTGCCAGAAGATAGTTCTGCAAATCATTATTGGGATGCAGGATTCACCTATTTGGTTTCAAATGACTTACAGTTAGATACCTATGTTGGAACAAGTATCACAGAAGGCCAAGACCTTTTAATAGGTTTAGGCGCAAGTTTCAGAATACCATCAAATTAAATACTATGAAAAAGAACATACTTATACTTTTAGTAATCGCAACTATTTTTAGTTGCAAAAATGACACCCAATCTAATGGGAAGTTAAACATTGTAACCACCACAACAATGATCACAGATTTGGTTAAAAATATAGGTGGAGATCATGTTAATGTGCAAGGATTAATGGGAAGCGGCGTTGACCCTCATTTATATAAAGCGAGTGAGGGAGACGTTACAAAGTTGGTAGACGCAAATATTATTTTTTATAACGGACTCCACCTTGAAGGAAAACTCGTTGAGGTTTTCGAAAAAATGGGAAGCAGTACTAAGACACCAATTGCATTAGGTGAAGAATTAGATAAAAGCACGTTAATTGGATCCGATTATTTTGCATCTAATTATGATCCGCATGTCTGGTTTGATATTAACTATTTTACTCAATTTGCTAATAAGGTTACCCAAGTACTTTCAGAAAAGGACCCTGAACATTCAGATAGTTATGAAGCTAATAAGGATGCTTATGTTGCAAAACTAAATGCGCTTCAAACAAAATTAGATGCGATTGTTGCATTACTTCCAAAGGATAAAAGAATATTAGTTACAGCTCATGATGCTTTTAATTACTTCGGAAAAGCGTTCGACTTTGAAGTTGTTGGTTTACAAGGGTTATCGACAGCAACAGAAGCTGGCGTTAAAGATGTCCAGAGACTTTCTGCATTTATTATTGAAAAAGATATCAAAGCTATTTTTGTAGAAAGCTCAGTTCCAAAGCGTACAATTGAGGCTTTACAAGCTGCAGTAAAATCTAAAGGTCATGAAGTCGCTATTGGAGGTACATTATATTCTGACGCTTTAGGAGATGCTGGAACCATTGAAGGCACTTACCTTGGAATGTTCGAGTATAACGTGAATACTATTGTTAATGCCTTAAAGTAATGAGTAACAAGATAGCAGTACAAGTAGATGATTTAACTGTAGCGTATAACTACAAACCTGTACTTTGGGATATCGATTTGGAAATCCCAGAAGGTGTTTTAATGGCTATTGTTGGTCCTAATGGTGCTGGAAAATCAACGCTTATTAAATCTATATTAGGCATTTTAAAGCCTATTGCTGGGAGTGTTTCTATCTACGGAAAATCATACAATAAACAACGATCCTTAGTGGCTTATGTTCCTCAAAAAGGAAGTGTAGATTGGGATTTTCCAACAACAGCCTTGGATGTTGTGATGATGGGAACTTATGGCAGTTTAGGTTGGATAAAACGTCCTAGACAAAAACAGAAGAAAGCCGCTTTAGAGGCCTTAGAAAAAGTAGGAATGTTACCGTTTAAAAACCGACAAATAAGTCAGTTGTCTGGCGGACAACAACAGCGTATTTTTTTAGCAAGGGCCTTAGTACAAGATGCTTCTATCTATTTTATGGATGAACCTTTTCAAGGTGTTGATGCCACTACCGAAATTGCAATTATTAATATTTTAAAAGAGTTACGAAAAGCAGGAAAAACAGTGATTGTTGTGCATCACGATTTACAAACTGTACCTGAATATTTTGATTGGGTAACCTTTTTAAACGTGAAAAAGATAGCCACAGGTCCAGTTAAGGATATCTTCAATGATGATAACTTAACAAAGACTTATGGTATTAACTATAAAGTGAGTATACAGGAATAATGGATATTCGAGAGTATTTTTCGTTAGTATTTTCAGATTACACTTTACGAACCATAACACTTGGTACGGCAATTTTAGGTGCGGTTACAGGGATGCTTGGAAGTTTTGCTGTACTACGAAAACAAAGCCTTTTAGGTGATGCCATTTCGCATGCAGCACTGCCAGGAATAGCAATTTCGTTTCTCATTACAGGGGCGAAAGATAGTAATACATTGTTATTAGGTGCTTTAGTTAGTGGTTTAATTGGAACCTTTTGGATACGTGGTATTATTACCAAAACACACCTCAAATCTGATACGGCATTGGGTCTCATTTTATCATTGTTTTTTGGCTTCGGAATGCTCTTACTTACCTTTATACAAAAGCAGCCAAATGCCAATCAGGCCGGATTAGATAAATACTTATTTGGTCAGGCAGCAACACTTGTAGAAAGTGATGTATGGATGATGGCTGGAGTTACAGGAATATGCTTATTCGTACTGCTCTTGTTTTGGAAAGAGTTTAAAATTTTACTTTTCGATAAAGACTACGCTAAGACACTTGGGTTTAATACAAAAACGATAGATATACTTATTACAAGTTTTATTGTGTTGGCTATCGTTTTAGGGCTCCAAACGGTTGGGGTTGTACTTATGAGTGCTATGCTTTTGGCGCCTGCTGCTGCTGCAAGACAATGGACAAACAGTTTGGCAACAATGGTGTTTTTGGCGGCATTGTTTGGTGCTTTTTCCGGCGTTTTTGGAACGGCAATTAGTGCGAGCCAAAATAATTTATCTACTGGACCCGTAATTGTATTAGTTGCTGCTGTTTTTGTGTTCGTCTCATTTATTTTTTCGCCGAGTAGAGGTCTTTTATTTAAACAGATACGATTTATTAAAAATCGCCGCGATTTACAACTGCATAAAACACTAGCTTTTATGTATAACATTGCTGAAACACACGATGATATATCACACCCTCATGAAATTAAAATCTTAAATAACTTTCAAGGATTTACTAAAGGGACACTTAAAAAATTAGTGGAAAAAAACTATGTGACACTAGAGGGATCAACGTGGAGCTTAACTAATGAAGGCTTTAAATCGGCATCAAATTTATATAACCAATTAACAAAAAACGATGAGTAGCGCGCAAATAGAAATACAACTTATTGCCAGTTTAGTTGCTATTGCATGTGCCATACCTGGTACGTTTTTAGTGCTTCGGAAAATGGCTATGATTAGTGATGCGATTAGTCATTCTATACTTCCAGGAATTGTGGTTGGATTTTTTATTACCCAAGACTTAAATTCACCTCTTCTTATTCTTTTGGCTGCTTTAACTGGTGTTATTACTGTTGTTTTGGTAGAATATATTCAGAAAACAGGATTGGTAAAAGAAGATACAGCTATTGGGTTAGTTTTCCCTGTTTTGTTTAGCATTGGTGTATTGATGATCGCTAAAAAAGCAAATGATGTTCACCTCGATATTGATGCGGTTTTAGTAGGAGAATTGGCATTAGCACCATTTGATCGTTTAACCATTTCTGGTGTTGACGTTGGTCCTAAGTCGCTATGGATTATTGGCGGAATTTTACTATTTACTATTGGATTGTTAGTTGCCTTTTTTAAAGAATTGAAGTTAAGTACGTTTGATAAAGGCTTGGCAGCATCGTTAGGGTTTTCTCCAGCAATTATTCATTATGGATTAATGTCTGTGTCGTCTATAACAACAGTGGGAGCTTTTGACGCTGTTGGTGCAATTTTAGTTGTTGCACTTATGATAGCTCCTGCCGCTACAGCTTATTTGTTAACTACAGATCTCAAGAAAATGTTAGGACTTTCGATTGTATTTGGGGTGTTTAGTGCTATTTCGGGGTACTGGTTTGCCCATTGGTTAGATGCATCTATTGCAGGATCAATTACTACAATGCTTGGTGTTTTGTTTTTACTGGTTTATTTGTTTGCGCCTAATAAAGGCGTTATTGCTGTGCTTTATAGGGAGAAACAACAGCGCACAGAGGTTTCTTTACTAACATTTCTTTTACACCTTAAAAATCATGATGAGGAACGTGAACGACATGTTAATCATTTAAATGAACACATCAATTGGCAAAAAGTGCGTTCGAAAACCGTTCTCGAATTGGCATTGAAAAATAATATGATCGTTATTAATAATAACATTGTATCATTAACCTCTAAAGGTGATGAATTCACAACTCAGGCCATAGACTATATCATCACCAACGAAGATGCTCAAATAGAAGATATGAAAGACGATTTCTTCTTGTTTAGAGGTTAGCTAATGCCCTTGTCATTCTAAGTATATTTACTGTTTATAGTGTAACAATTATCACCATTTTTTGTCTAATACGTTATGAAAGGTTATGTATTTATCGTTATCATGGCAATGGTTGTGTTTGTATTAATTAGGATTCATATTCTTTTTATGAAATCAAACTTTTATGCAACAAATATTAAAGCTAGATCATATAGTTATGAGCTACGTTTTTATGTTTTTGTAATCTTTCCGATTATTCTTTTTTCTATTTTAGGGTCTGGAATTGTGCTTAGTAAATTGTTTTATGAGTAGCCATACTGTTTACAAATTAATATTGTAACGGAATTTTCACCACTTCATGTTGTAAAGCAAACACAACGAGACCAGCCACATTTCTGCAATTTAGTTTTAGTAAAAGGTTATTGCGATGTCCATCAACAGTTCTCGGACTTATAAAAAGTTTTTCTGCAATTTCAGGAGCAGTATATTGCTCACAAATTAATTGCAATACTTCTTTTTCTCTTGAGGTTAATTCTATGGAAAACTTAGCTTTAGGCTTTTTCTTGGAAATTATATTCTCTCGAATTATAGATAAAACCTCACTATTGTAATAAAACCCATTTTCATAAACGGCCTTAATGGTTTCAACAACCTCTTGAGGTTGAGAATTTTTAGGTAAATAAGATACGGCCGATAACTCAATCATGTTTATGATGAAAGCTCTACTAAAATGCGTGGAGAGGACAATAGTTTTTATCGATGGATATTTTTTTTGGAGTAACTTAGCGGCTTCGATACCATTCATTTCAGGCATTTTTAGATCCAGCAATAAAACATCAGGCAATGTTGTACATGCCGAAAGCTGTTGTAATAAATCGTTCCCGTTTTCGGCTTCTAAATCCACTTTCAGTTTAGAATAACTGTTTAAAATAAGAATCATACCTTTTCGAAATAAGGCTTCGTCATCGGCAATTGCAATAGAAATTGTTTTCATGGTCATTTTAAGTTTTATCTAAGTCGGTAGGAGGGATCTCAATGATTACATTAGTTCCGGTTTCCGAGGAAGAATTATATGTAGAACTGGCATTGATGATGCGCAGTCTGCTTTCAATATTTTTCATTCCAAGTCCTTTTTTCTCTTTAATTTTTGTGATATCAAAACCGCTACCATTGTCTTGATAATCTAATTTTACAAATGTGTTTTTGGGCCATAGTTTTATGTTAATTTCGGTTGCCTGTCCGTGTTTAATAGAATTATTAATTAATTCTTGCAATACTCTAAAAAGGTTTAACTCGACTAACTTATTGTCTATACTATTAACCTCTTCCATAGATTTAAAATTAATACGAATTTGGCCTAGTAAATTAATACTATGTTGTAATTCCCTAATCGCTTCTACTAATCCAAATTCTTCTAGTGTTGGTGGTAACAATTCATGTGAAATAAAGCGAATTGAATTTATGGTAGTGTTGATTACAGCTTCTACTTCTGTAGTAATTAAGTCAATTTCGGCATGCTCTTTTCCGTAGGCTTTTAGGCGACAGATATTTAAAAAAATCACATTGAGTTTCGATCCAATTTCATCATGAAGGTCTCTTGCTATTCTTTGTCTTTCAGCTTCTTGTGTTAATATTGTTGCATGAAGTAATTCTTCTTGATGTTTAAGACTTAAATCTTGCACGCGCACTTGTTCTTTTAAAATTTTCTTTTGTGAATAGTTAAAGAAAATAACAAAGGCCAGTGCAAAGGCTAACATTATTAATATGCCAGTCACCATTAAAGTCATATAACCTTCTTCTTGTAAAACGCCTTCCATAGTCCTAATAAAATGAGTAATTGAAAAACAAAGTTTAGTATGGCATTAAAAGCCCAAAAAACAACATAACCATCTACATTCACAAGAGAGAATTCACCATACATGAAAATAAATAAACTTCCTGAATAGTAAATTAGAATGGCCGAATTAATAATGCGTAACCCTTTAGACTCTCCTGAGGTAAATGAATGATTTTCAACCAGATTGTAAAAATACAACACAGCATAGGTTATAATGCTCAATTGAACACATGTTTTTGCATAACTATTGAATCCAAAAATATTCTGCAAAGACAAAGAATTCAAAACAATAAGCAAACTTCCACAAATTAGAACATACCGAAGTACAGTTTTAATTGATGCAGGCTTATTAATCAAACTCATAAAAAAGTAAGAGAATAACATAAATTCTCCTAAGGTGTATAGATGTAATAAAGGGAGATTGTTCCATTTCATTTGTATACATACATAAGCCAAAATTTCGATAAGGAGATTCCAAATCAGGAAATAAAATAGGCGTAAAAATGGCGTATTTAGTTTTTTCCTATTAATTAAACAGAAAGCTACATTAATACTCAAGCATACTAGTGCTAGTTTCACAGTATAGGCATATATAGTATGTAATGTAGCGTAAGAATCCATTGTTATTGAGTCATCTATTTAAGGTGTTTATTTTATAGGATAATCTATTCCTGTTATTTTTGGACAAGCAGCAGGGCAAGGTTGTGTAAAATTATAATAATGGTTTTTAACCTGTGGTGATTCTGAGTTAGGTGGCACAACAACAAAAATCATATCTGTCACAGGAGTAATATTGCCATCCTCATCCTTAACCTCTTTAATGGCATTCATCACATATAAGCTCGAACCAGGATTATCTTTTACTGCGCAAGCAACATCAAACAATTCTTGGATCTTTGTTATCTCAACACCTAAAATTAAATGTTCAGATTCAGAAGCAGGTAGGCTCTTCACAAGGTCATCATAAAAGGTATTATATCGATTTAATTCTGCAATCGCTACTGGAGCAATTTTCTTAAAAGGAGTGCCTTCAAAACCACAAAGTTCGGTTCTTTCAGAAGTGGTTGTTTCGGCTAAATTTTGAACTGTTTGCTTATCATTTTTACATCCTAAGCAGAGGAATAGTAGGATGTAAATTGCAATACTAAGTTTAATTGTTGTTTTCATAATTATTGATTTTAGAGTTTGTTAATTATTTGAATTCAAGATACTTATTAATGAAGGAGCATTTCACTTTATGGGAACAAATCAGGTTGAATTACCTGCTTATTTTAGTAGAAAAACCTGCATTGTATACAAAAAAAGCTCTGCATTTATGCAAAGCCTTTTATTGGTTAAAAGTTATAGTGCCAATTACTGTAGTTATTCATTGTTGTTAGATTTAAGTTGTGTTTTCTAATTCAATGTTTTCTTAAACCCATCATGCATCCAATCTAAAGTGTTTATAAGAGCACCAATTCCGTTTGCTGATGGATCATAATCTTTTGGAGCATTGGCTATTTTGTATTGTACTGGTGCACTTTCCGTTGCATTTTTAACCACCACCACATTGGCTTTCAATATTACTCCATTATCCAAAGTAACACTTTGGTAATTTATGGTAACTGTGACGTTCTCATTTTCAAAAGAATCTTCTACATCTTTGGTCTCATCTATTTCAAGTTTTTTACCAATTTTAAGTAAAGTGTTTTGTATTGAAAAATTAATAGCAGCCCAAACACCTAAGAAACAAACACCTCCTAATACAGGGAATGCTACGGCTAGATATGCTGCAATGGAAAATATTGAAATTACGATTGGACTGTCTGTGTTTAATGTAACAGATGAGCTTGTTTCGTCGTTTTCCAATTCGAAGGTCTGACTACCGTCTTCGTTATTAATGAGATTAATTAATGCTGAATACCCAAACGAAACGTTATTCGCATTGCTCATATTGAGATTCGTTTTCAAAGCATTGTCTGCGATATAAGTCTCACTAGACCCAGTATAACAGCTAAAAGGGGTGTCTTTAGAGGCTTTGATTATTAAAGTAGCAGGATCTGTATTAGTACCCTGAGTTGCTGTAGCGCTATTTATGTATTTGCCAAAATCATCATTATCTTTGATGTTACTTGCTATAAATTGGTACAATGTATAATCATCAAATGCAATGGCACAGTTTGAAGGCGCTGTTATGGAAAGCAATGTAGACGCTTCAAAAGCACTATGTTGATCTCCTGTAGGCGCTGGAACATCATTTACCATAACGAGCATTAAAACAGAAGGTGTGATTGTGGTACTAGACCAGTTTAGCGTAATAAATTTTATGTAGGTCGGCGCAAAGTATTGGTTTAAATTGTTAGCTGTTGCTTCGCCTAACTGATTGGGAGAACTTGCTACATAAGAATCAATACTACTCTGAAACCAACTGGTTAGCATATCTCCTTGAGAACTTGTACCAGTGGTTAGTGTTACTACAGGCGCAGATAAAGCATCGGCATTGAGACTTAAACAATTGGACCATGAGGCACCATCTGTGTTTGTGTTTGTTTCGGTTGCACCCGAACAAGGAGAAATAAAAAGACTATCCAAATATACTTTTAACGATACACTGCCTTTAAACATGCTTTGGATACCATTTGTTGTAGTGTTTCCTGATATTGGAGCGTTTATTAAGAGCACATCCTGTTCTGTGCTATCTACCTGTATATTTGTTAATGCTGTACTGAAATTCAGGTCTATAGTACTGCCATCATATTCTTGACCTGAAATGGACTGTGGAATAATATTAGAGAATATAACGTTTCTGAGTTGGTTGTATAATGTTGGATTCATGTTCATAACCCAACTCCAATTTTGTGTTGTTGTTGACATAATTTTTGAATTTTAAAGATTATTAATAGATGATTTTTATTTTAAGAATTAAGACCCTGTTGCTGGTTCGCCACTTATTGTTATTGTAAAGTGATTTGTGGTTCCGTGATCATCTCGAGTTTTTGTAGCGATAAGATAACCGGCTTGTGATGAGGTGGCTTTAATATATACACCTGTCTCTCCTGCATGCCAACTGCCAGCATCTGGCTCATGAAAGTGAGCATAGCCTAATGGTTTTCCAAGATTATCATAGAAGGATAATCCAAATTTACTGTCTTTAAAAAAACAGCTTCCGCTGGCTTCACTTGTCGCGTGGCAGTACACGTTCATCCCAGGTTCTATAGGTTCACCTGGAACATCCTCGTTGTGTATACATTCTTTGTAATGTGTATCTAAGGTGACTGTTATAAAAGGGTTACTTCCATGTTTTACAATATTTTGCACGTCGTTTATGCTTTTTTTTACATTAAGCTCTACTTCAATAGTTTTAGACATAATTTCTAGTATTTAAAGGTTATTATTAATTGTTTTTACCTACTCTATCTATTTAGGCTTTTCGGTTTTCGCCTTTCTTTATCATCGAAAATTGAATTACAGTTGCACTTATAAATTGTTCAGGTCTCGACTACTTTACAAATGTCGAATACCATCGTTATTAATAGTAGAGCCAAAAAACTTGATTTAGAAAATCAGGTTAAACAGCTTGTATTGCATGTCAGATCAATCTGAAGTTTTAAAATGGCTTGGTGTGTTATTGCATTAAAATTCTGATGATAGATTTCCTAAGTACATGACTTATATTTTGCAGGTGTAGATCTTAAATTTAGTTAGGCTTCTACACCAACATTTAAAGCATTAACCTTTAATATTTAAAGGTTAAACCACAAATGAAACTCCTTTTTCATAAGTAGATTTAAGTCATTAAAAATGAACATATAAAATCATCGCAAAGCCCTGTAAAATGGACAATTGGTGATTTGTTTTCAATTAACTATTAAATCTTTAATCCATGAAAAAATATGCAGCACACATTATAACTGTATTCACAGTTTTAATGTTTTCTAAGTCGTTCGGTCAAGAACTCCCTGAAGTCATTCCGCCCTCACCAACTGTAGCCAATTTAATGCAGTTTGAAGAAGTTCCTGTAAGTTATTATACAGGCCAGCCTAATATTTCTATTCCTATATATTCCAAAGCGCTTAATGGCGATTTATCTGTTAATATAGGGTTGAGTTATAATACCCAAGGTATTAAGATTAATAATGTATCTGGATGGACAGGTACAGGTTGGTCTTTAAATGCAGGTGGTGTCATTTCCAGGACTGTTAGAGACGTGCCCGATGAGTTAAAGGCAAACTCTTATGGTTATTCAGGTATTAAAACTGGCGTTTTACATAATGATGATTACTGGAATTACAATACACTATCAGGAACAGGAGCAGGCTCTAAAGAAGAATACGATTGGAGAGCCGTTGGTAGTAGTATCCATAAATATGACAATGATGTCGATCTTTACCAGTTTAATTTTATGGGTTATTCTGGTCGATTTGTGATATTAAGGGAAGGACTTTCATTAGTTCCTAAACTCATTTCAAAAAGTGCAGCAATTGATATCAATTTTAATCAAAACTCAAGTGGTTCTAGAGCCATTAATAGCTTTACCATTACAGATCCTAATGGATATGTTTATGAATTTACTGAAGTAGAAACTACTTCTTCAGAAATTAATAGCGGTTCAGTGCCACAAGGCGATGTTGGTGTTTTGAATCCGTCAGGAACAAATGAAACCATTGCTATTAATTCGGCATGGCATCTTACTGCTGTTAAAACCAGTAATGGGATAGCATTAGCAACATTTACTTATAGTACAGAAAACGAATCTTATGTCACATCTGTGACAAGAACCTATAACAAAATCCTTGAAATTAATGGAAATTCCAATGTACAATTGGCAGATATTAGTGACCCTTATAACCAAGGAAAGCTCAAACCTGAGCAAACCGTTTCTTATTATGTAACCACTTCTCCAACAAAAAAACTGGCCTCGATAAGTTTTAAGGATGGCACTAGTGTTGCCTTTCTAAAAGATAATGCCAATTCACACCCTGAAACCACAGGAGCCATATTAAAGACAATAAACATTAAAGATACTTCTGGAGCAGTTCATAAAAGTTATACCATGAGCTACGAAACTACAACAGATACTAATACCAGTCCAGATTCACATCGTTTGTGGCTTATGAAAGTAAGAGAAACTGCAGGAGGTGTTAATCATGATTATCATCTAGCTTATAATGATAAGGCCAATTTACCTGGTTTCGATTCTAACATGGGTGACGATTGGGGCTATTATAGTGACATAGGTGTTACCACAATAAATTGTAGTAGCCCTGCTGCAAATGTTTATAGTGAGGCAACTATAAGTACTGGATTACTTTCGAGTATTTCTTATCCTACAGGTGGTACAAAGGAGTTTGAATTTGAGCATCATACGTATTCTTATTATGGAAATCAAACACTTGGCTATGATGAATATATGAAAAACCCGAGAAATACTGAACCTAAAAATGAAACACAGAGTTTTACCTATCAAAACCCTTCTCAGTTTTCCTCTTTACCAATGAGTTTAATAACAGGAACTTTGCCTTTTGCCCAAGATATATTTATATCATCAACTATAACAACACCAGCGGCAGGAAGTCCGTATTTAAATAATCATCGTGTATATGTTATTGATAGTAATAATGTTACTCATTTCGTAGAACTTAACGAAAACTGTTACAAAATTAATAATCTACCAGCTGGAGCTTTTACAGTAGGTTTTACATATAATACGAATCTAGATACTTCAGTATATACTGTAAGTGGAAACATTGAAATAGACTATATCAAAAAGCGTAAGAATTTCACACCAAGAGAAGAAATGATAGGTGGAGGTGTACGAATCAAAAACATCGCGTTTAGAGATAGCATTGTAGACCCTTCATCTCCTGTAAAGAATATTAATTATGTGTATGATGATGAAGCGAATACCTTAAGATCTTCGGGAGTAATTGATGCAGAATTAGATCGTCTTACACGAAAGTACATCCATACGGCTAATAATTTTGTAGCAGCAGCTCCTAATTACACGTCTCCTGGCGCTTCCACACCAGTAAAATATGAGATTACTGAAGTAGGCGTAAGAGCCCAACTAAGTCAAGGCGAATATGTAGGTTATAGACAGGTAAAAGTCTATGAAACAGGTAATGGTTATACCATTTACAATCATACTTCTGCTTACGAGTTTCCTAGTCCTTCGGATGTGTTTGATCTTCCAAATCCTCATCCAGCACCAAACAATGATTATAGGCGTGGACTACTCACAAGAAAACGCATTTTTAGAGAGGATGACAAACCTTTACAGGAAATCACGCATTATGATACTAATGGTGTTTTAAAATATGACTTTGTCGAGGACGCCATGTTCACCATGCGAAGTTCTTATAAAAAAGACACTTGTCCTTGGTTTATCTATTACGATCAATACAGTAATTATATCAGTTTAAACCCTGATGCAGCTGGTGGAAATGATCCATCACAGAGCTCAGGATATTATAGTGGTTGCAATACTAGTGATGTCACTCAAAACAGTAGAATATTCTATTCTGGTTGGGCGAAACTGGAAGAAGTCACCACTACCGATTTTTTCTATGATGGTCCAACGACAAGAACCAAAACGGTAAGGCAAACTTACGAGTACAACGATGAAAACTTTCAGGTAAGCCAAGAAGATGCTTACTACGAAAAGTCTGGAGTACAAGAACATTTACAAACCAAGTATTTCTATGCAGTACCTGCTGGAGCTACGCCTGGATCTAATTTTTCTGCCACCTTGGTAAATATGAGAAATCTCAATATGATTAACACCGTTTTGGAAACAGAGTCATATAGAAACTCAGTAAAAATGAATGAGACTCATAATATTTATCATCCATTTCATACCAATTTTGTCGCCTTACAAGAAGTTAAAGTAGCCAAAGAATCTCAAGGCTTGATTTCTATAGTACAATTCCATGATTATGACACGCATGGTAATTTGGTTGAAGTCAGTAAAACTGATGGCGCACGTATGAGCTACCTCTGGGGGCATAATAAAACCTTGCCAATTGCACAGCTTTCAAATGCTGAGTATGCCGATATTCCTAGTACATATAAAAGTATCTCAGGAAATATTGATTTCACTACAGAAGCTAATCTAAGAAATGTGTCTGCACTTTCAGATGCTCAGATTAGTATTTTTCACTACGATCCTATAATAGGACTTACTAAATCTATCGATCAACGAGGTTATAAGATGTACTACGAGTATGATGCCTTTGACCGATTGGAATACATAAAAGACAACGATTTTAAAATCGTGAGTAAGAACAGCTATCACTATAAAAATCAAAACTAAAACCTAAGGACATGAAAATTATATATACCATCGTTGTTTGTCTACTCTGTTTGGCAGCAACACAGCAAACAAATGCTCAAGGTCAAAACTCAGAATACACCTTGCAAAGTGAACATGTCTTCTCTTATGGTGAGGACAAACAAATCACATCGACCATTACCATTACTGAAAGCACATTTAATTGGATTCAGTTTATCAATGATGATACAGCCGCTACCAATTTTAATATTGTTAGTGTCTCAGGACAGTGGAATGAAAGTACGTCTACGGGTCAGTTAAATTATACACTAAATATTGTTGAAGATGGTGAAACATACCAAGCTAGTTTTACTATTGAGGGAACATCAGCAGGACTATCTGCAGAGCTTATATGTATACTGTCTGAAACAGAACAGGAAGTCTACGAATTTTCTATTAACGGTATCACCTACCAATAAAAATCAATGTCATGTTAGAACACAAGAATATAAAACATCGAAAAAATTCCATATTGACATTGGTAGCTATGCTCGCCTTTAGTTTTTATGGTTTTAGCCAGTTTATTGCTGGACCAACAACAGTTGTTGAAACCAGTACACATACTTATACCTATGATTCGGGGAATTTAATTACCTATCAAAAATGGACTGTTACTGGAGGTACAAAACTGTCTTACGGTTTACTCTCTGGGACTACCTATTATGTTACTATAAAATGGGGAACTACTGGTGTGGGCAATATAAAAATGCAGCAACGAAAAACAGTTTTAGCAGAATTGGATGTTAACATAACCACTGCCACCTATTGCGCAGATACCAATTTAACTAACACCAATTATGTACATACCATAACGCCAAGAGTCGCCGTATCAAACCATGCTGCATTTGACCAATTAGACAGTAGCCAAAAGCTGGAATCTGTAACTTATTTTGACGGACTTGGAAGAGCCGTTCAAAGTGTTGCCATTCGTGCAGGAGCAAGTTGCGAAGATATTATTGCGCATGCCGAGTATGATGCTTATGGGAGAGCCAAACAAGAATTCTTACCCTTTGCTCAAGAGAATAATGGAGGCGCATTTAAAACCAATGCAGAGAATACAACAGATTCATTTTATAATACCACTAAATATGAAAACACGCTCAACCCATATACCGAAAAAGCGTTTGAAGCCTCACCTTTAAATCGTGTGCTTAAGCAAGCCGCTCCTGGTAATGATTGGGCTATGGGAGGTGGCCACGAGATAGAAATGGATTACCAAACCAACGAAAATTCTGAAGTAAGACGTTTTGAGGTGACCCTTGCTTATAATAGCGCACACAAAATTTATAACACTACATTGACCTTAAACGGTATGTATAACGAAGGCGAATTGTATAAATCAATCACCAGAGATGAAAACCACACTGGAACTTCAAAAAATCATACGGTTGAAGAATTTACCGATGCCGAAGGCCGATTAATTTTAAAACGAACGTTTAATGATATCGATGTTAATAATGATGGGACCATCTCTGGAACTAATGAATCGGCAGTGAAACATGATACCTATTATGTTTATGACAGACATGGAAACTTGAGTTTCGTGCTGCCTCCTTTAATGTTAACAGACACAGGAGTGCTTACTGATGTTACGAACGCTATGGATGGTTTAGGCTACCAATACAAGTACGATGATAAAAACCGTTTGGTAGAAAAGAAAGTCCCTGGAAAGGGTTGGGAATATATCGTTTATAATAAGTTAGATTTACCTATTATGACCCAAGATGAAATTCTTGACCAGCAAGGGAAATGGTTATTCACCAAATATGATGCTTTTGGAAGAGTGGCCTATACAGGAATTAAAAATTCAACAGGATCACGAACCTATTTTCAAAATTTGGCCAATGATTATGCCTTAGCGACGCAATACGAAGTTAAAGTAAGCTCAGGAACAGGATATTCTAATACCTACTATACATCTACAGCCATCCCAACAAGTAGTGATGAAATTCATACCATTAGTTATTATGACGACTATAATTTTGATTTAGCTGGTGGTGTTTCTGAAACGGCTTATGGGATTACACCAATTACCAATGTTAAAGGATTAGCAACAGGTACAAAAGTTAAGGTTTTAGATACTAATGATTGGATTACAACGGTAAGTTACTACGATAGCAAAGCCCAGCCTTTATATATTTACAGTCATAACACCTATTTAGAAACTACAGATAAAGTAAAAAGTAACATTGAATTTGATGGTCGAGTGACAGAGACCACCACTACCCATACTAGAACAGGGCATAGTGCTGTTTATACCGTAGACACTTTTGATTATGATTCTCAAAACAGACTCCTTAGTCATCACAATAAAATTACTAGCACATTTATGCCAGAAGAGGTGATTACAGAACATAGTTATGATGAACTTGGACAGCTAGAAAGCAAAGGTGTAGGAGGCGATATTTCGCAATCTAGATTGCAAACCATAGATTACACCTATACTGTAAGAGGTTGGTTAAAATCAATAAACGATGTTGACAATTTAGGCCATGATCTTTTTGGTTTTGAATTAAATTATAATGGTGCTATAGAAGGATCAGGTGGTGGAAATCCACTATATAACGGTAATATTTCACAGATAAAATGGAAGACCGAAAATGACAATATAAAAAGAGGCTACTCATTTAAGTATGACGCACTAAATCGTTTAACCACAGCTTATAGCAGAAAGCAAAGTACACTGAGTGCGGTAGATCAATATTCGATGTGGACCAAATATGATAAAAACGGAAATTTAACCCGATTACACCGAAATGGTCATACCAATTCTGGAGCAACAACCTTTGGAGCCATGGACGACTTAAATTATACTTATGAGACAAATAGCAATCAGCTTAAAAAAGTAGAAGATATGGGTAATGACACCTATGGCTTTGTAGATGGTTCTAATACAACAACAGAATACACCTATGATGTTAATGGTAATATGCTAACCGATGCCAATAAAGGTATTTCATCGAATATTACCTATAACCACTTAAATTTACCAACCCAAGTGACCTTAAGTGGTGGAAATATTCAATATATTTACGATGCAACAGGAATAAAACAAAAAAAGATAGTGAGTACAGGAGGCAATACCGAATATGCAGGAGGCTATATCTATGAGAATGGAGTATTAAAGTTCTTTTCTCACCCTGAGGGCTTTGTAGAAAAAAATGGTGCCAGTTATGATTATGTATACCAGTATAAAGATCACTTAGGTAATATTAGACTCAATTATAAAGACATCAGTACAGCAAGTACACCTAATCTAGAAATTCAAGAAGAGAATAACTACTATCCTTTTGGACTCAAACATAAAGGGTATAATGGTAATGTAGTCTCTGACCACAACTATGGTTTTGGAGGTAAAGAAGAGCAAAACGAACTAGACTTAGATTGGATAGATATTACAGCACGTAATTATGATCCCTCACTTGGGCGTTGGATGAATTTGGACCCTTTGGCTGAAATTATGAGAAGACATAGTCCTTATAGTTATGGATTTAATAATCCATTGAGATATGTCGACCCAGACGGAATGGCGCCAGATGATTTAGTTTTAGAGGGAAAGCAAAAAGCTATCAATCAATTTGAAAAATTAACAAATGAAGAATTGGGTGGACAATTTGTTCATGTTGATGGAAACGGTAATGTTACTCTTAGCGCTACTGATAAGGAATATGCAGCTTTTACTGATGAACAAAAAGGGCTATATGATGTTTTAAAAAAATCTGTTGATGCCAAAGGGGTGGTTACTGTAAATATAGTGATGAATGATGTAGATACTAGAATTGGAGGTACTGAAACAAAAACTATTGATATTGGAGATATTAGTGAAATAAAAGATGGAAAAGCATTAACCAAAAAGACATTAATAGGACACGAATTTGAAGAACAATTTGAATATCAATTAGGCTCAAAAGGTAAACCTTTAAATAAATTTGATGCGCATAGCGCAGGAGAAGCAGTCGAATCAACAATTAATGGAGGTTATGAAAGGTTACCAAATGACCCATCTGATGATAATTTTAGACAAGAAAGAATTCCAAAAAGCGCTAAGACCAGAGGTGTTACATCGTCTCAAGGAAATATAAATCATCCTAGTAAAAAAGCTATATCTGGTACATATACGTATAAATTCACTAAAAATGGTAAAACAATAACAGCAACAATAACATATAAATATGGAAACGTTACAAGTAATGAAGAGAATTAAATATGCACTTATCTTTTTTATTATTATTCAATCATGTGATAGTACAAAAAAAAATAAATTTGATTGTACAGATAAATTCGCATGCCAAGAGGTTGAAAAGAATTTAGAAATTTTATCAGATTTTATATTTTATGGTAAAACTTTTTCTGGCAAAGAACTTAATGATGCTAGATCCCTTTTTGAAAACTTATCAGGATATAAATCAGATGCTGATGTGCAGTTTGAAGGACAGTCACCTCCAACTTTAAATGATTTTTACACATGGACCTCTTGGTATTCAACAGAATATAATAGATTAAGATATAACAAAGAAAAAAAACAAATTTATTTGATATCTGAGTAAGGTAATGTGGGTAATGTCCCTCGCTGGCGCAAGCGTCCATGCTTGTGTCCAAATAGATAAGTAATACAAAAGCCATGATGTAAATTGTGGCTTTTGTTTTTAAGTTGTTATAGATTATTTTCTGTAGTTTTGATTTTATAAAATGGAGCGTACTTATGTTGTTATAGCACTAGCGTGGACGCTAGCGCCAGCGCAGGGAAACAACCACTACCCATACTAGAACAGGACATAGTGCTGTTTATACCGTAGACACTTTTGATTATGATTCTCAAAACAGACTCCTTAGTCATCACAATAAAATTACTAGCACATTTATGCCAGAAGAGGTGATTACAGAACATAGTTATGATGAACTTGGACAGCTAGAAAGCAAAGGTGTAGGAGGCGATATTTCGCAATCTAGATTGCAAACCATAGATTACACCTACACTGTAAGAGGTTGGTTAAAAACCATAAACGACCCTTCAAATTTGGGAAGTGATTTGTTTGGATTTAAGATTAACTATAATACCACAGATCATGGCGGTACAGCCTTGTATAATGGTAATATTGCTGAGACGGAATGGAAAACAAAAAACACTGATCACGGTTTAAAATGGTATAGCTACGATTATGATGCGCTGAACAGAATTACTGGAGCGACAAGTAATTCTAGTAATTATCATGTAAATGGCATTACCTATGATAAGAATGGTAATATCATGACATTAAAACGAAACGGACATACCAATACACTCGCCACAACTTTTGGTGTTATGGATGATCTGGATTATGAATATGAAACAAATAGTAATAGGCTTAAAAAAGTGACGGACAATGCTACAATACCTACTTATGGCTTCGTAGATGGCTCTAATACAACAACAGAATACACGTATGACGCCAACGGTAATATGCTCACCGATGCCAATAAAGGTATTTCATCGAATATTACTTATAACCATTTAAATTTACCAACACAAGTGACCTTAAGTGGAGGAAATATTCAATATATTTACGATGCAACAGGGGTAAAACAAAAAAAGATTGTGAGTACAGGTGGCAATACTGAATATGCAGGAAATTATATCTATGAGGATGGAGCCTTAAAGTTCTTTTCGCATCCTGAAGGCTTTGTAGAAAAAAATGGTACTAATTTTGATTATGTATATCAATATACCGATCATTTGGGAAATATTAGATTAAATTACAAGGATATAAGTACTACAAGCTCGCCTAGTTTAGAAATACAGGAAGAGAATAACTACTATCCATTTGGCTTAAAACATAAAGGGTATAATGGCAATCCGATAAGTGAACACAAATATAAATATAATGGAAAAGAATTAAATGAAGAACTAGGGTTAGATTGGTACGATTATGGTGCAAGAAATTATGACCCTGCTTTGGGAAGGTGGATGAATATTGATCCTATGACAGAAGCAATGAGAAAATTTTCTCCATATAACTATGCGTGGGATAATCCAATTATTTATATCGACCCAGATGGAATGTTTGCTACATATGGATTGAATAAAGAAAGTGGTGAAATAAAAAAAATTGACGATAAACAATATTTTGATGAGAACGGTGTTGAAGTAGATAGATTAGTTGATAGTAAAGATAAAAAAACTATAGTATCTGATAATGTAGATAAAGGACTTTTGAGTGATGGATTAAACATTAAGAAAAATGGTCTTCAAACAAGTAATGTTAGTGGTGCGGGTAAATTAGCAATAGATATTTCCATGAGTATTAAAGAAGAAGTTGTAGCTGTTGTTTACCAAAATGAAGATAAGGAAAAGTATATTGAGGTAAGGCCGTATGAAGGAGGACGTATAGTAAGAGATGAAGAAGGTAATGTTACAGAAATGATATCTGGAGCTGATATGAGGATTGAACCTTCTTTTACATCTTCTGATGAGACCTTTACTGGTAAGCCTATCTATGCAATGCATACGCACCCTGGTCACCCAGATGGAATTGATATAATAGGAAAGCCAACTCCAAGCCCTGCTGATTTAAGAATTGCTAGAATGAATAAAGAGATTAACGGTGTTGATATTCCTTTTTTCATTATTGGTTCAAAAAGTATTACATTAGATGGAAAAACATCGAATAGAACAGGATATGATAGTAAGGGTAACGTTAAAACAATTACTCCTCCCAAAAAGAAAACGAAAAAGAAGAATTAAATGAAGAATATTTTTTACATTACGTGTTTAACATTGGTGAGTTTTGTTTCTTGTAAGCAAAGTCAGAATAACATCAGTTTTGAAAATAAGAATATGAAATTTTCTGAAACTCAAATTATTGATTTAATTGAGATTATCGAAAAGGATGATCACTCTATAAATAAAAGAGAATTTTATTATCATTTTCGATATGATGATTTTTTAAATGAAAATACAACTATTATAGATCTTGTTAAAAATGAAAAAAAACCTTCTCTAGAAGATGGTATTTCTGATGTTGTTAAGTATAAAGGTAGTTATATTTTCATTTATGAAACACTACAATCGCTTTCAAAAGAGAAGTTAAATTATGTTAAAGAAAATGATTTGATATCTGCTACTGAAGCATCTCCATTTTTTGTGCCTGATTCTAAATATTGGAATCTATATATTAGAAATGAAAATGATGGTTTGATAGTAAAAAGTATGAGACAATTAATGCCGACTGCAGAAAGTAATAATCTCAATGAATCAATAGATTTTTAAGTTGGGTAAGGTAATGTAGTAAATTAGTTGATATATTAATTTTAAGTTCTAAATAATTAAAAACCAGTGGTTAGAAGATTTTCTAATTACTGGTTTTTGTCCCCTCGCTAGCGCAAGCGTCCACGCTTGTGCTAAAAGATAGATAATACAAAAGCCACAATGTAAGTTGTGGTTTTTGTTTTTAAGTTATTATAGATTATTTTCTGTACTTTTAATTTTATAATATTGAGCGACAGGTGTGCCTTTGCGTTAAGGGTTGCAGCGGCATCCTTTTTACGTCAGGTCTCGATACAATGTTCCCTTTAGTCACATCACTCGATCTGACGTAAAAAGATACAGCGGAAGACCTGACGATTTTTGATAAAATCAAAAATGGGAACACCCAAAAAGAGATTCTGTTTACGATAGGGTTGTTTAGATTTGTTGTGGCACTAGCGACACGCTAGCGCCAGCGTAACGAAAAACCAAAAAAATCAAACTAATATGAAAAAAATAGCATTAATAGCTCTATCTATTATTGTAATAAGTTGCTCGTCATCTTATGAAGTTGTACACATAGAAAATAATAAATCTAATGAAAGGCCAATAGTATATGTTAAAAAAGCTAAAACTAATGTTAATGAGGTCTTTGAATTAATATCTCAACCAGCAAAAACCAGTGATCATAATTTTACTTTGATAGAAAAAGGCAGAGTATACAAATTAAAGATTAAAAAAGAGCTAAAATTAAATTTTGCTGCTCACAATGGGCAATACAACTCTAATGAAACATTATTGGATTCTATTTCTGGATATAAGGTAAATGGAAAATATTATTGTCCAGATTTGTTTGGACTATATCTTGATGAGTAAGAAAAGAGTTTCCTACTAGCTAGCGCAAGCGTCCACGCTTGTGCTAAAAGATAAATAATACAAAAGCCATGATGCGAGTCATGGCTTTTATTTTTAAATGGTTATAGATTATTTTCTGTACTTTTAACTTTATAATATTGAGCGACAGGTGTTGCTTCGCGTTAAGGGTTACAGCGGCATCCTTTTTACGTCAGGTCTCGATACAATGTTCCCTTTAGTCACATCACTCGATCTGACGTAAAAAGATACAGCGGAAGACCTGACCCACTGTAGCTTAAGCGAAAGAGGGTAACGCCCAAAAAAAACATGACGCAACAGGTCTAAAATTAAAGAAAGTAGAAGCCATGATACAAATCATGGCTTTTTAAGGTGTCGTTTTTAGAGCTAAATGTTACAATCCATTTAGTACGTCCAGAGCCTGTTTTAATTCTTCAATACTAACATCTTTAAAATTAAAATCTATTTTCGGGTTTCTAACAGTCGTAGTCTCAATCATATCGTAATAGAGTTTACCATCTTTTCGTTTAATTGCAACCAATACGACGGCTTCATCTGCACCAACAGTTTGAAAGTCATATACACTGCCATTATTCCAGCTTGGAAGCACAGATTTATACGATTTAAATACCATACTTACACTGGCGCCTTGGGCATTTTTAATTTTAAGTTTGTATTTAATACGTTTTGCACGTCTAATGAAGCGATCACAGTTTATCCATCCAAGATTTGTTGATTTTAAGGCATAATAACTTACGTCTCTAGAGGATATGTCAGAAGTAGTGTCGTCTAGCAATACGTCGAATTCTTTGGCAGTTACAGATTTTGAACCAGCAGTAAAACGAGGCCTTGGTACCAAAGTTATTGTTCTGGTTGTTGTTGGTACACGTGAAGGATCCCATAATTTTCTAATCACATGTCCGCCACGCGTTATCGAATCATCTTCTAAGATTTTAAACTTAGTACTTTCCATATCAAACAGTGGTTTTCTAAGCATTGCTGTTTTTTGTGATCCTGTTCCATAAATCCCATAAATACGAATCAGCTTTTGTCTTTCATAACGATTCCATTCTTGAAGAAATAGAGAATCTACAGGAAAATCTTTGTCGTGCATGACTTCTCTAATCATTTCAACCATGCCTCGCTCTTCAGTATAAATAGTGTCCATTTCAATCGGCTCTCTAACTATTATAGGTTTAATCTCAGAGAAAACTGGTTCTGCCTGTGTTGAAACGGTATCTATCGCGCCAATCATAGAGTTTCTGTTTGTTCTAGACGATGTGCCTTCTACAGTGAAATTAATAGGTAAAGAATAAGGTACAATTACAGGCTTACCACGTTGCATACCAGGATTAAATCGTGGGAGCATATTTATAACACGATCTGTTTCTTCACTTAATCGAGGATGAGGGGCTCTCGTTTGAACAAAAACAACATTTCCCTCTTGATCTATTTTAAAAATACAATTAATGCGTTGTTTTCCTGATAGCCCTAAACCTTGTGTGAGATCAGTATTAAATGTCTTATTTATAAATTTTGAAATGGCATTTTCGGTGCATTTTTTTCTGGTCTCATTGTCTTCGGCTTCACAGCCTGGAAATGTTGGAACCTGCTCCACAACTCCAAAAGGAACTTCTACAAGCTCTTCGGACAAATCGTCTATGTCTACCACTTCCAAAATATCATTTTGTAAGGTCCAATTAATATTTTGATCTTTCCATTCACCCGAAAATAACTGCATTCCCGATGTTTTACTTGTCGTCGGAAATAGGATGTCTATTGGAGAACTGCTATTCAATTCTAATGTGGTATCACCTTGTTTAGCTTCTACATATAACATGCCTCCAGTTTCGAGCTGTTTTCCATTTGAAACTGTTGAAAGATTCTGCAATAAAATATCTGAAATTTTGTAATACTCGGTAACGTTTAATTCAACTTGTCCGGTGACAACGTTTCCAGTATTTGGGTTTATAAATGACCCTCCTTTTATCTTTAAAATGGTACCTTCTTTACAGGTAATAGTCGTGTCGTTTTGTGCTTGAAACCTTAAATGTTCAGCTTTCTTAGTGAAATGAACAGTGCTTGTTGTTACACCTCCATATTTTTTATGAACTGTTGTTGACCTGTAATTAACATCCATTTCAGAAATGGTATCTGCTTTTGTAGCTTCAGAAAGATCTATTTGTTTTTCGAAGGCAGGTTCTTGATGAAAAGTAGAATCTGTAATGCTAGTATTTAAAGGCGTATAATTTGGAGATGGTTCGCTTTCCAAAGTATTAAAAACTAAAGTATAGAGCGTAATCAAGGTTCCGATAATAACAATGGAGATACCCGAGATTTTCAACCATTTTTCTGTAGTGTAAACCCGCTTAGCTTTTAAAATATCGTCTTTAATTTGAACGCGTTTTAAACCATTTATAAAAACAAGATGTTCTTCGTAAAGGGTATGAAACTCGTTATCACTCTTGAGTTTCGATTCGAAACTTTGGCGTTCCTCTTTTGATAGTGTGTCGTTGAGGTAGTTATTTATGAATTCGATGTTTAGGCTATATGTTTCCATGTTTTTCTAATTTAGGGTTGAACCGATTTTAATTTGGTTTTATAAATGTCTTTTGCTTTTTGCAAACACTTGTACTTTTGGTTTTTCGCAATTTTTGAAGATTTAAATTGCATCACTTTGGCGATGTCATGAAAAGACATGCCTTTGTGATAAAACAGTTGTAATAAGTGCTGACATCGTTTTCCAATTTCTAGAAAAGCATGTTCGGCAAGCTGGTATTTTTTTTCTTCGATGACCTCCTGAAATACTTGAACCTCTTGCGCATCGAGTTGATGTAATTGTTGTTTGGTTAAACTCTTTTGAATATCAGACCAAACAAATCTGGAGACCGAATATAAATAGGTGTAAAAGGATGAGCGTAATTCGAAATTTGAGGTTTCTAGATTCCGATTTAAAATGATTAATGCTTCCTGAAATACATCACTGGCATCGGCTTTGTTTCCACCTTTTGAAAGGATAAGTTTCTCTATTCTAGGATAAAGCCGATAGAGTTTTTTAAAGGCTTTATCGCGCTGACCATTTTTAAAAAGTACTAAAATGTCTTGATCATTCATACATGCTTTTACTTATTAATGGTCAAAAGTTTAAAAGGTCTCCTATTTTTTTTAATTATGTTATACAATTATAATACCAATTTAGACCTTAAGGTCTATCTGGCACAATTAACGCAAAGCAAACTTTCGGGTCTAATTAATATCCTACCAACAGGAATAGGTTGTTTGCATTTCAGACAAATTCCAAAATCGAGATCCTCAATTTTAGATAGGACGCGGTTTAAATTGTTGAGTTTAATTTCGGCTTGCCGTAAAGAGGCTTCATTAACACTCTTGTTATTGATGGCGTCCATTCTACTCACTCGACCAATAGCGTCATTTGGAGAAATAGGCTTGGTGAGTTCTCTATAATGTTCAATAGCTGTTTTGGTTTTAGAAATTTCATCTAAAATAATGGTCTTTACTTGAGCTTTGTCCATACTTGTCCGTTATTTTATAGTTCTAAAATAAGTTATAAAAATGAAAGTTTTATATTTAGCAACGACTATAATGCTCTAATCTACGCTTATGAAACTCATTGAATATTTAACCAGCAAGGGCGGATTTATGATTCTTGCCTTGGTTGTTGTAGCTGTATTTATTTACAGAAAGTATAAAGAAAAACGCCATTTCAAAGACATTGAAAAGCGTTTAAATAATAAGGATAAATAGCTTTATTAAAAGCCTCTTTCTTTTTGCAATTGTTCGTACGCTAATTGTACTTGTCTAAACTTTTCTTCGGCACCTTTTTGATGCTCTTTTCCTAAATGAATCACTTTATCTGGATGGTATTTCTTGGCCATTTTTCGATAGGCTCTTTTCACCTCGTCGTCTGTAGAATCTTTTGTGATTTCTAATATTTTATAAGCATTGTCACTGCTGTTATAGAACATGGCTTTAATACTTCCATAGTCTCGAGTACTAATTCCTAAATAGCCAGAAATCATATAAATTTGAGACACCTCATTATCTGTAACCATACCATCTGCTTTTGCTATTCCGAAGAGAAAATGTAGCAATTGTAATCGCGATGAATGGTCCATCATTTGCTTTATCTGTAAACATACTTTACGTGTAGGAATGCTTTGCTTATTGATGTTTTTAAACAATTTAAAAGCGTGGTTGGCTCTATCTTTTCCGTACATACTTACAAACTGCTGACGTACGTAATCTAATTCACGCTGATCTTGTATGCCATCTGCTTTGATAACAACGGAAGCCAAAATTAAAAGACTTACTTCAAAATCTCCAGACTTTGTTTGTGGTCTCGAATGTGATCGTGAACGTGTTCGCGATCGTGATGTTGATTGTCTAGAGCGTCGTTGTTGCTGTTGACCTTCATTAAGTAAAAACCCACTTTGTTCGGCAGCTCCATCTATTAAACTTCCAATAGCAAGACCAATAATAGCACCAACTGGTCCACCAAAAGACCAACCTAAAGCACCTCCAATCCATTTTGCAAAACTCATGTATGTTTCTTTTTTATAGTTAATTTCAAATATACTATATGTTAGTAGATTTTTTTAACTTTTGTTACGATTAGGCGCAACCTTTTTGAGGTTTTGACATCTTTATAGTATAAAATCAATCTTATTATGAAAAAGTATAGTTATTTACTCGTATTTACGCTGTTGGCATTCGCATGTTATAATGATGACGATAGCACACAAAATAATGAACCATCACTATTTGGTGAATGGTCTTTAATTAATGTCTCTGGTGGATTAATTGGAGTAGATCAAGATTTTGATTCAGATCTCATTATTTGGGATTTTAATCAAGACACTATGCAATTAACAATTACCAACAATAATACAGATGCTGATTTTGATGGTTGGCCAACAGGGGTCTATAATTATACAGTGTCATCCACAGATGACGGTTTGACAATTGTTATAGAAAACTTTAGTATGACTGTCGTGACATTAACATCTACGAGCCTTACATTAGATGAAGGCATTGCGGTAGATGGATTCTTATTTAAGTTTAACAGATAAGCACAATTTTGTGCTATTGAAAAATTGAATGATAGCATTCAAACTGCTTACTAAATAACTGTGTTCCTCGTACTAATTTTGCGTATCTTTGCAACTCGATAATAATAATTAAATACAAAAATATGTATCCAGCAGAATTAGTAAAACCAATGCGTGAGGATTTAACAAACGTAGGTTTTGAAGAATTACAAACAGCAGAAGCTGTTGAAGTTGCTTTAGCAAAAGAAGGCACAACTTTAGTAGTTGTAAATTCGGTATGCGGTTGTGCAGCTGCCAATGCTCGTCCTGGAGCGAGACAGAGTTTAGAAAACGCAAAACGTCCAGATCATATTGTAACAGTATTTGCTGGCGTTGATAGAGAAGCTGTAGACGCAGCCAGAGGACATATGATTCCGTTTCCACCAAGCTCGCCAAGTATGGCATTATTTAAAGATGGAGAATTGGTTCACATGTTAGAGCGTCACCATATTGAAGGTCGTCCGGCCGAGTTAATCGCCGAGAACCTTATGGATGCTTATAACGATCATTGCTAGAATCTTTTATATTAAAAGCATAATTAAAACCACGATTTCATCGTGGTTTTTTTGTGTATTATTCGCATTCAATTAATTTTACCATATGCAAAAACTTCTAGCTTATCCTTTAACAGTTATCTACTTTTTAGTCTTTGGACTAACCTTAGTTATTTTTCACCCTATACAATGGTTTTGCTATACTGTTTTTGGATATAAGGCACATAAAATAAGTGTAGATGCACTTCAGTTTTGCTTAATACACTGCCTTAATGTTTTAGGAACACGCTTTACTTGGGATAACCAGTATAAGATTCCAAAAAACAAACCGCTACTTATTGTGTCTAACCATCAAAGTATGTATGATATCTCTCCAATTATGTGGTACATGAGACGACATCATGTTAAGTTTGTTGCAAAAAAAGAACTTGGTAAAGGGTTTCCAAGTGTCTCATATAATTTACGTCATGGAGGTTCTGTTTTAATCGACCGTAAAAACCCGAGACAAGCCTTAACAGCTATGAAGGCTTTCGGAAAATATATAGAAGAAACGAATAGAGCAGCCGTTATTTTTCCAGAAGGTACAAGAAGTAAAACAGGACAACCAAAACCTTTTAAAACAAGAGGATTAGAACTCTTGTTTAGAGAGATGCCTTCGGCTTTAATTGTACCTATAACCGTAAACAACTCTTGGAAAACGCTACGTTATGGTAAGTTTCCAATGGGTATTGGCAGCCATATTAAATTTAAAGTACATCAACCAATTGTCTTATCTGAAATAGATAATCATTTGGAGTTAATAAAAACGATAGAACATACAATTACCAGTGCTATAATTTTGGAGGAATGATGGATACAAAACAACAAATTGAACTTACAAAAACATTTGTAAAGAAGACCTTAGAAAATGCTGAAGGAGGCCACGATTGGTTTCACATTTTGAGGGTATATAATAACGCTAAAGGTATTGCTGAAAACGAAGATGTAGATTCTTTTGTAGTGGCGTTAGGTGCTTTGCTGCACGATATTGCCGATAGTAAGTTTCACAGTGGAGATGAAACTGTTGGTCCCAAAAAAGCACGTGAGTTTTTATTTGGTATTAATGTAGATTCCGCAGTGATTGAACATGTCGTAAATATCATTGAGAACATTTCCTTTAAAGGAGGGAATACTGTCCAAAAATTCAAGTCGCCAGAATTAGATGTGATTCAAGATGCAGACCGTTTAGATGCCATTGGTGCCATTGGTATTGCTAGAACATTTAATTATGGTGGATTTAAAAACCGAAAGATTTTCGACCCATCAATTCAGCCAAATTTAAACATGAGTAAAGAGGAGTATAAGGCCTCTAAAGCACCTACAATTAACCATTTCTACGAAAAATTACTACTACTAAAAGATAGAATGAATACTAAAACAGGAAAAAGAATTGCAACAAGTAGACATAAATTTATGGAACAATTCTTAGACCAATTTTATAACGAATGGGATGGAAATAAATAAATGTATGCTCTTTTCGGTTAGGAATTAATCTCAGAGTCCTGATATTTACGACCCAATTGCGTTAACATTTCTGTAGTCATTTTTTCGAGATTAAAGTCGTGGCTCCAGTTCCAATCTTGCCTTGCAGAAGAATCATCTATAGACTTTGGCCAGCTATCGGCAATCTGTTGCCTAAAATCTGGTGTATAAGTGATTTTAAAATCTGGAATGTGTTTTTTTATTTCTTCCGAAATAGATAATGGTGTAAAGCTAATGGCTGCTAAATTATAAGATGACCTTATTTTAACCTGTTCTGATGGCGCTTGCATTAGGTTAACCGTAGCATTAATGGCATCGTCCATAAACATCATTGGAAGCTCAGTATTTTCAGATAAAAAACAATCATAGTTTTTGTCAAGTATGGCTTGGTGATAAATTTCAACAGCATAATCTGTTGTGCCACCACCAGGCATTGTTTTCCAACTTATAATACCAGGATAGCGAATACTTCTTACGTCAACGCCGTATTTAGTATTGTAATATTCGCACCAGCGTTCTCCAACCTGTTTTGTAATACCATAAACTGTTGTAGGTTCCATGATGGTATGTTGAGGTGTGTTTTCGGTAGGTGTTGTAGGTCCAAAAACAGCAATACTCGAAGGCCAAAAGACACGTTTTATAAAACCGTCTTTTGCCAGATTGAGGACATGAAAAAGAGAATTCATATTTAAATCCCATGCTTTCATAGGATACTTTTCACCAGTGGCACTTAGCATAGCTGCCATTAAATAGATAGTGTCAATATCATGTTTTTCTACACAAATTTTTATTGAATTATAATCTTGGGCGTCCACAATTTCAAACGTTCCAGAATTAACAACCTCTAGGTTGTGGTAGCCAATATCGCTCGCAACAACCTGTTCAAATCCATGAATATCTTTAAGTTTAAATGTAAGCTCAGAACCTATTTGTCCGCAGGCACCAATAATTAATACTTTAGGCATATGTAGATGATGTTTAATCGTTCATCAAAAATAACAAGAATATAGACTACAAAAAACATAAAATTGTAAAATTAACAACTCATTAATTTTTGTTAATTGCCATTTAGATTTATTCGCTTTGCCTATATTTACCGCGAATTGAATATATTAAGTTATGCGCTTTATTACGCTATATATTATAGGATTTTGCTTGCTACTAACTAATTGCAAAAATGATAAAGTTTCTGAAGTAATTGAAGAAACACCAGAGCAGAAAGAAGCTAGAATAATATCTCAAAAAGATATTGAGAGCTTTAGGTATGCCGATTTTGAATTAAGCCCAGATTCTCGAAAAGCTGCGGCAGATTGGCAAAAGTATCAGGAACTTAATACCCAAATTGAGTTATTGAAAAAAGCCGATTTAAGTTTTTTTAATGGAGATCTTCTGTTATTAAAGACCTTCTTAACAGAATTAAGAACGGAAATGCCCGAATCCTTAAAAACTAACGAAATTAATGCAAGAATCACAGCGTTAGATACGAAAGCACAAAAATTAAACAGTCTTTTGAGCATTCCTAACATTAGTAAAGAGGACCGTTTACAAGGGATTAAAGAACTCTTAATTACGGTTTCAAATCTTAATCTACAGATTAATAAGAAGTTTGAATTTGAGAAAAACAACGTCTTTAAACCTCAATAACAGTCTTAAAATATTCCTAATATTTTGTTAATATGTAACATTTTTGGGTTTAAGGCTTCTTATTAATAACTAATTTTAATCAAATTTAATTTTCACACACATTATGAAAACCAATATCAAAAGTATTTTGGTGGTTTCTGTATTGGGACTTTTTGCATTTTTAGGATGTAAAGAAGAGCCAAAAGAAGAAACTGCCATGGTCGAGGTAATTCCTGGAATTAATCTCGAAAACATGGACACGAAGGTGGACCCTAAAAATGATTTTTACAATTACGTAAATGGTAATTGGGTAAAAACAACTAAAATCCCTGAAGAAGAAACCCGATGGGGAGGATTTGGAGTATTACGTAAATCTACAAGAGATGACGTTTTACAAATATTAAAGACCTCTAAAGAGATAGGTAATTATGAAGAGGGGTCAGATCAGAAAAAGGCATTGTTGATTTTTGAATCTGAATTAGATACTGTAGCACGTAATAAAGCAGGTATTGAACCTTTAAAGCCTATTCTAGCTAAAATAGATGGTATAAGTAGTATAGAAGAAATGCAAACTATTGAAGCAACTACTTTAGGTGTTTCATCACCTTTTGCAGGTATTGGTGCTGGACCTGATTTAAACAATAGTGCCATGAATACCGCTTGGGTAGGTCCTGGAGGAACAGGATTACAACGTGATTATTATTTGGATCAAGATGATAAGTCTAAAGAGATAAGAGAAAAGTATAAAGCTCATATTTCAAGAATGTTGCAGTTTATTGATTATAGTAAAGAAGAAGCAGATGCTGCTGCTGTCAAAGTTATTGAAATGGAAACTCAACTGGTAGAGCCAAGGTTAGATAAAGTAGCCGCAAGAGATGCTCGTAATTACAATAACCCAAGATCTATTTCTCAATTACAAGAAATGTGTCCTGCTATAAATTGGAGTAAGATGATTTCTGATCTTGGAATTGAAAAGAAAATAGATACGATTATGGTGGCTCAACCTAAATACATGGCTGCTTTAAGTGACTTCTTACAGAAAACGCCTATTGAAGATATAAAAACCTTAATAGATTGGAGCACAATTGATAATACAGCAGGATTCTTAACAACAGAAATTGAAAGAGCCAATTGGGAGTTTTATGCAAAAACATTAAGCGGTGCTAAAAAGCAGCGTGATGCTGAAGAGCGTGCCCTTGGGACTGTAACTGGATCTGTTGGTGAAGCCATTGGTCAATTATATGTTGAAGCTAAATTTCCGCCAGAAGCTAAGGAGAAGGCTGAGAAGATGATAGCCAATGTCATTAAAGCGTTCCAAATTAGAATTCAGAATTTAGATTGGATGAGTGAAGATACTAAGAAGAAAGCTATTGAGAAGTTAGACAAATTCACTGTAAAAATAGCCTATCCAGATGAGTGGAAAGATTATTCTGATTTAATGGTTAAAGAAGGTAATACTTATGCTGAAAACATGATGGCAATTGGGCATTGGGCCTTAGAAGATAACTTATCTGATATCAACGAACCAATTGATAAATCTGAATGGGGAATGCCACCTCAAATGGTAAACGCTTATTTTAATCCAATTAATAATGAAATCGTATTTCCAGCTGCAATTCTACAGCCTCCTTTCTATAACTATACGGCAGATGATGCTGTAAATTATGGTGGTATAGGTGCTGTTATTGGCCATGAAATTTCGCATGCTTTTGATGATTCTGGATCACGTTTTGATGGTGACGGAAATTTAAAAAACTGGTGGACAGAAAAAGACCTTGAAGAGTTTACAAAAAGAGGAAACGCCTTAGCCGAGCAATACAGTGCTATAGAAGTTATGGATAGCGTTTTCATTAACGGTAAATATACATTGGGTGAAAATATTGGTGACTTAGGAGGAGTACTTGGAGCTTATGATGGCTTACAATTACTTTTTGAAGAAGAAGGAAGACCTGATGATATTGATGGTTTTACTGCCGAGCAACGTTTCTTTATGTCTTGGGCAACTGTTTGGAGAACGCTAACGAGAGAAGATGCGTTAAGAAGACTTGTGAAAACAGACACACATTCTCCAGGAAAAGTAAGAGCTACTCAACCGCTTAAAAATATTGATGCTTTTTATGAAGCGTTTAATATTAAAGAAGGGGATGACATGTGGATAGCTCCTGAAGACCGTGTTAGAATTTGGTAATCTCAACCATTTAAATACAATAAAAAAAAGCACCCAATTTGGGTGCTTTTTTATTCTAAATTAGAATTTATTTATTCCTTTTTCTCTTTTCTCGCAGCTAAAGCCTCTTTGCTTAATTTGGCTAAATTAAAGTTAGCATCCATAACCATAGCTTCATCTAAGAGTCCAATGGCTGTATCTAAATTATCCGTTTGATTCATGTTAAACGTGATTAAGGCTTTTAGATAAGTTAATGCGCCTTTTAATGAGACTTCATAAGGACGTTGCGACTCATAATAAGAACGCTTCATATCATCTTTAACATTAGTTAAACCATAATCTACTTTTGCTTTTGCCCCAGCTAAATCTTGGGTCTGCATTTTTAGTTCGGCAATTTCATAAGCCAAATATGAGTTTGCATCTCTTTTAAAAAGCTCTTCATAAAATACCAAAGCACGTTGTGGCTGATTTAATGCCTTTAATGCAATTGCTTTAACTTCAGTATTCATGTCTGTATCTGTTGGATTTTGATCTATTCCAATCGTATTTAAAGCTTCTAAGTTTCTGCCCTCAGATGCATAGATATAAGCCAAAGTATCTAATCTTGCTTTGTTGGGTTGTAACACATTAAGGTGCGTCATTGCATTGATAACACCTTGTACGTCACCCTGACTTTTCATTTGTTTGTAATAGTCTTCGAAATGTTTTACCAGTTCAGATTTTGTTTGAGCTGTTGCACCAAATGTGGTTGCTAGAGCCAAAAGGAGGATAAGTTTTTTCATCGTATTCGTCATTTATTGCGCCAAAACTAAAAAAATATATGGCATATATTCTTAAAAGTCTGCTAATTATTAGAGTTTTACTTGGAACTCATAATTCAAAAGACGTACCAATTTTTGAGAATTTATAATTTTTCCTTTGCTTTTAACGTCTTTGTTAAACTCTGGGACAGGGATATTTAATGCGTTGCAAACGGCAGTATAATACGTCTTTTTGATTGGATGAGTTAATGCAGAAGCGTTTAAAACGAGATCCCACAAGTTGTGTTGAACAATTGACATAATTATGGAAATGCAGTCATCTCGATGTATTAAATTTACAGGAGCGTTAGCGTTCTTTAAATTGGTTTTGCCTGATAAAAATTTGGCAGGATGTCGGTCTTCTGCAAAGAGTCCACTAAAACGTAAAATAGTTGTTTTAAAAGATGTGTTCTTCTGAAATAGGCGTTCTACAGCTACTAATTTCAATGCGGTTTTAGACGTAGATGTGGGCGAGTTTTCAGTAATAACGGGAAAAGTTTCGTGATCATCATAAACCGAAGTAGAACTAATAAAAACAACATGTTCTACCATAGATGTTTCAATATGCTCAAGAAGGAATGTCATTTGTTTTACGTAATCGCTGTTGGGATTTTTCCGAAGACCAGGAGGAATGTTTACAATAAGTGTTTTACAATGTGAAAGGCAATCATCAATTTGACCCATAACACCTGTAGGAGATAAACGCACTACAAAAGGAATAATATGAGCTTGTTTAAGGCTTGGTATTTTAGTTTTGGATGTTGTAGAACCATGTACCTCGTAGCTGTTTTTAATAAGCCTTTCGGCTAATTTAAATCCTAACCAGCCACAGCCTATAACACAAATCTTCTGATGCAATGTTCTTTTTTTTAAATACTTTGAAATTTACAAATTATTAGTGGGATTTGAACTCTAGCTTAATTCACTTATTTTCAGTAACTTTAAAACACACAAAAAAAATTGGTTATGGGCATTAAAAGTTTTCAAGGGGCAAGAAAGCAACAAAATACTACAGAAACGGTAACAATTAAAGTTAGCGATTTCATGACACGAGATCTCATTACATTTAAACCAGAACAGACGGTTGAAGAAGTTATACAGACCTTGATTAAAAATAAAATTTCAGGAGGTCCAGTGGTAAATGACAACAATGAATTGATAGGTGTTATTTCAGAAGGAGATTGTCTTAAACAAATTAGTGAGAGCCGTTATTACAATATGCCAATGGAGCAACATACTGTTGAAAATCGGATGGCAAAAAATGTTGAAACTATTGATGGTAACATGAATGTTTTTGACGCAGCTAATAAGTTTTTAGAATCTAAAATACGACGCTTTCCAATTGTAGAAAATGGTAAATTAGTAGGACAGATAAGTCAGAAAGATATTTTAAAAGCTGCTATAGAACTCAAAGGGCAGAATTGGAAATAAGTTTACAACTTTCTATGGCTAGGCAAGGTTTCGGGTAAATCGGTAATAATGATTTTCTGTTTACCTTCGCTTACTAATGTGGCAATTTTAGAATATGGATATTCTGGTAAGGGCTCGCTTAATGCTTTCCATTTAGCAATTCCGGCCACTGTAATGCGCTCGCCAATTTCAATAACGCCTTCTTCATAGCGTAGACGTTTGTTCATGCCAAAGAAATTTTCAGGTTTAATATTATAACGTCTTAAAACCGCTTCAAATTTTGGGGTAGGTCCATTAAACATTCCTGAAGACGTTTTAGCATCTTTTACCAAATAACTAACATAGTTTTGAGGATGATTTGTAGGTTTTATGATAACAAAATCACCATTGGTATCTACAAAAAACTCCTGAAATTGTTCATCTTGGAGTACTGTTTTCCATCGCGTACTTTTACCAGTACTAACACGTTGTTGTATTTTAATTTGATAAAACACACATTTTTTTCCAGAATAAGGTGCAATTAATGGATCTTTTACATGCAATGCTTTTCCGCTTACTTTTGAGAGTTCGTTGGTTTTTAAACTGGACGCAGGTTTGTTTGGGATTTTAGAAAGTGTTCTAAGAATTACATTTTTTCTGCTAAAATGAACCCCTAAAAAAATGATTAATCCAAAAACGCAAACAATAAGAATGATGGCAAGAGTTGTACTCATTTGAGATGGTTTGGTTGTATATATAGGTAGTGGAAACTTAAAAAACGTTACACTGTTAGCTTTCTCGTTTCACTAATGCGTAGTAATCACCTTCTAAGGGTAGGTAACCTTGATCGTATACAAAATAGTAAACTGTACCAGCTTTAGTGGTGTAAATGCTTGTAAAATAATTGAAATCGAATCCCTTTTCAACCATTTTGGCTCTAGAGACTTTTTTCTTCTGGTCTGGATTCAGTACTTCTAGAATACGGTAGTTTTTTCGTAAACGGTTATTCGTATTTCTAATGAGGTTTTTACTGTCTTTGTTTATTGAATTATTATAGGAATTACGACAAGCATCACTACAGAATTTTTTATCAATTCTGCCTACTATTTTTTCACCGCATTCAGGACATTGTTTTTGCATAGTTTAAGTATTAAAATTAGGATGTAAGCGGTCCAAAATTCAATTTCTGTTTCAGCTGAAAGTTAATGAATTAAAGTTTCAGTTGAAAATTATAATAGCTTAGGACACCATCTTAATTAATAGCTTCATCTGTAAAATGTATACATTTTAAATTAATTTTATAAAGACCATTGTTGAGAATAAAACATTGAATCACTTTTTATTTCAATGAGATTAATGTTTAAAAAGACTCTTTCAAGATTTGTTCTTCTCTTAGAAAGTAAAAGAAAACGGCAGCAATGCGAGCGATGTTCAGACTAAATAGTCTAAAAAAACAAAAAGTTAATACTTCCATAAAAGAAGTTTGAATACATGTATTCGAACTCAAAGAATATTTTTTATAAATAGTTTTACTCAATAACGATTACCCAAACTCAAATCATCTCAATATGATTTGTAATACGATATAACATATTAAACAACTCACTATTATAAGACTATGAAAAAAGTCATCAAACCTTTATTGAAGCTACTTTTAATTTTAATAATAAATACACCTTCCCAAGCGCAACATTCGGTCCAGGTTAAGCAAGGAAATACTACTTATACTATAATGGGTGATACGACAAAAAATAACTTTAAGGCTACATGGGCAAAAATGGAGGGGAGATATAGCGATGCGGCTAAATTTAAAATAAAAGCAATAGACAAAGGGGAATCGAAAAAGTTGGATATGGCTTATTACGATGCTGCCTGTTATTATTCGCTTGCTAACGATTACAAAAATGCCATAGTTTGTCTCAAGAAAAGTATAGACAATGGATGCGAAGATTTAGGGCATTTAGAGTACGATAAAGATCTTGTAGAACTAAAAAAAATGAAAGAATGGAATAGTATAAGTCATCTTTTTGAAGATTATTATAAATCCAATAATCAAGAAATTGCAAAACTGTTTGCTGAAGATCAAAAAGCAAGGCTTTCAGGTGAGGTTAACGAAAACATGGAACAAGAAGACTCCATTCGAAGAAAAAAAGTTAGACGTCTTCTTACTGAGAACGAAATTAACTCTGCCCATGATTATTATAAAGCAGCTTTTATTTTTCACCATGGAACAAAAATAGAAGATTATAAGCAGGCACATGAGCTAGCACTAATCGCTTATAATAAAGAACATCGACATTTCAGATCTCCTTGGTTGGTTGCAGCTACTAAGGACAGATACTTATTAAAGAAAAAAGAAAAGCAATGGTATGGTACTCAAGGTGTAAGTTTTAGCAATGGTAAATTTACCTTAAATCCCTTAGAAATAGATACTACAGCTGTATCAAAAGAAGATCGAAAAAGATTAAATGCCCCAACTATAGAAACAATAAGAGCACAAATAAAAGCATTCAAGGAAACCAATTAAATAACTAACTGATATCAAGAATATTAATATTAGTGTCGATGGTTGATGATACCCAGAACTCATTTAGATCTAACTAATTGGTTTTAGACTAATTCATCTAGTAGTACTATCATGTCTCATGGTTATTGTGCTGCTAGATGGTCTGGGTAAAAAAAATAACGAATTAAAATAGTGTTGAAAGTGTCTTTCAAGCTAGAAAAACTAGGTGGCTTTTTGATTACAAAAAACAAACGACAAGGATTGCTTTATTAATATAATATAGGAACAACAAATCTTAAAAACATAAACAATTACATGAGCAAACAGAGTTACCTAACAGGATTAATTTTTCTACTATTATCTATAAGCGCATTTAGTCAAACTACTGGAAATACTTATAGAAGTGAATATTATGCACATTTACCCTTTTGGGAGTCACCGTATCAACCTTTCAAAATGGCTTCTCCTATTACTCAAAAAATGGCTAAAAAAAGAATTCATGTTCAGGTGGATTATGATATTCATAACAG
Organism: uncultured Psychroserpens sp.; assembly: GCF_947494225.1. Lineage (NCBI taxonomy): Bacteria > Pseudomonadati > Bacteroidota > Flavobacteriia > Flavobacteriales > Flavobacteriaceae > Psychroserpens > uncultured Psychroserpens sp. The sequence goes on from NZ_CANLUG010000001.1 coordinate 828,546, forward strand.
AATTATTGCCACCCATATTAAAATTGGAAATCATTATAAAGATTTCGAAGGTTTTTTTGGCAATATCTATGTAAATGCTTCACTAACGAAAGTAGAATATGAAAATAATAAAGAGTTCCATAGTTTTTATGATCGTTTCGGTAACCAGATAAGTGTACAAGGTAAGGTATACAAGAAGGTGTATCATAAAGATGAATATGGTAGAAATATCAAATTAACATTTTTAGACGCTCAAAGGAAAGAAACTTTAGATCAAATTGGTGTTAAGAGCTATAATTGGACGCATCAAGATGATGGAAGCATTATTGAAGAACGTTTTAATGAAAAAGGAGTTATTGTTCCTTTGAGAGGTTACTTTGATTTTGGGCGTGTCCGAATGACTTTTGATAATCAAGGATACTTTAAAACACTTCAAAATATTGATGAGGATGGTAATCTTGTAAATACTGAAAATGGAGCAGCTGTTTTCCAATACTATTATGATCTTCAAGGAAGGTTTGATAGATGGGAAGTTTATGATAAGGATAATAAGAAAGCCAAAGGGCCTTCTAATACAGCAGGAGAACAAAATACATATCACCAATATGAATTAGAAGATATCATTTTTTTTGATACAAATGGAGATCCAGCAACGCACTGGTCTGGAGCTCAACGTTGGCATTTTGGCATTGATACGTACGGAAACTTCACATCATTAGAATTTCAAGATCATGCTGGAAACCCCATAAATGCAAATAATGATTATTCTAAATATGTGTGGAACTGGAGTGAAAATGGAAGGTATATGACTGATGAAGCCTATTTTGACAAAGCAGGAAAACCAACAGTACATAAACAGCTTGCAATTCATAAAGTCGTTTATAAACGTAATCGAAAAGGGCTAATAGTGAGTATAACGTATTTAGATGTTAATGACAATGTTGCCAATAGAATAGATGGTATTGCACTGGTTAATATTAGGTATGACAAAAACGATTTAGAATTAGAACGAACCTATTATGACAAAGACAATAATCTGGTTAAGAAATAGAAAATCATTAAATAATTACTACAAATGAAACTACAGCTTTACCTCATATTAATAATGTTTTTAACCTTTTCATATTCATTTGGCCAAAAAAGCCCGTATAAGAAAAATTTAGAACCATTAAAATTTATAGAAGGAACATTTACAAATAAAATATCATTTCCTGATGACAATAAAGGATGGAGAAAACCCATTGAAACAAGGTTTATATTTAAAAAAATCATGAAGGACATGTATATTGAAGGAGGAGGTCATATCCCTTTTGATTCTAAGTTTTCTCCAATTTTCAGGATGACTTTTGATTATGACGAACAAAATGATATATATCGTTTAGTTGTGTTAGATGATCGCTACGGATTTATGGATATTTATTATGGAAATTGGAAAGAAAATCAATTGATTTTATCAAATGAAACTACAGGAACTCAAGTCGTAAATGAAGGAAACAGAGTTTATGGAAAACTAATAATAACACCTTTGAGTAAAGGGAGGTTTGAAATTATCGCAAAGATTTCACAAGACAAGAAAACATCATGGCAAAATTACATGAAAATGGAGTTCGTACCACGAACGAAATGACACATGTTATAAGAACATAGAACTGCTTTTTTTTAATCTGAAAAAAAACAGAATTAATTCAAAGCACAAATAATAACCCAGAGTATCAATAAGGAATCATGAAAATAAGACGATTATATGTTTTTTCGATTACAGTGCTGCAAATTTTTATTTCTAATAGTGTATTCGCTCAAGAAAAGAACAAAAAACCCCTGCCTCAAATCATTGAAATTAAAGGAATCTATAAATCAAAAATTGATGGACGAATTATATCTAAGAAAGAGTTCAATTCTTATAAAGGCGTTTATACATTTCATAAAGTAGTCAAAGCCAAAGAAGGAAAAGGAAGAGACACAATACTTATAACACCACCTAGCAAAAAGATGAAAGATCGAGATGTGGCTAGGAAAAAGAACTTTAAAGAGCAACTAAATAGAACGGCTAAAAACTTTGATGTTGTTGACTTATACGGTAATAAGATTTCATTAAGCGCATTAAAAGGTAAAATAGTGGTACTAAATTTTTGGTTTGTTAATTGTCCGCCATGTAAAGACGAAATACCAGAGCTTAATAAGGTCGTTGCTAAATACAAAACTAATGATGATGTTGTATTTATAGGTTTTGTGTTAGATAAAAAAGATAAATTGAACAGGTTTTTAAGTCAAACACAATTTGACTATAAGCCAATCCCTAACTCAAAAAATATTGCCAATCAATATTACGTTTATGCTTATCCTTCACATATAATTATAGATAAGAACGGTGTCATTTCGCATATTGATGTTGGACTAAAAGAAGGCAACATATCACTTCTAGATGCTAAAATCACTAACACATTGAACAGGTAGTAAAGTAAAAGGAGCAGAATTAATTCGAAAGGAAGCTCTATAGCCTTAATCACAAATAGAAAACGGTCAAATAAATTAAACAATATTCCTCTAATTCAAAAACACTTATGAATTCCTAACTCTATTGTGTTTTTACAAAAAACTAAACCAAATGATTCGAACATTCAGCATATGCATATGTATACTTTCAAGCGCTTTTTGTTTTTCAAGTAATATTAATCCTAAATATTCTATAACAGGGAAAGTCATAGACAGTCTTACTCAAAAACCTTTGTCATATGCCACTGTTTCTATTTCTCAAAATGATGTTATTATTGATGGCGTAATTACTAATGAAAAAGGAGAGTTTAAGTTAAATGTTCAAAAAGGAGATTATATTTTAAAAGCTGAATTTTTATCATACAACCCTTTTCTGCGTTCAATTACTGTAGATGAATCTTTAGATCTAGGGATCATTAAACTATCTGAATCGGTAAATGAATTAGAAGAAGTAATTATACGATCGGAGCGGTCGACAATAGATTTAAAAATTGATAAAAAGGTTTTCAATGTAGGGAAAGATTTGCTTGCTCAAAATGGATCATTACAACAGATTTTAGAAAACGTTCCTTCTGTTTCAGTAGATTTAAATGGCGTCGTAAGTTTAAGAGGAAATTCTAATGTTAGCATTCTCATTAATGGTAAACCTTCGGTTTTAGCCGTAAATAATAACCTAAATCAAATTCCATCAGATCAAATAGATCGCATAGAAGTAATAACCAATCCTTCCTCTAGGTATCAAGCAGCCGGAACAGCAGGGATTATTAATGTAATTCTCAAAAAAAACGGATTAGAGGGATTAAGTGGTTCTCTAACGCTAACCAACTCCATTATTGCAAACACAAGTGCATATGCTAATATTAATTACAAAACGAACATGTTCAATCTGTTCTCAACAGTTGGATATCGCTTTACCGATAGTCGGGTTTTCGAAGATGTATCTCAAAATTCTACTAGTGGTATTACTCCTCTCTCATTAGATAGAAAAACAGAAGAATACCATAATCTAAAACGTGCTTATATATACACAGGCTTCGATTATTTCTTATCGGCAAGCAGTACGTTAACAGCGTCTTATTTTAAAATATTGGCAGAAAGAGACAATGTTTTACGTTATGATTACACCTATTTCAGTGCATTGCCTGTGCAAACTTTAAATGGTGTAATTGTGAGGGATGAGAATTATTTTGAACCTATAGACCATAATCAGTTGGAAGTGAGCTACACAAAAAACTATAATAAAAAAGGGAAGAAGTTACTTGTTGATTTTCAATACGATTTCTGGAATGAAGATGAAAATGAAGATTTTTTAACTCGAACCATATTTCCTCCTATTACTGAAAGTATAACTGCGTCAAGAACCAAAGATATTGAAAGCAGCAAGGACTTTTTACTACAGATAGATTTTGTGAATCCTATTCATGAAAAAACAACGTTTGAAACTGGATTCAGAGGAGAAACTAGAATTATCAGTAGTGATTATAAAGCAGAAATTTTTCAGAATAATCAATGGGAAATCTTTAACAGTATTGATAACAAATTAGATTATAGAGAAAGGATTGTTGGAGTTTATGCTTTGTATGCAAACGAGCAAAAGAAATTCAACTATCAGTTGGGAATAAGGGCAGAATATACCAATATTGATGTTTCAGATAGAAATGAAGATTTTGGGAGCAAAAAAAATTACACACAACTTTTTCCAACAATTCACCTAAACTATGTTTTTTCTGATGTTACCACTACGCAGTTAAGTTATAGTAGGAGAATTAATAGGCCTAGTTTTTGGCAACTAAATCCATTTAGTACTCTTTCGGGTGGTCTCAATGCACAAATCCAAGGAAATCCAGACCTAGATCCTTCTTTTACCAGTTCTTTAGAATTTGGTTTTTTAACCAAAATAGGAAAGTTAAAATTAAACCCATCTATATATTATCAGCATACTACTGACCCATTTCAGTTTTTTACAGCGCAAAATGCAGATGATATTCTTATTAGCACAACCATCAATTTGGATACTGAAAAAAGAATTGGTGGAGAAATTTCCTTATCATATAATCCACTAAAATGGTTGCAGGTTTCAGGAGATGTCAATTATTATTCTTTTCAACAAAGAGGAAATCATAATGGTGTTAGCTTTGACTTTAATAATAAGACTTGGACGAGTAGAGTTAATTCAAGAATTAAATTGCCAAGACAAATTACATTTCAGGCTACTTTCAATTATAACGCAAGAAATGAAAATGCCCAAACAATTACAAAGCCTTATTATTTTGGGAGTATAGGTATTAACAAGCCTTTTTTGAAAAATAAGGCTGCCGTAACGTTTAATATTAGAAATGTCCTCAATTCTAGAGATCAAAGAATTTTTAGAACAGGAGAGAATTTTACCTACGAATCTAGTCGAAGAGATTTTGGCCCCATATACATGCTCACATTTACCTACAGATTCAATCAAAAAGAGAATTCAAGAACAAGACGTCCTGGTAGAAGTAATCGTTAAAAAACAAATAACACAAAAACACATGAATTATAAAGAGAAAATTGGAACAAAGGATAACCCTATAAAACTTAAAACACCTCCTTTATCATCAGAATATACAATGCATGTTGGTGAAAAAGATGGAAAAGAAATTTTAGTTTGTACAGTAAAATCTACTATCCTTCATTACGACATTAGATGTATTGAAGATGCTTACTTAATGTTGAAAGAGCGCAATGATTGGATTGAACTTGGAAGTAAAGATGAAAAAGCAGAAACAAAACCGAACACTTTTGAACATTGGGGAAGATCTACTAACAATCCAATTGGTGGTTGGTACGGACTTAAAAAAGGGTTGCGTGGTAGATTTGGAATGTACATCCCTCCACTGTTGGAAGCAATGGGCCTTGCCGAAGTAACACATAAAAAACGAGGAAACTCAATGAGAGCCAAATAGTGACAAATAAGAAAAATATTTATTCTCTAAAAACATCAAAAATAAGGTATATGAAAGTGCTGTATTTACTGTTGGTTGTTTTATTATGTTCTAGCTGCAAGGGAGATACTATGAGTCCTTTGTCAAGCTATTTATCGACCATTGGAAAAACACCAATAAAGTTTGAGGCAGATAATATAACTACTTCTACTAGAGATTCTGATAATCCAGAAGTTTTTGATGGTCACTTAGATATATATATTGTTAGGTTTGATATTGAAGATTGGAAATGAGACTTAAATGCGTATTCAAGCCCCCTATATATTAATTGATATGTACAATGTCATAGACCTTACCCTTATAACCGCTATTAAATTCATTTATCAATGACTCAAAATAACCTTTAAAGATTATGCCCAAAAGCAAATTCAATTTTCATAAATTTAACAGAAGAATTCATCTATATGCCGGCTTATTTATGATTCCATATATTTTTATTTTTGGATTGTCGGGTATCATTTTCAATCATCCTACAATACTAAATGATCGCTCATTTGATTCCTTTATTCTTGATAAGGAAGAAAGTTTTGCGTCTACGTTTCCAGATGTGGAAAAATTGGCTACATCGATTACCAATTCTATTGTTAGGGATGGTTTGATTTCTAATCCAGAGATTAAAAACATCAAGTATAATGGCACCATGATTTTAAGAAGTATGAATGACGTTGCAGATTATCGAATGAACGTAGACATTCCTACGTCAAAGGTACAATTACTAACCTTACCAGATTTTGTGAATAACACCGAAGTTTCTAGTGGAAATTATGCGACCTCGAACATAAACTCTAAAGACTTATTATACAAAGCAGAACAAGTATTAAAAAAGCAAGACATAGTACCAGGAAAATCAAGGATTCAGCGGATTCCAAATTTAGAATTTGATCTTGAAAATGACACTGGAAATTATCGCGTAACCTACAACTATACCAGTGGTAATTATAGAGTGAATGATCTGGGTAAACGTAAGTTTAAGCTCAATTATTTATTGACGAATCTTCATCAAGTACATGGGTATCCAGTAGCAGGTTTTTCTGTACAATGGCTTTGGGTATTCTTTGCAGATTCTTTAGCAGTTTTAATGATTATATGGGCAATATCTGGATTGATTATGTGGTTTAAAATGAAACGATTGTTTACCATTGGAGTCATACTGCTGAGCATCTCTATGTTAGTTTTTATAATCATTCTTATTAATAGTTACGAATTTGGATTTTAAGTTATGAAGCATTTAAAAAGTACTAAAACAATAATTACGGTTTTTAGCATAACATTTGCAGCGTTGATGTTGCTAGCAGTTTCAACAAATAGCGAATTTAAAAAACTGAAGTGCAAAACAGAAGTTGTCTATCAGACGGCAATACCTAAGCAAGGCGATAGCTATGAGACGGCTTTAGAAAAGGCAAACTTACTAGACCTAATGAAGCATTATGGTGTGCCAGGCATAAGCTTTGCTATCATAAAAGACGGAAAGTTAGAATGGTCAAAAGGATATGGTCATCTGCAAAAAGGAAAAGAGGTTGAAGTAAATGAGGAAACCATGTTCTCTGTTGGCTCAGTAAGCAAGGTTGGAGCAGCAGTAGTTATTTTAAAATTAGTGAGTGAAGGCAAATTAGACCTTGATACAAACGTAAATAACTATTTGAGGTCGTGGAAAATTGAAGATAATAATTATACACTAAAGAAACCTGTTACATTAAGAACAATTATGTCTCATACTTCAGGATTAACAGTTCATGGCTTTGCAGATTATTTGCCACATGAAAGGTTACCTACTACTGTTGAAATTTTAGAAGGTAAGTATCCGGCAAAAAATGGACCTGTATATGTAAATTTTCCTGTAGGATCTAGATATAGATATTCAGGCGGCGGCACAACAGTTGAACAACTTTTAATCGAGGATGTCACTAAACTCACTTTTCATAAAGCAACAAAAGATTTATTATTTACACCTTTAAAGATGAATCGAAGTAGCTATCAAAACCCACTTCCTGAAGATTTTGGAAACATAGCAAAAGCACATAATAGTAATGGAAATGTAGTAGCCTTACCAAGAGGTTATCAGGCCATGCCTGAAGCTGCAGCTTCAGGTTTATGGACCACACCTAAAGATTTTTCTAAATTAATGATCATGCTAATGAACTCGTATGACGGATTAAACGAAACGTTTTTACCTCGCCAGCTCGTAAATGATATGATGACAAAAGTAGAACCGAGTAATTATGGTTTAGGGCCTAGAATAGATAAAAGGGATGAGTTTATTAGTTTTTCGCATAATGGAGCCAACGATTCGTACAGAGCAGATTTTACAGGTTTTTTATATAGCAAAAATGGAGTAATAATATTTACTAATGGACGGAGAGGCTTAGACCTTATAGATGAAATAAAGCCAATCCTTACTAAAGTTTTAAATACCAAATAATTCAGTTGCTGTAAGGGCAGTATTTTTAATCTATTGTTACTCATCTTGAAGTTCAAAAATCTATTTAATAGTTATAAAGCCTATGTTTCAAAATCGCGCAGTTTATTTCTTCTTGATGCCCTAGGATGGTGTTCAAGTATGTCTTAAAAGAAAATGTTTAGGTAATTTTTAAGAAGGTAATATCTTAAAAATTGTAATTTGGATACAAAATTAGATGATACAGAATATAGACAGTACTCTTAGTACAATAATTATTTGGCAAGGCCTATTCTTTGGTACCATACTAATGGGCAAGAAATTTAGAGAAAAAGGAAACAATATTTTTCTATCACTAATACTATTAACTATAGGAATTCAATTTCTTTTAATTGAAGTCGTATCGAAGTACCATATAATGGAACTTACGGTTCCAGCTGTGAATATTGGATTACTCTATGGTCCCTTGATATTTTTTTATACCCGATCTCATTTAGAAGAAGATTCAGGATTTCGTAAAAGCGATGGCATACATTTCATTCCATTTCTATCATTATTAATACTCGGTTTTCTATTGAACAGAGAACTCTATATCTCCATTGTCGCTGTAAGATTTCTGTCAATATTCATATATAGCTTATATGCATTGATGAAAGTTGTCAATTATAAGCGTACAATTGTTCAGGTCTCTTCTCAACATTTTGGGGGCGAAGAAATGAGATTACTCACAATGTTAATTTTGATTTCAATTTACAACTCTTTAATAATGATGGTAGATCATCTTTTTGTAAATGAACCTTATATGTTTGTTTTAATGTTAATAGGAGTTTTTGTTTATGTTAATTTTCTAATATATCAAGGCATTAAAAGACCCAATTACTTTAGAAAATTAACCAAAGATGATATTGATATATCATCATTTAGTTTAAAATCAAATGGTGTTTCAAAGGATTTATATAATATTTCAGAGTTAAATGAATTGTCATTGAAGTTAGAGAAATATGTTGGGGACGATCAGGTTTTTAAAAATCCAGATTTAGATTTAAAAATGTTAGCAGACAATTTAGAAGTACATCCCAGGATGTTATCTCAAGCCATCAATAAAGTTATAGGAAATAACTTTCATGAATACATAAATAATTACAGGATTGAAGAGTCAAAAAGACTACTGATAAAATTTCCGTCAGAAAAATTAACTGTTAAAGAAATCATGTATGAAGCAGGTTTCACTTCTAAATCTTCATTTAATACGCTTTTTAAAGTAAAAACAGGATTGACACCAACAGAATACAGGAAGAACTTCTAGACTATTTTATATACTAATTACCCAATTTCATAGGTCAATCACTACAGATATTTTCAAAATCTAGTTCGGATATAGGTATGAGAACTACTAAATCAATTTTAAAGACAATATTTGAGTATCATTTAAAAATCATAAAATATGAAATTAGTATATGGCCTAAGCATTATGTTGTTATTGTGTCAAACACATAATAATACTAAAAAGGAACATTTCTCTATTTTAAAGCAACAAGAAACCGAAAGAATAATAGCTTATAATAAGTTAGATAGTACTAAACATTTACATGAAAATGATGAGAGCCATTTGTTTGACTTTTTAGTTGGCAATTTCACATTTGACGGAAAAACCTTAAACGTAGAAAATGGCAATTATTATCAATATAGTGGTACATGGAAAGTAGAAAAGAAAATGGAGAATAGAGTGATTACTGAAGAATTTAGAATTAACAATTCTAATAGCGTCCCCATTTTTTTAGGAATAACAATAAGATCATATAACAAGAATACTGGAAAATGGGTTATGGGCTTTTTTGATGTTTTAAATCCATCTAAATGGTATCCATTAGGTCAACCAAAGAAAGAATCTGGTACAATTACTTTTGAAGGTAAATTCCCAGGTCTTACCAAAGGTCAAAAACTAAGAATAGCATTTTATGATATTGAGAAGAGTGGCTTTAAATGGAAATCAGACTTATCTAATGATAATGGAAAAACATGGATTGATAATTATACATTAATACAAGCATCTCGCAATTAAAATATATAACATAGGAAACTCAGACTAACTAGATATATGCAAGCTAGAATCTAAGGTCTTAATATGAAGAAAGTCACAGTAAATAAGGCTAAAAAAAATGATTTAAACTGGATAAATGCAAAATATTGTGAAATTGGTTTTGTAAAATCGAACTACGAAAACGAATATATTGTAATAGCCAAAGTTGAAAATGTAAATGCTGGACTAGGTAGGTTGGTGAAAATCGATGAATATAATATAGAGCTCGGTGGAATTTATACATTTTCTAAATTTAGAGGCCTCGGCGTCGCTCAATATATCGTTCGAAACTTATGTAGTAAAAACCCCTTTGGTAATGCCAATATCTGGTGTTTGCCTTTTGAAAACCTGTATGAATTCTACTCGAAATTCGGATTTGAGCATTGCACTACTATAAAAGGACCTCAAGTCGTATTTGAAAAATTAAAATGGTGTAATTCTGAAAACAAGTACGATAAGAAAGTGATACTTCTTTGTAAACTACTTTAAGCAATTGCCCTAGTAAAAAGGATGAAAATTTTAGGTTATAGCTCAAATTTGATAAGCAAGTAAAATTCGACATTAGCATTTTTACCATAATACTGTCCTGGAATCCAATCTGGCATGTTATTAATTAACCTAACCACTTCTTTATCAATGTTTTTGCTTACCTTCTTAACCACTTCAATATTTTTAATTTTCCCTTCTTTGTCAATTATGAACTTTGCCCAGACTCGTCCTTCTAGTCCAATTTCTTTTTCTGCTCTGGGGTATTTTAAGTTTTTTTGTATGTAACTAACTAAACTATCTGATCCTCCAATAAACTCAGGCATTTTTTGTACACTCTTATATATTTTATTGGGATCAAACATTGTGTCTTTGGCTTCAATGGTCACTTCAATATCTCCAATAATTGGTTCTTCTTTAGATGTGTCAATTCGTGAGGTTTTGTTTGTTTGTGATAGGTTGATTTGTCTTTCACTACCTATTGTTAATGGAGTTTCTACTTTCGTCGTATCATTTGAAATTGTAATACTGTCGTTATTTGTACTATGTTTTTTGGACTCTATACTATCTATAAGTGTTTTCTTGTTTAATATGGTATCTGAAATTTGAGTTTTTGGCAACTCTGCTGTTTTTGAATCCGTACAATTTGTTAGCATTAGCATTCCTACTACCAAAATATGGAAAGGGAAATTGAAATTTTTATTTTGTTTAGGAACTATATCTACAGTTATTACTACGTCTGAATATGAAAAATCAAGCTGAGAACGATAGGCTCTTCCACATACCCTATCGTCAGAGTTTAGTAGTAAATATTCTAGTATTTCTTTTTTTTCCATTGTTGTAAAGTCAACCACATTGCGTTGGCAGTTTTTGCAAAAGCTAGAGTTAATGCCTACTTTCATTTGCTTCCAGTTTTCTGAACAAGGTTTATCAATTTTTACTTTCATTGCTAAAGACTTTTTGCTTAGAATCATTTCTTTTTTTTGAATATGCTTTTAATCCCTATCCAAACTCTTTTATGAAATGGTTCTCGTTGCTTAACTGCAAATGCTGTTTCTTTTTTTTCAGTAAGCGCTACATTAATTATAGTGTTTTTGTCTACCCCAACACTTCCTAAATCGATCTCTTTTTCAATTGTTTTATAACCAAGGTATGAGTAGGACAATGTTATTTTTTTTAAAGTACCCAAATCTTCTGTGATATTAAGCCTGTAATTTCCTTCAAAGTCTGATGACGCTATCATTTCTGTTCCTTTAATCATAACATAGGCATAATATAACGGTTGTTTATTTTCGTCTACTACATTACCATGTATATATATGCTGTCATTTTTTATAACTTTTAATGGGTTTGACTTCTCTTTGGAGATAGTACTTAAAAAGGTGTCGTACTTCTTTTCGATTTGCTCAGTTTGAATCTGGTTATGCTTAAGATCTTGCCCGAAATTATTAAATGATAAGACACTAAAAACCCCTAGGCAAAGAGAATTTAATAAGGTGTTTTTTATGTTTTTATCTTCTCTTTTTATTTTTTGAAGCTGTTCTTTTTTATACAGTCCGCAAACTTTTTGATCGGAAAAAAGATGAATTTTTGCAACCTCAGCATCTGTCAAATTTCTAAAATCTATTATAGTATTATTACATTTTAAACACGTTCTTCCAGCTTCACTTTTTGGCATTCCATCCCAAACTTGATTGCATTTTTTTAAGTTTGACAGGTCAATTCTTTTTATACTATTATTCATTAGTTTTTATTATCAAATTATTATATCTAGAAGGTACTTTTTGGTTTTAGAAATCCTTTCATAATGAAGGATAAAACCTATATATTTATGAGCGCCTCTACTTTTTATGAGTTAAGTTTTCTAGGAACCATTTCCCTGATTAAAGAACATTTACTTGCTTACTAAGTGTTCTAAAAACAAACCTATAGTAGCGTAAGTATTCTGTTTATCTTCACCAGGTTGTCTCATTCTTAACAAGTCATTATTTGAATAATATGTACCCCTTTAATCACAACATTTTGATAGTTAACACCTAGCCCTGTCATTTCCTTTTCTGTGTGTTTGCCATAAGGTATAGCTAGTACCAAAAAGGCTATAAGAACTAGTAATAGGCCTATTAAGCATTTTAAAGAAAAGGCGAGAATCGTTTTTATTTTTTTCATTTCATCTAGTACTAGAATACAAATTATAGCAAAAAACAAATGAACAAAATATTAGCAATTTATGCGTTCGAATACATGTATGAGTACCAATTAAAATAGGGGAAGTAAACGAAAATTCTATAATTTGAATGGCGTTTGTTTTTGAATTAGTAAAGCGTATGCTTGTGGTAAATTGTATATAGTTGCCCTCTCTTCTGAAATATTATTCGTTTACAAACGACTACAAACATTTACAAACGATTTTAAATATGTAACTACCGACTAGTAGTTGGATTACGTCTCATATTTGCAATGTTGAATCACTGAAGGTTCAATAGTATTAACTGTTTAACATTAAAAAAATTAAAATTATGAACACACTTAGAAACAGAGTACAGTTGATTGGAAGATTAGGACAAGATCCAGAAATTGTTAGTTTTGACGATGGCAACAAAATGGCAAAATTCTCACTCGCTACAGATGATAGCTACAAAGACAAAGATGGGAATAAAGTAGAGCGCGCTTATTGGCACAATATTGTTGTACGAGGCGGACTTGTAAAAGTTGTAGAGGATTATGTTACTAAAGGAAAAGAGATTGCCATTGAAGGTAAACTCACCAACCGCTCTTGGGATGATAAAGAGGGTAAAAAACATTACACAACAGAAATCATTTGTAATGAGTTATTGATGTTTTAAGCCTTCTAAACGTTATATAGTATCGAAAGAGGACGCGATAAGCGCCCTCTTTTTTTTGTGTAAATTAAAAAACAGAAAGCCATAAATACATTAAGAAATAGAGTACAATTAATAGGAAATTTAGGAAACGATCCAGAAGTCATCACCTTAGAATCTGGAAAGAAATTAGCGAAGTTCTCGCTAGCTACAAATGATAGTTATAAAGATGCTTCAGGAAATAAGGTTGAAGATGTTCAATGGCATAATCTTGTTGCCTGGAATAAGACAGCGGAGATTATTGAGGAATATGTGACTAAAGGAAAAGAGGTTGCTATTGAAGGGAAGTTAACTCACAGAAGCTATGATGATAAGGATGGGCAAAAACGATACGTTACTGAAGTTGTTGTGAATGAGTTATTGATGCTGGGCAAGTAGGTATTATAGCTATTTGTGGTAACACTTTTTATATTAGAAATATCTAAAATAGAGCTCCAACTTCAAATCCGAAATGGAGCTCTATTTAAATTACAATTTTATTTTCCAATCAAAAGAGCTTATAAGTTTCCAAGAATGGAGCATCAGAAACTGAATATTTCTTTGTCGTCTTTGAAATTTTTAAATTCTAATATATATCCGTTAGGGTCTTTGACAAAAAAAGATAAATGCTCTCCCGGTTTATTTTTTAAAAAAGCGGCCTGAGTAGTAAGCTCTAAATTTTGATTGTTTAGTTTAGAGTAAATTCTTCCCCAAGAGTCTATATCCAATATTATTCCAAAATGAAAAGATGGTAAAACCTTTCCCTCAAAGGAATAGCTAGGGTTAGTAAAATCAAATTTTCCAACTTGCGTAAATGTTAATTGATGCCCAAAAAGGTTAATGTCTAACCAATTATTTGCATACCTTCCCAAGTTCGCTCCAACGGTGTTAACATAAAACATCTTGGTGTCAACTAAGTTTTTACAAGGTAACGAAAGGTGAAATAAATTTTTCATGTTATTTTGAGTTCATTAGTACTAAATATTCAATTCTGTAAATGATGAAATCGTCTTGATTGCCAATGCTGTTTTCTGTATATTTTATACAAAATCTTTTATTTATGAGACGTTTATCATTTTTTAAGTTAAATTTCTTAAGCATTTGAGGATGAATTTCTTTAAAAATAATATCTTCATTATTACCTAATTTAAATATATAAAACCCATTAGTATTAGTATAAGACTTAAAAATAGCTGTTTCATATATGAGTTTCATGATCAATAAGGGTGTTAAATAATCTTTCAATTATATTTTTATCAAAAGAGTTTGTAAACTTTATAACTTTAGTCCATTTCACCCATTTCAATGATTTAAATTTTTCAGGCTCTTTATTTATAAACTTTTGCTCTTTTTTTGTGAGAATAAAATAGTGCCTACTTAGTGCATTTTTATCACCATTGATTATAGTGTTTGTTGTGTAATACTTAAAATGATTTTTATTTAAAATCACACCGGTTTCCTCATAGATTTCTCTAATCAATCCTTCTTCAGGGGATTCTCTTTTTTTAAGAAACCCACCAATAAAAACATATCTCTTTTTATCGTTTTTTTCTAAAACTAAAAGAGACGAATCTTCTATAACTATGAGTTTAGATTTATGTCTGTGCTTATTGATTTTCATATTTTATTATTCATCGTCACTAAAATCATCAGGAACTAAATCACGGTCATCATCATCATCATCGTCATTATAATTATCGCCATTGTCCTCGAAATCTTCCATAGCTTGAACTAAACGCTTTCCTACTTTCACAAGATAAATAGTATCTTCAGTCTCTATTTCAACTGCTTCAATCAATTCATTTTTCGCATTTCTAAAGGCAATAATGTCTTTGTCTGAATATCCGTCTGGAAACTTTTCTATGAGTAGATTTAAAAGTTTCTCATTTAGTTTTTGGTAGTCTACAATTTTACGTATCATATTATTTAAGATTACATTCCTAATAAATAAGCAAAAATTAAAGGTGCTACAATGGTAGCGTCACTTTCTATAATAAACTTAGGGGTATCAATATCTAATTTTCCCCAAGTAATTTTTTCGTTTGGGACTGCTCCTGAGTAAGAACCATAGCTTGTTGTAGAATCACTTATTTGACAGAAATAGCTCCAAAAAGGGGTGTCTGTGCGCTCCATATCTTGATATAACATTGGAACTACACAGATAGGAAAATCTCCAGCTATTCCTCCTCCAATTTGAAAAAACCCAATTCCTTTATTTGAGTTAATTGTATACCAATCGGCAAGGAAGGTCATATATTCTATCCCTGATTTTATAGTGCTAGCTTTCAAATCTCCTTTTAAAACATAGCTGGCGAAAATATTTCCCATTGTACTATCTTCCCAGCCTGGGCAAACAATAGGCAAGTTCTTTTCTGCTGCCGCGTACATCCAAGAATCTTTTAGATCTATTTCATAGTATTCTTCTAAGACGCCTGATAACAGAAGTTTGTACATAAACTCATGAGGCAAATAGCGCTCTCCTTTTTTATCAGCATCTTTCCAAATAGCATGGATATGCTTTTGAAGCCTTCTAAAGGCTTCTTCTTCAGGAATGCATGTGTCAGTTACTCTATTAAGCCCTTGTTCTAATAAATCCCATTCTTGTTGTGGTGTTAAGTCTCTATAGTTTGGAACTCGCTTATAATGTGAATGGGCTACTAAATTCATAATATCCTCTTCGAGATTTGCACCTGTACAGGAAATAATATGAACCTTGTCCTGACGAATCATTTCTGCGAATATCTTCCCTAACTCAGCAGTGCTCATGGCTCCTGCCAAAGACACCAACATTTTTGCTCCATTCTGTAATTGCGATTCATAAGCCTTTGCTGCATCTACCACAGTTGCTGCATTAAAATGCAAGTAATACGTTTCTATGAAATTTGCAATAGCTCCTTTAGTAGTCTTCATCCTCATCAAATTTTTTATAGTTCCCTAAACGGTTTGATTCTTCATAAGTATCATTATAGTTCTCCTCCGCATCTTCATTTTGAAACTTATAACTTAACATCTTGTAATATAATTTAGCAGCTAAAAAGTCTGATGATTTTTCATTTTCATTCGGGCATAACTCTACTATATCAAAACCAACTACATTTTTTTCTTTAAAAACCTCCTTTAAAAAATCTATAGTTTCATACCAAAACAATCCTCCTGGTTCGGGTGTTCCTGTGCTTGGTAATATAGATGGATCAAAAGCATCTAAATCAAAAGTGATAAACACATTTTCAGTCATTTGATCTATTGCTGAATCCATCCAAGAATCATCTGTAGCCATCTCATGAGCAAAATAGGTTTTGTCAACATCCATTACAGATTTTTCCTGTATGTCCATAGAACGAATACCTACTTGAATTAAATTAGTACTCTGGCTTGCTTCGTATACTGCACAAGCATGATTACAAGTACTTCCTTCATAGGATTTCCTTAAATCGGCATGAGCATCTATATGTAAAACTGTTAAGTTTTGAAATACTTCGTTAAAGGCTCTTATAGTTCCTATAGAAACTGAATGTTCTCCTCCAATAATGGTAACAAATTTATTCTTCTTTATATATTTTTTAGTCTCTTGGTGTACGGCGTCTACCATAACCTCAGGTGTAGCATTTAAGGTTACTGGTTCTGCAAGATATATTCCGTTTTTATACACTTCTGAATCCGTTTCTATATCATAAAGTTCCATGTTTTCAGAGGCTTCCAAAAATGCTTCTGGGCCTTTATTTGCGCCTTTTTGCCATGTGCTTGTACCATCGTAAGGTACAGGTATTAAGACAATCTTTGATGTGTCTAATTTTGCATATTCATCTGGGATACCAGCATACGTTTTAGTTTTCATTTTATGAGTTAGCTATTTGTAATTCTGTTCTAGAATTTGATTTTGTTGTTGTTTTTAATTTCGAGTTGTTGTTATAGCCTAATATCTCCATTAGGTCTTCACTTTTTTGTTGCTCTCTAAATAGTTCTGTTGTTATATCTCCATTACTATCCTTATCAATTAAAATATGTTTTGGTGCTGGAATTAAGCAATGTTGTAAACCTCCATAGCCACCAATAGTTTCTTGATATGCTCCAGTATTGAAAAAGCCGATATAGAGTGGTTTGTCTTTATGATATTTTGGTAAGTAAATTGCATTAATATGTTGTTCACTATTGTAATAATCATCGCTATCACAAGTTAAGCCACCTAATAAGACTCTTTCGTAGCTATCATTCCATCTATTAATAGGAAGCATCACAAAACGTTTGTTAATTGCCCAAGTATCTGGAAGCGTTGTAATAAATGATGAGTTTATCATGTTCCATTTCTCTCTATCATTCTGTTGTTTTTGATAGAGGACTTCATAGATTGCACCACCACTTTCACCTACTGTAAAACTTCCAAATTCAGTAAAAATATTTGGTACATCAACATCAGCTTCATCACATGCGAGTTTAATTTGATTTACGATTTCATCAATCATATACTGATAATCAAAATCAAAAGCCAATGAATTTTTAATAGGGAAACCACCACCAATGTTCAAACTATTTAATGACGGACAAATCTTTTTTAAGCTCGTATATACTTTTAAGCATTTTAAAAGTTCATTCCAATAATAGGCATTATCCCTAATCCCAGTATTGATAAAGAAATGTAGCATTTTAAGCTCGGCTCTAGGATTGTCTTTTATCTGTTTATTATAAAAAGGGACTATGTTTTTGTAACCAATACCTAATCTTGAGGTATAAAATTCAAACTTAGGTTCTTCTTCAGAAGCAATACGAATACCAATATCAAATTTGCCCTCTATTTCCTTAGAGAGTAAATCTATTTCCTCATAGTTATCAATCACAGGAATGCAGTTCCTATGTCCATGATTAATGAGTCTGGCAATATTAGTGACATATTGTTCTCTTTTAAAGCCATTACAGATAACAAAAGTGTCCTCATTTATTTTACCGTCTACTTTTAGATTTTCTACAATATCAATGTCAATTGCGGATGATGTTTCAATATGAATATCACTTTTCAAAGCTTCATTCAAAACATGTTTGAAATGTGAACTTTTTGTACAATAGCAGTATTTATAGGTACCATTATAATTATGATTATTAATTGCATTACTGAACCATTTCTTTGCTTTTAAGATATTGTTTGTAATCTGCGGTAAATAGGTAAATTTTAAAGGTGCTCCATAGGTTTCTACTAATTTGTTTAAGTCTAAACCGTGAAACAAGAGACTTTCCCCCTCTAACTCAAATTCGGGTTGAGGAAAGTCGAATGTCTGATTGATTAAATCAACATACTTAGTGTTCATCTTATAATTTTTAAAAGTTATTAAATAGAAGGTATAGCAAAGCTACCTTCATTAAAAGGCAGTAATAACTTTCATCAAATCATAATTTGATATTGTATTTTGGGGACAAAACACAATTTTTTGAAATGCGCAGTAAATATTTCAACTTCGGAAGTTAGCTCTAAATTTCGGATACTTACACCATAAGCTGCTTTTGAATTTGACTTCCTAATTTTCAAAAGCCCGAACGTAAAAACGGTTTTCACTTTGTTCAGCTAAAAGCTCCTATGATAAAAGCTTCATATTACAAATGAAGAAAAAAAAACTTCAAAGACCAAATCAAATTTTGTAATCTAAGTTTTATATAGAAGAATTAACAATATTGATAGTGTATTAGAATTACTGTTTTAAGATGGCAACTAACTACAATTGGTAT
Organism: uncultured Psychroserpens sp.; assembly: GCF_947494225.1. Lineage (NCBI taxonomy): Bacteria > Pseudomonadati > Bacteroidota > Flavobacteriia > Flavobacteriales > Flavobacteriaceae > Psychroserpens > uncultured Psychroserpens sp. The sequence goes on from NZ_CANLUG010000001.1 coordinate 847,524, forward strand.
CTACTCACAACAGTGTTGACCATTTGTGGGATAAGTTTAGAGGCTGCTGCACCGCTGCCTAAAGGCTATCCAAGTAAAACTACAACGTTAGGTGACTACTTAAAACAATACCGAATTGATAATTGCTATACAGCTTTTGAAGTCTCACTTGAGTTAAATGTTTACGAATCCACAATACATAAATGGGAGGGAGGTGATTCAAAGCCTACTCCAAAAAACAAACAAAAAATAATCGAGTTTATGGGATATGACCCGTTGCTCACAAAAACGGAATATCATGAATACATTAAGAAATAGAGTACAATTAATAGGAAATTTAGGAAACGATCCAGAAATCATCACCTTAGAATCAGGTAAAAAATTAGCAAAGTTTTCTTTAGCAACAAATGATAGCTATAAAGATGCTTCAGGAGAGAAAGTAGAGAATGTGCAGTGGCACAATATAGTAGCTTGGAATAAGACAGCTGAGATTATCGAACAATACGTAACTAAAGGAAAGGAAATTGCAATAGAAGGTAAACTCACTAATCGTTCTTGGGATGATAAAGACGGACAAAAGCGTTATACGACCGAGATAATTTGTAATGAGTTGTTGATGTTAGGGAAATAAAAACATTAATATACAATATAAAAATGCGAGTATTCTATTTTAGTTATTCGCATTTTTAATTTGATAAAAAATTCAAAGGATTATTAAGGAAATAAGCTATTTAATATATTCTTTATCTTATTAAGATTCTTTCCTCCATTTCCAACGTATTTTAATATTCCATGAGAATCAAAAATACAATATAGTGGTATTATCATTTGTTTATGCCCATAAGCACTTCCATAAAATTTCCATAATACATTTTCATTACCCAACCCATCTATAGTTGTTGGCCAGTCTATTTTATAATTAATTAATATATTTTTAGCAGCTTCTATTCTATTCGGGTAATCAATGTTAATTGTGATAATATTTAAATCCTTTTTATAATTTGTTTCTATAGATTTTAGAAGAGGAAATTTTTCTACGCAAGGGAGGCACCATGAGGCCCAAAAATCTAAAATTAAAGGTTTTCCTAATAAATTATTAGAATTAATAGTTATTCCATCAAAAGATTTTTCAATAAAGGGAATAACTTTATCACCCAATTTTGGAATAGGTCTTGAATTTTTCTTAAAAATTAATGTGTACTCTTCAGATAATATATTGATCGTATAAGTAACATTGCATAAACTAATTAATTGATGAGTAGTATAGTGTTCATTTTTACCATAAAATTTTCCGTCATTATTGATATCTATTGACAGATTAGTTCCTATTTCACTATCTTTTTTCTCAAATATTCCATTACCATCCATATCCCTTATAGAAATTTTGAAATTACAATCAGCTGTTTTAAATGTGCCAGTTAATCTATAATTTGATATCCAATACAACCTTTTTGTTTTTTTTTCATTACTTATTTCAGTTATATATTTAATGGTATATGGAAGAATGAGGTCATTTTTTCGCTTTATTTTAAAAGTAAAGGTTGAACCTGCTTTTAATTTCACTGTTTTTTCACCTTCATACGTTGGAATAGTAAAAACTACACTATTCATAGTCATATGTTTAATTTTTAATTGAACATTTCCAGGAGCAATACCAATACTATCTTTGACCCATATTGGTGATAGTTGTTTTGATTTATAACTATCATCAATTTGCATTTCGACATAGGTTCGCTCTTGAGCATTAACTATTAGATTAATAAAAATTACTAGAAACAATAATTGCTTTTTCATCGATTGCTTTTTCATCGTATTATTTTATATCTACAAATTGTTATTCAATTTTTTTTGAGAGTGATATTAAGGTAAATTATAGGTTAATCATTAAACTAATTACTGGGCTTATATTTGCATACTTCAATTAACAACTAGTTTTATAATTTTATTTAAATTAGTTCCTGTAAATTTCATTAAATACAGACCAGATTTTAGATTAGATAGATTTAACGTGTTGTTTTCAATAGTTACATTGTTAAAAACCCTTTTCCCAAGGATATCATATATATCTAATGAGACTCCATCAATGTTTTGCAATCCTGAAATAGTTAAAACACCAGTAAAGCTGGGATTCGGATAGACTTTAATATTATGAGTTACTTGTGTGTCATCTATTGATAAAGTACTATTGCCATACATTTGGATGAAAATTTCATTCTCATTACCTACAAGAGGAGGGATATTATCGTCACCGTACCACGTAATTATATAGGCATTTTGATTGTTGGTTGTAAGAGCTGGATTATCGGCTTTAAATGTATTGTCATTATCATCTCCCATATCACTTAACCTAAAAGAACTACCGTTATTAGTTCCTGAAGCATTTAATTTTTGACCAAAAACTTCTTCTTCAGAGAGCGTGAAATCTGTTCTATAGATTACCATATATTCATTATTTGTATTGTTCCAAACAACGTCTGGAAAAGCTGTGTCAAAATTACTATTGGTAGCTGTTACAGCTGTTATTTGAAAGTCATTAGTACCTAGTTCACTTCCAGAACTTGACAATCGTTGTCCATAAACTTCAAATTGGCTAATAACAGTATCGGTTCCATTCCAAACAACTAAATACTCATTGTCAGTCGCATTATATGCTACACGAGGCCTTATAGGAAAAAAACTGATATTAGTATCTGGTCCCATATCACTTATTCTAAAATTAGAACCCGATATACTTTGCGAGTCTAGGTCATAGATTTGTCCATAAATCTCTTTTTCGTCATCTGTGCTGGTCTCTCCTTGCCAAACAATCAAAAAATTATTCTCTATGGAATTCCAAATCAAATCTGGACCTCTAGCATCGAAATTTGCATCTGCTAAAGGAAGCTGTTGACTAATTTGAAAATCATTAACTCCAATTTCGGCGCCAGAATTTGAAAGGCGCTGGCCATAAATTTCAAACTTATTATTAATAGATTCGTCGCCTTCCCAAATCACTAGGTATTCATTGGAAGTAGCACTATATGAAACTCTAGGGAGGAAAGCTCCAAATGAAGTATCGCCTTCATTACCCATATCGCTAATTCTGAAATTTGCACCAACAAGATTTCCTGTATTAGCATCTACAATCTGTCCAAAAATTTCGAATTCATTGTCTACAGATGTTTCTCCTCTCCATACTACCAAAAACTCATTATCTGTAGAATTATAAACTACATGGGGGTCTTCTGCTCTAAGCTGTGTTTCGCCATCGGTTCCTGTAACACTAATTCTAAAGTCATTAACACCAGTTTCGATGCCGTTATCTGATATGAATTGTCCATAAATTTCAAATTCATTATCTACAACTGTTCCTGTATTGTCATCTGCAGACCAGACAACAAGATATTTGTTTTCTATATCACTGTAGGCAACTTCAGGGAAAAATGCAAAGAAATTTGTTGCTCCATTGTCTCCCATATCACTAATTCGAAAATCATTGGTGCCAAATTCTTGAGCATAAATGTTTACAGAAAATAAGATAGATAAAATGAGTAGTTTTTGCTTCATAATGTTTGTTTATTTAGTTTTATATAATTAGTTCTTAATCGTATATGCAGATGTTCCCATAGATACTTTGGTAGCATACTCTTGTTGGTCTTTTGTCAAGTTTGGTATTTGTGCTATTAAATTATTAGCTTCAAAGTGTTCTAAAAGGTACTTTTTAGACATTGTCCCATAACCATTTTCACCCCAATCTTTACTCCAGCTATTCTTAAAAGAGAACATTTCAGTTTTTTTATTGTAACCTGTAATTAAAACAACATGACCTCCCATTAAAATTGGACTTTCTGGAATAGTTAAAGCACCTGTTTTAGTGTCCATACCGTTTTTGTAAATCCATATATTAACAACTACTGGACGTTTTTCTGATAGAATAAATTCATCAATTTCCTCAAGTGGGATATGTACAATTTTTAAGTTGATATCTAAGGTTTTTGCGCCTTGAGGAGGTACTCCTGTATGACATTCTCTTGATGAGACTCCATTATCTGTTTTACAGTTTTTGGCATTTGATTCTTTCCAGGAAGCACTACCGTCATAGATCCATTCACTTTCTTCCATACAACCATTTTGAAAACCTGTAACAGCTAAATAGCCACATAAGCCATCAACGGGTTCATAAGATTGTTTTAAAAACGAATTACTTAAAACCGTTTTTTTTGCATTGTAGTATGCATAAGCTTCAGACAAGTCATAGGTCTTTCCTAGATCTTTTTGAATAACAAATTCTGCTAATGCTGTAGAAGCAAAGGCACTACAAGTATTACGAACACCTTGATTTTTGACCTCAGACATCTTGGAAGATAAATCGATTGAATCTAGCTTGTTTTTTTTATCAAATTCAAAAGAATATTGTTGTTTCAGTGTCTCAAATATCTCATTTTGAGCTAGAGATGACATTGAGATTAATAGGAAAAATGGTATTAAAAATTTCATTATAATTTACTTATAGTAGTTTGTTAATTTCTTGATTTGACTTACCGTTAGCCTCATTTTTGTATCTAGTGATCATATTTCACCTATGATAACTGTTAAAAGTGACCTGTTAGCTTTAATTCAAAAATTACATGTATCACATTAAAAATGACACTTAAAGCAGTAATTATAGATGCAACAATAATCATATGGAGTGTGGTGTTTTTTAAATAAACGTTACTTAATTTCATATCAAACAGTTAATTGTTAATTTCTAAATTCAGTGTATAGTTTTTGTATTCTTTTATTTGTATTTACTTCTTAAATCATAGCCCTATAGTTATCTTTATGCATATTGAAATAACTAGTCCAATGATAAAATGGAGGATGTTTTTTGTTAATGATTTCTTACCTGAAATGTTGTTAATGATTTTAAAAGCTTTTATTACCTCGAATCTGTGAATCCATAGTATATATAGGATTATGCTTTGATATGCAATTGCAGATGCTAATGCCCACCATAGTACATCGTAAATTATATCTTGTATAATTATGTTTATTAAGATACCCGTTAATATGAAACAACCTATAATTCTTGTTTTGCGTAGCACTAATAGACCTGCTCCCAGTAATTCAAAAAGGCCAATGATTATGGGAAATGTTAATGTGCGACCATAAAAAGCCCACATCAATTCCATGTTAGTTAGGTTTTTTACAATTTCATTGGCGTAGGGAGCCTCTCCAAATTGCATATATTTAAGCGCGCCATAAAGAAACATGGAAGAGGATACATATATAACCAAAACACTTTCTAGCAAGCCTTTAAAAAAATCACTTTTATTTAGTTTAGGTTTAACCATGTTAATTTACTATCATATGTGTTGGATAAATTGTTTAAAGTAATGAGTTGATTTTTTGACTTAACACATCATAAATATTATCTCTGTATCCAATAATGGCCTCTCTTATGATTCCTTTTTTATCTATGATTAAATGTGTTGGATAACCTTTAACTTTAAAACCTTTAACAAAGTCATTTACATCTGGTACTACTTGATATGTGAATTTTGTACTTGTTTTCTTAAAAAACTCAGTGAGTGTTTCTTCTGAGTCTAATGAAGGTGCTAAGAATTGAACATTTGAGTTATTGTCAAATTTCTTTACAACCTTATTAAGTTCTGGCATTTCCCGAATGCAAGGCGAACAGTGAATAAACCAAAAATTAAGCACTGTTACTTTACCTTTTAAATCATTTTCATTATACGTCTTTCCGTTTAAAGTTGTAAATGAAAATTCTGGAAATGGTTTATTTAAAGTATGCTTTAGCCATGTCGTGTGTTTCTTATTTGTATCGTCGTTAACATTACCTTTAACAGGAATAATTGTGAGTTCAATTTTCCCGTTGCTTAATTGCTTTTGAGTTAATTTAAATGCACCTTTATATATAATATCTTCAGCTTCTTTTTTTGTAATAATCTTACCCTCTTCAGATTTGAAAATCAAATTAGGATTATCCAAATCTAATTTAAAATCTTGAGCGGCAACTTGGGAGGTTATCAACAAAACGATATATATAAATAGTTTGCGCATGTTAGTCTAAAAGTTTTGTTATTGATTGAGACAATTTATTTATAATATCTATATCATATCCTATTAAAACATCTGTAATGACTCCTTCTTTTGAAACAACAATATGGGTTGGGTAGGATGATACTAATAGCTTTTTGAGTAAAGGCTTTGCGTTAAATAACACCTCATAATCAAAGCCTTCTTCTCTAGTTTCAAAAAAATCGACCAAATCCTCTTTAGTTTCATACGTAGGAGCTAGAAACAAAACGTCTTTATTTTGGTATTTGTCTACTAACTTATTTAGGTCTGGTATTTCCTTTATGCAAGGCAAACAATTGATAAACCAAAAATTAAGAACAGTGACTTTACCTTTCGTGGTTTTATTAGAGATTTTTTGTCCTATTAAGCTTGTTAAGGAAAACTCAGGGAATTGTTTTCCAATTTTAGAAGCTCTCCAATCTTTACTGCTTAATTGGTGCTGCTTATCAATTTTTGTTTTTTGTGTTTTATCCAATATTTTTAAAACAATTTCCATTTTGCCTTTGTTCATTTTATATTTCATCTGAACATTGTCACCTCCATAGGTTTTGTAAAGTGTTTTCACTTCATCTTTGGTTAATACTTTACCTTCTTCAGATTTGTATACAATATTTTTGTCATCAAAGTTAGGTGCACTTGTTTGAGCAGTTGTTATGGTGAGAGCAAATAAAAGGACCCAAAAAAGTAAAAGATGTTTTTTCATTTTAACAAGTTATTGATTGATTGCGATAATTTTTCTTTGATATTTTCATCAAACCCAATAATAATATCACGTATGACTCCTTTGGTATCTATTACCATATGTGTTGGATAAAAATTGAGACCAGTTTCGTAGTTTAAAGCTCTTGAGTTTGAAAGTATTTGATATTTAAAGTTGTTTTCTTTTGCTGTCACAAAATCTTTTAATTCGTTTTCATCATCAATACTTGGAGCAAAAAACACGACGTTTTGAGATTTGTATTTATCAACTAGTTTATTTAATTCGGGCATTTCTTTTATGCAAGGTTTGCATTTGGTGTACCAAAAGTTTAAAACAGTTACTTTGCCTTTAATTGTATTATTGGTTGTGGTTTCACCATTTAAATTTTTCAGAGAAAATTTGGGAAGTGACTTTCCAGTCCATTTATTAATCCAATCTTGAGATTCTGATTGTTTTTGCCGGGCTTCATTTAAGACTTCTCCTTTGATAATATATACAACTGTTTTTCCATTAGATAGCTGTTTGTTATATGTTTTATAAGGTGTTTTTTTTTCTTTAATATCTTCTACTTCTTGTTTGCTAAGTATAGTGCCATCAGGAGTTTTATAGATAATATTTGGATCATCAAGGTTTAACTCTTGCGAAAAAGCCAATGAGCAACTCATGAATAAAAAAATAAATACTATTGTTCTATAAAGGGCTTTCATAACATATTAAAGGTTGCAGAGTTGAAGATCATTAACAACATTGTCTTTAATGGTAATAATATAGAGGTTACCATAATCATTTTCTTGAATTTGGCCATACTTGTTTTTACCAATAAATGTGTTGACATACATTGGTGTTGTATTACTATGACCTACAATAAGTACATTTTTGCCTTTGGTATCATTAACAAATTTTTGCAGATCAAAAGCTCTTGGATCGTATAATGTTGTTTCTAGTTTATTAGCTTCAGCTGTTGGTTCTGCTGTTTCTTTTGTTCTAAAGTAATCTGTAGAATACACAGCGTCTATTTTATACCCTTTAAGAATGTTTGCCCAATGTGCAGCTCTTTCTTTTCCTTTATCTGTTAAATGCGGATTTTTACTACCATCATTAGCTTTTTCGGCATGACGAATGAAGAAATATGTTGTAGTAGTTGTTGTTTCTTTATCTTGTGCGCTTAGGATGTTAATAGTACATGTTACGCATAAGAGTAATAGTATTTTTTTCATGTTTAAATTTTTTGTTTGGTGCAAAGAAGTGAAATGAGTGCTTATTTATGTGGTGAAAATTGCTTATTCTTTCTTTTTTAAAACATATCTTATTTCTGATTCTTTTACGATTTCAAAATCGCCTTTAAATCGCAATACATAGCCATCACCAACGATACTGTCTTTAGTTATTGTTTTTGGGGCCTTTAAATAACAGCTTTTAAAATCTAAGGATATTAAAATACCGCTATGAGCATCAAGAGTTCCCCATGAATCTTGAAGCTTTACGCCACCAAAATACCTCCCTTCATTTTCAATACTATATTCTGGAGGCATAGCAGAAAAACTCTGTTTAAAAAAAGGCACGAATAAATGTGGTTGTATTTTGTAGTTTTGAATAATTGTATCTGTTATTTTTTGTTGTTGAGCGGCGCGTTTAAACTCTTTGTCTGAGATTTTATGTAAATCGTATTTAGAGATATAATATTCTATATCGTTATTACTTGTTAGATTTAGTTTTTCGGAAAAAAAGTTTGTCAAATTTGTCTTAGGTGTTATTTTTTTATGCCACAAAGCATCTATTTTATTAATAGCATTACCATAAATTGGTATGGAAAAATAGGCGAACTGCCTATTATAGTTATCGAGATTGATATAATTATCTATAAGCATTGTATAAAATGAGGTATAGCTTTGCTCATAAAAATCGGTTGCAATGCTCAATGCCATAAATTCTGCAAGACCCTCATTGAGTTCTAAGCTATTTTCTTGATCTTTATAGAGAGGGAATTCCATATGTCTTATTTTCCTAACAGACAAAGCATCCTTTATTAAACTTAGGTCTTTTTGATTGGAGTTTATAAACCGTTTTAACAACTCTATTTCTATACGCATTAATAATCGTCCATGGTATTTATTTAAATGACTGATATCAACAGTATGTTTTGGAAACCCTAGCTCTCCTAAGGCAATATGACTTAATTCATGAAGATTTAATAACTTGGCATATTGAGGAGGCATGTTTGATAGTGGTAATTCTAATACAGCCCATTTTTTTTCTTTCCAATTTATATTGGTATTTCCACGTACAATAATTTCTTTAGGAAACTCTCCTTCAAAACACTTATATCCTGGAGTAAAACTATCACTATCTGGATTTGTATTGGCATAGTATGTTTTTGTTTTATGATCAATCAAGAGGATAGGTCCATATATGTTTTTGTCCCAGATATGCGAATTAGCCGTTGCAATAGAATCGGTTTCTTTAAATAACCGACTAAAATCTTCTTTTGTAGTACGTTCTACAATTTTTATATTAGATTGAGTGGTTTTATTTTCACTAGAATTATTTTTACAACTTAAACATGCTAATATTACAATAGTAAATAGTGTTTTAAACGTATTTAATGTTCTCATGGTCGTTCTTATTTTTGGTTATTGTTTCTAAATTAGTTGCCCCGAATGTTTTAGTAAAACAAAAGGTAGTGAGTTGTAGTTTTTACGTATTGAAAGACATGTCAAGATTAAACAGCATGTATAAATCATAATAAAATAACTGTATACGGAAACTTCCATGAGGTCTAAATATCAAATACTATTACCTTTTTAATGTGAAATGCCCCGTTTTTTCTAATCCAGATTTAGTTTTGAAGACAAACCAATAATCTGATGCAGGGAGTTGGAGACCATTGAAAGTACCATCCCAACCAATTATTGAATCGGGTATAAAGGAGAATAGCACTTTTCCATATCTATCAAATATTGTAATAGTTGATTCTCTTTTTATTCTTTCTGTAGCACCTTTAATGTTCCAAAAATCATTTAGATTATCTCCATTTGGTGTAAAAAATTTTGGAAAAACAATAGAAAGAATCTCAATATTAGTAAAACAATCTATGTCTAAGTAAAAGTTTGATATTGTATAACAGCCTTGTTCGGTAGCAACTTTAATGAAAACTTCTTGAGTTGGGCTTTGCAAGTAATAAATATTTGATATTTCATTAGTGCCGTTCTCTGCATCTAAATGACTTAAATAAAATGTGGTTTCGAAGTTATCTTCACTTAAAATAATATCATTTTCAATATCATTTAAGTTAAAATATCCATTACTATTTTCATCAAAGTAACAAGATTCAAGTATTAAAGGAGATTGCATGTTTGATAATGGAAGTAGAAGCGGATTTTCATTGGTTATAACTTGAAAGCTATAAACCAAATTACAACCACCGTTATTATTTTCTACATTAACAAAGAGAGTTTCCAGATTTGTAACACTGCTATATTGAAGAGGTAAGGGGTTACTAACATTATTACTTTCAGGATCTGCATTATAATATGTAAAGGTTAAATTATTATCAGGATTTATTTGCATTTGAGAAGACACCTCAGATAGGTCAAGAACATTATCAAAACATTTTATGAGATCTAGTGGTTGATTAACGTTTGGATAAGAAGAAATAGTAATTTCTAAAATAACAATATTATCTGTTCCAGTAGCTGAGTTTTTTATTCTTATGTAAAGAGTTTCTTCTCCAGGTGTTGTGTTTGTCCAAGTTCCAGCTATACTATTCACTTCATTTTCAGCGTCATTTAAAGTTAAATATGTATTTATGTCAAATACTATAGCTTCATGTAATCCTGCTGCACCAAACCATTTGTCTTCTGGATTGGGGTTTTGAATAACGTCTGAAAATGTAAAATCTGTCAGGTTTATTTTAAACAGTTTATTAGGTGTCACTCCATAAAGACTGCCTAATTCTGATGCTAAACCGTAAGTTTGATTAGGTAGTTGACCTAAATCAATATGGGAGATATAATCTCTATCCTCGTTTACAGTTACTTCATATAGTCTAAAGTTGTCATTAGCTAATCTCCACGATATATACATTTTGTTATTGAGTAGTACAAAATCACCTCCAGAAGTTCCCATTTGGAAATCATGCCAAAGTTCATAATTAGATAGTGTTGTGTCATTAATACTACTATATCTATATATACGAGATTCAACTCCGTTACCTGTATATAAATTGTCTAAATCGTCAAATGAAAGTGCATTGTTTTGAAAAGAAGAATCGTCATAATAAAAAGCATTACAATTATTATCAACGCTAATTATTGAATAATCATCACAAACAAAAACTTGTTGGTTTGAGTTAACTGCTATATCTGAAAAACTTCCATTTAAATTACATAATGTAGAAATGTAAGGATCATTAGAAGTAGAATAAATAGAATAAATATTTCCGGTTGAACTTGAAACTAATACTTCTTCTAAAAAATAATTATTTTCTACTCCTACTGTTTGTATAACGTAGTTTTCTATTTCATGAACATTAATAGACATATACCCATCAGCGTCTTCATCACACAGGGTTATTGCTAAATTTTGATTTGTAAGTCTATTATATGAGCTAGAGTTTTGGGAATAAATTACGTTTGACACCAAGTATAAATAAATCACAAGAGAAATAAGACTAGTCGATGTGTTTTTCATTAGTAAATTGTTTTATTCGGAGATAGAATACGGCTCATTTATAGGTGCTTATTAATAACACTTTTCCAATGTTCGAAAGATTTTGAATTAAACCCAATCTCAGAGTACAAAACTTTACCTTGTTTATCTAGAATGTATAGAGTAGGATATGCTCTAACATTATAGTTATAACCGACTTGATCTCCTTGACTAAGATGCAAATAAGTGTAATTGTTTTCGGAAAAGAATTTTTCGGCATCACCAATGGCGTCATTAACCGAAATACCGATTACCACGACATCCTTATTAAGATAGTTTTTATGAAGTTTTTCTATAGTTGGCATAGCTTTAATACAAGGTGCGCACCAAGTACCCCAAAAATCTAAAACTACTATTTTTCCTTTTAATTCGGACAATTTTTTAAGCTCTCCTTTTCCTGAATATAATTCCCAATTTGGAGCAGCCTGCCCAACCTTTAAGGGTGGTTTTTTTGGACGTTTAAATATCTCATCATGAGATGTGATGAAAACCTCTTTTTTATTACTATCAATATTGTAATCATCCGAATTTGGCATGAAATCTATATCTGTTATTGTGTATGAAACAAATACTTTATGAGTCTCATAAGCCCTAATTATATAATCAACTTTCCCAATCCAAAGCACCTTAGAGCTTTGGTTCTTTTCAATCTTTTTTGAGTGTTTTGATACTTTTATTTCTTTTATTTTGTAACAGTTTATGCCATTAATCTTTTCTTCTCCGAGCAGCTGATGTTTTATATCATGCAATAGATAGTCTTTATTTTTTATAAGACTTCCTGATTGATTATCTATGCTTAAGGTTACGAGGCTTAGAGGTATATATCTTACCGCAGATCTTAGACTGCCTTCATTTATTCTGATAAGATTAGTGTATCCTGAATGATCTATAAAAACGGTATTGTTTTGATATGCATATTTAATCTTGGTCTCTTCGCCGTCATAGCATATATTGGCATCAACTAAAGCTTTCCAATCTTTCATATTTTGGCTTGATGGTGCTTTGTAATTAATCTTGGATTGAATCGAATAAGGTTTTTTATATTGACTGTTTTTAGTAACTTTTTCTTCTAATTGAGCAATGTATTTAATAGTTTTAATCTGCTTCATTTTTTCGGCAGATTTGAGCATTATTTCTAAGGCATTATTATTTTCTTGTGTATGCATGACTAATGGAATAATCAACACAATTGCTAGGTATATTTTTTTCATAACTCTAATTACTTTTCCAAGTATTAAATAATTTTTCTTGCATTGGAGTAGGGGTTTCAGTTTTATATATTTTTATGCTAGAAACACTGCTTTCTTTTTGCTCATAAACAATCCCAATTTTTTCCAGGTACTTATCATAAGGTAACTCTTTGTCTGTATAAACGCATTCATCAAAAAAAGCTCTAATTTCTGGATAGGTCATTTCTACCAAATCGTTAATGAAGTTTTCTTCTGAAACAGGCTTTCCTTTACCGTATTTTTTAATTAGTTTTTGAAGCAATTCTCTAAGACCTAATTCTCCATTACTTAACTCTAATAATTCTATATCAAGAAATAAGGCGGTAAGAGCGCCTTTGAAATAAATATTCCCGTACTCCCTTGCACCTGCTTCGGTAAAAGACTTGTCGGCTATTTGTTTTAAACTCCACTTTGGATTAAAGTAATTTTTGTTAATCTGTATTTTCTTTTTGATTTGTTCTTCAAGAAATGTTTCAAAATTCACTAAACCTGCTCTAAATTGCAATATTTTAGAGGCCCATTCTGTAACGCCTTCATATAGCCACAAATGTTGAGACGGCACAGGTGATTTAAAATTAAATTCTTCAATAACTTCACTATGGATATTTAAAGGTGTTACGATATGAAAAAACTCATGAGAGGCTAAATCTTGAATTTGTTTCATAAAAGGTTCGGTAGGTTCCGATTCTTGTAAAACATACTGAGAACTATATGAATGCTCCCACGCTCCTAACTGTTTTGATGTATTTGGCTCAAAATGATATAGAAACACATAACGGTCTACAGGTAATTCTTGAAGAAACTCTTCAGTTGCCAAAATCATTTTTGACATGCCATTGAGTATTTGCTTTGAATTGATTTTATCGTTTTGAGAATAGGTGTAAATCTCAATATTTGTCCCAGACACCATTTTTTCAGCTGTGGTAAGTTTTCCTAATAGAAAAGGAGAGTCTACAGCATGGTCAAAATTTTTCGCGTAGTATTTACCATTTGTATCTTTTAATGCCGTACCTATTTTCCATGATGGAGGTTTTAAGAACTGAATGCTCAATGAACGATTCTGAGTGCCTTCGAAATACCCAATAACAGTATGTAAACTTATATAGGCATGATCACTTTCTAACGAGGATCCGCACATAGCATGTATGGGATATTCTTTTACGGGTGTATCCCATGTTTCAGCAATTTTGTATTCAATTCTTGAAACTTTTCTTGGTTTTGAAATGTAATACTGATTAACATTTATTTTTTCGGTCTCAATTTCATTTCCTCTTTTATCAAATGCTTTAAAGTGATTAACAAATCTTCCCATATTCATGGTTTGATAGGCGCCTGGAGCGGTAGAGGCAAACTGAAATATGTTAGACTTACGAGGTATTTTTTTTTGAATTTTGGCAGTTACGAGTATGGTGTCTTTTGACGTGTCACTTATTAGGTCAATTGTAAAATCTATTCCTTTTTTTTGAGCATTAATTTGGAATGATACTAATAATAAAATAGCAAATATGCCTTTTATGTTGATGTTTTGTTTTTGCATTTGGATGAGTTTTATAAATGGCATGAGCTCTACCATGATAGAGCTCGTACCAAAAGCTAATACAAGTAATAAATTATTAGTTAACTATTATAAAAGAGGGTGTTTTAAGGATTAATATTGAATACAGTTTTTTTGTATTCTTTGTTTAGAGCTGTTATGTTTATTTTCTGTGTAAACGTTTTGTTGGTTAATCCTACAGGTAAGTAATTATCACATTGTATGTACCAATATTGAGTAAATGCTATTTTCTTTTCTCCTTTTCTAAAGATATTAGCTTTGATTTTATAGCATTGTTCTCCATTATACTGCTCTTTACCTAAGTATTCATATTTAGTTGATGGACTTGCATAACCATTTCTGGTGTAAGGCAGAACATTTAAGCTATATACGAAGGGCATTAAGTAAGTGATGACAAAATTTTTAGCAGGTTTGTTGAGCTCCTTTTTAAAGTGATTGCCTTTATGATACTTAAATTGATCACCATCATATGAAAAGGCGAATTTTTCTATTTTTCCATTTTGTTCAATATTACCTTTGGCAATTACCATTGCTTTTCCAAAAGCAACATCTTCAACATTTTCATCTTTGCTACATATGAAAGTGGCATTAATGTTTGGTCGCAATTCATGATTTTTTTCTTGAACAACTTCATATTCTATTGAGTATATGGATTTTAACGCATTTACAGATTTAACAATAATGGCATCGGCTTTTGCCTGTTCCTGCGCGTTCAGTTGAAACATAGCAAAACACATAAGAGTTATAAGAAATGATTTTGTTTTCATGATAAGAACTGTGCTTGTTTAGACATTCTAAAATAGAAATAGCCTTTAGGATACATGTGGTTATAATTGCTCATTTCATTATGTTAAAGTCGCCTTCAAACCATTTTTTAAAATCTCCAGTGTTATCTCGGCTTACTATAATAAGTTCATCTATCTTTACTTTTGGATTAATTTTTAATCGACTGTTTGAATAAACGACAACATTTGCAATGGTATTTATGCTAATTATAAATGTTCGATTCACCCTAAAAAATGTTTTAGAATTTAAAACTTTAACCAAATCCTTTATGGTAAAATCGATTATGTATTTCTTGTTTTCGTTGGTAACTAAATAAACAGTTCTGCCTTCTGCGTAGAAAAGAGCAATGTCTGTTTCAGTATTGACAGCATGAATATAATTTCCTAATTTCACCATAAATCGTTCTTTGTTGTTCTTTCTCTCAACCTCTTTTTTTAAGTTTGATACACTCTCATTTATGGTGTAATATGAAGTCATGTTTTTGAGCTTATTTAAGGCTGTGGCTAAATCTGTGAAGTTAATAGGTTTTAATATGTAATCGATACTATTAACTTTAAATGCGTCAATAGCAAATTCATCATAAGCAGTAACAAATACCACAGGTTTCTTTATAGTTACATTGTTGAAGATTTCTAAGCTTAGACCGTCTGTTAACTGGATATCCATAAATATAATATCGTAATTGATACTATTCATTGTAAACCAATTAATAGCTTCTTCTACGCTAGTTATTTTAGCAACAATTTTAACTTTAGAGTTATATTTTAACAGATAGCGTTCTAGTTTATCAGTGGCTAAAACTTCATCCTCAATAATTACTACATTCATGTCTATTATTTTGTGGTTAACAATTTTGGTATACTAATTATTCTGAACTCATTTTTTTCAATAATTTGAATCTGTCGTTCAGTATATATTGAATAGATATTTTGAATATCACCTAAACTTTCTATGATTAGCTTTTTATTTAATCGATCATTTTTAAGGTATTTTAAAATGATATCGTTGTCTGTGTCATTTATTTCAATTACAAATTCGATTCTAGAATTGGTTATAGAACTATTAATGACCTTTTGCATTGTTTGTAAAAGAATACCAGGAACCACTAAGAAATCTAATAATAAAACCCGATTCACTATTGAAATATTTTTATGTGGAATGGTATTCATAAGTGCTTGTAGTTTAGTACAAATTTGTAACTCCTTATTAAAAGAAACTAGCTGTCTAGTTTTATGCACTAAGGTATATCTATACAAGCTGGCTAGGTGATTCACTAGATCATTTGATTTATGATTTTCTAATTTCACCAAGATGATAAGTGCTTCTAAACTTGAGAATAATAGACTCGGATTAATTTCTTTTTTAAAATCAGAATAATTACGTTTTATATTGTCATTTTTTAGTTGTTCTGTCTGAAGCTTTAGGGCTCTTGATTTTTGCAAATAATTTGAGCTTATAACCAATAAAATGTGAGTTAATGTAATTAAAGAAAAAACACAATTAAATAGCAATATTTCGTTGGTGCTAGGAAGAAAGCCAAAAATGTAAGTATAGTAAATACTTATGGATATTGTTACTGCGGATACACAAACCATAATTGCGAAAAATATTTGTAATAAAATAGAACTAATCATACCCTGAGAAAACTTTGTTTTATTAAATACAATTATTTCTACTCTCAATAATTCTTGAGTTATGTATGACAAACCGATACAAATAAATAGTTCGTTGCTTATAAATGAATAATGAAGTTGTTCTAGATTATTGTTGACAAGTAGTATAAGTAAATATACTACAGCTCCATTAAAAATTGGATTAAGTAGTCGAAAGGCGGTATGATCTAAAAGGGTTTTTTTCATACTAAAAATGGAATTTCAACAATGAATTCTTCCTTGTCATTTATATTTTTGATTTTTTTTCCTAACAACTTATAACGTTCAACTATGTTATTCAATCCTATATGTAATGACTCTTCTGTGTTTCGTTTTTTATTAATATTATTTTTTATTGAAATACCATTTTTATTTGTAGATATGGTTACTACTAGAGGAACATCTTCTCTTAATTCATTATGCTTTAAAGCGTTTTCTAAGAGTAATTGTAGTGTTAAAGGGGGGATTTTTTCTTTTAAATAATTATCGTTTACATTAATAATACAAGAGAATTTATTTTGAAACCTTGCTTCAAATAAAAAAGTATATGATTTTACAATTTCTAGTTCTTTTTCTAATGGAATTAAGTCCGTTGTACTCGAGTCTAGTATTGATTTATATAGATTGGCAAGATGTCTAATAAATAGTTCTGTTTCACATTTGTTTTTGTCAATTAAAGATGATATTGCGTTTAAGCCATTAAATAAAAAATGGGGAGTAAGTTGCGATTTTAATGATTCAAGTTTTAAGTTGATTTGTCGGTTTTCTTGTTCTATTAGTTTTAGTTTTGACAACGTATGAAAAGCGTAGGTGTATAGGACAAAATGACCTATAGTGTACATCAATATTATAAAAAGAAGTAAAATTCCCAGTTTCAAAATATCTTCTTTAAAAACACTAAAAAATGCGGAATCGTAAAACAACATTCTATAGACCAACAGATTGAAGATAAAAACGATGTATACTGTAGCGAAGTTTATAATAAAACTAAATACAAAGCGTATAATTAAATTTCTATTCCACGATATTTTCTGATCTAACAAAGTGTTTATTTGGTTTATTAGATATAGTGCTACAGCTCCCGTAGTGCCTGATATAGCTATCATAAAGCTATGACTATAATTAAAAATGTTAAGTAAAAGTAGGTAGCCTATTAGGGTTCCAAATAAAAAACCAATTAAAAATGTAAACATGTTTTTATTTACACTTTTCTTAAAAAATGATTGTATAGACATATTATTCTCTAATGGCATTTATCACTTTGTCATAATAGAATTCATAATCTGGCTTTAGTTGTAATGCTATCTTTTGATATTCTCCTTTTACTTTTTGTGATGATTTAGATATTATTTTTGAAACTCCCATCATTGATTTATATAGACTGATGGGTGCAGTTGTATTTTTAGGGATAGTACTTAGAATTTCTAATGTTTGGTTTTCCGAGTAGCTATTATTAGAAAAAACGTGTTCATAAAAAACTATATTATTAGATTCTTTTTGAGGACTATTTTGTATTGCAACAAGGAGTTTTTTTAGTTGAGAGAATTCTATGGGCTGAGTCAGTACTTTTCTTATAACATTATTACTATAGAACTCTTCATGATTAATTTGATTATAGAGCTTTAAAATTTGATCAAGCGATTTATTTACGCCCTGAATTTCGATCAAACTATAACATAATTTTGCTATGTAATTTTCTGAGTTGATGCTTTTTGAAATACCCATTATATCTTGAGAGCTTGGCATCTCTGTAAGCTCGTTGCTCGTTTTGATAGCATTTTGAAGTAAAGAAAATTTATAAAAGTCTGATTCGTATTGAGAGATTGTTTTTATGAATGTAGCGCTTACTCGGGAATCTTTCAGAAAACTATTTTGATTTTTCTCTAATACCTCAAATATATAAAGTTGTTGTTTTATAAGCCCATTTAAGTTTTTTAATATTGTATTTAATTCATTAACAGATAGTTGCTTTTTGAGAAGAAAATCAATATACTTTGATTTTACAAAATCATAAGATAAATCTTCTATAGTTTTTAATACGGCATTGACGCCTCCTTTTTTAAATGACCTATCCACTCGACTTTTGCCTCCAAGAAATGTTGTTTTAATAATTTTTGGTAACACTTTTGACAACCATTTCTTTCCCTTAGGAACAAAGTTTTGCTTTTCATTTTTAATAAAAAACTGTTCAATAAGCCCTCCATTATTATCAGATTTAATAACAAGCCTTCTTTCAACACCAAATGAGGATTGCTTTATTTCTATGAAACCATAGTTGGAGATACTTATAATACTTTTATCATCTTCAGCCACAATAATGTTTCCTTCAAAATGGACATTAAAGTAGTCATCTTTATTACGTTCTGACGCATCTACGGATATGGCTTTAGCTTGTGTTGTATATCCTGTTGTCATTATTATCACCAATAGTTTAATTACCGCTTTTTTCATAATCGTTTTATCTTTTAATTAATTTTAATCAAAAGTAGAGGCCTTTTGATTCTATTAAAAACGAAAAGTAATCAACCGTTAATTTTATGTATTAAACTGTAATCGTTTGTAATCTATATAATAGATTAACCATGTTGGTAATGATATAAAAAGGCTATTTGATAATTGTGGTTATTATTGCTAAAACAAGAAGAGTTTCTTTATAATTTTATTTCTCATTTTGCCATATTCTTTTTTAAATATTGGAGATGCTGATCTAAGCCCTGTATTACAAAATATGGCTATGGTCATATCTTTATGTGGAAAGTAATATAAATCTGTTGTGATACCAATACCACGACCGGAGTGTCCAAGAAGAAATTTGTAAGGAAAGCTTTTGTCAGCCATTAGCCCTAACCCATAATCAGGATTGTTTTCATCATTCCATGTCATCATTTCTTTTAGTATTTCTTTTCCTAAAATTTTACCATCTACAAGTTTTTTTAAAAAATTAGTAGCGTCATCAATCGTGGCATAAATACCATCATCACCACTATACCAATTGGTAGTTTCTATGGTTTGAGATGTTAGGTTTTCTAGAGTTTCATCTAAATTAATGTCGCCATAATATTGTAGACTGCTAGAATCTGGTATTTGCTTATAGTAGGTGTTTTTAAAACCATGATGCTTTAAGAAATCTCTCATATATTTCACATGACCATCTGGTAATATTGTATCCATTATCATGGTCAATAAGAGGTAATTTGTACTACAGTAATTAAACTTACCATATATGGCTTTTGAATATGTTTTTCCATATGCATAGCGTCTTAGAGCGTTTATATGAGATAAAGTGTCTAGTTTTAAATTCCCAGAAAGGTAAAGTTTGTTTAGCTCTGGGTTAGAATTGTAATTGTAGAACCCAGAAGTATGGCCTAATAAGTTTCTTATGGTTACTTTTTCCGCATTAGGTAAACCTTCTATAATCTCTATGGGGAGATAATTTTCAATTTTATCATCTAGTTGTAATTTTCCATCTTCGACTAATTTTAAAACGGCCGTTGCAGTATAGGTTTTACCTATACTTGCAAGGCTAAAAATGGCATTTTCGTCAATTAGTTTGTTAGACTTTGCGTTTGCATAACCAGATTTACCAACCCATTTTTCATATTCAGGGCTTTCAATAGAGACTAAAACACCTTGTAATTTCCCGGTTGTAGCCTTATCAATAATAGATTGTATTTTTTTAAATTTTGAGTTTTTCGATTCAAAAGACAATAACATAAATGTCGCACATCCTATCAAAACTAATAGGACGATTTTTTTGTAAGAGTTTAAATATTTCATAATTCGTTTTTTTTCAAAGGAAATCAATGAGACGAAATTTTTCCTTGTCCCGAAGTAAGATTTTACTGAAGTGCTATTAATTTACATCTGAACTGCTATACCATTTTCTAAATTTTGATGCCTTTAACCTACTTACGGTAATGACGGTATGATTAATTAACTCATTATTGAGCTCAATTTCTATTTTCCCGTAAGTGGATGACATGATTCTTTTAATACCCTCTTTATGAGTAATTATATGACGAGATAGTTTAAAAAAATTATATTCAGGTAATTTTGATTCTAAATAAGTTAAAGAACCATTAAATGCTCCTAACCTTTTATTTGCATCATATACATTTATAATACCAGACTCTATAATTGCATATCTAATTTTTGAAATAGGCATATGACTG
This sequence comes from uncultured Psychroserpens sp., assembly GCF_947494225.1. Lineage (NCBI taxonomy): Bacteria > Pseudomonadati > Bacteroidota > Flavobacteriia > Flavobacteriales > Flavobacteriaceae > Psychroserpens > uncultured Psychroserpens sp. The sequence goes on from NZ_CANLUG010000001.1 coordinate 868,367, forward strand.
ATAAAGTTACCTTTAACGAGTTCTATTTCTTTTGAAGATTTATCTATATAACTTTTGAGTTTTTGATTTTCGTTTAGATTATTAATTAAGTTTTTATTTACTAATACCCATTTGTTATATAAAAAGAAACACCATTTGATAAGGGATGAGATCAACACTATACTAAGTACTATGAGGTTTATTAATAAAGTTTCGTCTATTGAGTGAAACGTATCTCCGGAAAGCCAGATATAAAGATTCCCAAAACCATTTACTATTAAGAATAAAAGGGCACTAAGAACAATGAAGTTTAAAAATAAACGTAATTTAAAATTTGAACTCCAATTTAGTTTTTTGTCGAGTTTGTTAGAGGCATATCTGGTAAGTTCAGTAATTATTGTTGCGAAAAATATAGCAACTAGAAACTCTTTAAAAATAAAGTCAGGATGTTTAGGATTAAAGCAAATATTTATCAAAATATTAGATAAAACACCTAACATTAAGGGTTCTAAAACTCTTGAATTTATACGATAAAAAAGGCCTTTTGTCAAAATCATTGATTTAATAAGCTATTAATCATCTTTTTCCAATTGTGAAATCCATCTTGAGAAAAGTCGGTTTCATAATACGACACCTTCCCTTGTTTGTTTATTATGTATACGGTTGGGTAATATTCTACTTTGAATTTTTTCGCTATATCAATTCTATTTGGAATATGAGTATAGCTATATTTTTTGTTATTGAAGTATTTTATTGAAGCGCTATTATCTTTCTCATTGGCCGATATTCCCAAAATAATTACATTCTTATTGTTTTTATAATGCTTATAAAGTTGTTCTATCTGCGGCATAGCTTTTTTACAAGGAGCGCACCAAGAACCCCAAAAGTCTATAAAAACCACCTTACCTTTAAGGCTTTCAGAATTATATGATTTTCCATTTTGATCTGTGGCATTCCAATCAGGAGTATTTGTCATTAATTTTAAGAGTTTTTCACCAGCCAGTTCCATTCGGGCTTGGCTAATGCTCAAAGTGTTTTCATTAGTACTTTTACTTTTATAAGATTTTTTATCGCTCTTGTTAATGCTTTTGATAGTGATTTCTTGTTTGTAAAATTTCTCATCTGAGAAACCAATAGGCAAAAAACTTTTGCTACTTATGTACCACACTTTTATTCTCTTTCCTTTTACAATTTCTCCTTTTGAATTTATTACTGCGCTAGTCGTTTTAACTTTAAAACATTCCTCCCCATTAAACATTTCAATCCCTTCAAACTTATAACCGAACCCTAAAGGCATAAATGGAACCTCGTCTGTATATGGAAATGCTTGTAACATAAATAAGTGCTGTTGCAGATATCCCATAACGATTTTGCGAGTTGGGTTTTTTATCACTTTGTTTTTTGCAGTGCCACGACGATATTTAAATGTATGACCATCATAAGAAAATGAAAAGGCTTCGTTTTTTCCATTCAACTCTATTGTTCCTTGAGCCTTTAGTTTAGATTTTCCGAAGCCAACATCTTTAACTGTTAAATCTTTTTCACAAGTGAAAATAGCATTAATATAAGGTTGACCATGTCGTTTTTTAAGGGCTTTTTGTTGTGTTATTTGATATTCGATTACTTCAATTGAATGTAATATTTCTCTAGATTTGTTTAGAATCTCATCTAACGATATGGATTCACTTGAAAAGGGTATTTGCCTAGGTTTTGTCTCAATTGATTCTTGAGAAAAATTAGATAATGTGATGCATAAGAACATGAATATTAAAATTTGAGTTCGTTCTTTCATTTTTTATCTTTTTAGAAATGATTAGTATGTCACATTTATTTATGACTTTGTTTTTTACCTAATTTCAACTTGAAAATAGCCCTTTTGCCCTCAATTAATATGTCGTTTATTGAGCCAATATCTTGAGCAAAAGAGCTAGAATTCAACACTAAAAAAAACACTACAATTACACGAAAATGAGAATTCATAAATTGCAATTACTTAATTAATTTGTCTATTGTTTTTTTCCAACGGTCAAAACTATTCTTATGATATCCTTTCTCTGCACTTACAATTTTCCCGTGCTTATCTAGAATATACAATGAAGGATATTCTTTTACTTTATAGTTTGATTTGGCAATATTGTCTCCGTTGGGAATGTGTGTATAGTTATATCCTTTTTTATTGAATAAGTTGATAGATGCTTTTTTATCTCGTTCTCCGGCCGAAATACCAATGATAACAACGTTCAAGTTGTTTTTGTAATGGTCTTGTAGCTTTTGTATATCAGGCATCGCTTGGATGCAAGGTGTGCACCAACTTCCCCAAAAATCTATTAATACAACTTTACCTTTGAGTTGTTCAGAATTGATGGTTTTTCCAAATTGATCTTTGGCACTCCATTGAGCGGGTAAACTACCTATTGATAATAAGTTGACTTTTGCTAATTCATTTTCAATGTCTTCGGATGTTAAATAATCTGTATTAGCATTTTCGTTTGCTAAAGAAAAAAATGAGTTTGGAATGGGATGGTTTATCTTTTTTATAGTAATATCTTTATAAATCATTCCGTCAGAATATGCCCTAGGTAAACAATCCAAATCACTTATCCACCATATGCTTTTAGTAACGACTTCTTTCCCATTTGCCAATTTGAATGTTAGTGATTTTTCTATTTTACTACATGGATGACCATCTTTTTCTTCTACAGCAATTAACTGTACTTCAATCTCACCTGATTTCATTGCCATTTCAAATGGATCAGTTTCGGTAAATGGAAAAACTCTCATCATAAATAAATGTTGTTGTAATTTTCCCATTGTTACCTTTCTTGTTGGAGTCGAGACGGTTTTTTGCCTTACATTTTTTCCTATTTCATACATGAAATCGTCACCATTGTAACTAAAAGAAAATGGTTTTTTATGCTTTTTTTCTGCAATAAAACCAGATGCTTTAATTAAGGCCTTGTCAAAACCAACATCATTTAAACTACTATCTTTTTTTTGAATAATTGTAGCCTCTATTTTGGGCATTCCATATCCAAATTTACCTGGAGCTCCTTTCTGATGTATTGTATATTCTATAGATGAGATTGTCTTGCATATTTCATTAGACTTTTCTAATATTTCTTCTGCAGTTTCTTGAGAATAAGAAAATGATGAGACACCTAAAAAAGTAAAAAGGTAAAAAACGATCTTCAGTACTTTCATGATTTTTTGATTTTAGCTAATCAACTAAAAAATTAGTTAGAAAAAGTGGTGATTATTGCTTAAAAATTTTAATCAAAGATTTAAGGAAAAAATCACGCCACATTATATCATCATGAGCAGCGACGTATATTTGATAATGGGATGTTATACCTTCTTTGAGCAACAATTCATTTAATAATTTTGTTAGTTCAGAATAATCTTTTTCTAATGTGCCAGCGCATAAATGGTACTTCGATGTGGTATTTTTAAACTTTACTTCTATTAATGGTAGCCAACCAAACGATCCTAAAATAATGTGTTGATACATATTTGGGTAATTTATGCTTGCGTCCAAAGAAAAGGCTGCCCCGTTAGAACATCCAAAAATTATTCTATCAGTTTGTTGATTTGATACGTTAAATTTTGCTTCAATATGCTCAATAACTTCTTCATTAAAAAACTTCATGTGTTTCGAGTATAAAGTGCTATCTGTATCAGGTATATATTTATGAATGTCTTTTAGGTAGGCTAATGTTCTAAACTGTTTTATGCTGTTATCGTTAGAATGTACACCAATTAGGACTAAGGCAGGGATTTGTTTATTTATGATGAGCTGCTCTATATATGCCGCATAATTAGTAATCCAAGCTCCATCGGTTAGGTATATTACCTGATGTTTTTTAGATGTTTTATTATAATTTGGCGGAAGGTAAATGCTTAAGTTACGATTTTCATTTAACCATTTACTTTGCAGTGAGTCTTGAATTATACGACCTTTTAGTGTGCTTACTTTTTCGCTTGTTAAATGGATGCTATCTCCTATAAAGTATCCTTTGTTGTTTAATGTACATTTAGAATTATGATAAGCTAAAAATTGATACTGTAATATCAATTCATTAGCATTTGGAATGTGTTTGGTAAGTTGCCATAATTTTTTCTTTTTGTCATAAAGCATATTATGCAAGCGACCTCCTTTGATATTAAAATGAACACTATCTATTTTAGTTGATGATTTATAACTTACAAATAGTATGTCGTTGAAGGTTTTTATGTTTTGGGCGTTTGTTTTTATTGAAAAAAACAATAACATAGACACACATGATATTTTTAAAAAGAATAGATGATTAATGCTTTTTTTTGATATGAAATGATACTTTTTTTCCAAACTAACTTAACTTGTTTATATAACGTTCAATTTTTTTAGCATCAATATCTATTAAAATGACTTTTCCATCATTAGAAATTAAAATATATGTAGGAAATGTATTTATTCTAAAAATGTCATCAAAATTATCATTTGTAAGTGCTACAGGCCATTTTAATTTATGATTATTGAGATAATTTTTTACGGATTTATGAGTATCGTGTTTAAAAACACCTAAAACTTCGACTTTACTATTGTTATAAATATTTTTTATAATTGGTTCTTGAGAAATGCAACCTTTGCACCATGTGCCGCCAACGTCTATTAGTAGGTATTTTTTTGTTTTCATTAAATCTTTTAAGGATACTAGAGTTCCATCCAAAAGTGTAATTGATAATGAAGTTAAATCTTTAATCTTTTTAAAGTCGTAACTTGGTTTTTTATAAGTTTTTGATAACGTGATTTTGTTTCCGTTAGATGTGACATTTTTTATGTGGTATTTTTTGTTATAAATTTTGAAGATTGCATTATGACTTATAGGTTCTGCAAATCTTAACATTGATACTAAGGTTTTATCAGTATCAATATGTCCTTCTAGGACGAGTATGCGATCACCTAATTCATCTGTTTGGAAAGAAAATATTCCATCAGCAGAGTTATCTATTAGAAGAATGGTTATTGGTTTGTTATCTATATAATGTTTAGAAACTCTTACAGAAAGACGCTTGAATGCTAACCAATGTTTGGCTAATACCAGATTACTTTTTTGAAACTTTTTTTCATATTTCTGCTTAAGCCTACCCTGATATTCAGGACTTATTTGGCTTTTTGATAACATATAATGATAATTAGCTAACGAACTACTACCATTTTCTAATGCTATTGTTAAATTATTTTCGAAAGATATTGGAATTCCATCATCTGTAAAATCCAAGTTTCCGTTTCTATCTATAAAAATGGAAGGATTATCTGTAGAATAATTTTCGATTAAAACTGTTAATTCATTTTCAAACAAAGAAGAAGTTATTCCTGTAAAATAAAAAAAACAATAGGCTGTTTTTGATACATTTAAGTTTTTTGGAAGCTTTTGTATTTTCTTGCTTTGGACTTTGTTATGAATAGAATCGGAATCTAGTTCAAATAATGGACTAAATCCAACAAGATCTGATGTCATACCAAATGGGGTCACATATAAATTTTGGATGTCAAAATTTATATCTTGTGCATTTAAGAAATGAGTGAAAATTAAGATAAAAAATAGTTGGCTCTTTTTCATTGTTAAATGCAAATTAGTTATGGGTTTTGAAGTTTTGTTAACCATCTTAAGGTATTTAAAAACAAGCCAGCATTATCGGCTTCGGGATCATGAATAGTAACTGCTATTTTTTCATCTTTAATAAGCAGGTTCAAACTTCTAAAGATCCCTTGATCTGTGCATATTACGACGCGTCCATTGCCATATTCAAAACCAATCATTCCTGCATAACTACTTGAGTTCTCTTCAAGATATTTTTTTTCACCAATCACTGGAGTGTAATTAATTGTGTTTTTGGGGAATGGTAAAATCACGTCTTCGGGATTCCTGAATATTGCAGCACCACAATAGAAACGCACATTTTTGGGAATTGTCTTTTTTTCTAATGAATTTTTAAAAATAGGATGCTTAAGATTAAGCATTTCGTTATTTTTATTCATCACGAAATGACCACATATTCCATCTTCACTTGTATGGTGTTGTTCTTGATATGCATAACCATCTCTTAGTTTAACTTGAAATGCTTCTACAAGTGGTAATGCACCACTTCCTTCTGGGAAATGCGAAAGGAATAACAGTAGGCTTCCACCTTTAAAAACAAATTTTCCAATATTGCTAATCTCTTTGGTACTTAGGGGAGAAGTATAGAGTATTTCTTTTTTGGTCCCATCATCTAAAACCTTTTCGTTATTAGGCATTCCATGGATAATGAGCAAGTTGGTATTAAGGTTGTTAAGTTGGTTTTCTAATAGCTTTTCTCCAGAGAATTTGATATTAAAACCATCGGCTTCAATAATACGAAGCATTTCTCTGGCCGTTTGTTTTCCATGAGGTTTTGAGTAGATTGTATTATGAATACTATCTATCATCACAGTCATATTGTGTTTTTTTTCAACTGGTTTAAACGAATACCTGTAATCTTCTTCTAGCTCTGCTTCAACCGTTGGCTTTTGAGCGAACATGTTTAAACATAAAAAAAAGAGTAAACAACCACATTTTAGAAATTTGATTTTAACAGTCATTAAAGGTGTATTTAGTTTTTTCATATTGTTGTATAAGTTGTGTGTTTAATTGACGTATTTGTTTTAAGTTTCGAAGTAATCCTTCAAAGTCACCTTCTTGCATTAATTCTACAGCTCTATTAGTTAGCCTTGAAACACGATACTTTTGGCTGTATAAATCTTCTAAATTATAGAGACAATCATATTTAATTTTCCCTAATGTATTTGTAGTTTTTGCTGTTTCTAATGCTATAAACCTAAGATTTGTTATTTCAAAGTACATTGTTATGGATCCATCAAAATTGTAAAGGTGACTACCTGTAATTTTTTTAGATTCATGTATTTTATAAAAACTAGGATGATTTTTTTGAAACTGATTTAGTTGTTCTAGTGATGCTTCAAAGGCAGTATTGAAATTACTTATTTTTTTAAAATCACTCAGGGTTTTAATTAGGGTATCTAAGTGTTGAATACTGTTTTCTATTTCTTCATAGTTGTTATTTATTTCACTTTGTAGTTTAGATAAAACAATACTTTTTGTTGAATTTGTTTTTCTGTTTTCGTTCCAATTATTAAACCATATGGCTAAACTAATACCTACAAAAATCAGAACAACTTCTGATAATAGGTATTTTGCATTTGTTTTGGTTATTATCTTTTTAAATCGTCCCAATTTTTAGTGTTTTTAGTGTTGACAGTTTGATAATATAAGATTGTAATAAAGCCCTAATAGGAAGCTATTCAATGTTTTATTTTATCTCTTTTTTAAATATTACATTTTTAGTTTTTGTTGTATTCAAGAGCATCAGTTTTTTGTTTTCATCGTAAATGAATTGCATGTCATTTAGAATTATTGTGTTTTTATTAATGGGAGTGAATTCGTATTTATTGTTTTCAAAGTAAACATTAACCAATGTATTGCTTTCGATTTCAATTTTGCATTTGGTTTTTATTTCGTTTGAATGCCAATTGCCATTCATTTTTTGGTTTACCGAGAAGTTACCGGAAGAAATGATATTTTGTTTTGCCATGTTTTTTTCTTTTGATGCGGTTTTAGATAGATTCCAATTCGTTAAACTACTTATGATATTATAAGTGAGTTCTTCCACATTATATTTTGGATTGCTATTTGTTAAAATGACTAGGGCAAAGTTCTTTTCTGAGACGACAGCTATATCATGTGTATACCCACAAAATATGCCACCATGTTTGTATATACTATGATCGTTAATTGTTTCCTTGTAAAATCCGTAACCATAACTGTCTGTTAATGAGTCTAGGGTTTTTTCAACTCTAGTCATCTTAGCTAGAAAGTTTTCTATAGGAAAAGATCCAGTTAAATAGTTTTTTGCCCAAATACACATGTCGTTTAAATTGGAAACCAAACCTCCATCTCCAGTTACATAATCATTAGAATTGAAAGAATGATAACGTGCATTGTAAAAATAATAACCCCTTGCAACGGAGTCGAAATCATAATCTTCATGAAGAAATGATGTGTTATTCATTTTCAATGGATTGAATAATCTTTTGTTGGCAATACTATGTAATGGTTCTCCTAGTATTTTTTCTATTATTCTGGCTAGTAAAAAATAATTTGAATTAGAATAACTATACTGTGTTTTAGGAATAAAATTTAAAGAGCTTTGGGCGTTAATAATTTCAAATACTTTTTCGGGAACTGGTAGTTGATTTTCGGGATAACCCATTAAAGCAAAAAGCTCGACATAATCTTTAATTCCAGATACATGATGTATTAAGTCCTCAATAGTGACATCACTATATATCTTGTTTAAATTTGGTAGGAAGGTGATGACGTTATCGTTTATAGCCAATTTTTTTTCCTCAATGAGTGTCAAAATGATTGCTCCAGTAAATTGTTTTGATACCGAAGCCATTCTAAATTTAGTAAGTGAATGTATTCTATGTTTTGAGGTCAAATCAGACAGTCCTTCAAAATATTGTAATATGGTGTCATGAGTTACTAGTCCTATGGCATAACCAGGAGTCATAGAGTTTATATTGTACTTTCTATTGAACTCATTTAATGTTGACTCTATTTTAGTGTTGATTGTAGCCATTTCAGCATTTTGGCCATAGGATTTATTTAAAAAGGTTAATATAACTATTATGAATATTTTCTTAAGAGTCATAGGTTTTAATTACTCAAAAGTAATTTGTCATTACTTCCAAAACATGCTAAATAAATATCAGGTTTTGAGTCTTGATTAAAATCAGCAACCTCTATATCTACAACTAATCCGCTAATAGGGTATTTTATAAATTGTTCTGTATTTTCTTTAAAATTCCCTTTGCCATCGTTAATACCTATTGAAAAACCGTTCATTTTTCCTAATAATAAATCTAAATCGCCATCATTATCAATGTCATAAAAGTCAGCATCAACGGCAGCTATAGTGCTTTCAAAATGAAGTTGTTCTGTGCTTTTATCTATGTATTTTCCATTTTCATTGATTAATAGCCGTTGTATAGGATCTTTTTGAGTAAACATTTTTACGTTTGCAAAATAGATATCTAAATCACCATCGTTATCTACATCAGCAAAATCAGCTTCTCTGGTTTCTTCTGAAATCCCTGAAGTAAAGACTTCATTTGTTACATCTTTAAAATAGCCTTTACCATTATTTAGTAGTAAACGATTGTCACCTTCATTACCAACTAAAATATCGAGGTCGCCATCATTGTCATAATCGCCTACTTCTAAATCTTGAGTTACATCAGATATGGTTGGAAGTCTTGTTCTAGTATCATCAACCAAGTTTCCTTTCTCATTTTTTAGATAATAATTTTGTCCATTATTACCTATAATGCAATCCTTCCAACCATCGTTATCAAAATCACTAACCATTAAAGCGTTTGAAATTCCTTTTACAGGAAATTTATCTGATGCATCAATGAATCTATTACTCTCGTTTTGTAAGTATAGCTCATTTGTTTTGTCATCTTCTGTAACGAATAATATATCTAGTTTACCATTATTATCAATATCTTTTATTGTGACATCTTCGGAGTCATGATAAGGATAATATTGGTAAGGCTTAACTGCTTTTTTTGCATCCTTATCTGGTAACATGTGACTACCATCTGAGAATTGTCCTTTACCATCATTGATAAAAATCAAATTCTTATAAAATTCTACTGCTACTACAATATCTAAATCACCATCATTGTCTATATCTGCTACATTTGCATCCATAGAGTTATATGGAAGTTTTGCCGCTTCTGGCAAATTAGTAAATGTTACTTCTTTAAGCTCTTGAGCCTCTAGGGTAATACCAAATAATAAAGAGATAATTATATAAGTTGTTCTTTTCAAATTAAAATTTATTTTAATGTTAGGTCTATAACTTTACTCCAATCATGTAATCCATTTTCATTATACTTTTTTTCTGCATAAATGATGTTTCCTTTTTTATTTAAAATATATAGTGTAGGGTACATTTTAATTTTTATTTGTTCTGCAAGTTCTTCACCATACGGCAAATGTAAATACGTATAATCTTTAGATTTAAAGTACTTTTCGGCGGCATTAGGTTTGTCGTTAACCGAAATACCTATAACTACAACATCTTGGTTTTTGTATTTGTCATGTAATTTTTGAATATCTGGCATTGCTTTCTTACAAGGAGGACACCACGTTCCCCAAAAATCGATAACAACTATCTTTTCCTTAAATTCTGAAGATAATCTTAAATTGCCAGAAGCATCTTTTAGATACCATGCTGGGAATTTTTCTCCGATGTTTAGCAGACCAGTATTTTCAATGTTTTCATTTGTGGTGTAGTTAATTTTGTTGTGCTTAACTAATGTAAATGAATCATTAGAAAGAGTTTGGTTAACTTGATTTACCTTTATTGAAAATTTTTGAAGATTACTTTCATAAGCCACAGGATAGAACGTCTTAGAGTTAATCCACCAAGTGTACTCATATATTTTATTTTCACCAGAAAGAGGAGAAGCAATTGTTTTCTTTGCTATAAGTTTGTAACAGTTTTGGCCATCTTTTTTTTCTAATCCTAGTAATGATAAATCATCATGAATTATAAAACCTTTTTTAAGAAGTAATGGTCTTCTATAGATAAACAAATACGAACTACTTAATAAATCGATAACAGATTCTATTGTTGGGTCATCTATAATAGTTATTTCTCCATTCTGTTTTGGTTGCACAAACAACGTATTGCCATCATAAGAAAAACTAAATGTTGAAGTTTTTTTAACTTTATCCGTTAGTTGTATTATCGCTTTTTGTTTCGAGTAACCAAATCCATTGTTATTGTCAATATCTGTTCTTTCCTGTAAATTCTCACTTTTAGCTATATTACCATAATTGTCTTCTACGGTCATTGTATAGCTAATGGTCTTAATTTTATCAAAAACTTCATTTACTTTTTTTACCACATCTATTCCATTTTTTAAATCTTGAGAATAACTTGTACTTGCTGTAAACAAGACAAGAGTCGCTATGGTTAAATATGTAAATCTAATCTTCATTTTTAATGATGTTTATTTTGCTTTTTGGGCATTAGCTTGAGCTTGTTTTGCCCAATCTGTCCAGTCTGCATATTCTAGGTGTTCCAGTACTTTACCATTTCTGACAACTAGATTTGTTACCATTGGGATATTGAATTCAAATACAGCATCGGAATGCATCATACCTTGAAAGAATTTTGCAGGTATTTTGTAGCTATATGTACCCCAAACAGAAACATAGGGTCCAGAGTAAAACGCTTTTTCAAAAGTATATGAAGCATCTTGTACTCCGTTGAATCCGCTTTTCAGATCAGCTATAATTTTGTCTTTACCAATGCTTTTTTGTACTGCTGGATTAATGACTGCTGTTGAAGGGTCATACCAAAAGGATTCATCTGTATAGAAATTCCCTAATACTTCGTAATTCAAATCATAAAACGCTTTTAGATATATTTTGGCAATATCTTTTACAGACATGTGATCTCCTTTGGTAAATATCGAAGCTTCAAATTTTGGATTTAGTTCAATCTTTTTAAACTCTAGTTCATAAACTCCTCCATTAACTTTTTTAGGAAATGGAATTCCATCAATAAGTTGATATTCTTTATAAACCAATATTTGCTTGCTTTCTGCATCTTCAGTTTGGTTTATGAGATGGGTTTTTGAGTCAAGCCAGATATGAGAAATCTTACCTAGAGCGTCTATAACTTCAAGTTTGATTGTTTTTTTTTCATTAACAACTTCTTCGGTCAAATATTTAATTTTTGCACCATTGTTTTTATAATACCAAAGTTGGTTATCTATAGTTGCACTAGTAGAATAAGCATTTAGTTTTGCTTCATCATAATCAACAGGGTCATTAGCGCCAGCAAATTCATTGATTTCCCAGCCAGAATTGCCATTAATAACTACAAGCATTTTGGTTTTATTTAATTCTATTTTTCGACGCCATTTATCTGGGCGTTGTTTAAGTATCTCTAAGTTTAATGCTGTACCGTTTTGTATAAAAGCACCTTCTATTTTCAAGCTCTTAACAGTATTTAGTTTTGTTTGATTAAGAGCTTTAAAATGTTTTTTGAGTATAGAATTAACTTTAGCATCTTGAGCATTCATACTAAAGTTAACAAATAGAAGAGCAATTAGGATTTTTTTCATCGTTTAAAATATTTAGTGATTTGTAAATGTTTGTCAAGTGGAATCTATGTGTCAAATCAAAAAAAAAGTTATTAAAATGATGTGGTGATTATTGCTTAATAGTATGCTTGAGAGTAATATGCAATTTATATTGACAATGCTCTAAACGCAACCTACATGGATTTAAAGTTGTATTACAATTTTTAGAACAGCTTGATTTTGTAACGTTTTATACCATCCCAAACCTCTACCATTTTTAAGACCTCCCGATTGTTCTTGTCAATCCAAAATATAGCATGATTGTCTCTTTCATACTTAATTTTAAGCAACCAACAATCAACTTTATCAGCACTTCCAATGGTTATGGTGTCTTCTCCTATAACTTCATAGTTGTAATAATTGGGGCCATTAGGACTGCCTGGATGGTAAAAATTAATCCTAAAAGTCGTGTTTTTTTTTAAAGGTAAACATTGAAAAGTTTCTAAGTCTAATTCCCAGTTAAGTGTAGGTTCTTTCAGCTTTAAATAGAAATCCTTCTTAGAGTTTTGAATAATGCTATCTGACCCTTTTATATGATTTGATGTAAAATCGAAAGCATCTTTTTTAGTTGTTCCTACTTTTGCATAATGATAAATTGGGTAAAAATTTTCTTTTTGACAAATAGAATATACGGTTCTAAACTTCTCAGCCTTAGGTTTTTTCCAATGTTGCTCAATAACTATAGCGTCTTTATTATTAAGTTTTGAAAACTTAATTGTTCGCTCCCAAATAGAGATGTCTAAAACGTCACCATCTTTACTTTCCCTATAAACTAGATATTGTTTCTTTCCTTCTGTTAAATACGAAGTGTTTAGATTGTTCTTATTGATTGTTACAATATTATTTTGAGAGGTAATTATTGACTGAAAGAAAAGTGCGATGATTAACGTTGTAGTTGTTGTTTTCATTGTTTTTATTTTTAAAAAACAAAAACAATTGATGACTTGTGTGGTCATTATTGCTTAAAGCTATTAGACTTAAAAAACAGTCTTAACTTTTATGTGTTTTATAAATTTATACTATTTAATATTCATTTGCTTTTGGTAGATAGAAGGTAAAAGGCCATAGTACTTTTTAAAAACTTTAGAAAACGCACGATAATCTGTGAAACCACACAAGTCTGCAACCAAATTAATGCAGTGTCCTTTGCTTAATAATTCTTTAGCTTTTTTAAGTCGCAGTTCTATTATTTTTTTATATGGTGTTGTATTCATTATTCCCTGATAACACCTTAGGGAGTGATATTTGGACAAACAAGCTATTTGAGATAAGTTTTCTAGGGAAATATGTTCTGTGAAGTTGTCATGAATATAATGATTCATCAGATCAACACGTCTGTAGATTTCTTCACGTGTCGATAATTTTGAATGTGGTAATTGCGAGATTTTTGAATGAATATTAAGTTCGTTTTCTATTAGTAATTCGCCAAAAGTTAAATAAAATTGCTCTTCGTTATAGATTTCAGAAATAGTACCGTTTAGTAAATGATATTTTATGTTTTGAAGAGTATGCCCAAATTTACTATTATTGATTCTATTTTTTTGGGTAAAAAAATCTAGATTACTTTCATTATTAACAAATGGATTGTCAAGGCATAATTTCATTTTTTGACCAATAGAAGTAGCCAAACTATTTAGGAATTCATCTGTAAAACCAATACAAATACCAATAACAGGAGTTTTACTTTTTACTACAGCTTCTATTTCTACATGCGGGTTGGTTATAAGATAGCTTAGATTGTCAACCTGAATTTTTTTATTAATTGTATAGTAAGTTTCAAGACCAGTCATTGGAAATTTAACAACATAATGAGACGAAGATAGCTTTCCTTCAAAATGATTGACTTTTGAATAAAAAGCGGCATTTGTCTCTAGAGTCTTGTTTTCTCGCACAGTCTCTTGTCCTTTAAATTTATTTATTTGAAGCGATTTCATCTTGTTAAGCAATATTGACCACATTGATCAAATTTAATTATCAGAATTTTGGTTGGACATGTAGTGAAAGATATAAATAGTAATTATAAATGATTAAAATTTAACACTTCATTATAAAAATCACTGAATTTTTAGATATAAGAAGAAGGTTTATACTAAAAACATAAAAATGAATCATTTAACGCGCTTTTTGAAGATATTAAAAAATGAAGTTAGTATACTGAATGAGCATTATAAAAGAATTGAAAATGAGTGGGGAAGATTATGGTTTATAGATTGTGTTTCTAGTATTAAGATAGAAACCTATGAGACATTTGTTTATGCAGATTTGAAATATATAGAAGAGTCTAACGACGAACGACTTCCTATTCATTTTAAAAATTTCCTAGTAGAATTTGGTTGCTTTCATTTTACGGCTGAAGTAAAGAACCATTTTTTTAGTATTAAAACCCAAAACCCTAACAACAACCCACAAGATTTTAGGCGTTTCTTGGAAACAACACTTGATGAAAATAATCCAGACTATTTTTTTATGAGACCACATTATAGTGATTATAGAATACTTATGGAAATTGGAGAATCTTGGGCATCAGATTTTAGTGGAGGTATTGTTTATAATGTAAAGAAAGTTACTAGTGACCCAAATTCTAGAGCATTGTTTTTTTATAAAAATGATGACTTGTGGATCCCAGTACTTGATGAAGAGTACGAAAATGAAAATGTACAAAACCCTGTTAAAGCATATCCAGATGATATTTTTGAAATGACGGTAATAAGGGAATTAAAACGTTATTACGAATTTGCTTTTATAGATTTATCAGATCAAGGATTTAAATACACCAAAGCGATTGAAGAGGAATTTAAATATTACTTAGATGAGGTAAAAGATTCAAAAATTAACATAGACATTGAGGTTTACAAGACTTTATTAAAAATATTAGAAACGCTAAAAAATATTGATTATCTCTTTTGGCAGTTTTTTAAAGGTATTTCTTTAACTCATTAAAAGGGGAACCCTGTTTCTTCCATTAATTTCATACACTTATCATATTTATTTTGCATGATTTCATAATCATTAGAATAATATAATTCTAACTTGTTTTTGGTCTCACTGCTAATGCCTAAAAGGTAACCAGCAGGCATTTTTTTTAGGCAAACTGCAGATTGAGTTTTGTCATTTTCTTCTTTTGAAATTACAGGAAATTCTATCGCATCTCCCGATAATTCTATCGCTTCGTTTTCAGTTATTTTTTTTATCATACTCAAATTTGAGATCTATTTTAGGAAAACTTGTGGCAATTATTGCGCAATATTTTGTTTATACTGAGAAGGTGTTGAATGATAAGTTTTTTTGAATAACTTAGAAAACGCTCTATAGTCAGCAAACCCACACGAATCTGAAATCTCATTAATACTATAGCCTTTTAGTAGGAGATGCTCTGCCTTATTGAGTCGTAAGTTTATGATTTTTTGGTAAGGTGATATGCCTTCAATTTTTTGATAGCATCTAACCGCATGATATTTAGATAAACAAGCAATCTTAGCGAGTTCCTCCAAAGAAATATTACTTTGGTAATTATCATGAATATATTGATTCATTAAATCGATTCTTTTGTAAATTTCTTCTTGAGTGGAGAATTTAGATTGGTTTAAATTATTAATCTTTGATCTAAGTTCTAATTGATCATTAATAAGTAGTTCTCCTAAATCTAAGAAAAACTGTTCTTCGCTATAATCCTGATTTAACTGATTACATATCAAATTTGATTTCAAAGCTTCTAGAAAACAAGCGAGCTGACTATTTTTAATAGCATAGTTATGACTAACTAAGGTAAAATAGGTAAACTCTTCCTCTTTTAACTCCAAAGCATCTTTTAAGTCAGAATTTATATTAGTATATAAATTTTTTAAAAAATCTTCAGTAAAACCAATACATAGACCTTTTACAAGTTCATTAGAGTTGACCGTAACCTCAGTTTTCATCCCTGGATTTGTTAATAGATAATGCCCTTCAATGATATTATGTTTTTTACCATTAACAACATATGTTTCTTCACCTTTGATAGGCAATTTTATACCATAATGACCAGAATAGAGTTGCGTTTCAAAGGTATTTAATTCTGAATATACAATACTGTTAGAAGACTTGATTCCCTTGTCATTTCTAATCTTTTCCCCTTTATATGTATGTAATGTTAGTTTTCTCATAAATAAAAAGCAACAATGACCACATAATTATTATGTATTACAATGATTTTAGCTATTTAAATATTAAACGCTTAAAGTCACAATTCGTAACATAAATTATAAAAATTTTAACATATATCATGAAAAAAAACCTTCTAGTAATATTAGTAATTCTTGTAAGCCAAGTTAATTTATATTCTCAAAACAAGTACGATACCAACTCCGTTGATGGGGTCATAAATGCTACATATGACATTTTATCTGGTGAAGCAGGAGAGCGTGATTGGGAAAGTTTTAAAGCATTGTTTCATCAGTCCGCCAAAATGGGAGCTACTATTTTAGGAAAAGACGGTAAAAGAAGTTTTTATGGTTTTACGGTAGATCAATATATTCTAAATAATGATGCATTTCTAAAGAAAAGTGATTTTTATGAAGAAGAAATTGGACGAAAAGAATTAGTCTTTGGAGGTGTTGCAATGGTATACAGCGCGTTTCATTATAAGTTTTCAGAAGCTGGTAAAATCGAAGCAAGAGGAATTAATTGCATTCAGCTTATAAAAGAAAAAGGTCGATGGTGGATTACTAGTTTGATTTGGGAAGATGAATCTGAAAACAATAAAATACCAGACAATCTAATACATAAATAGTAGTTTGGTACAATTGGTTACAGTAATTATGCATTTCATGACATTTCATAAAGGGGAGTTTTTTTATTGTGAATAGTTTTAACTCATAACTTTAAAACCTATGCACATATGAAAAAAATAATTGTAACCTTAATTGTAATAGTGATGCTTTTGTCTAATGCCTTAACAGCGCAAGAGAGTAGAGAGCAAAAACTATCAAATTTTATTAATACAACTTTAAAAACTCTTCCAATAATCCCAAGTGTAAGTATAGCAATTTCTAATAATACAGAAACACTTTATGCTAATGGTTTTGGAAAATATGATATTGAAAATAACTTAAAATGTAATAGCAGCACTAATTTTTACATAGCTTCAACGACAAAAAGCTTTCTCGGGTTATTGGCAACACTATTGGATAATGAGGAAAAAATTGATTTCAACGAACAAATCACGAACTATAAACCTTTTAAGAACTTTTCTAACACAGATATTTTTAAAAACATAACGGTTTTAGATTTAATCACACATCAAAGCGGTATAGATAATCATTATCTTTCTTTTTTGTTGGCCTATTCTGGAGACTATACCAATGAAACTATAGTGAAACTTATAGAGGAAGAAACCTTTCAAAATGAAAAGAGAAAGGCTTTTGAATATAGTAATTTTGGATATTATCTATTGGGTGTCCTTATCAAAGAAGAGCTTGGATTAAGTTGGAAAGATCTACTTGATGAAAAGGTGTTTAAACCTTTAGATATGGAAAATACAACAGCATATATATCGCGTTCAAAAAATATTGCCAAGCCTTATGTTAGCGTGTTTCCGGAAAAATTAAAGAAAATACATTTGCAAAAATCTGATGCCACTATGCATGCTGCTGGTGGTTTAGTAAGCAATGCTAATGATATAGGTAAGTTTTTATCATTTTTCCTGAGTAAAGGAAAGCACAACACTGAAGCTTTAGTTTCAAAAGCATTAATTGAAAGTACTTACACTAAACATGTTTCAACTTCTCATGATGGGATTAAAGTGTTTGATGGAAAAGCCTATGGGAAGGGTTGGCGCATTGGAAACTTTAATAAACATAGTGTTGTTTATCATTTTGGAGGTTATTCTGGGTACTATTCGCATCTTTCTTTCTTGCCAGAAAAAAACTTAGGTGTAGCCGTATTTATAAATCATGAATTAGGATTACCAATTGCGAACCTAATAGCCAAATATGCTTACGATTTGTATTTAGGAAATGACTCTAATTTGAAAAAGCATGAAAAAACGTTGAAAAAAAAGATACCGAAATTACTAGAATCTGCTCAAAAGTCTCAAACGGCACACGAAAAAAAACAAGCAGCTAGAAGTTGGGAACTTTCCTTAGAAAAGCAAAACTACATAGGTCATTATTATAATGAAAAGTTTGGCACTGCCATTGTGACCTTTAATAATGGTGAAAATTATATAGAAATTGGGAATCTAAAGGCAGTATGCACACCTTTCCCTCAGTTGGATACAATGCGTGTAGAACTAATTCCTAATTCGGGAAGTGTCATAAAATTTATTGTAGAAAATAACGAATCAGTATCCATTTCTTATGGAGGAGAAATATTTAATAAAATAAAATAATATGAAATTGAAAATTTACAGTATGGTGTTTTCTGTTTTTATTGTGTTTACAGTATGTGCACAAGAAAAATCAGGAAAAGCAGTTTATCACGTAAAGCGTGATACTAAAGTCTCAGAAGGAAGTATGTTCATTAGTAATGAAATGGATGAGTTAATTTATGAAATGTCTAATGCAGATTACGAAGTTTTATTCAACGGTAATACAATGTCATTTAAAAGAGAAAAGTTAATAGTGTCCAAAAATAATAGGATTAATATCAATTTTGCAGATTTAGAAGTAACGGGATCGGATACATTATTCTCTAATTTAAAATCTAAAAATTTTGTTCATAAAAAATTATTTAATGGATCAAAGTTGTATTCGATTGAGGATGATTTGCCTAAAATAGAATGGAAAATTCATAACGTTGAAAAAGAAATTGATGGTTATAAATGCAAAAAAGCGACTGCAACATTAAAAGCTAACGAATATTTTTTAAAGGACACTGAGGCTACAGCTTGGTTTGTCGAGAATAAAACGATTGTTTTTCCTAGTAAATATTTTGGATTAACAGGAACCATCGTTGAGTTAACAGTGAATGACTTTAATTATAAATTGAAATCTCTAGAATTTTATGATGAAGTCGAAATAGTTTCACCAAAAGAAGGTATGCCTATAAGCCAAAAAGATTTCAAAAAAGTTTTCGATAACAACAAATAATTTTGTCATGAAGTATAGATATATCATTTTTGTCAAGCTCATAATACTATTGGTTTTTACTAATTGTTCTATTGATGATGATACGGTTAATACAGATAAAGTAGATATTATTAATTTTCATTCCAATATTGTAAATGAAGATTATGTGCTATATGTATACTTACCGCCAAGTTATGATAATAGTTCTAATGATTTTCCAGTACTATATCAGCTCGATGGAGATTTTACGGTAGAGCTTACAATAGAAAATGCAGAGTCTTTATCAGGTATTGAAGAGTTTATTATAGTTGGAATTGATTACTTAGGAAACAACAAGAGAGAAAGAGATTTTACGCCAACATATTTAGAGGATTTTCAAGATAGTGGAGGTGCAGATGTTTTTTATGATTTTTTTAAAACAGAACTCATTCCTTATATAAATTCAAATTATAGAGTAGATTCTAATTTTGGTAATACCTTGAAAGGACATTCCCTCGGAGGTTTATTTGCAACAATAGCGCTATTGAAACACAACCAAAATCCTAATGTTTTTAAAAATTACATTATTGAAAGCCCCAGCTTATGGTGGGATAATGGTTTAATGCTTAATGAAGAGCAACAGTTTTCAGAAGCTCATACTAGTTTAGATACAAAAATATATGTGAGTGTTGGTGAGTTAGAACAAGTGATTCAAAAACTATATTTTGAAACTTTTAAGTCACAGCTCTTAAGTAGAAATTATTTGGGTTTAATATCCCAATTTCAGATACTTCCTAATGCAAATCATAGTGATGTTAGAAATAATCCAGAGGCGTTAACCTATATTTATGAAGATGAGTAGTTTGAAATCAAGTTTTTTATTATTTATATCAATGGTTTCGTTAACCGCAACAGATGCACAAAATAAAAGACGGTTAATAGATGAATTACTGCTTAGAACCAATATTAATAGGATTGCAGATGATATTGTTGCAAGTATTGAAATAGAAATTAATAGAGATATCTATTATTGGAGTTTTGGCAAAGCACATGTGGGAATATCTACGCAATATGGCGTGTCTGTTATTGGGAATGACAATGCGCAGATTACTCAATCTAGAACGAGTTATTGGCAGTATATACAAGCTAATGTTGGACATCGTTTTTTATTTTTTAATAAACGATTGTCTACACTAACAAGTATAAAATTTGGTCCAAGTAATTTTTATCAAAAAGCAATATTAAATGACTCAAATTTGGAAATTAACAATACATATAAGTTTAGCAAAACTCAATTTACAATACAATCTCAAATAGGGGTTGGGTATAGGTTAGGAAAATCTTGGGGCCTTGAGTTAATGACTTACTTGCCTTTGAGTAATTCTAAATTAACACAATTAGGAGCAGGTCTTTCTCTTAACATAATGATTTAAAGGATGAAAAAAAGTATAGTTTTTATTGTAGGTTTATTACTGGTTGTTCTCTCATGCAAAAATAAAAAGCAAGAAAAGCCTTTTGAAAGAACAATTGAAAACAGTTTGTTGCCAGAATTTTCAAAGTCCTTGGATAGTTTGTTATTTATGGATATTCAAGATCGATTAAGCTATTACAAGGTTCCAGGTTTAAGTCTATCTATCATTGAAAATGATAGTATCGTAAAATCAAAATTCTATGGCTACAGTGATAAAAACTTAAAATTTAAGGGAAATGTTAATACCATGTTTCAATCTGCTTCAACAGGCAAGTCATTGACTGCTACATTAGTAATGCAATTGGTTGATGAAGGAATCCTTGATTTAGATACTGACATCAATCAATATTTAAAAACTTGGAAAATCCCAGAAAATAACTATAACAAAAATGAAGTAATTACACTTAAAATGCTCCTTAGTCATACTTCGGGATTATCTACTCATGGTTTTGATGGTTATAAAAAAACAGATACCCTTCCAGATATTTATCAAATTCTAAATGGCATATATCCCGCGAATTCTGCAAAGGTGGTATCTAAACAGAAACCCCAAGCTAAATGGAATTATTCTGGAGGTGGATATCAAGTGATACAACTTATAATAGAAGACGTTACGGGAAGGTCCTTTGTAGATATAGCTACAGAAAAACTCATAAAACCATTGAAGTTAACTAATACGGTATGGCAAACGCGACTGGAAAAGAAGTATTATCCAAACGTATCTAAAGAATATTATAAAGGAGATCAAATGTTAGAAGGTGGTTGGTATAATTTGGCCTCAAATGGAGCTGGAGGCGGTCTATGGACAACACCAAAAGATTTAGCAAAATTTATTATTACTCTTAATACGGCCAATTATAAAAAAAATGCAATTCAATTATCTCATAAAAGTGTCATAGAGATGCAAACACAACAAGCTCAAGATAAGGCTTTTGGACTGGGATTGTTTTTAGATATTCAAGATGATTACACGGCAATTTACCACCCTGGTGGAAACATGGGCTTTAGAACAATGATGTATTATATACCTAAAACTAAACAAGGTATAGTAATCATGGCTAATTCTGATAATGCTTGGTATATGATTCCAGAGATTATGAGAGCAGCTTCTTATGTTTATATGTGGCCATCATATAAGGTGAAAATAAAAGAAGAGTCAATAGTTTCTAACTATATAAATGAATTTATAAGAGATAATGATTTAAAAAAACTCAAATCCAAGTTGAATCTTAAGCCTAAGAAAGATGTTAACAAAAACGCAATATATAATGAATTAAGTGACTTTGGTGCATCTCAATATCAGATATGGAGAATGAAAGAATCAATTGCACTTTTTAAAATAAACAATGAGTTGTTTCAAGATTCATTAGACACCTATATTAATTTAGGGATGGCTTATAGAAGAAATGAAAATTATGAGCTAGCAAAAGAGGCTTTTGAAAGAGGGATGGAAATAGACTCTACAGATGGATTCTTAATTGAAAAAATAAATGAAATGGATAAAAAAATAATCCACTAAATATGAAAAAAGGCATAGTTTTAATTTTCGGGATACTTCTATTTGGATGCAACCATGAAAATAGTTATTTACTATTAGACGATGCTATTTATTTCAAAAATGCAACCATCATAACAGCCAATCAGCACGGAGACATTATAAATAAACAAAGTCATCTTATAGTTCAAAGTGATTCTATAGTTTATGTTGGAGAAAAAGCTCCCCAAATAAAAGGTAAATACATTACCATAGATGTTAAAGGCAAATATATCATGCCTGGATTAATAGATAGTCATGTGCACTTGGCTAATGTCCCTGGTTTAAATTTCAAACAGAAACAAAAATATCCTGAATTGATCAAAGCTTACTATGAACAACTTCCTAAGAGTTTTTTATATTATGGTTTTACTACTTTAATCGATTTGAATAATTATGCTCCAGATATTGTTAATAACATTAATGAATCAAATTTAAAACCAGATATTTATACATGCGGACAGCAAGTTCAGGTGATGAATGATTTTATGATGGAGATGGAAGAATTGCCAAAAAGAGTTAGGTATCAAAGCCCTTTTTTGTATGATAGTTATAATGAGAATATTAAGTTTCCTGATTCTATAGATTTAAAGCTGCATACACCAAGAAAAGTAATTGAGAACCTAGGTAAAGAAAATGCTATATGTGTAAAAACATTATATGAAGATGAAACCTCTGGATTTAAAAAATTCTGGGAGTCACCCACAAAACATATAATGACAGAACTTATTACCGAAGCTCATAATGAAAGTTTACCTGTCATATTACATACCACATCTTTTGAAGGACAATCATTCGCTGAGAGTGTAGACGTAGATATTATTGCTCATGGTATGTGGAACTGGACTACAAATCCAAGAGAATTGGAATACACAAAATTGCCCAAAGCACATCAGGACTTGTTGAAAAGTATTTCAAATAAAAAAATAGGTTATCAGCCTACTTTTAGAACCCTATTTGCAGAAGATGATGTGTTAACAGAAAGCCTTCTTAAAGACGAAGAAATAAAAAATGTGCTTCCGAAAATATTCATAGACTGGTTACATACCGAAGAGTCTCAATGGATAAAACGAAAACTTTTGAATAGAATTAATTTTATTAAAAAAGTTAATCCAGAATTTTACAATCAAGCAAGGATGAATTTTGAAAACGATGAAGAAATGAGACAAAGACTAACAATATCAGTAAAAAAAAGACTGGAAATTATAACTAAATTTTTATCTGATAACGATGCCAATTTGTTATTTGGATCAGATGGTGTGGCTATGAATATGTATACCAATCCACCAGGCTATAATGGTTTTCTTGAATTAACTCATTGGAATGAGGCTGGCGTTTCTTTAGAAACAATTTTTAAAGCGGTGACTATAAATAATGCCAAAGCTTTTAACCTCCACAATGAAATAGGAAGTATAGAAAAAGGAAAAAAGGCTAACATACTCATCTTAAACAAAAGTCCATTACAAGATATTAATGCTTATAATTCTATTGAGACTATAATTATCAATGGCAAATTAATAAATAGAGATGTTTTATCTGCACAAAATGAATAGACAATTTTTTATAATACTTTTCACAATTTGTCTTTTGGGATGTAAGTACCAAAAAAGCCATATAAATACACAAGATGCTATCTATTTTAAAAATGGAAAAGTCATTACTGCCGATTTGAGTGGAAAAATTACTGAAGACATAAATCACTTAGTAATACAAGGAGATTCTATATTGTATTTTGGTAAAAATGCACCTCAATTATTAGGGAGCTATAAAACAATAGATATTTCTAATAAATACATTATTCCTGGTTTAATTGATAGCCATGTCCATCTTGGGCACACGGGAATCTTTAAAGATGAACATTACGAAACATATCCCAATTTAATAAAGGATTATTATAAACAACTACCAAGAAACTATTTGTATTTTGGGTTCACTACTCTTATAGATTTAGACTTAAAGGAGCGTACAAAAAAGCAATTTTATCAAGCTAATGTGAGACCAAACCTTTTTAGCTCAGGACGAGGAGTTAGATATTTTGATGGTTATGGGCATAGTTTGTTTCCTAAACCATTACGCTATAAAATTTTTCCTAAATGGATTTATGACTATTCTCAATTAAAGACCTTACCAAAAGATATAGATTTAAATAGATATTCTATAGAAACTGTTATCGAAGAATCTATTGATGAAGGAGCCATTGCTATTAAAACATATTATGAGAAAGGATTTGGTGGCGCCTTTAATTGGCCTGTTCCTTCAGATTCACTTTTATCTAGATTAGTTTCTAAGTCGCATCGCTATAATTTGCCTGTCTTACTGCATGCTACTTCTTATGAAGCCTATGAAGCTGGTCTTAGAAATAATATAGATGTTTTTGCTCACGGACTATGGCATTGGAATGCAAATAAATTAGACAGTAAACCACCAAAAACCTTATCATCATTATATAAAAGGATAGCTAATGCAAATAAATATATTCAATCTACTTCGAGAGTGATTTTAGGAGAATATGATACTTACAAATGGTCTCTTGCTAATAATACTAACATAGTACATGTCTACAATAAGGAGATTTTAAAATTTCTAAAAGACAGTGAAGGTAGGTGGTCTCAATTAGAATTAGAATCTTTATATGAATCTAAAAAACCTGATGATACAGTGCCTAATGAAGTTTATTTTGAAGCGATGAATTCCAGAGTAGCTAATAGCATTAAACTTGCTCATCAATTAGGAGTTAAACTCATATTGGGCTCAGACACTCCAGCTTCTGATGGTATTGGGAACCCTCCAGGGCTTAACGGTTTGTTAGAAATGAAATCGCTCTATGATTTCGGTATTCCTTTAGAAGATATATTTCTTGCTGCGACAATCAGAAATGCAGAAGCTTTTCATTTGGATGAAAAAATAGGTTCAATTAAAGAAGGTAAGCAAGCAGATATATTAATTCTCGATAAAAATCCTTTAAAAGATATTAATGCTTATAATTCAATTGAAACAGTGATTATAAAAGGGAAACTAATAGATAGAATTTTATTATCTGCTCAGAATTTAGAATAAAAAGCAACTTTAACCACATTAGTAGAAATGAATAATCTCAATTTTGATTGGAATTCTAAATAAGATATTTATGAAAAAAAAAATAAAAATTCGTCCAATTTCGATTATTTTATCTGCACTTTTTCTAAGTATGTTTGGAGGGATTTGGTATGGTTGGTGGTTTAGTGATGTTCAAGTAGAAGCACATAGATACACGCCAGAAGATTACGCAAATAATAGTCCGCTTTGGTATTTAGGCGGAATTTTGATTTCATTATTTATTTCTTGGGGACTTGGTTTGATGGTTAGATTACAAGGTCTACCTGGATTTAAAGGCGGAATTAAAGCCAGCATCAAAGCAGCTATAGGTTTTGGGATTCCCCTAGTATCTTATCCTTATGTATTTTCACCTCTACACGATTTCACTTTATACATGGTTGGATTATTTCAAATCGTAATAGCTTGGATTATTGCTGGAGCAATAATTGGAAGTATGGCTATTGATGAAAGTACACCTCATGAGTCATAATCTATACTCCATTAACTCTACCTACTAAATAACTTTTCAAGGCAAAAAATAATGAATTACAACTCTAAGATTTTTATAATATTAATTTTTTCGGTATTACTGATAACCTGTAATTCTAATACTAAAAACAATCAAAGCATATATAAAGGAGAGAGGCTTCAGATGTATGATTATCTAAATTTTAGATCACAAACAGCATCATATAGTGGAACGGTGTTAGTAGCAAGAAATGATTCTATTATTTTTTCTAATGGCTTTGGCTTTGCTAATCGAGAGCAAGAGATTGAAAATAATAGAGAAACTAAATTTAAAATTGGATCGATCACAAAAACATTTACGGCAGTAGCTATTCTACAATTACAAGAGAAGGGCAAATTATCAATTGAAGATAACCTTTCTAAATTTTTGATTGATTTCCCTAATTCTGAAAGTATACAAATTAAACATCTACTCAACCACAGTTCAGGGCTTCCACAAGATTGGAGAGAGAGTTGGCATGAAAAAAGAGAATTTAATTTTGATAGTATCATTAGTATTATAGGTAAACAAACACTCCTCTTTAAGCCTGGTACTTCAGAAGAATATTCTAATGGAGGGTATGCCTTGTTGACCAAAATTATAGAACAAGTGTCTGGTTTAACATATGAGGAGTATTGCGAAGAATACATTTTTTTACCTGCAAAGATGAAAAACACTGGAGCTGTTTTTAACCCTCAGGAAACATACGAAAACTTTGCATCTGGTTATCAATACGGAGAAGGGAAGGATGGTTACAATACCAATATAGAAGCTCAATATGTTTTTACTCCCAACCTTAAAGGACAGGCCTCGGCTTATTCAACAGTTAAAGACTTATATAACTATCATTTGGCCTTAAAAAATAAAACATTACTTAATGAGTCCTCTACCCAATTAATGCTTAGTAAGTTACCTAATTCAGAATATACACTGGGAAGTTGGTTGAATGTTGAAACGAAAACGAATGGTATTTTGTCTTATTGCTCTGGAGTTTCTAATGGTTTTGAGTCTGTTATGTATAGATATTTGGATAAAAATAGAAGTATCATTGCTTTAAATAATCATCAAAATACAGATGTCTTTAATGTTAGTAGAACCATGAGCGCTATTGTGGACGAGAAAAAGATTTATAATCCTCAAATTAGGAGTGAAATTCCTATAGAAGATATCTCAAGCTATAATTTCATTAAAGGCAAATATATGTATCCTGACGATGTTGAAGATTTTTTTGAAATAATCATTAAAGATGCAAGAGTATTTGTGTTTTCCAATAACGAGCCCTTAGAAGAGCTTTTTCTCTATAAACCCAATTATTTCTTCTCCAAAAACTATGATTTACAATTAGATTTTTCTGAAAAAGGTAAATGCCTATGGATATACAATGGCGTTACAGATACCTACATGTTAGAAAAAGATAGTGAAGAAATCTCAAAATAAATGACTGCGATTGTTAAAACTTTTAGACATTAAATAACAAGCAATAATCACCACTTTTTCATTTCATTTTTTAATTAAATTATAAAAGGCATAATCAATTTATGCTATAGTTAAGATCATGATGAAATCATATCAATAAATTATATTATGAAATATATTCAATTACTATTAGTTGCCTGCTTGTTAACTTTCATTTGCATCTCAAAGCAGTCTACAAAAAAGATTCAAAAAAACTCCCACTTTACAGAAGGTTATAACAGTTATTCATGTGAAAATTTAGTAAAATTCTTCCAAAAAGTTGATTCTACTACAGCTAAAAACAGATACATCTGGAACAAGAATATTTACGGGCCAGTCTTGTTGATTGATGATAAGAATGGAAAGTATTATGCTAACACCAATCCAGATGAAGAAGCATTTGCTAAGAACTATACTTGTTATGAAGGAACCTTACCAAAGGACAAAATGCTTGGTAGCGGTACAAATACAATTGTTAAATGGAAGAATAAGGTTTGGGCAGTAGCAACTTTGCCTCTTTCAACTATACCAGGTTTTGATATAGATGTGGTAACACATGAGCTTACGCATGTTGAGTTAGAATCCAGAGGGCATTCGACGGGTATACAAAACACGAGTCATTTAGTAACATATAATGGACGTATATTAATGAGACTTGAGCTTGAACTCTTAAAGAAGTTTATTACAAATGACAGAAATGATATTCAATTATTAAAAGATGCTTTATCAATTAGGCAACTGCGCCATCAAGAGTTTTCTAGTTTTAAAATGAACGAAAATAGTTTAGAACATAATGAAGGATTGGCAAATTACTCAGGAATCATTATGGCCAACCTTACTAAAATCAAAATTAAATCTTTTTTTACAATGCTTATCAATAGGTTCGTCCAATCAGAAAGGTATGGAAGAGATTTTGCCTATCTCACAATAACAATATATGGAATGAAATTGAGAGAAAGTGATAGTTTGTGGACTCAGAAAGTTAATCCAAATACAGATTTAACAGATTTTATGATCAAGGCTTTCAAAGTAGACAAATTGCCGAGAGATTTGAAATATTACACTTCAAAATATGATTTTTTAGATATTCTTGAGCAGGAAAAAAATATTGTTGAAAAACAAAAAAGAAGTATCGATTCTATTACTAGGATATTTCTTAACGGTCCTCACTTAAAGGTGAAATTTGAGAAGGCTGCAATGTCAACCTCTCCAGAAGATTTTCTTTTAAATGACATGGGACGACATTTTAGTTTTATTCGAGTTACTGATTCATGGGGTGAGTTAAATGCAACAAAAGGAATAGTAATATCTCCAGACTTTAGAGTAGGTTATTTAAGAATACCCAAAGATTACTCTTCAAATACTATAGTTGGTGAAGGTTATACGTTAAATTTAAAAGATAAATATAAAATTGTAAAGGAATCAGATTCTGTATATGTCCTAAAAAAGAGTGACTAAATGCTAATTAAGAATCTACTACAAATCTGCTGTTTATTATTAACAAATTATTGGAAAAACTAATTAAGTTAATAATGAAATCCCTATTAATATCTCGCACTATATTTTATTCCCAAAGTGTTTCAGATACCTACATATTGGAAAAAAGATAATGAAGAAATTTTCAAAATAAATAACTGTGATTGTTAAAACTTTTAAACATTAAATAACAAGCAATAATCACCACTTTATACACGTCTTTTTTGGGTTATTTAGCCATATTCATTAAT
Source organism: uncultured Psychroserpens sp. (assembly GCF_947494225.1). Taxonomy (NCBI): domain Bacteria; kingdom Pseudomonadati; phylum Bacteroidota; class Flavobacteriia; order Flavobacteriales; family Flavobacteriaceae; genus Psychroserpens; species uncultured Psychroserpens sp. The sequence goes on from NZ_CANLUG010000001.1 coordinate 897,388, forward strand.
CAAATCACAATTAATATGAAAAAATCTTTCTTATTATTTTGGCTAGTCATATTACCTATTGGCATGTCTTCATGTAGCAATGATGATGATACTGTAACACCAAATGAACAACAAACAAATTTAATTGGTATATGGAACGGCAATCTTAAAGATAGCTTTTACAACGAAAATACAGGCTATCCCAATGGTATAAATTTCACAATTGATGTGAAGCAACAATTAATTATAGATGACGGTAATGTTCCTGGTGATTATATCATTGGAAAAATTTATTTCTCAGACACTATAACATCCTGCTGTGGACAAGAAAATGATGGGCAGATTACGGCACAATATTTTGATGATGGAAAGTTGAGTAATGCAGTTATTCAACAAACGTCAAGTATTAACAATATTATCTGTCAAGGTACTTTGACTGGGACAGGTTTATTTACATCTAATACGATGACTATAAATTTCATTGGAACTGATTGTGAAGGATTTCATACCGGAGGTGAAATACAATTAACTAAATCAGAATGAAATGAAAAAATTTAGTCTCTTAATAGTATCCTTAGTATGTTTTAATGCTTTTTCTCAAATAGTAGGCACTTTAGTAAATGATCCTGTATTTACTATGAATCACGGCTGTGTTATTGGAGATGATGGTAGTATTTATTCTACAGACCTTCTCGGAAACGGAACATTTAATGGTGATAAAATATATAAAACATCTCCAGATGGAATCACAACCCTATTCGCTAGTGGTATTTCTGGAGCTTCAGGATTAGCTATTGATTCTTCTGGAAATTTATATGTTTCAGAACTTAATTTAGGCCGAGTATGGAAAATTTTACCTAACGGCTCTACTTCAATTTATGCCTCTGGAATGGGAGTACCAGCTGGGCTTGCTTTTGATAGTCAAGGGAATTTGTTTGTAGCTAGTTTTCAAAATGATTTAATTATAAAAGTTGAACCAAATGGTAATGCAAGTATTTTTGCAAATACACCAGACGAGCCTGTTGGAATTATCATAGACGAGAATGACAATTTATATGTATCTCATGAATCCTCACATGTCATTAATAAAATAACTCCAAATGGAATTCAGACTGAATTAGTCAATATTCCAAATACAAAATTTCAATACTTAACCTTTTTTGGTGATGATATCTTAGTTACCGGTTCAATAGATCATAAATTATATCATGTGTCTCTTGATGGAAACTATAGCGTTTTTGCAGGAAGCGGAACACAGGGTAATATAGATGGGGATCTAAACCTAGCAACGTTTAATAATCCCACCGGAATTGGTCTTTCGCAAGATGAAGAAACCTTATATATTGTTGAATTAAACAGAATAAGGACAATTAGTAATTTAAATCTATCTAGTAATAATTCTAAAAAAGAGCAGTTTAAAATTCATCCTAATCCAACTAAAGGCCATATCCAATTAAATTTTAAAAATCCGTTTGATGGGGTTTTTGTTTTACTTTCGTCAACGGGGAAAACACTAACTAGAGTAATTTTATCAAACCAAACAGATTATACATTAGACTTTGGAGAGGTATCTTCAGGTGTTTTTTTCTATCAATTGCTAAATTATAAAGATAATAAAACTTACATAGGAAAGCTTATAATGCAGTAATCATGGTTTATAGATTCTATTGCTTATTTTATGTTCTAGTTCTAATTTCTTTGAGTGTATCTTTAAAGAGAAACTACATAAATTTCAAGGATAGCCCTAAAATATTTAAACAATCCTGCTATTTTATTTTCAGTTTTTCTTTTTGGATATGTCTTAGCTATTTGGTAATTATCTGGCACTTTTTGAATATTAGTATTTTTTGGATTTTTATTGTTCCAATACTATTGCTTTTACTTGCTTTAATACTTGATTATGTTTTTGGTTTTAAGGATGTTAAAAGTAGTCCCTACATTCTTAATTTTGGAACTGTAGATTTTTGGTATCTACCTGGAGTAACCTTTGTTGGATATTTAGTAAGTAAGAAATGAAAAACAGAGTTATATTTTTATTCTTCCTATTATGCATATTAAAAGTTCATTCCTGTACTATTGTTATAGGATATAAAAATGGAAAAGTACTAGTTGGAAATAATGAAGATTGGTACAAATCTAATGCGAAATACTGGTACGAAGTTCCAAAAAATAGTGAAGAAAAGTACAAGTCCTTTTTTTTCGGCTTTAAAGGAGATGGGAAATTTGCGCAAGGAGGAATGAACGAAGTAGGACTTATGTTTGATGGGACTTATGTGTCAAGAATTGAGATTGACAGAGATAATATGCGTAGACATAAACTTAAAGCAGCTCCCGTTCATCTATTTAAAAATATACTTAAAGAATGTAAAACAGTTGGGGAAGCGGCAAAAAGAATAGATAAATATTTTATCCCTTACATACGAACAGCTCAAGTATTAATAGTTGACGCCGCAGGAGGTTATTTAATTGTCAAAGCTAATGGTACTACCGATATAGGGCACTTAAAAGAAGGTGAATTTAAAATCATTACTAACTTTCATTTGGAGAATTTGAATACTAAAAATTATACATGTTATCGTTATGATATAGCCAAAGGTATTTTAAAAACACATTTTGAAAACACCATAGTAGAGTTTGAAGAAATATTAAGTAAAACAAGTCAAAACTATCCAGCTGCAACAGTCTATTCTAATATTTATGATTTAAAAGAGAAGTCTACCAAATTATATTATAATTCAAACTTCAACGAAAAAATCACAATCAGTTTTAGGGATAGTTTACATGAAAAGCCAAAATTTCTTGAAGGAGAAATATTTAAAATGAGAATGATTGATGTTTTAACTAAAACTTATAGAAAAAAACGGTTAAAGGGTGTCATGGAAAAATTTGAAATGGAGTACAGTAAAGCAAAGCCATTATACCAGGTTGACGTACAGCAACTTGTTGATTTTAGTGAATACGTTTTTCTAAAAAATAAAAATCTTGACTACGAAGAGATAATTAGCTTTATACAAAGAAGATTTCCTGATAATGATACCTCAGAGTTAGCCGTTGGGATATCTTTACTTAGAAAAGGAGAGATAGATACTGCTTTGATACATTTCAAAAAGGCACTTGACATTAATCCAGAAAACTATTGGGCAAATCGATTATATAAAGACTATAGTGGTGAGAACAACTGTACAAAATGGTTTGCTTTGCAAGGGCATAAAAATGCTCGTTCTGTCGTTTTGTTTGGAAATTTTAATGAATGGAAAGGCTATACAAATGTTTGTAAAAAAATTGATGGGGTTTGGAAAACATGTGTTAAATCTAATGAAAGAGTATTGAAGTATAAATTTAAAGTTGATGGGAAATGGGTAGAAGATCCGAAAAACCCTTCTTCTGAAAAACTGTCCAATGGGTTTAGGGTTTCTAAAATAGTTTTAAAAAAATAAAAATTTTAATTTCTAAAGGGCAGTTAACTGCACTATATATTTCATCACAATAGTGTTGTACGAGGCGGACTTGTAAAAGTTGTAGAGGATTATGTTACTAAAGGAAAAGAGATTGCCATTGAAGGTAAACTCACCAACCGCTCTTGGGATGATAAAGAGGGTAAAAAACATTACACAACAGAAATCATTTGTAATGAGTTATTGATGTTTTAAAACTATAAATGAGTAATAAAAAAGGGAAACTTAAAGTTTCCCTTTTTTATTACATAGACGTGTTGTATTACAGGATATTTCTCAATATGATAATCTTTTCTTCCTTAGGTTAACCTATTCATAAGGAGGGTATTGCCTTATGTTTTGCATCTCTGGTGTTGGCGGATAAGTCACTCTAAAATTTAGCGCCTGTAAATCTTCAATACTCAAATCGTAACGCTTTAAAATATTGTAGTCATCTCTAATTTCATCCCAACTATAAGTTGATAGTGTATCAGGATGAAAAAAGTAAATAGACAATGTATCCGAAGGTAATGCATCAACTCTATCTTCCCATCTTCGAGAATTACCCCAATTTACTGTCCTTGTTACACTAGGCAAACTAATATCATCCATATTCATAGGTAATATAGTGTCAGGATATTTTACTGGAGAGTTTTCACTAGCTACATGAAATTGAAGCGTTTCATCCGTGTCATTTTCTACAGTAATAAAGTACCTATTATCCATACTTACTTCGCAAGAAGCTAAACTAATTAGCATTGTAAATAAAATGAGTCTCATATTATTATATTTTAAAGTGGAAAATCATCTTCAAAATCACTCCAGTCAACATTAAAATGCCTTCTAAAATATCTTGACGCATATCTATTAGCTTGTCTTTCATACCATCTTTCATCATGGTTTCCATTACCCGCTGCACTTATAACACTAGGTATTCCAACAGCAAATAAATATGACAGTCCAAATATTTGACTTTGAACATAATGTCCATATTCATGCATAAATAACGGATCTTGCAATATATAATTGTCAAAGTCTTGATCTATTTCTCCTGGGATGTTTATATTTATGAAATTACCTATTGAAACACCGTTACCATTATTTGTCTCAGAATCATTTTCATTGGTCACGAAAGTTGCACCTCCAAAAAAGTCTACTCTATCAACCTTTCCAAAAGTATTTTTAATTTGAGAATATGAACCTCCAACAAATGTTTGTAAAAACTGCCATGAATATCTGCTTACGCCTTCCCATACACCTCCAAAAAATGACTTATTCTCATCGAGGTAAAAATTCCCAACAAGTATTTCGGCCGCATTGCCAAGCCTACTCCAATCGCCAGTAAAGGCACCATGTACAGCTCCGCTTAAAATGCTTATTCCGGTAAATGCTCCATATGCAATTCCAGACCATGTGACCAGAGTTCCTACGACGGGAATTGTTAAAGCCGCGGCAATTCCGGCACCTACAATAGCTCCTGCTAATGCACCTTGGAAAAAGTAACCAACACCATCCCAAAAGTTACTAATATCTCCTCTAATAGCATGAGCAACAGTATTCCCAACTGCAAAAACTGCTGCTGCTATTGCAACTACAGCCCAGAAAAATTCTCCGGTGGCATCATTAAATGAAAGCGGATTGTTCCATACGTAGCCATAGCGGTTAAAACTTTGGGTATTAAATGGGTCTTGTATGAAATTATCTGGTGATAGAAAACGACCTAATTGCGCATCATACATTCTTCCATTCATATGTAGTAATGATACCTCAAAGAAATGCTCATGACCTGTAAATCCTCGACCAATTAAGGAGTCGTGATTAAATTCTGCAAGCTCATTATCTTTCTTAAATGCATCTGTCTTGCCCCAAGCTCCAAATTGACGCTCTTCTAAAATATTAGCCGAACCATCTGAAATAGCTAGAATGCTACCCAAATAATCTCTATGTAAATACACATATTCATCAATATCAGTTCCACCTGGCATACCGCTGGTCTTTATGTAAGATGCAGGTGAGGTATAAGCATCTCCATTGATATATGTAATGATCTTAATACTTCCGTTTATGTTGTCATGCACCATTTCAACAGGAATGATACTTGAATATTGTTTATGGTATTGACGTTGCGTTTTATCTTCTTGAAGTCCTCCATAAAAAGCATGAGTACGCATCATTAAGGGACCATATTCAAAACTTACGCGACCTTTTTCATTTTCTGAAACCTCAATAGGTTTTTTAAAAGCATTATAAGTAATCTGTTGTAAATTATGTTGTTGATAATACAAATCGCCTTGATTATTTAAATCAATATTGGCAAGTTGGTACATGTTACTACTAGCATAATTATAACCTCCAACAGATGAGTTGTTAGTAATACGCCCTCTACCATCATATGCTTTAACATTTGAAACAGGAGCATCAACTTGTGTTAGTCTGTCTAAATTATCATGTGTAAAACTTTCATTCCAATTAGAAAAACCATAATTTTTACGACTATTTAAAATACCTCGTTCAGCATCAAAATTATAATCCATTTTTAGAGCTTGAGCACTACCTGTACCAGCGTCTTCTTTATCTAAAATATGGGTTAGAAAACCATATTGGTCATACTGTTTTGTTTTAATAATACCATTTCCTAATTCGATATCTAATGCTTGACCTCTAGCATTTTCTTCACTTATTTTCCAAATTAAATTATTGGAACTAAAATCTCTTATTTCTGTTCGAATACCTGCAGTATCATATACATTCTTTACTTTCACGTCACTGTTGGTTCCAGAACCTAAATGATTGGAAATGAAATTTTCACTTTCAATTCTTCCAAAATCATCAAAGGATAATCGCTTTTCAAAATTCCCGGTTTCGGTGGTTTCCTGAATTCTACTTAAACGCTTGTAAGTATCATAATAATAATTATAAGTGTAGCTAGAGTAGGTGTCACTTCTATTATTTGACCCATTAATAACATCCAATAATTTTGTCGTGCCATCGTATTGGTAATTCAATGTTAGGTCTGTTTCGTCACCAGTGACTACCTTTGAATCCAGTCGTCCAAGTGTGTCATATGTATAAGTTGATGTGCCTTTTGGTGTCGTTTCTTCAATAATTTCACCTAAAATATTGTATTGATAAGTATACGTTCCAGCGGAAGAATCTGTTAATGACGCTTTACGTCCCCAACCATCAATGGTTACTGAAACAGTATGACTACCATAATTGGCCGACTTCATTTCTCCATTACCATGATACTGATAAGTAACAGTTCCACCTGGATCTTGGAGGGTTGCTACATTACCTAATGCATCTTTAGTGGTAGTTACTGTTTTTGTCCCATCATCTACAGTAGCAGAAAGACCATTATAGGTTGTGTTGATTACTTTTCCAGTAAATAAAGAGTGTGAAATAGGTCTCCCATATTGATCATAGTACACTTGATTCCATTGTGTTGGACTATCTGTACTAAAATAAGGTTCACTTTCTCTCGTTTGGCGTCCCATAGCATCGAATTCAAAACGCTTTTGAATCCATTTATCATTAATGCTTAATTTTTTACTTTGCACAACCCAACCAAACTTGTTGAAATAGAGTTTTTCATCTTGTCCATCGGGATAATCGGTGCTTTTTGTTAAACACGAACCCAAACCTGAAACAGTTTCGGTATTATAGGCATATTTAGTTTCTTTACCTAGATAATTGGTTTGTTTTAATGGGCGTTGCCAGGCATCATACTCATATGAAGTAGTTTGCCCGTAAGGCGAGGTAGAAGACGTAAGAACTCCAATCGTTGCGTTATATATGTATGTTGTTTCTAGACCAAGAACATCAGTACTTTTAGTCATGAAACGACCGCCAGAGTCATATTCAAATTCTTCAACCCTATTTGTTATTCCAGTGCCGCTTAAGGTTTTTCTTGTATTGTTCCCAAAAGCATCATATTGAAAGTCTGCTGTAAGCCAAGGCGTACCATTTCCTTTCTTTTTAGTTTGAGTAACTAGATTATTATTATACGTAAATTGGACTTCTGTACTAAAAGTGTTGCCATTAATTGTACTACTTTCAATTCGTTTAGTAGGGCGACCAACATGATAATATTGGTTTGTTGCAGATACATTATTAGTGTACAAATAACTTACTGTTGTAGAACCACCAGTAAATGATGTATTAATAGATAATGGATTTTTATAAGTATCATAAGAATAAGTATCTGTAGAACTTATATTTTGCAACCCATCTTCTTTAAGTATTTCAGTTGGCACATTAACAAAAACATTATTAGAAAGTAATTGTGTCGAGTACGTATAAGTCGTTCTATTTGCAAAATTTGAGGATGGGTAACTCGATGGTGACGAGGAGACCCATTGCTGCGTTACCGCGCCTCTCATTTGCATATCTCGTATAGATACATCCCAAAGTTGAGCAACACCAGATCCAAACCAATTGGTTCTTTTTACTTCTTTGAACCCTAAAAATCCTAAACCATCAGCATGAGAAACGGCACCTGTATATTGGAATAATTTAGTTTGCACATGCCCAGAACCTGTTTGTTTAGCTTCTTTTACGATTTTAAGAGGAGGTGCAATGTTAATATTGACATAAGGGTAATCTTCATCATAATCTGGAGAATATGCAGTAGGAGTATAAGGTAACCCATCATCTTCACCTATACGTTCATATAAAATATCAGTAACAAGACCATTATTTGTGATTTTATTAAGTGAAGTATCCTTTTTACTGTCACGATTAAAGACATACGTATGGACATTATTGCCATCTATATAAGCATACTCTAAGTTACTATTGGTAGACTTCGCTTCTAAAAACAAAGGAATCCCAAATTTTGTAACGCCATTGTTTGTTGCCAAAGAGTTTGTTGTTAGCTGAAAAGAAGGTGTACTCTCATTACTATTATGCTTGTTAGCGTATAGCATTAACCTATCACTCACTACCATGTAAGATGAATATGGGGAGACGACTTCATGCTTCAAAATATCAGCTTTACCATCTCCATTATAATCTTGTGCTATATAATGATACTCATATAGAGGATTACTCATATAAACCCCATTAACATAACGATTGCCATCATGTACGTAGTTTTCAGTGTAAGTCACTCCAATATTTTTCGAGTAATAATAAATATTGTTGCCTCTAGATAAATAAAAACGCCAAGTTGAGCTATTATTAGCAGATGGTTGAGCGAAGTCGGTTTTGCCATCTCCATTATAATCTGCAAGTAATATTGGTTTATCTTCATCTATATAACTATTAGATAAATAAGCAATTTGAACCAATTGATTTGAAGCGTTCATTGAATAAACCCTAACTATACCGTCGCGAATATGCATTAAATCTGTTTTACCATCTCCATCGAAGTCTACACCAAATAGCTTATCTGTACTATCTTGAATACGATGCGCTAACGAACCTATATTAACAGCAGTTGTACTGGCTGTACGTTTTAAATCGACAAAATAAACTTCAGAATTTCCTTGAGAAACGGTTTCATTACCACAAACACACTCGTCATAATCATCCCAATAATCATATTCCCATTCACATACTTTCTTATAATACTTTTTAGGAATAGCTAATACATCTGTTAATCCATCGCCATTAAAGTCTCCACTGATATAAGATTTCGGAATTTTTCTATAATCATTATTTGACGGAGGGTCACAATCAAAATCGCCAACAGGTCCAATTGGGAAATTAACAAATTTATCATATTGAAGTACTGGCCCATAAGCTGCCATTGCAAACGTTCGAAAACGTGCTGTTGAGTTAGAACTATTTAATGTTTCTCTAACATTTGTCACCCCTTGTTGAGATAGGATTTTACCATTCCAAGATAGAATTGTACTGGCAAAAACTTGATCGAATTTTTCAACATTTACAGAATACCCAATAGAGATTCCAGTGCCATAGTTATCAAAAATATCCATAAAAACATTTAGTTCATCTCTAGTGTTCTTGTTATAGGTGATAAAATCCATCTTTCCGTCTCCGTTAAATTCACCAACGGCTAATGCATCGGTATTATAATTAATACCTGGATAAATATCTAAGGTGTTACCATCCCTTTGAACTCCACTATAAGAATAATCGTAAGAAAAAGTAATTGGTGGAAATGATTGATTAGCACTGTTATATTCGCGAATTGACGACACTCTTTGATAGCCAAGAGAAGTAGTATTATGTGATAATTGATACTTTCTATATAATTGATTGCCACTTTTTACTTCAATACGATCTAAAATATTAGTGCGTTTAAAGGTGAGACCTTTGATGTAAGAAAGTTCAGGACGTGTTCTTGTTTTATAATAAAAATAGATATCATTAGGTGGTGTTGTACCTGTTCTTGAACCGTATTTAATTCTATTAATACGAAGTAAGTTATTACTTTGAGAGTAGTTGTATTCTATATAATTGCCTTGAGGGTCTTGTCGTTTGTATAATGCCCATTCTAATCGTCCACGAGAAGAACCTCCATTACCATACCATGCACGTGTACCATCAGGATAAAACACTATAAAATAGGAAGGTCCATAAGAAGATCCATAAGGTGATGTTCCGTATGCTTTAATTTTAATGTTCGAATAGTTTTCGGTTTGATATTCTGAACCGCTTGAACCGTAGCTTCCAGATTTTAAAAGAAGTCGTTGTCCGTCTATTGCAAATCTGTCACTACTATCAAAATCCACGGCATCAATTAATCCGTCGTGATGATTGCTGGCAGGGATTCTAGTTATTGTAGACAAACCAGAAACATTCCATCCCCATCCTGCAAGACCATTAGTTGCTTGGCTACTAAAAGAAATTCCAATATTGGGGGCTATATCTTTTATTCCAGGTGGCAAATTAATAGGCACGCTATAAGTAGCAGCTCCAGTCAGTGACACTGAAAACTTATCAGCCGTCGTTCCTGCATATCCAGATGATGTAGTGCCTCCTGGAGGTGGGTCAATAATTTCAAAACATTCTCCTGTTATTTGATTACATAAACCATCACAATCTGCGCAAGGGTCTGTTTCTATACAATCTCCAGTGCTTGGATCGATTATACATGGTTGTTTAGCCGCTCCGTTTGGTTGATTAGCATTAGATGCTTTTTGGTTTTTACTTGTATTTATTTTCTTATAATCTAACTTTATCGTGTTAGAAGGGTCTTCGAGGATAGAATTAGGAGTTTGTGCAAAACCAACAAATCCTATAAAAAATAATATGAAGCCTATAAAGTAATTTTTTAATTTCATTTTTTGAGTTGTTTAGTTTTTGATGATTTGTTCTGTTTTTACTGTCCCATTAGTAAAATGCATATGGATATGATAGGTTCCAGATGGCATGTCACTAATGTTTAGCTCTATTTGATTAGTAGGATTATTAATATTGATTCTTCTAACGAGAGCACCACTAGACGTATAAATATTAATAGAGTTTGTTAAATTGTAATCCTTACCTGAGAGTTTAATGGCAATTTTCCCATCAGTTGGGTTAGGATAAATGGTATGCTTTACATCTGTTAAATCTGTATCTTCTTTTGTTTCTTCACCAGGTAAAGGCACATCTGTTTGTTCTGCCACAACAACACCTTCTTCTTCCATTTTTACGCCTTCTTCGTTGATCATTCTACTTTCAGGAGCTACTGGCGAGCAGAAGCCCTCTTCTTCACAGTAGAAGCGTTGTTTTTGGTTTCCTGCAAGATCATAACTGAATATTAACTTTGAATCTGGATTAATACTTAGTAATTCTTCTAAAGTCCATTCTGAACCATTTACCTCTTCCATTCGAGGCGCATACATATATTGTCTGTCGTTGATATTAGTATCTCCATATATAAATGCTCTATGCTGTAAATTGGTAGCTGTAGATTTGAATTTATAATCGGTAATTGATTGGACAACTTCACCAGTAACTCCATCATAAATTTTCCCATGACTAACAGATGAAGCATAACTGCTATTATGAATATAACCAACTAGTAAATACCATCTATTAAGTTGAGGTAAGTCACCATTCCAAAAAGAAGGCCAGGTTTGGACAGTACCATTTAACTTAAGGGTATGATGAGAACTGCCTGTAAGACTGGTTAATTTAAAATATGAAAGCCCATCATTAGAATTTGTTTTTTTCATCCAAACAGATAAACGATAATCCTTTGTATGATTAATATTTATATATGATGATCCAAAACCGCCACTTTGAGCTCCATCACTATTAGGTATGGCCTTCCATAAAACGACGTCTTTTCCAATATGATTTTCACCTAATTCTCTACAGTTTTCTGAAGTTACCCCGTATTGAGTAAACCCTGAAACAGATCCACACCCAATTGTCCAACTTGAGTCATCTAAAAGATTAGTGTCAATTTCATTTAGTCCTAATAGATCTGCAAGAGGAGGCTCATTACCATCAACCATTTCTGCTCTAGGCGCATAAAAAAACTGTCTATCGGATGTATTAGTATCATAATACAAATAAGCTCTATGTTTCAATTTTGTGGTTGTTGGAGCAAACTTAAAATCTGTAATATTGACAACTTT